>NZ_JBHTGZ010000009.1:1013590-1630694 GCF_042676425.1 Paenibacillus sp. GCM10027629 | reverse complement strand
CAATCCTGGCAACCATCGGCTTATTTACAGCTGTTGGCATTTGGAATGGATATTTCAATGCGTTGCTTTACTTAAATGACACCGAAAAGTATCCTTTACAGATGATTTTAAGAAGTATTCTGGTTGCTGCAACCTTCAATCCAAGCGAAAAAGACGCTTATGCTCAATTAAATCACTCGGCAACGGAATCTTTAAAAATGGCATCTATTGTCATCACTACCCTTCCTATTATGTGTATTTATCCTTTTATACAAAAGTACTTTGTCAAGGGTCTTATGGTTGGCTCAATAAAAGGATGATCATAAAATTTATTAAAAGGAGAGATTTATCTTGAAAAGATTTTTGGTCTTATTTGTAGCTATCATGATGTTAGTTGCAGGGTGCAGCAAGCCAAGCGAATCCGCCAAAAACACAGAGCCGTCACAGACATCAGACCCTAATGCCGCCGAACAAAAAATTAGCGAAAAACCCATTGAAGTTTCTTGGTTTTTTATGGCTAATACCCCATACACTGGCGACGAAGAAATTTTTAAGACAATTCAAAAGTACACAAATATTAAAATCAAACCCATTAGCGTAGCCCGTGCAGACTATACACAAAAATTGAACACCATGTTAGCATCTGGATCACTACCGGATCTGATTACATTAGCAAGAGATAATGCGGACCGTTATGGTCCACAAGGAGCATTCTTAGATTTAACGCCTTATATGGACGCAGGGAAGCTTGATAATTACAAAGCAATCATGGAAAAATATCCACCTGCCATGGATCTGACTCGTTCGCCTAACGGCAAATTTTATGGCGCCCCAAGAATTTATGATGTGCCATATCGTGTTGATGAAGTTTTACTGGGTAGAACTGATATTTTTGCAAAAAACAACCTATCCACGAAATTCGAAACGTTTGACGATTTATACAATACCTTAGTTCAGCTGAAGAAACTTTACCCGGATTCTTACCCTTATTTTGTAAGATGGGGTACGAATCACTTAATAGCTAACCAAGCTTACTTTAGAGGAACGTCCACCTCTTTCTACCTTGACCAAGATGGGAAGAAATATTTATTCGGCCCAGAAAGTCAAGCCTACAAGGATACGTTGGTTTACTTGAAAAAATTGTATTCCGAAGGCTTAATAAATCCAAACTTTGCTACGATAACAGATGATGAATGGGATGAACTCTTAGCTACAAACAAAGGTTTGGTGACCATTGACTACCCGCAAGCTGGCGACGAGATTGTTAAACGAATGGGAAGTAAAATTCCAGAGGGCTTTGAATTTACGGCGATGCTTCAACCTGCTTACAACAATAAAAGAGTTGGTACCGCTGTTTTAAGCGGCTATTTCTCAAGCTACAAAGTGATTTCAAACCAAACGAAATACAAAGATGAATTGGTTAATTTTCTGAATTGGTTATACAGCCCGCAAGGTACCGATGCCATGCAATTTGGTATCGAAGGCGAATCTTATCAGAAGAATTCCGATGGTACTGTGAAATTTTTAAAGGATTTTCAAACGCCTGCTACACCAAATGGCAGCATCAAGAATTCGGGGCTAAACGACCAAAGCCTTTTCGGTGTTGTAAATCAAGCGGCTATTAATACTTTTGAGTTAAATGGTGCTGCCATGAAAAAATCGGTAGCATTTTTGGAAGAAAACCACGCCTTTGGCAAGGCAGTCTTTGATGCAAAATTTAGCGATACGAATGAGAAAAAAGAATATACCGACCTCAAAACGGCTATTGATACCTATGTAGAGGAAGCTTCGGTAAATGTGATTATCGGTAAGCAAAGCATTGATAAATGGGATTCGGAAGTTATTCCACAGGTTAAAAAACTTGGCTCTGACCGAGCTCTGGAACTAATCAATAAAGCCTATGACGAGACTTTTAAGAAATAATGAATATAACTTGAGTTGAATTTAGGAGCGTGATGTTGTCACGCTCCTTAATTTGAATAGGGGGAAATTATGTATAAATTCGTCTAATACAAGCCTTTAGAGTGCAATAATATTGACACCAAATTCCATCAAATGATTATGAATAATTAAGGAGGTGTCGAATTGCCGACATTGAAGGATATCGCCGATCGGGTCGGGGTATCGATTTCCACTGTATCGCGCGCGATCAGCAATGATGTGACTCGCCCAGTAAGCAAAGAGACGAGGCGTAAGGTGTTAGAAGTAGCGAGTGAGATTCGCTACGATATAAAGGAAGAGCTGACACCGCAGGCGAAGAAACTACAACATCCGTCCGAGAAATCGATAGGATGCATTATGCCGCAGTCGTTCTTTGATTTTCATCCGTATTTTACGGCCGTTATGTCCGGCTTCCGCAAGAAGATGCACGAGCTTGGGCGCACTCCTGCGTTCTTCATGTCGATGGAGGAGGTCGGAAGCCCCGAATACCTGCGCTCTTTGATTCGGGAAACGGGAGTGAAAGGCATACTTGCAATCGCCTGGTACAATAAGGAGCAGTTCGAGGTCTTGCAGGAAGAAGGCGTGTGTGTGCTCGGCGTCAGCCTGAACTACGACAGCTTGTCCGTACCCGTTGTCGACTGCGACCGCATATCGGCCGCCCGTGCTGCCGTCAGGCATCTGATTGCGCAGGGACATACGAAAATCGGATACATTGGGGGACCAACGTTCTCTAAAGAATTGGAAGGGGATGAGCGATTTTCAGGTTACAAGGTTGGCATGCTCGAAGCGGGATTCGGGTTGAATCAGAGCTGGATAATAAATACCAATTGGAAAGTTGATATGAGCTACAGTTTAATGTCGGACATGCTCGTACGGTTGAAGGAGGATGAGAGGCCGACGGCAATGTTTTGCGCAAGCGACGTACTGGCGATTCCCGCACTTCGCGCCGTCTCAGAGAAAGGCTATCGCATTCCTCAGGACATCGCGTTCGTCGGCATGGATGATATCGAATTCGCGCAGTATACGTCGCCTCCCCTCACGAGCGTACAAGTGCCGAAAACGCAAATCGGCGAAGTTGCTGCCAAAACGCTGGTTGATTACCTTGAAGGTTACTATTCGCTGCCGCTCAAAGTGCTGCTGCCGTTCGAGCTCGTGCTGCGGGAATCGTCGTCTTTTATAAAGATGGAACGCTGAACAGTACGGGTATCTCCCATGCAGGAATTTACATAGGTGACAATCAATTCGCTCACTCCTCTAGTAGTAAGGGAGTAAGAATAAGCAAGTTGACGGAAACGTACTACCAAGATCGTTATGTTACAGCTCGGCGTGTAGTAGATGAAAAGAGTTATCATGATATGGTGAATTAATGTATGCATGAAAAAGGATAAGCCTGATCTATAAAGTACCCCATAGAGTAGACACCTAAAAAAGGTCTACTCTATGGGGTACTTTTCTTTATACTTAAGGAAATAAAAATTCGGCATTAGCGGCTTCTCCAATTGACCATCCATTTTTGAGAAAGAATCTTCTTGTCATCCATGATCAAATATTTATGGTTGTCGACCAGGCAACTCTTATTGTCGATGTTAATCTACTCCCTGACAGTATTGGTGGTTGTTTGCTTGCGGTAACTCTTCGGAACCATCCCCATCTCATTTCGAAATACATAGGAAAAATAACTTGCACTTTGAAACCCACACGAAATAGCTATCTCGCTGATCGTTCTATCCGTATCTTGCAACATCTCACAGCTTTTTTGGATGCGATACCTTGTCAGGTAGGAATTCGGCGTTTGACCTATATAACTGCTGAACAACTCACAACATTGACTCCTGCATACAGAACCCGCGGATGCGATTTCATCAAGCGTAATCTTGTTCTCATAATGCCGATGAATGAAACCGGTCATCTTCCAAACCACTGTCCAGGACGGATCAACTACAAGATGTCCTGAATTTGATGTTAAATGATCTCCCATGCATGCACATAGGGACATAGCCTGCGATAGTAAGCGAAGTGGATTTCGTGTATGACTATGCATCTCATCATAAATTTGAATAAGCGAGAGCAGAACTTCCCGTTGCCAGTGAATTTCATCGGTGAGTAATACATAATCAACGGAGTTTGAGCCGAATTTCTCCTCCCAATACTCCATCCCGACCCATGAATCCTTACCAAGCAGCGAAGGATGAATTGCTACCACAATATAAGTACAGTCGGTCATATCGGCAGAAAACCCATAATGTAACCGTTTGCTATTAACAAATATCCCATTCCCCTGATCTAAATGCACCGTTTTTCCGTTTACAAAAAAGTCTATCGACCCTTGAAGAACTAAAATAAACTCTAAATCCGGATGCCAATGACATGCGGCAGCATACTTGTCAAATTGATGCAGAGTGCCTTTGCGTACATATAGCTGGAAATTTGGCAAATTGTAGTTTAAACGTTCGGATAAATCAGAAAATACCTCTAGTTTGGTGTGCACAGCAACACATCCTCATACAAAATACGATTTTGATAGTATTTTAATCAATTATGATGGAAACGTAAATAAAAATGTACTATTTTTATGTTATGTCATTTTAAATGGAAGGGAGGAGAGAAGTGCATAATCATGTGCAATTAGAAATTTCAAAGCATCATGATTTCAATCGTCAATTGATAAGCCTGGTGATTCCAATTGCGTTGCAGAACCTTATATCAGCATCCGTCATTACGGTAGACGTATTGATGTTAGGCGCAATCAGCCAATCTGCTATGTCGGCTATATCTCTGGCAGGACAAATTACCTTCGTGTTGACCTTGTTTTATATTGGACTGTCAACAGGGGCAGTGATCCTTACGGCCCAATATTGGGGAAAGAAGGATGTGAAGTCGATACAACGCGTACTAAGTATCGCTTGTCTGTTTTCGATTTGCATAACTATTTTCTTTTTCGGGCTTTCACTGTTCTTTCCAGATATGCTGATGCGGCTTTTTACGAATGACGAAGTGTTGATACGATACGGCTCGGGGTTTCTTCAATTGAGCTCGTTTTCTTATCTAGCAATGGCAGTTTCACAGATGTATCTAAGTGTGATCAGAAGTATGGAGAACGCGCGCGTGAGTGCATGGATTAGCTCGGTATGTCTGGTTTTAAACATTCTATTTAACGTTCTTTGTATATTTGTCTTATTTCCAGGTATGCCTGAGAAGGCTATAAAAGCGGTTGCTTTAGCGACTGTATGCGCACGTTACATTGAACTTGGTATTTGCATTGTGCATTCGATTACACGAGGGAATATCAGATTTCAAATTCCTGTATTTGATAACATTCAGCGTAATTTGCTAAAGGATTTTTTGAAATACACAATTCCTGTTCAAGGTAATTACATCGTGTGGGGCTGTGCTATGAGTGCAACCGCTGTATTTATGGGTCATATTAGCGCCGATATGGTAGCAGCCAATTCCGTCGCAACAGTAATTAAGAACTTAGCCATTGTGTTAAGTGGTGGAATTGCCAGTGGCGGAGCTGTTCTTATCGGCAAATATCTAGGCAATGGCGACATGGAGATGGCCAGACAGTCCGGTAATAAGATTAACGTGTATGCACTGATCCTTGGTGTTCTAGCAGGAATAACCATTTTGCTTAGTAAACCGTTGGTCTTTTCCATAATCACTTTGAATGATACTGCAGAAGGTTATCTTGAAGGAATGCTGTATATATGCGCCTATTATTGTATTGCTAAATCGATTAACTCCACAATCATTGGTGGCATATTCCCCGCTGGCGGAGACTCCAAATTTGGTTTTTGGTGTGATACGGTAGTCATGTGGGGCATTATATTGCCACTCGGATATCTATGTGCTTTTGTGTGGCAGTTACCACCAATTATCGTATATGCAGTCATTTGCTTGGATGAAATCATTAAGCTGCCAGTCGCATTAATTCGTTACCGCCGGTATAAGTGGCTCAAAAATATCACTAGAGATTTTGCATAATAAAGTTGTAACCGATACGAATAGAGGAGAATGACATATGAATATTAATGAAAGAATGGCAAGTGTTCAATTATTTACTGATCATGACCATAATTACCCGGCGGAGGCTGCCGAACTTGCCCGTGCACGTCAGCGAGGGAAGGCCCTTTGCTTTGAAATTAACCATTTGCACCCGGATGATACGGAAGGTCGCCTGTCCCTGATGAGAGAACTTTTTGGAAGCATGGGTGAAAATGTATGGATGGAACCTCCCATCCATATGGCGTATGGCTCCAACACGACAATAGGCAGTAATGTGTACATTAACTTCAATCTAACCGTTGTAGATGATTACAAGGTAACAATCGGTAATCATGTTATGTTCGGTCCAAACGTTACCATTGCAGTAACCAATCATCCACTACATCCTGACGTGCGTAGAGAAGGTGGCATGTTTGCATTGCCTGTGGTGATTGAAGATGATGTTTGGATTGGCAGCGGTGCAATTATTGTTCCAGGTGTCACCATAGGTAAGGGCAGTGTAATTGGTGCTGGAAGTGTCGTTACCAAGGATGTCCCACAAAATGTGATTGCAGTGGGTAATCCGTGTAAGGTTCTACGTGAGATCACAGAAAACGACAGAATTTATTACTATAAAAACATGCGCGTCGATGAGGTTCAATGGTAAAGTAATCATTTATAAGCACAACGTAAAACACGCACTGCTAATATGAAATCAATAGCAAACAAAATTAAGGTCACCAAAACGGTGACCTTAATTTCTTGTGAAGAGAATGGGGGAACAATATACTGAGGAGCATGCTTTTTGGATAAAAACGCTATTGAAGTAACTGAATTCCAGACCGATCTCTGGATTCATGAAAATACTCTCCCTCTCATAAATCGACGGGTTATAGACCCAAGGGAACGATCGATCTGCCTCGCCTACTGACAAATACACCACAGAAATAAAAGTGGTCAGCCAGGAAATACTGGCTGACCCTCATAATACGAAGGAGTACGATAGTTCAATTCTTCGATCGCTCGTGGCACCAAATAGGGAAGGCGGAGTGCAGTCGCTCCTTACCCTTGGCCGAATGTAAGTTCCTTCACTTTGTTTTTATCCAATCGTTTGATTACTTCGGTGATCAGCTTCACGGCATTTTCGAAATCCTCGCGGTGGAGAATCGCTGCATGTGTGTGAATATATCGCGTTGCAATCGAAATCGCAAGCGACGGTACACCGCCGGCTGTCACGTGAATGGCGCCCGCGTCGGTTCCGCCTCCTGCAACATAGTCGAATTGATAAGGAATGCCGAGCTCATCCGCTGTGTCGGTAACGAAGTTGCGCAGGCGGCGATGCGAGATCATCGATCCGTCATAAATGAGAATTTGCGGCCCTTTGCCCATTTTGGCCAATGCGTCCTTCTCGCTCACACCCGGCGTATCGCCAGCGATCCCTACGTCAACCGAAAAACCGATATCCGGTTGAATGACATTTGCAGCCGTTTTCGCTCCGCGTAAGCCGACTTCCTCTTGAACGGTGCCGACGCCGTAAACGGTATTCGGATGCTCGACGTCTTTCAATTGCTTCAGCACATCAATCGCAATGGCACAGCCGATGCGGTTGTCCCATGCTTTGGCCATCAGCATTTTTTCATTTTTCATCACGGTAAATTCGCAAACCGGTACGATGGAGTCGCCCGGGCGAACGCCGAACTCCGTAGCTTGCTCTTTGCTTTCCGCGCCGATATCGATGAACATCTCTTTTTTGTCAACTGGATTTTTGCGGGCTTCTGGCGATAAAATATGCGGCGGTTTCGAGCCGATCACGCCGGGAATGTTCCCCTTGCGCGTCATGACGGTCACCCGCTGCGCTTGCATCACTTGCTCCCACCAGCCGCCGAGCGCTTGAAAGTATAGGAAACCTTTGTCGTCGATCCGAGTCACCATGAAACCGATTTCATCTAAATGTCCGGCTACCATAATTTTAGGGCCGTCCGGGGCTGTGCCCGTTTTTTTGGCGATCAAGCTGCCGAGATGATCAACCGTCACTTCGTCAGCGTAAGGGGCAATGTGCTCCCGCATAACGTCGCGCACTTCGTCTTCGTGACCGGGTACGCCGTTGGCGTCGGTTAGGGCTTTTAACATTTGCAAGGTAGAGTCCAAGGATATTCCTCCTCCATTATGATTGACTATCAATCTATTATATATGACTATACAGATCAAGTCATTAACTGGAAAGTGATCGACTTATTCGCTGCACACAGGCCCAATTTGCTGTGTTGCCTCGGCACGGTTTAGAAGAGTTCGATTTTATGGGGTACAGAAAAAGCAGATGACTACGTGAGATTGAAAATGGGGAGGAGTATGGGGACTGACCAATATAATATAATTCTTCAAAATTTTATATAAGAATTGAGATGGAAAGGGAGCATTCTTTTAAGCCTTGGTGGAATAGTATTTATCATTTGCGTACTTACTTTATTATTCAAGAACAGATCAAGATTAAGCGACGGGACACTATAGTTCAACCATCAAGGCTGTCTATCGACTGGCAGTCTTTATTTTTTGATAATTTTGAACATAATGGGAACAAATTCCTCTGTTATAATGATAATCAAGAAGTCATAGAGACAGGTGAAAAGAATGAGCTATATGGAGTCAATACAAAGGGCGATTGACTATATCGAGGAACACTTGGACGAGGAGCTTGATCTCTCCAGCATCGCAGAGGAAGCTTATATCTCGATTGCTCAATTGTATCGGGTGTTCTATTCGCTTACCGGACATTCCGTCAAAGACTACATTCGCAAAAGAAGAATGAGCGTCGCTGCCAATCACCTGAGAAACTCGAAGCGTACCGTGGAGGAACTCGCGTGGGACAGCGGATTTGAGTCTTATCATTCATTTGCCAAGGTGTTCAAGAAGATCGTGGGGTTGACGCCGGCCGCATATCGTAACGCCGAAATATTCTTCAGCTTCGAATCGATCCGTCTACACGAGCAGATCGCTTACAAGGAAGACAAGGAACAAGCTGAACGCTTTCCCGACGTCAAAGTTATTCGGTTCATGCCCAACAAGATGTACGCGTATCTGCACATTTCCAAGCAAGAAGTAGGCATAGAAAATGAGGCCTTCCGGATTGTTTTCGAAAAACTCGTTGCAAGTAATTTTACAAGGTACAGTAAGGTACGGATTTTCGGTTACAATGTGGATCTTCCTGAAGAAAACGGAAAACCCCAAAATGGTTACCGGATACTGATTACGAATGAAGAGGAATGCATTGTTGATGAAGCGTTTACTGAGGAGCCATTCATTGGCGGGTTGTATGCGGTAAGAAAGGTTACAGCGTCGTCCCCGAAGACCGTTCAGGAAGGTTGGGACCGACTATTATCCGAATGGTTACCGAAAAGCACATTTGAGATCGGCACGCACCAATACGTCGAGGAGTTCAGCGCTTACAACGGTAAGGTAACGAGAATGAACTTATATCTTCCCGTGCAACGAAAGTTTCATAACGAACCGATAGAAGTCGTTGAGCTAACTGAGGCAATTGCCTTCTTCTGCCGAGGTTTCGGGGCCGAGGCTCAAATGGTTGCCGAACAGCGATTGATCGATTGGTGCAAGAGAGGGTCTGACGGAAGCTGGCAGGCTGGTGAAGGAAAATATTATATGTCATATCATTACGGTAATGAAGATTCTGAAGAATACTGGTGGGAAAACGGGATACTTACGGCTGAATCGGAAACTTCGACACTGAAGGGAATTGAGAAGAAGCATATTGGGTCTGGTTCATATGCTTGCTGCGTATCCAAGACATACGGCTTGTTAACTGGCGTTCTAGATAAGATGCACCGTTGGATTACGACTAACAGCAATTATCGGCTGGATGAAGAGCGGCAATGGTTCGCGGAATATCACACATTTAAAGGAATGAACCTAGAGCGGGACTCTATCGTGAAAGTCTATATTCCTATCATATCAGGGGAGAGTGCTCAGAATGAAAAACTCCGCAGAGAAGGTTAATGAAGAAAACTATCAACCTCAATTTGTTACACAGGCGTTCAAAGTGATGATGGGGCGAGCTGAAAAATCATTGGATCATGTAGAAGATCCGCCGTCCAGCCTCTCGAATGGACTTGAGTCTGAAATCGATCTTATGACGCTTGTCCAGTTACCTGCTACCAGACTGAAGCAGACAGTGAAGTTTTATGTCGAGGTGCTGGAGTTGACATTGTCCTATCCGGGTAGGCCGATTGAAAGCAACGTTTTCGTACAAACATTTCCAAGAATGGGCCCGAGTCTGCATATTCTGGAAACCCCGGATTCGGAGTTTCGACATCTGCATGGAACGTTGAACGGAAATCTGGAAGAATATCTAGCTTTTTACGCTAAAAGTCTGGTTCATCTTCACGAACGGCTGTTGCAAGCGGGGGCAGAAATCGTAACGGAACCCTCGAACGGCTACATGTCCTTTTGCGATCCAGAAGGCCATCTAATTGGGGCTTACGAGCGAACGGATTCCGGAATCAACGATCGGTTCGAATCCAATATTACCGGTTTCCACCATGTCCAGATGTACGTCGCAGATCTGGTGAGAACGGCAGCATTTTTCGAGCGTTCGCTGGGGTTTGAAAGAGTCATATCAGATGAGGATGCGATCTATATGGCGGTGAACGGCGGCGAAGAGAATCAACCGATGATACGATTGGTACATACGAGGGATCAAGAGAACCTGCAACCAATGTACTGGATCCTGGACGGTCGCCCGAAGCATGCATTAGAACTTCACTCGAAAAACATAGGGGTCCTGAAGGAACGAGTGTTGGAGAATGGAGGGGTAGTGAAGGAAGATCTAGAGTTTACCGGCTGCGGCGGCTATCTCAAGTTTTATACGCCCGACGGCCATTACATCTGGGTTAATCAGGATCGAAGATACTGCGGTTACTAAGGGAGGAACAATAGGGTGGGGCACAACGCCAATTTCAAAAAAATGGATGACAATGGTTGTCCACCATGGGGGAATCCAGACAACTACAGGCCGAAACGTGTTCCGGTAGCATTCAAGATTTATTCAGTTGGAACAACTAACTTACTGAAAGGAGAGAAAAGTATGGAACTTGTCAAAAGCCCGATCGATAATGTTGTAGAAAGCGTATTTGTTCATGTATCCGATCTTCGCCGTTCTGCCGAGTGGTATAGCATGATGATGGGACTACCCCTATTGGAAGAGAGATTAAACGGGGGAAACGTTTATTGGTTGATGCTACAAGGGGGAACCGGTATCATCTTGGATGACAACAGAAGCAACGAGCCGGATACGCCTCATGTCAGATTCATGTACAAAACCTCCGACATCGAGGAATCGTACCATTTCCTGGATGAACTAGGTATAAGACCGATATTTCCGATAGAGCGGCCGCATTCCGGATTGGCATTTTTAAGGTTTAACGATCCGGACGGCAACTCGATCATGGTTACGCAATCTGATTATATCTCAGAGGTCATCGAACGATTGGAGGACACGGATAGTCCCATCTTGAACCATATCGGCGGAATCTTTTTAAATATAACAGACATGAATCGAGCGATTCGATTTCATAGTAGAGTGCTCGGGCTACCTTACCATGAGGATGAATCGGGGCAAGAGAATTCTATTTATGACTTGAAAACGGAGAGCGGGGCTGGCGTGCTGCTGGATAACAATCGATTTAAGCAAGGAGATGACTACGAAACCCTCTTTATGCTGCTTACGCATGACGTTGATGCCTCCAAAGCTTATTTGGAATTGAATGGCGTATCGGTCTTCACCGACATTGAAAGGTATGGTAAGGAGTTGGCATTCTTTACGGTCAAAGATCCGGATGGCAATGTCATCATGATTTGCTCCAAAGTGGAGTGAGGAATTAACGTTTTTGTGTAATGTTTAAAGGGTTGTCTATATGGCAGGAGAATGGAGAGAATACTGTGAATTCGAATGAAAACAGTCACAGCCATGTGCACTAGATAGGTTAATTTTATTAAAAAGGGAGGTCTTATCTTTGGTTACAGATACAAAAATTGATCAAAATACCGATGGATACAGACCTATGGTAGTACCTAAGGCTTTGAAAGTAGTTGAAGCCTTCAGAGAAGGCGAAATAATATTCGGTGGTCGTACAGAAATTAATATAGATAACAATGCAATCGGAAGAGGACGGGATAAAATGAGTGAGCAAGCAGTAGTCAACCTCGAGGGAGCCTCGTTCGTCTTGTTAGTCAAGAATCTGGAACAAACGATTCGATTTTATTCCGAGATTGGCTTTAAACATGAAGTGGTTGGATCGAAAGTATTACATCACCATGTCTCTAGAGATAAACTGACTCTCATTCTGTTTGAAGTTAGAAATGATGATGAGGTCAAACCGATTAGTTCCATTTATTCGGAGCAATATTTTGATGTGTATTGTTACACCAATGCAGTAGATTTGCTTGCTCAGGAAATAATCGAAAAAAATATAACTATCATTAGAGAGCCGCATTACACAAATCACTGGAGTGAGTTTACATTCCAAGATATTAACGGCTATCAAATCACTTTTGGTGGTGGTGTTGTTAATAAAGACCTGATTTCGGGGTAATAACTTTTTGGATGCTGTTGCATTATTTTTTGCTCAGGTTCATTCAATGGTCATTAGACTAACGGAGAACGATAGTTGAGGAGCTTGCTTGAGGCGTCTCCTTTTTGATTTATTGAAGTAACGGCAGTTTTGTTGAACAAGTTGTAAATTTAACATTTTAAAGTAAGAGCATTTCTTTGTAATGAGAAATGCTTTTTATTTTTTTGCTTAAAATAAAAAGGATATTCCATTGACAATAACAATATAATAAAAAACGATACAAATTTATTGTAAAACAATAAATCGTGTGTTAAAGTCATTTTATAATTAAATAAGCGAGGTGCTCTTTATGGAACGAGGAACAACACTCTTTTTAAAGATAGCTGTTATTCTTATCGGAATACCAGTTCTTGCTTTGTGCATATTTTTGGTGCCAGAGATTGCGAATTTTGTGGCAGAATTGTATCCAGATCATTCTTATTTGAAATATCTCGTATTCATCGATTTGTATGCAACGGCGATACCTTTTTACTTTGCTCTGTATCAAGCATTTTTACTATTAGGCTATATTGACAAGAACAAAGCTTTCTCGGAATTATCCGTACGAGTTCTAAAGAATATAAAATACTGTGCAATCACAATCAGTATCTTGTATGTGTTAGGCATGCCACTCTTCTATCTCATAGCGGAGAAAGACGATGCCCCAGGTATCATAGTTATCGGAATGGTCATAATTTTTTCCTCCATGGTGATTGCCGTTTTTGCTGCTGTTCTCCAAAAGCTTTTAAAAGAGGCTATTGCTATAAAATCAGAAAATGATTTGACGGTCTGAGGTGACTAACATGGCGATTATAATCAATATTGATGTGATGTTGGCTAAAAGAAAAATGAGCGTAACAGAACTTTCGGAGAGGGTTGGAATAACAATGGCTAACCTTTCTATATTGAAAAATGGAAAAGCAAAAGCAATTAGGCTATCAACTTTAGAGGCAATTTGCAAAGCATTAGAGTGCCAACCTGGAGACATTTTAGAATACAAAAGTGACGAAGACGGTCAAGGCTAATAAAGTTTGGTTAAGAAACATTGTGGAGGAAGGTAGGAACGAATTTTACATTTATTAGGGGAGGTATATCATGGACAACCTGATTATTAAAAATATTGCTAACCCCCATGAGCTGGAGAGAATGTTTAGAAAAGAACCCGAAGTTTTTAAAAAGTCATTGTCATCCGCCTGGGAACAAAACCCTGATTCGCAGGTTCTTGCCGTTTGGTATGAAAGATTGTATTTTAAGGAGACGGAAATACAGAAAAAACTTCCTTGCTACAAAAGAATTTCTTATCCATGGGCATTTTAGCAATTCTTGCTGGAATAAGCACCAGGATCATTTTTCATTTTGTCGAACAGCAAGCGATAGCCCCTGTCAACCTTATTTTTGGCATACTTCCCTTTATTGCAGCCTATTTTGTATGTAATAATACTCCCCAAAAAAATGTTTTTTACACCCTCGCATCGTTATTTCTAATCTCCGGATTTTATCTTAATATACTGCCACTTGAGCATAAAGACAGTATTATTCTGGCTTATCTACACCTTCCCATTTTCTTATGGGTAGTATTAGGGCTTGCATTTACAGGAAATGAATATCGAAAAGGCAGCACTAGATTAGCCTATCTTAAATTTAATGGGGAATTTGGCATATTCTACGCCAGCATGGCAATCAGCGGAATGCTGCTAACAGCATTAACCATGCAGTTATTTAGATTTGTCGGCATGGATATATCTCAATTTTATTTTAAAAATGTCGTTTTATTTGGTGCTGCTGCTCTCGCTATTGTGACTGCATACCTGGTATCAAGGAACCTAAAACTTTCAAAAAATATTGCACCCTATATAGCCAAAATTTTTAGTCCTCTTGTACTAGTCACATTGTTGGTCTATCTTGTAACGGTGATTTGGGTCGGAAAAAATCCATTCTTGGATCGCAATTTCCTAACGGAATACTCCTTAGTGTATTGGCCGTCACCATATTCTCCATTACCGAAAGCGGCATAGACGAGAAAAGAAGCATTTCTGATTATATAAATTTTACCCTTATTTTTCTTGCTCTTATCATTGACAGTGTAGCTTTATCAGCAATAGTGTTCAGGCTTTCTTCTTATGGGATTACGCCCAACAGACTTGTTGTTTTAGGTGTAAACATACTTATCTGGGCCAATCTAATTTGGATTATGCTCTCCTATATGCGTTTTCTACGAAATAAAACCGGGCCTTCAACCATCCAAGATGCCGTTACTAAGTATTTGCCGGTCTATGGACTTTGGGCAGCTTTTGTTACATTTACTTTTCCTTTAATTTTCGATTAGAAAAGCTGATGCATGGATGGATGGCAGTTTAGTTGAACAAGTTGTAAATTTAACATTTTAAAGTAAGAGCATTTCTTTGTAATAAGAAATGCTTTTTATTTTTTTGCTTAAAATAAAAAAAGGATATTCCATTAACAATAACAATATAATAATAAACGATGCAAATTTATTGTAAAACAATAGATTGTGTGTTAAATTCATTTTATAATTAAATTAGCGAGGTGCTCTTTATGAAACGGGGAACAACACTCTTTTTGAAGATGGCTGATATTCTTATTGGAATCCCAGTTCTTGCATTGTGCATATTTTTGGTGCCTAAGATCGGGGATTTTGCTGGAGAATCGTATCCAGATATTGCTTATATGAAATCTCTCGTTTTAATCGATATGTACGCGGCAACGATACCTTTTTACTTTGCTCTGTATCAAGCTTTTAAACTTTTAAGCTATATTGATAAGAACCAAGCGTTCTCGGAATTATCCGTAAAGGCTTTAAAGAATATAAAATACTGTGCCATCACAATCAGTACCTTGTACCTGCTAGGTATGCCACTCTACTATCTCATGGCGAAGAAAATTGACCCTCCAAGTTTCATACCAATCGGATTGACCATTATTTTCGCCTCTATGGTGATCGCCATTTTTGCTGCTGTTCTCCAAAGACTTTTACAAGAAGCTATTAATATAAAATCAGAAAATGATTTAACGATCTGAGGTGAATATCATGGCGATTATCATCAATGTTGATGTGATGTTGGCAAGAAGGAAAATGAGCGTAACAGAACTTTCGGAGAGGGTCGGAATTACTATGGCGAATCTTTCCATTCTGAAAAACGGGAAAGCAAAAGCGGTTCGTTTTTCAACATTAGAAGCGATATGTAAGACTTTGGATTGTCAGCCCGGTGATATTTTGGAGTACAAAAGTGACGAAGACACTCAATAAAAACAGACGACAAATTTATATAACTTACGGATAACGATAGTGGAGGAGTTTGCAGCGATGCAGCTCCTCTTGTTCATTGGAGTAACGTTCAGGTTAGCGCAACAAATAGAATTTTATAACGTCTGAATAATATTCCAAAGTTGGGGATTTAGATGAAAGGAGGGACTAATTTGAATAAAGCATTACTGATTGTCGTATTTGCTTTGTTCATAATTTCAGGTTGTTCAAACAATCCAAAATCAGATGATGATAAAAGTTACATTTATACTGTTACGATAGAAGATAATATATATGGTTTTACTGGAGTACAAGTACCTAAAGAGCAAATAGGCGAAAAAATTGGAATTGAACCTATAGCATGTAGTGTCTCAGAATGTAAAACTCCACCTGGAGATGTGTTTTATAAAATCAAGGGATCTAAAAGCAAGGAGACCGTAGCGGTTGTAAGCTATGATGAGAAAGTTTATTACCGATGGGCAAGAATAAGTTAAGTTAACGGGACATGATAGTCCAAGTAAAAAACAGAAGGCTATTGGCATATAAGTGGGGAAGTGTGAATTCTCAGCAGATTGTTATAACCAGGCTGCCGCTAGGTCGGCAGCCTGCAGTTCACTAAACCCCTCGTTCTTAACTATCGATAATCTTATCTAACGAGGTTTGTGCATCACGGTTTGCCACTTTAGCAATTTCACGATCCGTTTTACTTCCTCCTTGGATGGAATCCGTTGCATTTGCCTGCTGGTTCAGTTGCTCTTCAACTTGTCCTATCCCATGCGCCCCTTGATGATTCCGGCTTGTAGGCATAATTATCACCTCCGTTAACATTTTTGAAAATTCCCAAACTTATTTTTTTGTCAGCTTTACTTCGAATTATTTTGTATTCTAGATCTTCCTTGATCGTTCGGGTCGTTTGATCGTGATGGGCTATGCTTTGGTTTGTTTTTTTTGGGGTTGGTTTTAGTGCTCATTTTATAGTTCACCTCCTCTGTAATCCATAAAGAGTATTTCTCCAAACCGTGATCTTTATTAGAATATTAGGTGCTAAACTAACGTGTAATTTACGCTTTAAAGTTTGATCGAATTGATGCAGGGGGAGGTAATTTCTTTATATGAACTAGTATCCTCGCACGCAATAGCTTTTAATTTGGTTTCATAAGAATACTTGGTCATAATAAAAAAACTGCACCTCTAATTGTTATGTGTATCTAACAATTGGAGGTACAGTTCACCCATCGCACTTTTTTATATTTGTTTCAATTGTTTGAGTATGGTTATCCAGATTCTCAAACCTGTCACCCATAGCGTCAAAGCAGACCCAAAACCGATAAAAGTAGACGTCGCAATCAGAGATACATTGCCAAGAGTGGCGTTCATTGGTAAAAAGAAAGTGATAATGCCTAGAATACAGAGCACTACACCTGTACCATAATAAAAATTTTCTCGAAACAATTGAGCTAAAGGAAAAAAATGAATACCAACAATGATAGCCATGATAGGGAAAAAGACTTCAAAATGATTGGTTATGTTACAAATTATACTTGCAATAAAGATCGCAAGACCTTCTAGACCAAAGATCAAACCAAATTTTCGATTTATTTTTTTCCAATGTTCCCTCTCGTTCGGTGTAACAGCATTGTTCATGTTACGAGCTTTACCAAAAAGCGAAATGGCTCCGATAAGTAAGATTAATGTCACAATACCCGAAAGAACAAGTAACCATGGAGCTCCAAGTTCATGTGAACCAATAATACCAATGGAAGCCCAAAGCATTCCAAAAAAAGTCATGAACATTACGCCATTTGCAGCTCCAAAGACAGCAGCCTTCGGTAATTTTACTAAATCACTCATATTAAGCAGACTCCTATAATCCAAATTTTTTATGTACTCTTATAAAATCATAATTTTACTTTTTTGTCTATATTTTCTAACAAAGGCTATGACCTAAAAGTGGAGGGGTTATTATGAATAAAAATAATTCGCTTATTATAGTATGGAACGTACAACTCTCGTAGTACAGTTGACTACGATGAAACGTATATAAAAAAATAGGTCATGTTTTCAAGGAGGTAAAATATGGATTACACTTCACCGAAAGAAGCGATGTTAAAGGTGAAACGGTGGCCTAAAGATACCATAACGGCGGGTCCTCGTCATACCGTTGGGCTTAAATCGGACGGAACGGTGACGGCTGTGGGTGATAATAAATATGGGCAATGTGATGTAAGCGGCTGGCGCGATATTGTGGCGGTCGCGGCTGGTAATGTTCATATGGCGACGAACACGGGGAATGCTCATACAATTGGTCTTAAATCTGACAGTACTGTGACGGCTGTGGGTTGGAATAAGTATGACCAATGCGATGTAAACGACTGGCGCGATATTGTAGCGGTTGCAGCGGGTTGGCGTCGTACCATTGGTCTTAAATCGGATGGCACGGTGGTAGCAGTGGGCCGAAATAATGAAGGTGAATGCAATGTAAGCAGTTGGCATGATATTGTGGCGGTCGCGGCGGGTGACTGGCATACCATCGGTCTTAAATTGGACGGCACGGTGACGGCTGTGGGTAATAATCGGTATCGCCAATGCAATGTAAGCGGCTGGTGCGATATTGTGGCGGTCGCGGCGGGTTATCTTCACACAATCGGTCTTAAATCAGACGGTACGGTGACGGCTGTGGGTTTGAATAAACATGACCAATGCGATGTAAGCAGCTGGCGCAGTATTATGGCGATAGCGGTGGGTAGTAATCATACCATCGGCCTTAAATCGGACGGTACTGTGGCGGCTGTGGGTTTGAATAAACATGACCAATGTAATGTAAGTGATTGGCGCGATATTGTGGCGATTGCGGCGGGTTGTGCCCATACCGTAGGGCTTAAATCGGACGGCACGGTGGTTGCTGTGGGTGATAATGAATATGGCCAATGCGATGTAAGCGGCTGGCGCGGCATCCAATTGCCCGGAAATTAGTATTCAATATTAATATAAAAAAATACACAACAACTTAGGAAATGAGAGCTCAATAAACAACACCACGAAGCTGCCGCAGATCGTTCGATAGCTTCGTTGCGTTAACGAGGAACGATCGTTCAATTAAGACATGTCGGTGGTAGAAATGATTCATCAAGAATCAATACTCAATTAGCGAATCAAGGTTATATTGATAGTTTAATATTTAAACATTGCCGAACTGTGACTAGAACATACCTATTCAATCGCTTCTAGAGCTTCTGTGGCAATGGTCTTGGATGCCTCGTTACCTTGCTCTGAACTCTCCGCAATGGTGTGCAGCGCTTTCTTGGCGATCTCCATCTGTGCGGTCAAACGGTCAACCATTTTGGCAAGATCGATGGTAAAGTCGTCTGTTAACTCGCCATTGCCCATTAAGACGACCGCAGTAAATTCGAATCTATTCTTCATTTTTATTTATCTCCTTCAGCTTGATTTCATTGCCGACGTAATCGGCCCCAATAGACGTAGGCTGGAATCCGATGCAATTCCCGTTGGGCCCATATTAAAATCATATGCTACCAAACGCTATTTTGTAAATGATTTCCTATTCCCCATCCTCACGTACGCGGCATTTTACGTTATCCTAACGGGGGACTATAGCTTGAAAAATAACGAAAACTCGGCTGCCGACTTAGATCGGAGCTGCGTTTCGCTAACGGACAGTTTTGTGAAGGAGGCGAGTTTAATGCTATATATATTTAGCGGGTTGCCAGGCACCGGGAAGTCCACGTTATCGTCAGCTTTGGCTAGAGAGTTACAGGCCGCGTATCTCCGGGTTGATGTCGTCGAGCAGGCTATGCGGGATGCTGGAACGTGGGTCGATGGACCTGCGGGTTACATCGTGTGTTATGCGATTGCATCGCAGAATCTCCGGTTGGGCCTCGATGTGATAGCAGATACAGTCAATCCCCTCCAAGTAACGCGCCAAGCTTGGCGCAACGTAGCGGAATCTCTTGAAACTCCGTTTGTGGAAATCGAAGTGGTCTGCTCTGACGTTCGTGAACACAGGCATCGCATCGAAACACGTGTAGCCGATATTCCCGGCTTTGTTCTACCCACGTGGGAGAAGGTCAGGAACCGACAGTACGATACTTGGGACCGAGATCACATCGTCATCGACACAGCTCATCAAACTGTGGCCGAAAGCTTGACGACGTTATGTGAACAGTTGGATCGGGAGCGTAGAAAATTTAGTTGATTACACTAACTTGAAAGCCTACACCCAGCAGCTCAAGATGTTACTAAGAGAGCTAGGAGACCTGGATATTTCTGAGGCAAATCCCTCTTTAAAGTTACGCGAATACAAAATGGACAAGCGTTTTCCTAAGTTTTTGATCGAAGAAGATGTCATTCATTTGAAAATTTCTTGCCAGTCCCGGAGGGCAAGAGCACTTCAGGAGTTTCTCTACAGTACCGGCTGCCGGGTTGGAGAGGTGGAGAAGTTAAACATTAAAGACCTGAACTGGGAGAACTGCTCCGCTATTGTAAATGGAAAAGGTTCAAAACAGAGGGAGGTTTACTTTATAACCGAGTGTAAAGTGTGGTTGATGAAGTATCTCGCGAGCCGAGAGGATTCCTGTAAGGCCTTATTTGTAACCGATACACATCCAACAAGACGAATGGCTATTCCGACAATCAGATGGGCATTAAAAAGGATTACTCAACTAGAGGGCAGTATAATTGTGGGCGATTTTGCTAAATGACGGTAAAATGGTTATAAGCCAATATCAAAGGAGGCAATCCATGCTCGATATTAATAGAATTAAAGAAGTTATTCCACATAGATATCCCTTTCTTTTGGTCGATAAAGTCTTAGAAATTGTTGAAGGAAAGAAAGCCGTTGGAATTAAAAATGTGACATTCAATGAACCTTTTTTCCTTGGTCACTTTCCCGATTATCCCGTCATGCCTGGTGTCTTAATTGTAGAAGCACTGGCACAGGTCGGTGGTATCGTGATGTCCAATGGTGAGAGTAGTAATCATAAATTAGGTTTTTTGACTGGTATTGATAATTGTCGGTTCAAACGGCAAGTAAAACCAGGAGACAAACTCAATCTTGTATTCGATGTGACGCGAATCAAGGGACAGATTGTCAAAGGAAAAGGTGTCGCCACAGTAAACAATGAGCTAGTTTGTGAAGCTGAAATAATGTTTGCATTCAGTTCGATTTAGTTTCTAAGCTAACGGGACACGATAGCCGGAAATGAAACTAAGCATGTTACAGCTAAATTAGCATGGAGTGGTATTAGTTTGATGAGGAGGGGCTGGGAAGACCAGCCCTTTACTCTAGTAAAGGGCTGATTAGTTTAATACATTTTCAAATGAGATGATGTAACTAATACGGTAAGACCACGTCTATATATAGGTGATTTTATGTTAAAGGGAGCTTGGGATGCGTCGAAAAAAAACATTTATTATATCTGTTACGGGATTTTTAGCTTTACTGGTAGTGTTCATTTATTTAACTCCTTTTGTAGGAAAACTTGTAGCAAATACAAGGTTTGAAGGATACGCTAGGAGCGTTGGTATTAGAATTATAAAAAAATCCCCACCTCTTCCCAGTGTTACTTCGGGGCAAACTCAAATTCCAGTTATCCAGAGTAGTTATTGTTGGGGCAATTTAGGATGTGTAGATTATGCAGGAGGAAATACGATGTTAAAAGGGGTTACTCCTACTGCTATAACTTCTGAAGGAGACATTACAGTTTCATTTGCTTATAAACCAGCACCTAATGGGTTGAACATTCAGCAATTTGTCGATGATAAAACAATACAAATTCCTTTGATAAATGGCTCTTTTAATGCTCCCAAAGAACAAGGTACTTATTACTACGGGATTTCAGCATTCTGGACAACCGATGATGGTGAATTTTCGAAAGGTGATACATCAGCAGTTTTTGTTATTGAAGTTAGATGATTGAACTTACGGGACACAATAGCTTGATAAATACCTAAGACGCGGCTGCCGAATTTTCTCCAATCATGATTTCATTTTCGTTTCTTTGAGGTTTAGTGACCTCCAATATATTCACCTCATTACCGATTCTTTGTACGTTCGACCGGGAGGCAGCTCTCCCTATGAAGAACATCCCGTAAGACAGCCGCCCATTCCTGAGGCATATCAAAAAAAGAAATATGATGTCCCGGGAACATCACCATCTCGCAACCAAGCTTTTCCGCCAAGATGGGAGCTGTTCGCCCATAATATTTCCTTTTATCCAGCGTCAGCTTGCCTGCTGCTACAAACATTTTAACTCCGTTTTGCTTAATCCTCTCGATATCGGGCATATAGTTCACGCCGGGAACCATTTCGTATCTGATTAAGAAACTTTCATTATTCGCTTCCGTTACACGTTTTTGAAAATCTTTTGGAACACTTTTAAAAGCACTGAACGGGATGGAAAGGGACAAATTGAACCTGAAGCTTGCCATTTGAACGCCGAATCGAAATGACGTCCGATAAACATTCGCAAAAAATCTTTGCCATTTTTCGGCATCCGGAAGCACTCTGATTACGGGCGCTTCGTGGACAACCATTGCTTTGACTGCTTGAGGATGTCTTGCCGCCATTTCTAGCGCAAAAATGGCACCTCCGCTATTCCCAAAAACATACGCTGATCGGTGACCGGCCGCTTGTAATACCGCAACCGCATCTCTCGCCTGTTGGCTAACCTCAAAATTTTGCGGGTCGTTTCTGGTGCTGCGCGAATTGCCGCGGCGGTCATACGTGATTACCTGGTATTCGTCTGCAAGAATATCGGCCACATACGAATAAAATCCGGCATCTCCACTACCGCCTGAAATCATTAAAAGCGGTTCTCCTTCTCCCCGAACTTCATAATATAACTCATCGCCTTCGGTCTTCACACGCCCCGATTTTACCATGTAGTATCCCTCCTGTTTCGAGCTATCTTCGCTTCACTAAAAATGGATAAGAACCTCGTACCAATTCAAGAGTTCCCCAAAACAAGGCAAGGGCCAGAACGGGATGCAGAGCCCCTGCAATGCCATGCGCCGTATAATATTGAATATTGAATAGGACAAATAAACCGAGGCTCCCCCAGATCATCTTCCGGGAAAGCTTACCGATGATGCCGAGAATGAACAGGATTATCGAAATATATTCAAACATATGAACGAACGTCCTATGCCAGTTCCAAGCTTCCGAATGATCGAACAAAGCCACTCCGGCTAGAAATACTTGTACGAGGATACAAATCATTAACACCCACGAGAGAATGTAATACGCCAACCTGCAATTTTTCACCCGAGAAGTCTCCGTTTTACTAACTTCAACTGTCATATTTCAACCTCCTTTCATCAGATGTAATTGTCCATGCCCAATTCTTTTAGTTCTTCGGCGATCTGACCATAAATTTTGTTTAAAATCTGAATAAGGTTATCCTTTTCCTCATTGCTTAATTGACTGAAATATCCACTGTCTCTTTCAATTCTTGTCTGATGCATTTTTTCGTGTTCCCAATAGATCTCTCTGCCGATGTCCGTAAGCTTGAAGTAGATCTCCTTCTTATTGTCGGGCTTCTGATATCGTTCTATGGCTCCCGTCTCGATTAATCGTTTGGTCACTTTGCTGATCGCACCTCTGGTGACTTGAAAAGCATTAGCCAATTTGGTCACATTAGCGTCTTCCATCTTCTCGATGAAATCGATGCAGTGAACTTCCATAAACGTGTTCTCTCGCATGAACTTAAATTTTTTCTCTTCTATCGTTTTAATTAAGTTATGCCTTTCCGAAACTCGATTAAAAATTCGGCTTAATTCCTCATCCTTAGCCATAAGACACCTCATTATTGTTTACTGTGGAAACAATAACATCATAGCTTTTTTTGTTTCCTGTGTCAACAAAAAAAGACAACTGATCAAATTGACCTCTAACGGGCAGTTTACTTGAATAATGAGAACAAGACGGGCTGCTTTCGACGGATACGAGAGCATTTCAGGGCTAAAGAATGATGCGCTAAATCAAAGAGTCTCTATCTTTGGTCAACGATGCAATACGCTTGAACAGATTACCGGTATGAATTTCGACTCGGAGCCTGAGAGGCGTGAAGGTCAGTGCTGGTATTTGGATAGAAGTACCGAGACAAGACTCGGTATTGCTCATAAGTGGATAGAGTGGCAAAAAAGCAATTTACTAAGCTAACTAGTAGGATAGTTTAATTTTGGATTAGAATGGGCCAAGCTCCTCGGTGGAACAGCTCCAAGCGGGTTTATGTTTTTTTTGCTTCAAGCCCCTGTGCCGTCATATATGTAAAGTTAAGTAAAGGTATTCATTGCCTATAACCAAGCAATTTCCCAATGTTATGATATTTCCATATCAGATGCGCAGCTGATGTTATTACAATGTGAAAATGGAAGGGACGATCAAATGATGGGAAAAGATAATATCATTAAAGCGATGCTCTCTGAAAAGGTAAGTATGACACCTAATGGATTTGTTGCAGATCATTTAAGCCCACAACAGTTTGCAGATAGCTACGAATTGTTTTTTGACAAGATTCTTGAGATCAGTTCATCAGATATAGCGGGAGTTGAAGGCTATGGTGAATTTAATGATGATTGTAAAACAGAATATGGGACCTGCAGGGAATTTTTGATCGATACATTTGCAGAGGATAATGAGGGGTATTGGTTTAATTGGAGGGAAATGTTCGAAACAACGGTTTTAGAACGTGATTTCTTTGAGAAATACTTTAAGGAAATGGAGGGTAGAACTCGTTATTGTGAAGGAAATCGGTATTTGGTTAATAATAATACGTTTTTCGAGAATATGATTACCGATGGGAAGACGATTGTCGGTTTCCCTGACTGGAGCAGATCCGGCATTTGCGATTTCCTATTGGATTTTGCCATTATGGACTTAAATAAGCCTTACTTGAAGATACCAGAACTGTTAGCTGAGTATTGTAAGAAAAGGGATATCGTCATACCGGATTTTAAAGAAAGATACTTATGTATGGCTTATTATAAAGGGATCGATACCTTGCGTTGGCATGCATCGATTGATGACACGGAATCCTGCATGTCCATCATGAAATCCATTAGCGAATTGAAAGATCGACTATACGCCTTATAGATGGTGATGATATGAAATATGAAAATGCTGGCGATGTGATACCAGAGGAGCTATTGAAAGAAATCCAGAAATACGCGGCAGGCAAACTTCTTTATATTCCTACTGGTGAGGAAAAAAAGGCTTGGGGTGAGACGTCTGGTTACCGAGATCAACTGCAGAAGCGCAACCTCATGATTCGTAATAAGTATGCTCATGGCGTTACGGTTTCGGAACTTGCGGACGAATACTTTTTATCCTTGGATTCCGTAAAAAAAATCATCTATTCGAAGAAGAACAATAGACATTTATCATATGCCCCGACTTTGGAGTCAGCTGTACAGTATGCGAATGACGGGATGTTGGAAGAATGGATTCAATGCTATCTGCTGCTTACCCGAAAAGTTATTCCCATTCTACACGATTTCGTGAAGGAAGATCATCTATATATCGGAGTTGTAAAGTTTCCACTGCGTCTCATTCAGCGTGATGAAATAGAGATCGAGGAAAACCATGAAGCTGAAGATGATGACCATGCAGCCGCACCACCACCGCTTCTTGTTCAGTACGAAGAAGGCAAATTTCATTGCATCGTTCAGAAGAAGTTATTAAACGTATTAAAACAACGCAAAGTAAATGCTTATCCGACCATAATCGTTATGAAAGGAAATGACGATTATAGAAGGTTTATGAAATACTACGGAAACATATTCTTTTTTGTTAATAAAGTATGATTTTGATAACGGGCTATCGATTGCGGGATGGCCAAAAACTTCGCGGAGACCCGTAGCATAAATAATAGAGATAGTAATTCCGCTATAGAGTCACGACGGCAGCCGGTCGGCACGATCGGTTGTTTTTGTTGAACGAACGGGACATGAGGGAGTTTAATAAACGGGCAGTTATCTTCAACAACCTTGAGTACATGTAGGTTCCTATCCTACTGGATGTAAATTGGAATATAATAGTATAATTATTGAAGCATTTAGCGAAAGGGGGAGTTGGTTGTGCGAGTTGTCAAATTTGATTATCCTGTGAATGAAATACCCTATAAAGAAATAGGGGAACGTAAATTAAAATTTTATATATTAGAGCCTGAATCCCGCAAAAAGGACAGAACAGCTATTTTATTCTTCGTTGGTGGTAGTTTTGGGAAGGGGCCACGAACGCCAGCAGATTTTCAACATCAAGCAAAGTATTTCTCTTCAAAGGGTATAGTTTCAATCTGTGTTGACTATAGGACAGGTCATGATGAAGGTTTTTCTCCAGTTCAAGCAGTTTGTGACGTTAAATCCGCTGTTCGGGTTGAGGGGGAATTCCGATGACTTGGGAGTAGACCCCAATAAAATTGTTGTGTGTGGTTCATCTGCAGGTGGATACATTGCTGTGTCCTTATGTTTGAGGATGTAAACGATGACAGTGATAATCAAAGTATAAACTATATTCCAAATGCGTTAGTCGTTTTCGGTGCTGGAATGGATGGTGTTGATATCATGAGGAGACGTTACCCGGAACTGCTTGATAGGGCAATGGAACTGTCACCTCTTCACAATATTAAAAAGTGCTTACCTACAACCTTATGGCTATGCGGAACAGCCGACGAACTATATGAGCAAAATAAAAACTTCGTTAATCTCATGATAAATGAAGGTAATGACGTGACGTTTGTTACATATGAAGGCATGGAGCATGGCATCCCCAACTATGGAAGCCACCCAAATAAGTCATATAATGATACCACTCTTAAAATTGATGATTTTTTGAAAACGATAGGATTTGTTTAATCCATCTTTTTGTGCCTTGATGATATGATCCTCTGCAATCTATCGATGAGCTTGAGAATGTGAAGGAAATCTCGCATGTTGGTACGATTTTGGTCTCGGATCAGATGGGCATAAAAAAATGATGACCCCCGTCGATTTCAGAGGTCATCTCTTTACTTATGCAGTGTATTATTTCTGAATGAGAACCAGCGTATTGACTTTGATCTTATCGTATAGCCAACGGACATCTTTGTTATGCATCCGGATACAGCCTGCGGATACGTATTTGCCAATGGAGGATTCATTGTTGTTGCCATGGATGCCATACGCATAGGACGTGTGCCCGTTTTTCTTCACTTCCAAGCCTAGCCAGCGGTCTCCGAGGGGATTCTTCGGATCACCGCCTTTGATTTTCTCTTTGTAGTAAGGCCTGTTTTTGATTTTCTCGTGAATTGGGAACAGTCCTTCAGGCGTGTACGATGACTTCTTGCCTGTTGCTACAGAGAAGGTCTTGATGGCTTTCCCCTTTTCATAGTACGTCAACTTGTTCGTCGACTTATCAATGACTATGAATTGGGTGTATTCCGCATACTTGCTGTTTAGCTTGGCGGCTTCCGCATGACTAGACGCAGGAAAAAAGATGATCCACAGCAAGGTAAAAAGAATACCGGTAACGAACAACTTCTTCAACCAAGTTCACCTCTCCGAATGGTGTTATGCACCATTCATTCTATGAGGTCAACGATCAATTATTGTATGTCCCCGTAAATTATAACGAATGCGTCGAGCGAACAGGGCTTATCGTGACTCTTGCTGATTTAGCCATTGAATAACGTCGGCGGTTACCTCATCGCAAGTGGTTTATTTAGCATTTCATGTTGTCCTTCTGGATACAGCATAGCTAAGACATGGGAGAATCCCAGCTTTTCAAAGAGCGACAGAAGTTGCAATCCCCTTTTCCTTGAGCACTGACAGACAGGGTCTTGAGCCCCGAAGAACACATAGATCGGGATATCCATATGGATGAACTGATTAATCCGCATATCGGATCGTTGATATATTTATCGACTTCTGCATTCAAGAGAAGGCTAGGATGCCGCTCACCTTGCAGCTTCATTTGGATAGGGGACATGCGAATCATTCGGAAGGAGCATAGGCAATGAGTTTCGTTCAATTAGAAGGCGAAAGAATATCATTAATCCCACTTGAGTTGGAGCACGTAGATTCCTTATTCCAATGTTCACAATCTCCTCTAATCTGGGAAAACCTCCCGACTAAAATCCAAAATTTAAATGAAATGCAGACCTTCATACATACAGCAATTTTAGGGAGGGAACACGGAGATGAATTTCCTTATGCTGTCTTTGACAAAACGCTTAATAGAATGGTCGGAATGACCCGATATTTGAGGATTTCGTCTGTACACAAGAACTTGAATATTGGATGGACATGGTATTCTCCTGAAGTGTGGAGAACAGCGGTAAACTCAGAGTGTAAGTATTTGTTACTAAAATATGCATTTGAAGAATGGAATGCTGTTCGTGTTGAAATAATTACGACGACAACTCATAGACGTTCACAAAAAGCTATTGAACGATTGGGAGCAAAGAAAGAAGGAATACTTAGGAAAAAATATAATGGATTAGATTATGTAATATATAGTGTCATTGATGAGGATTGGTATGATGTTAAGAATCGGCTTGAGTCATTCCTAAAACCTCCAATCGCTTAGATTACACGGTTGAACCAACGGGAAACGATAGCTCAATAATCATCAGGAGAAGGCTGCCAGCAGCAGGATTTTTTTAGCATGGAAACAGAACGATGAAGGATGTTGCTTATCGATACCTATGAGCTGACGCTTAACGAGGGAATACGAGAGTAATACGAAAACCATTCATACATAATGACTCAAGGAGGATTAAAATGAAATTTTTTTTATCATCATCATTTAATTATGGAACTGAAGAATTAAAATTGAAAGAAATGACAGCAAAAGGGAATAAACATGTTGCTTTTATACACAATGCACTAGACTTTGCGACTGATTTGGAAAGAAGGAATAAAAGTGATGCAATGAACATTTCCGATCTTGAGAGATTAGGTTTTAATGTAGATATTTTAGACTTAAAACAGTATTTTAATAACTCAAAAGAACTGGAAGAAAAACTCGAACATTACGATGTTATATGGGTTAGAGGCGGCAATACATTCGTTCTGGCACAAGCCATGAAATTGAGTGGTTTTGATGAGATTATTAAGAAATATCATAGAGACAGTAAAAATATTGTCTATGGGGGATACAGTGCAGGTATATGTATCCTAGGACCAACACTAAAGGGAATTCACCTAGTAGATGACCCCAATCAGAAGCCGTACGGAGAACAACATCAAACCATTTGGGAAGGATTAAATATTTTGAATTATGCTATTGCCCCACATTATAAGTCGGACCATAAAGAATCTGAAGATATGGATAAAGCAGTTGAATATATGATCGATCATAAAATCCTTTTTAAAGCTTTGAGGGATGGAGAAGTCATTATTATCGAATGAGTGTAGGGAACAGGAAAACGGGACACGATAGTTAATTATCAAAACAAGGTGCAAATCGCCGCGGGAGTGTTATTTGATTCTACCGTTGATACAGAAATTCAACTACTGGTTTAGTTGTAAAATACACCTCAATACCATAGAAATTCAGTTACGATATAATCAAAGTATACATTGATGGAGGTGTTCTAAACCATGCTAGAAGATGCTAATAATCTTGGTGAAAGAATCAGTCAGCTTCGTCGCAGTAAAAGTATGACACAAGAACAATTAGGGCTGTTACTTAATGTTTCTCCCCAAGCAGTTTCCAAATGGGAAAAAAGTGACTCCTTGCCCGACATTTCTCTTATGACAAAGTTGGCAGACGTTTTTGATTGCACAACAGACTATTTGCTCGGAAGACCTAGCAATTTGCAATCCATGTTGCCTCAGATAAGAGTGGAGCTTCGGAAGATGACCCAAGAACAGAAAATAAATATTATGGGCGAGCTGATTGATGCAGCATCTCACAATGAAATGACACCTGCATCACACCCCGCACTAACTCAAATTCAATTAGGTCCAACTGGATTGGGTCTGTGGGCAAAAGATAGATTAGTTTGTATTGCTACTTCACTTTTTCTAAACGAAGCTACAGAATCAATGCAAGAATCAGTTGAATTTCCAATGAATATTTTACCAACGAGTAAAATTACAGTTCTATATGAGCTGTTGCTTAATAATGAAAACTTACAGCCAGACTTCACTCCAATTGAAGATTCGATACTTCGCTCACGACTACCCACGGACATGAATTTTCACAAAGTAATCATAGATTGTATTGAACTCGGTTTTGTGGATAGAGTCCGAGGTGGGTATAGACTTAATGTTAAAGGTGATATTGCAACACGTTTGTTTTCAATCGTGCATCGGGTTGTAAGTAAGCCTGATTCGTTTTCTTTTGATTTTAAGTAAAATTAGTGTTCATCGGTGTCGCTTTACCTTTTACATGATAATTAAATACTTAATTAGCATTGGGCTGTCGGCATGGTTCGGCAGCCTATTGTTTTAACGGGCTAGAATTCTTCGAAATCAAAATATTTTCTAAATACATGTCAAAAAGATTCTCCATATGGCATCTATTATGCGGATAGACGGATGATGAGCGATGAAGGAGTATGACGGTGAAAGAAATCGGAATAAGACAGTCAAGTACTGGCGACCAGGATGTAGATGAATCCACAACGCTAATTGAACGGGCACAGCAAGGGGATCACGATGCTTTTAGTGAGCTGGTTCGCAGACATCGATCTAACGCGCATGCGTGGGCTTTGGGGATTACGCAGGATTCGTTTATGGCGGAAGACGTTGTACAAGATGCACTCTTAAAAGCTTTCATGCATCTTGGTACATTAGTTGACGTTTCGCGGTTTCTCCAATGGCTTCACACAATCGTACGTAATCAGGCCATGATGAGCTCAGACGCGGTGGACCTTATGGGAAAGAGAGACCCTTTACTAGTAGTTTCGTAGCCAGTGTCTCTTCCGATCGAGTTGATTGGGAAGACGTGGAGAGCATCCTGACTTACATGATGCAAACGAGGTGGAAGGAAAGTGAGACCTATCGTAACCCTGAAGCGTATGTCGTTCGAAAAGAAACCTTAGAGACGATACTCGGTCTCTTCACCTGCTTAAACCGCCGAGAAAGAGGAATTATTGAAGCTTATTTCTATTTGATTTCCAACTCTCTTGATTGTCCATATTACAGTAGGACGAACTAACATTAATAGACCAAAAAGTATTAGTAAAATTGCGAGAATAATCATATGTTTCTCCTTCGAAGATGGAGCGTTTCAAAAATCCACTTGTATTAACTTTTGAAACAATTAAAAGTGCATAATAAAAGACCTCAAATAAGAGATCAATTATTTTCTAACTCTAACTATCTTTTTTTCTTTCTTACTTTTATGGCAACCATTATACACACAAATGCTCCCATAAAAGTTGAAAAAATTGCAATAAAAGCACCATTATCCATCTGTACCCCTCCAAATCAAATTATAGATTAATTTTAACAAATTAGTAAATATTACAAATTAATTCACCAAGAAAATAGCCTAATATTTTTAAAGAAACGGTTCATACTGGCGATCCGTTCATTTTTGCAGAGGCACCCTTAGCTTACAATCAATTAGGGAAGGGAAAGACGTCGGAGATCGGTCTCATTCCCATCACCGAGCCTAACGAAATGGATCGACGGACAGCACTGTGTAATATGCTCGAAATGGTTTGGGAGCATGGGAACATGACGGGATCTATTAAACATGCCGATGGTGAATTAACGAAAGGGATTGCTGCTTATGATGCATGGATCGAGGCTTTTCGAGGGGATGGGATTGTCCCGTTTTTTGCCTATAATATTGCTGTGTATTCGGAATTACGTCAGTTCGCTGTACAATTTCTCCGTAGATTAAGGGAAGATTTTGTGGAACACGATTGGACATTCATCACTGACGCCCTCCATCATTATGAAGCGGTGGCCTCGGCACTACAAGGTCTTGCCGATTTGTTTCCTTTCCCAGGTGGTGGAGATCCAAAAGATGCACAAAACATCGAGAAAGCGGTCAATCTCCTAGAAGGGGCCAAAAGGGCGGAAATCGATGGCCTGCAGGCATTGAAACATTTGCGCGAAGCTTTAGGATCATTGCAAGCTGAAGGCATTCAATGAAAAGCATCATGTATATCAGATGATATTGGAAAAGCACCATCTCTGCCGTTTCGCGGTGAGGATGGTGCTTTAGCACTCGAACGGTACGCAATCAATGATTAATGTCGCACTTGTTCATGATGAAAGAAATCTGATTCTCGAGTCGGTTGATCATTTCCTGCGATTCGGCATCTTCTGTACCCCGTCCACGAAGATCTGCGAGCTCTTGCTTGAGCTGATGCAGGTCATCGCCTGCGTTCGCGCAGTTGTAATGGCTCTCTAGATTATCGAGCATGTCGGATCCTCCAATCGGTAGTGGGTTTACTTCCCTATTATGGAGATTTTCGCTGAACTTATTCAGGGATGTGTATGTGCATGTGGACGACTGCATAGGGAAAGGGTGAGAAAGACGTTTTATTCGTTTACAAACTTGCTGCCAGCAATGTTCTTACCGCGTACAAGCAGGGGAATTAGAGTTTTTTCATGACGAACGGGTCACGATAGCATTCCTGTAATGAATTATTGGAACAAATACTTAGAATAATAAGATTTAAAACGCATTTCACCAATTGACTCCCCAGTTACGCGAAAGGTATGATGATAGTAGGACTATCATCATTAATTATTCTTTTGTGAATAAGGAGGGTTCTATATGAATTACAGAGAAAAAGAGTATGAGTTTGTAGCCATTGACAATGAAAGCTTTGGCGGTTACATTCGTATGCCGTCACTTGTCACCAAATTTTTCATTAAAGCAAATGTGAAAAAAATTAGAAAAATGATGGGTGGCGTCAGTAAAGATATCTCCGTAAGGCCGATTCATATCGAAGATCGCAATATTAGAGGTTACAAAAGCGATTTTCGGATTCGTATCTATAAACCGGAAGGCGATGCAAAACGTCCGCTAATGGTTTTCCTTCATGGAGGTGGTTGGTTTGGTGGGTCTATCGATGCGGTTCACGATTATTGCAAGGCGGTAGCTGACCAGGCTGATTGCGTTGTACTATCTGTCGATTATCATTTAGCACCGGAAGCTCCTTTTCCGGAAGGTCTCGAGGATTCCTATGCGGCGGTGAAATGGGGTGTCGAGCATGCCGAAGAGCTCAACATCGATGTCGATAACTTGATCGTATCAGGGGATAGCGCAGGGGGCAATTACTCTGCAATTATTTCAATTCTAGCTAGAGATCGTGCAGAATTCCATATTTCTAGACAAATTTTACTTTATCCAGCAACAGATTTATCCGTTATGGGCAGTGATATGACGAATAAGTCAGAGCGTGCATTTGGCGAAGCGATCCTAGAAATGTATTTGAAAAAATCGAAGGAACCTCTAGATAGTCCGTTCGTTTCTCCGATGCATTGTAAAGATCATACCAAATTACCGGATGCTTTGATCGTCGTTGGTGATTTGGATTTCTTAAAAGACTCGTCGTTGGCCTATGCGAATAAGCTGAAAGACGCTGGCAACAAAGTTCATTTCTCCTTATATAAAAACACAAGACACGCCTTTATCGATAACACAGGGAATTGTAAACAAGCCGAAGATTTCATCGGTGAAGTCAATGATTTTATCAACGGCCGACTATAAGCTTACACATTGTCAGCATAATTCCATTCCAGTAGTAAAGGATTAATCTCGGATTTCAGTCAAATCGCCAAAATAAAAAACAGCCGCCGGCTCTCAAAGCCAGGCGGCCGTTCCTATATTTCCTTACTTTACTTCGTTCAGACGCTCTTCCAGACGATCCCAAGTTTCGGTGATGCCCTGCAGCATGCCCATGTCCATGACGGTCTTGAGGGCCTCTGCGGACACATATTCACCACGGTTGACCAGCTTCGTTTTGCCGTCCAGATCGATGAATTCCAACGTGACCTCGGTCGATGGCATGTTCTCGTTCGTATTACATTCGGCATCCGAGAAGTAATCTGTGTAGTTGATCGTCTTCGGCTCGACAATGTCCTTGTAAACGGCTTTGCCCCAAGATTCCATGCCGTAAAATTGACCTTGATTCTGATCGACACACTTCATGCAGTAGTGCCAAACGCCGCCCGGCCGGAAATCGACGTTGCAAACCGGAATCTCCCAGCCTCTTGGTCCCCACCAACGCTTAAGATGCTCAGGGTCTTTAAACATCTCGTACACGAGATCGCGCGGCGCGTCGAAAACGCGCTCCAGCACCAGCACCCGTTCGTTTTCTACTCTCGAAACCATTGAATTGTTTGACATTGTAAATCCTCCTCATTATTTGAATGAACTTATGATTTCTCCTTGTTTTGCAACTAATGCAATAGTTGCGCATCGTCTTGTTGAATTGAATATACATCATAAAGAATATTCCTGTCAAGGAATATTTAGACGATATATGAGGGCGTAGGATGCAAAAGCAGATGATCCGCAGCATGACAAAAAAGGCAGCCATTTAGGCTGCCTTCTTCTCTAATCATGTATATCGGCCCACATCTCGTCTTCGACATCCAAATGGATCTGATCGCGATAGACGCGGCGATTGTATTCGGAAAACATATAACGTTCGATGGCCTCAAGCATATTGGCTTCGACGAGATACTGCAGACGGCCCTGAATGGTCACTTCTGCGGTAAACCCATTCTCTTCATCCCAGCACAATTCAACGAGTACATCTGTAGGTCGAACTTGTTTGCGTTCCGCCATGTGAGTACAAATGGCATTAACGATTTCATCCATCGATAAGCGCATAACTTAGTACCTTCTATGGCGATCGCCATCTGCTACTTTACGACGGTTCTTGAAGTAAGTGAACAGAGAGCGTACAATTGCAAAAATAATGAAGATTGCTGCGACGTTAATAAGTAGGCCGAACATATTTGCCATAAATCCGGAACCTAACATACTTCCGAATAACATACCAGCAAGTCCACCCATCATCAATCCGCCTAAGAAGCTACCGCCACTGAAAAATCCTCTTTTACCCGTAGTAGCAGTCGTTCCGGATTTAGTGCTCGAACCGCTGTCCGATTTGTTCACATTGTTCTGCGACCTTGACGGCGTGTTGTTGTACGATTTCGTACCCGATTTGAACCCGCCACGTGGCTTGGCATCGATAACACTTGGTGTAACGACGACCATCATGAGTAAGAAAGCCATCATGACTAATACCAATTTACGCATGCTTTCTGATTCCCCTTTGTAGGTTGTGTATGATATTCTTCACATTACATACGAACGTAAACGAACATGGTTTCAATTATTTCAATAAATCGATTAAAATAATCTTATTAATTGACGAGAGTGGGGAGTCGATCGTGAAGTACCCGGAAGCATATATTGACTATTTAGTGGAATTCCACGGGACACGAGATTATTTTGAGTGCCATGAGATTATGGAGGAGCATTGGAAAGAGGATGCGCAGGATCCGTTAACAGTGACATGGTTAGGTCTGATTCAAGTCGCGGTATCAAGCTACCATCACCGACGGGGGAATCGAGCAGGCGCAGTGAAAATGCTCCATACGGCGATTAAACATAGTGATCCGCAGCCGTTAAGTCAATTAGGAATCGATGCTACAGCATGGATTCAAGCATTGCAAATACGTTACGAAGCACTTGTGCAGCAGAAGGAAGCACTCTTTACTGATCTAAATATACCCATTGTAGATGTTCGGTTAATTGCGCGTTGCGAGCAGCGATGCATAGAAGCAGGATTGACATGGTGTGCACCAAGTGATACTTCGAATGAGGAGCTTATTCATCGGCATAAGCTTCGCGATCGATCTGAGGTCATTGCAGAGCGTAAGAGGCAGCTCGCAGCCAGACATGCGAACAATGCGTAATATAGATAATCATTTCCAATCCATGTATATATTCCCTACATGAAGCTTGCTAGATAAATACAAAACGAGAGCTTTTTATAAGCTCTTTTTTTAATTCAGTACCTTGCATTATTCAGTAGTGTGCTATATACTCTTCTTAGGTAGTGAATGATGTTCAGTACTGATTAATGAATTCCTAATACAATAAATGAAGCGGGTGAACCGAGTGAACGTCCAAGTACAGTTCAAAAAAGGCGTATTGGAGCTATGTGTCCTTTACTTGATTCATAAACAAGATAAGTACGGCTACGAATTGGCGCAGCAAGTATCGGAGCATATTGAGGTGGCTGAGGGCGCGCTCTACCCCTTACTAAGGCGACTCGTCAATGATGGGTATTGTTCAACCTATCTTCAAGAATCATCGGAGGGACCGCCACGTAAGTATTATCAGATTACCCCGATGGGCGAGATTTACTTGAAGGAAATGATTAAGGAATGGCGAAAATTTGTGGGGAGTGTAACGAAGTTAATTGGGAAGGATGAGACCCTTGAATAAAGCGGAGTTTATGACATTACTTGAGAGACATATCGTCTTAATGCCGGTACATGAACGCAATGAGCTGTTACAGGAGTATGCGGCCCATTTTGAATTTGGGCGTCAGAACGGGAAGTCGGAGGAAGCCATTGCTCAGGAATTAGGGCATCCTGTCGAGCTTGCCTACGAAATTTTGGGTGATCGCTATGTGGATCCTCAATTATATTCTCCGCCGCCGAGTCCATCATCGACAGGGGGCAGGATTGGCAAGGCGATCGGACTATTTTTTCTGAATATTCTACTTGTGATTCCGATGGGAGCTGCACTCTATTCGCTGGGTTTAGCGGTAACCGCATTACTCGTAGCTTGTCTGTCTGCGCCGCTGCTCGTCGTTGCGGATTTCGTCATCAATGGGCAGTTTGTGATGTATAAAATTTTCTTGGCACTCATTATGGTTGGTATTGGCTTATTTATGGTGTTTGGCGTGAAGAACATGTGGAAAGGCATTATTCATGGAACTCTGCGCTATATCCAGTGGAATATGAATACTGTTACGGGGGGAGAGAGACGATGATTCGCAAATTTACTTATTTCATAGCGACATGCTGCATTGTCATAGGTGTCATAGGATTGTTAGTTTATGGGGTCAAAGACCCTACTGTGAAGGATGTTGCTTACACGAAAAAATGGGATTTCAAAGCGGCGGAATTCAAGAACTTCATACTTAATAGTGATTATGATATCGATGTTGAATTTAGGGAGAGCCCTGATCAGTCAGGATACGTAGAACTCTCTGGCAAGCTTCCTCCGGAGAAGATTGCGTCCCTTGAAAATGTTGAAATCCAGCGTGCAGGCTTGAATCTGGATCTTGAACGGGATTCAGTATTTCAATTTCAAGTCTTTGATTTTTCATTTTCATCAGATCAGAAGCTTGTGATTGCTCTTCCACAAGGTGAAGTCCTAGATCTAATGGAGCTGAATAGTACTTCGAGTAATATCGATGTGGAACGTGCACGAGCAATGTCGGTAAAGGTGAAGACAACATCGGGCGATTTGAATGTCAAGCAACTGGATGCAGAACAGGTGAAGCTCGAAGCGACATCGGGCAACATCAAGGGGCAAGAATTACAAGGTCAGGTCGAATTAACGACGAAATCGGGAGAAGTTCGTCTAGATCAGCTCTCTGGAGATATCGTGGCCGTTGTTACTTCGGGCAATATTGACGTGAAAGATCATGTGGGGACGGCGAATCTTCGTACTACATCGGGGAATATTGAATTAACGCAATTGCAGATTACACCGGAAGTGAGTCTCGAATCGACGTCGGGGAATGTAGATTTGACCATCCCGCAAGCATTCGATGGGGTCTATGATGTGAAGACGAATTCGGGAGAAATCGAAATACCGGATACGACGTTAACAACAAAGGACATGGTTAAGGCACGCACATCTTCAGGCAATATTACGATTGATAAGAAATAAACAACAAAACACGCCATCACGATTGCGTTCGTGCGGCGTGTTTTGTTATATTCTTGGATTAATTCACTTTAGCCATTTCCAATTTGCCAGTCTCGGAATCCATAATTAGACCATGAACTTGGACACTGCTGGGCATTAATGGATGGTTACGAATGATCGCGACGCTGCTTACAACGCCTTCTTCAACACTTTCGAATCCGCGCAAGAAGCGGTTCATCTTGATACCGGAATTCTCAAGCGTCGTGATGACCGTTTCCGAGATTCCACGCTCAATAGCCTGCGCCACAATATTCTCGGAATTTAATTTTGTCATGCCGCATCCGCGGTGGCCAACGACCAAGACTTCTTCCGCACCAAGTTCGTAGATAGCCACCAGAATACTCCGCATGACCGATCCGAAAGGCTGGGTGATGATCGCTCCGGCATTTTTAATGATTTTGGCATCGCCGTTCTTCAGATTCATGGCTTTTGGCAGCAGCTCGACAAGACGAGCATCCATACAGGTTAAGATGACGAGCTTTTTCTCCGGGAACTTGTCCGTTTTATAGGTCTCATAACCTTTCGTCTCAACGAAGGCTTGGTTGAATTCTAGAATCGTCTCAAGATTTGACACAGGGATTCCTCCTCTTTCTATCTGAAATTGTATAATCCAATTGGCTAAGATCTGCGATCCACAAGCCTAACATTGGAGCTGTAAATTTGGCTATCGCTGGATAATTTGAAGCTGGTCGACCCACTAAGATCGATCTTCATGCGCTCTTCAAAAAAAATGATACGTGCTTTATCCGTGGCCATAGGTGGCCCGTTCGAGTCCACAAGGATATCGGTATCTTCGATGGCCGAGACCAAATGCAGCGCAGGTAGTCCGTTGCAGCCGCAATCTTCGGTGTCGTAGACGAGCTTGAGATAGCAGGTTGTAGAACCCGTGCCGATTCGCTCATTAATCGCTTCGAGTGCTTCGTCTGTCAAATGAATGTACATGCAGGTTCTCCTCTCCCTTGTGTGACATATGTCATCTTTTTCTCTTAACAGTTGATTATACGCCTTGCAAAAAGTATCATCAAGAGGTGAGTGAAAACCAACGAATTAGAATATATTGCGAGGGGCGGCAATCGAATGAATCCAGTGATTGAACAACAAGTGAAAGATTTTCGCGAATTGGTTCAAAAAATTAAGAGTTATGAGGAAGCACTAGGTGTGATGTACTGGGATTTGCGTACAGGTGCGCCTAAAAAAGGAATGGAAGCCCGTTCTGAGGTCATCGGCGTTCTATCGACCGAAATGTTCAAATTATCCACATCCAATGAGATGGGTGAATATGTTGCGGCATTGTCAGAGCCTGAGGCATATGCCCAGCTGGATGAGATGAATCAGAAGATCGTCCAGGAATGCAAGAAAGAGTATGAGAAGAGCAAGAAGATCCCAGCGAAAATGTATCAGGAATACGTGGTGTTAACAACACAAGCGGAGAATGTCTGGGAAGAAGCAAGGGAAGCCGATGATTTCGAAATGTTCAAGCCTTATTTAGAAAAGGTTGTAGCCTATAACCAGCAATTCATCGATCTATGGGGTGCGAAAGAAACGCGTTACGATACATTGTTAGATATGTATGAACCAGGACTCACGGTTGCGAAGTTGGACGAGGTGTTCGGTGAGGTGCGTGCGCGAACTGTTCCACTTGTTGCGGCTATTGCGGCATCGCAGGACAAACCGGATATGTCGTGCCTGGAACAGAAATTCGATATTGATAAACAGCGAGAAATCAGTCTATTCTTGCTAGAGCAAATGGGATATGATTTTGATGCGGGTCGTCTCGATGTGAGTGTACATCCATTCGCGACAGGCTTGAATCCAGGAGATGTACGTATTACTACACGTTATGACGAGAAGGATCTACCGAATTCCTTGTTCAGTTCATTACACGAAGGTGGACACGCACTCTACGAGCAGAACATTTCGAAGGATTTGATCGGAACGCCACTATGTACTGGAACTTCGATGGGGATTCATGAATCACAATCCCGGTTCTGGGAAAATATGATTGGACGCAGCCGGTTGTTCTGGAATCGATATTATAAGGATGTTCAACGCATATTCCCAGGTCAGCTCGATGTATCTGCAGATGCGTTCTATCGCGCAATGAATCGTTCGGAGGCTTCGTTCATTCGTACGGAATCCGATGAGTTGACTTATAATCTACATATCATTATTCGTTATGAAATTGAGAAAATGTTGTTCAATGAAGGATTAAGTGTTGCGGACTTGCCGGCGGTATGGAATGCGAAGTATGAGGAATACCTTGGTATCACACCTCCATCGGACAGTTTGGGCGTTCTTCAAGATGTTCACTGGGGAGGCGGAGGCTTCGGTTATTTCCCATCGTACTCTCTTGGTAACATGTATGCTGCACAGATGATGCATACGATGCGTCAAGAGATGCCAGAGCTGGATAGCTATATTGAACAAGGCCGATTGGCACCGATCAAAGAATGGCTCACGGATAAGGTTTATCAATATGGTAAGAGCCAGACGCCGGGCGAGATCATTCAGCGCATTACAGGTGAGGAATTGAATCCTACCTATTTGATCGAATACTTAGAGAATAAATTTAAAGAAGTGTACAACCTGCAATAAAAGCCATAGAATCAGAAAAGCTCATCCTCCTGTTAGGGAAGATGAGCTTTTTGTCGTGATGCCTTGCTAGCTAGAACGTTGATGGATTTCGAATTCGTTTTCCGAATTGGAGGATAGTCTAAGATCTCGTACGAAGCTCTTCAATTGTCTGTTTCATCCACTCAATATCGCAGCGAAACAGTGCAATTCGGTGTCTAATCGTTAGATTAACGCCATGTAGATGCTCTACATGGGGGGGAACAGCTTCATAGGATGCGAGTAATTCCTCCGTTTTCGCTAACCGCTCGTTCAAGTTGCCGATGACTTCGTCCTTCGGTAATTGATCCATGAAGCAGATGCCAATATCGCCATGGGGCAAGTAATCATTCACTTGGACCAGGGACATGCGCAGCAATTTATAGAACTTCTCCTCACCCGCTGGCGTAATGGAGTAGACTTGTTTGGCAGGTCGATTCCCGTCTTGCTCCGTTGTCGCTTCAATTAGACCCGATTCATTTAGCTTCTTCAATAACGAATAGGCAGTTGCCTTCTTCATATCCGATACGCGCCCCAGATTGCGCTCAATAAAATCATTAATTTGGTATCCATGCTGACTTTGGGATTTCAACAGCCCTAGTATGAGTAGTGTACGCTCGTCCATTTGTGCCCCTCCTAGAAGTAATTATTCTATAGGTGATTAGTCACACTTGACTATATACGTGTAAGTGGTAAACTTACGATATAACGTGTTTAGTCATATGTGACTATATACTGACATTATACATGGGAAGCGGTTGACGCTCAACAAGTACGTTGAATGGAGTGAGAGGGATGAAACGGAATTTAACATGGAGCTTGATTATTTTTGCTATTGGCGTATTTATGGGCGCATTGGATAACGGCATAATTACAGCGGCGCTCACAACGTTGAATCGATCTTTTGGAGTATCTCCAACATGGGGAGCTTGGACGATTACAGTATATACCTTGGGTCTTGCGATTAGTGTACCGATTATCGGCAAACTTTCTGATCGATACGGGCGCAAGAAACTGTTCATTTTCGAGGTCACATTATTTGGTCTAGGATCATTGCTCGTCGCATTAAGTCCGAATTTCACCTGGTTCCTTGTGTGTCGATTCATCCAAGCCATAGGTGGCGGCGGAATATTTATTATTGCAAGTTCCTTTGTCTTAAATACATTTCCACGTGAGAAACAGGGGCGGATGCTCGGGATTCTCGGTGGGATGAACGGAATTGCATCGGTCCTTGGCCCGAATATCGGATCTTTCATATTAAATATGACAGGTAGTTGGCATTGGTTATTCCTGATTAATGTTCCGATTGCGATAACACTCGCGATTCTGGGAATGAAATTCATTCATGAAGAGCAGAAATTGACCGAAGCACGGCTTGATTATGCTGGCGTTGCGATTCTAAGCTTGGCTGTACTCTCTATGATGTACGGATTGACGAAGCTTGATGGTGTTAACCTCGTCGACAGTCTGACTTCTGGACCGTTTCTTGGATTTATTGCGATAGGACTCGTCCTGCTCGTGATCCTCGTGATCACGGAACGCCGAGTTGAGAAATCATCAAAGGATCCGATCTTGCCGATTTTTCTATTTAAGAATGGGGTGTTTTGTTGGACCTTGTTCTATGCGATGCTCTCGGGGACGATTATTGCTTCCATTATCTTCGTTCCAGGCTTCATTGAACAATATTTGGGTGTAAGTTCGGCGGTCTCGGGTTATTGGTTCACGCCGCTCGCTCTAGCAGCTGGGGCTGGCGCCGCGTTAGGAGGCAGACTGGTGGACCGTAAAGGTTCTGTCTTCACGATGCTGACAGCAAGTGCGATTGCTGCGTTAGGCTTCTTGTTATTCGCGGTATGGGTGGAGCAAATCTGGCAGATGGTTATCGCCAGCTGTCTTGTAGGGATTGGGTTTGGTTCGATGCTGGGTGCGCCAGTGAATATTCTCGCTACAGAGAATGCAGGCGATAACAAGGGGGTTGCACTAGCGACAACGTCTTTATCTCGTCAGATTGGATTGACGCTCGCACCAACATTGTTCGCGGGATTCCTTGCACGTTCGTTCATGCATATGGGGGATGCGATTAAGTCTCATTTGGGTGAAGCGCATATTCAAGGTGGTGCAGGTGCATTGCCGAACATGCCGACACAAACGGATTTCAGCACGATGCAAGCGGGAATTGCTCAAATTCCGGATCCAACGACGAAGAAAGCTTTGATGGATGCGCTGCACGAGGTCGTAGGGATAGGCTATCATGGCTTGTTTTACGCCGCTATGACGATCTGTATCGTATTGTTCGCAACAACGCTCGTCATTGGTGTTGTTCGCAAGAACAAGCAAGGGAGACATCCACTGCACCAGAACTTATGAGATATTAGAAGAGGTTATTCAAAAAATCATCATTTGATCACGAAGTTATTCAAGAAGCATAATCGACATCGAATCTTGCGTTCACCTTCGAAGTCCGGTACTCATTTAGGTTTCGCCTAAACTCCGTTCCTCCTTCTTCAGGTTCTCGCAACCTTCTCGGTGCTGAAATGCCGACTTTTTGAACACGCACTATAAGCATTGATTGAAAGCACCCTTCGGGGTGCTTTTTATGTTTGATAAATTATCCTAGGCATATGGTAGGATATTTGAGTGAATAAAGAAAATATATCATGTAACCACAAGAAATATCATTACAATGATCTCTTTGAATCTTTAAACTGTTATTAAGCAAAGTAGATCGCCTCACTTTTGCTCTATTGAAGGTGATCTTTTTTTATCATATTATTGTTAGCAAGTAATCGATAATAATTGGCATAAGTATGGAGGGTTTCCATGTTCAGACAAAAAGATAGAGAGATTACGATGCATTTTATTAGAACTTTTGTATTGATTATCATTATTCCATTCATCATATTTATTAATATATTCTATAAATACTATTCAACCTCATTAATTCACAAGTCCATTGATCAAATGGTTCAGCAGTTGGATGCAGCGTCTAACAATATGAACTCTGAGCTGAAACGAGCCTCCCTTACCATCTCTACAATTGCGAATGTAAATGACCACACGATTCTGGATGCAGTCTCAGCGTGGAGCAGAAGCTCAAGTTCAGTAGAGAAAATTCAACTTACGCGTGAGATCGATGCCTACTTAAATATTATCTCGAATTATAGCAATGATATTGTAAGCGTTATCTTTACGTTGAAGGATGGAGGTTACTATTATTTTAAGAATTCTCCTACGATTTCCGATTCTTCCATTCGCAATCTGCCATGGTATCAAGAGACGCTGAGGAACAGCAATGGAACAGCAGTCATTGTTGATAGCCTGAACGGCATTACTTCAGATAAACAGGACATGTTTACCTTATTGCTTCATCCGGATCAATCGCTCGAAACAGAGGTTGAGATGGTTTATTTGATTACCCACGCCTCTCTGCCAGACTACATTCATAAGAATCCAGATATTGAACAATTCATGATTGATCGGAACGGTAATCGAATTGTGAATCAGAACAATCATGATAAGGTAGATCCAGAAATCTTAATGGAACTATCCAAGATGCTGAAGAAGCCAACTCATGATCGTGATGAGGATTACACCTTTATTAATATCAATGGAGCGAATAAGCTTATAAAGCTGTATTCATTTGAGAAGTCAGGTTGGAGTATCGTCAATATTTTAGATGAGAACATAGTTACGAGGGATGCAAATCAATTTTTAAAAATTTCCATCATTTTCATATTTGGTAGTTTTGCTTTATTTCTATTGTTTTTATTAAGTTTTTTTAAAGATATACTTAGGCCATTGCAGAATCTCATTCGAGCGATGAGAAAGGTGGAGACAGGCGATTTTTTTACGGAAGTAAAGGCAGACGGAAGAGGTGAGATTAAGCGGCTAGGCTATTCCTTCAATCGCATGGTTTCTCAGATCAGAGATCTTATGCAAGAACGGGATTTGAAGGAACGAGCGCGCAGCCAGGCTGAAATCGAAGCTTTGCAGTCACAGATTAATCCACACTTCTTATCGAATACATTGAATTCCGTTCGGCTTATGGCGATGATCGCAAAAACAGACAATATTCGTAAAATTATTGAGAGCCTATCTGCCCTTCTGACGCATGTATTTCGTGAACCAAACTCGCTAGCCCCGATTGGTCAAGAGATCAAAGTACTAGAGTCCTACGTGCATATTATGCAGGTTCGTTATGGAGGCAAGCTGAATATCCAATTTGATATTGATGATACGCTTTTGAATTACAGTATGCCCAAAATGCTGCTTCAGCCGATTCTTGAAAATGCCATTTTTCATGGACTTGATCAACAACAGATGAACGAGTTGATTGAAGTGAAAGCGGTTCGGCATGAGCTTGGCGTATGCTTTACGATCACGGATTATGGTAAAGGAATGACAGACGAACAAATTAGGGGATTGCTGCAGCAGGGTGAGAAATACCAGCGTGGCAATTTTAGCGGGCTAGGTGTACATAATGTGTTACAACGAATTGAGCTTAATTATGGTCATCCGTACGGTGTGGAGATTGATAGCCAGTTAGGTAGAGGGACCATCATTACGATTCTGCTCCCACTGATATTAACATAACACTTCATAGAGAGGATGAGCCATATGATGAACGTGATGATCGTTGAAGATGAGACGATTATGAGATTAGCTTTAACGACGTTGATTGATTGGGAATCGAACGGATTTCGGATTGTGTATGAAGCGAGTAATGGTTATCAAGCACTGGAGTATATAAAGGAAATTGGCGAGATAGATATTGTGATTACGGATTTGAAGATGCCTGTGATGGATGGCTTAGAACTCATTGATGAGCTAAATCAGTTGAATGGAACTTCTCCGCATGTCGTCATTTTAAGTGCATATGATGATTTTGAATTTGTAAGGAAGGCATTCAAGCGGGGGGTTAATGACTACATTCTAAAATCGGAGATGGATCCGAATGTTGTACTGGATCTCTTGAATCGAATCAAGCATGATAGTGAAGTTGAACAGAACATGTCAAGACAGTCGAAAGAAATCCGTCATGGGGAACGGATCCGGTTGAAACAGCAAACCATTCGGGAATGGCTAGAAATTGGCGTAAATGCACAGTTCGATCCTTGTATTCTGGAGGATCTGAATATGAGGCTGGAAGGGTCACATATTACCGTTTCAATGATTCGAGTAGAGGGCTTCACTGAAGTACAGGAGCGGTATGGTTCGGCTATTGGGGATTTTGTAAGTTCAGTATTAAAGTCTATAGATCAGGTACTAACGGAGGCGGGGACTGGAGAAGTCATTAGCTGGAACACGTATGAATACGTGGTGCTCTTATCGTTTGAAACAAACAGTTTAATGTATGTCAGGCAGAGTATTTCGCAGATCATGGATCAAATCATATTTGTACTGAAGGAATACATCAATATTCAAGTCACGATCGGAGTGAGTGAGCTGTGTGAAGAATTAAAGCAAATCCCGGCGTTTTATCTGCAAGCTCGCAAAAATGCGGATTTGCGCTTTGTGATTAATAAGCATCGAGTCATTTACCCAGAGGATGCTAACCATTTCTTGAAGCAGTCGGGAGAGAGCCTGATCGGGAAAGAGCAAGCCTTGCTGGATGCATTGAAGGAGCGTGAAGAGCAAGCGGTTCTGCAAGAACTAGACCATATGTTTGCATTGATCAAGCGTTCTGCTTCGATGGGAAATGAGGTGCTGCGCGCCCGGTATATGGAACTGTTAATGATGTTGGTAAAGTTCATGTATGATAACGAGTTCGTAGATAGCCTGGAAATGAACAAAATCGAAGATGTGTATCGCATGGCTTGGCAGGTTGACTCAGCTGATCGCTTGCAAGACTCGATTTCAAATTTTGTACTTCAGCTTCTGCAAGAGAGCGATAAGAAGGCGGGACAGATGAATCGGGTTGTGGCCATTGCGCAAGCTTATATCATGGAACACTATCGGGAAGAAATCACGCTAGGGAAAGTTAGTGAAATGGTACATTTAAGTGAAAGTCATTTCAGTACATTGTTCTCGAAGGCAGTAGGAGAGACGTTTAAGGAATTTGTTACCAAAGTACGCATGGAAAAGGCCATGGAAAGCATGAAGAAGGAGCCTTATCTCAAGATATATGAGATTGCTGAGCGTACAGGATATGCGAGTACTGAGCACTTTAGCCGGGTTTTTAAAAAGGCAACTGGCATAAGTCCCAATCAGTTCATAAGATCGGCTGCCAAATAGCCTAAAAATTTATCATGATTTCGAATGTTTTATCATTCTGACCGCTTATCGGAAGCGCTATGATAGAAACAGCAAATGAGCAGTAGCTTATATCCAATAAGTATAGGAGGAATGTTATATGCAACAAATTCGACCACGTATAACACGCATTTTATGTACGCTAATGATCACAGCCTTAATGGTACCCATGTTCTCCGCATGTGGATCTAAAGGGAGTTCAGACGAGGGGAAAACGGCTCAGCCGGAGACACAGCAACAGGAGCAGAAAGTAGAGAAGGATCCTGTTACATTAAAATTCCCAATCTGGTCAACGATTACGGAGGATTTATTTACGAAGCTGGATCTTGTAAACGAATACAAAAAGGAACATCCGAATGTCAACATTGAATTGGAGCTGTTAAAGGACACAGAGTATGAAAATACGATGAAGATCCGGAATTCAGCGAACGAATTGCCGGATATTCTGCCTCTGAAATCGTCTTGGTTGATTAATTTCAAGGATAATATCTTACCTCTTGATGACTTGGATGCAGCCAAGAACAATATGTTCGCAGCTGATTTCAAGGTGGGTGATCATATTTATGGTGTACCCGAAAGCCAATTCAACGAGTTCGTCTGGTATCGGAAGAGTATCTTCCAGGAATATGGACTTGAGATTCCTAAGACCTGGGGAGAGTTCATAAGTGCTGCTAAAAAGATTAAAGACGGCGGCAAATATATGCCGTTTGCCATGGGCGGTAAAGACGCTTGGCCGAATTATCCTTTCAACGAATTTATGCCTTCACTTGTAGCAGGAGATGGGGATTACTGGTCAACGATGGCGACGATGGATGAACCTTTTACGAAAGGTCAAGCCTTCTATGATGCTTATGCGAAAATTCAGGAACTGTATGATGGTAAATTGATGGGTCCTGATCCCCTCGGTGTTGGCTTTGATCAATCCAAGCTGATGTTTGGTTCCAAGCAGGCGGCGATGATTGCACTTGGTCAATGGTTCGGCAGCGATTTGAAATCGATGAAAGATGTGGATCTGAATGATGTAGGTGCTTTCTTGTTACCTGTTCGTAATTCCGAAAGTGATCCGTTTAATACGATTTCGATGGTAGATACGTTCTTCACGATTCCAAAAACGTCGAAGTACCCAGACGAAGCGAAAGAATTCATTAACTGGTTCTTCAGTGATAAATGGTATTCGAAATATTTGACTGAGGCTCAGCTTCAATCGACAGTGAAGGATGTTAAGATTGATCTAGGTTCAATGTTCAAGGGTGCTTTTGATGTGTCCAATCTGAATTATGTGCTGTATAAAGGCGGCAGTGAGGATTATAAGAAGATTGAATCGGCCATTAAGTTCGATGTGAAGAAAATGGGTCAGGATATGATGGCAGGCAAAGATTTCAATAAGATGATGCAGGATATGAATAACAGCTGGAAAAATGCCCGTTCCAAATTAAAATAAATCTCAATTTGAAAGTTGAGTAATGAGGAAGGTGGCTACCATATGGATTAGCCACTTTCCTTATCTATAAAGAAATGGAGGGGTAGAAATGAGAACGGTTTCTATGCAGAGAAACATACTGTTATTCAGCTTTTTGTTTTTTCCTGTATTGCTGCTATTGATGTTCGTGCTGTACCCGCTGTTCGAACTTATTCGATTAAGTTTTACCGATTGGAATGGAATGGATGCGAAGCAAGTGTACATTGGTTTCGACAATTACATCAAGATGTTTACCGATTCATCCGATGTATGGTTGTCCCTTCGCAATAACGGATACTACTTCCTCTTTCATTTGATTATGATTCCGCTTGAATTAGCGATTGCGGTTGTATTGGACAGTAAGATTCGTGCCAGCAAGTTTTTTAAGACCATCGTATTCATGCCTTACATTATTAATGGGGTTGCGATTTCATATATGTTTGCCTTCTTTTATAGTCCCATTAATGGGGGGTTAAATGGCATTCTTGAAGTGCTAGGGCTAGGGTCGCTCATACAGAACTGGCTCACGAATGAATCCATCGTGAACCTTAGCTTGGTGTTTGTATCGATCTGGCGATTCTCAGGCTTCCATGTCATCTTATTCCTAGCAGGCTTGCAAGCCATTCCTCAGGATCAATTCGAGGCTGCCAAAATCGATGGCGCGAGCAGCACCCAGAATTTCTGGTATATTATCGTTCCCGGTGTGAAAAAGGTACTAGAGGTTCTTTTGTTCTTAAATGTCGTTGGAGCACTACAAGTGTTCGATATTCCATATATTATGACACAGGGCGGCCCGGGTCATGCGAGTAGTACATTCACATTATACACCTTGGAGACAGCCTTCAAATTTAACAACTTCGGTATGGCTTCAGCGATGGGGATTACGATGTTAGTGCTCATTATTGTCCTGAATAGTGTACAGAAGAGGCTGTTCAACCTGAAGGGAGTTGATGAGGAATGACGCCTCGGTTAGGAAGTGCAGTCAAGAAGCTCGCTGTGTATCTCATTCTAATTACGATTTGTCTGATCATCTTTATCCCTTTACTCATAACGTTATTCGCTTCATTTAAAACTTCGATGGAGATTGGCTCTGAATTTTCGCTAAAGCCGCCTGCAAATTTTGATTTCGAGAACTACGGCGTTGTATTGGATAAAGGGAAGTTTCTACAGGGGTTTGGTAATTCGATGTTCCTGGTTGCAGTCAGTGTTGTGATTAATGCTTTATTAGGGACAATGACAGCCTATGCGATTAATCGATTTGATTTTCGCTTGAAGAAGATCATTCTCGGTCTCTTTGTAGCCGGTATGATCATGCCCGGTATGATTACTGAAATTTCACGTTTTACAGTCATTAAAAATCTTGGACTTTATAATACGATTTGGGCTCCAATTGTGATTTATGCAGCAGCGAATTTGGTTCAGCTCTACATTTATACACAGTTCATCAATGGTATTCCAAAAGAGTTGGATGAGAGTGCAATGCTCGATGGATGCTCATACTTTTCGGTCTTCAATAAAATGATTTTCCCACTTCTGCTGCCGGCAACGGCAACACTCGGTATTATTAAAGCGGTTGATGTGATGAACGATATGTATGTTCCATATCTGTACATGCCTTCAAGCAGCCTTAGAACGTTGACGACGACCTTGATGTATTTCAGTAGTTCAAAGTTTGGAAGTTGGGACTATCTCAGTGCTGCGATTATCTTGGTCATGCTGCCGACACTTTTGATTTATCTTCTATTTTCAAAGTATATCTTCAAAGGGATCGTTGCGGGTGCAGTGAAAGGATAAGAGGGATAACAGTTGGGCAGCTAAGAAAAACGGATACCATCTCAAAGGATGGTATCCGTTTCTACTTAATATAGGGCATAAGTGCATGGCTATTCACCCATTTATTCGCACCCTAATGTGGAGGTGAAGTAATATAAGAACCTAATTAGATGGCCAGAGGCTGCAACGGCATCCTAATTCCTAAAGCTTATATTATATGTTAAAGAGGTGTAGTGATGAAGAGAATAATGATATGCCTACTAGCTTTCTCATTGATATTCGGAATGGAATACCCAAACACAGTTGCACACGCGCAGAATGGAAGTCCTTCTCAGACAACCGAGAATACAAATGGCAGAAAAGTCCTGAATTTTAATAGTGATTGGGGCTTTTACAGAGGCGAGTTAGCAGGGGCAGAGGCCGTTGACTATGATGATCAGGCATTTGCTAATATTACGATTCCACACACCATGAGACTGGAGAAGAAGCATGCGAATGGTGGGCGAGCCGTATATCAAGGAATAGGCTGGTACAGACGTTATTTTACGATTGACGAGATGTACAGAGGAAATACAATCAATATCGACTTTGAAGGTGTCATGATTGACAGTGATATCTATTTGAATGGAGAAAAAATTTATACCCGTAATGGTGGTTATGTCGGATTTTCGGTAGATATTACAAGCAAGGTGAAGTTTGGTGAAACCAATGTTTTAGCCGTAAAGGTATCTAGCAAAGATAGTCCAGATACACCGCCAGGAAAGCCGCTAGCCAATCTCGATTTCCATTACTACGGTGGTATTTACAGAGATGTAACCATGAGAATTACGAATAATTTACATATTTCAGATGCATTACAGACTGACAAAACAGCTAGTGGCGGAGTTTTTGTGACTTATCCAGAAGTGAGCAAAACTCAAGCAAAGGTTAATGTAAAAACGCATGTTGTAAACAAGAATAATACGTCAGCAGATACGAAGGTTGTAACTAAGCTTGTAGACAAGAATGGAAATGCAGTTGCGCAGGGTGAAGCTGATGCTGCAAGTATACCAGCAGGTGGGGATAAGCAGTTTACTCAGGATTTAACGGTAACCAATCCGAATTTGTGGCATCCAGATACACCGTATCTGTATTCTTTAGTTAGTGAAGTGTACAATGGGTCAACTTTAGTGGATTCGGTTACGACTAAGATAGGGATCCGAACCATAGAGTACAAGGCAGATGGCTTCTATATCAATGGAGAAAGATTATATTTGCGCGGAGCCAACCGTCATCAGGCCTATCAGAATATTGGAGACGCAGCCCCTAACGCGATGCAATATCGTGATGCCATGCAAATCAAGGACAATGGATTTAATGCGGTTCGTGCGACGCATTATCCCAACGATCCGGCCTTTTTAGATGCAGCTGATGAATTAGGGTTATTAGTGATTGAATGCCAGCCTGGCTGGCAGAACTTCACCAAAAGTCAAAAGTTCTATGATCTCACATTAAGAGATACCCGTGAAATGATCAGACGTGACAGAAACAGACCATCCGTCATCCTATGGGAAACTTCACTGAATGAGACGGGCTATTCAGCAAAATGGGCACAAGAGGCTACTGCAATTGCTCATGCAGAATATCCTGGCAATCAGATGTATACAGCGGCAGACCATGGACTTCAGGGATCTTTTTATGATGTGAACTACAAAGTCGTCGATACGAATTGGGAAGCTGACCCAAGCAAATGGACTGATTTTGATCCTAACAAGCCTTTCTTTACTCGTGAATGGGGCGATTTTGAGGAATCCAGCAAGGCACTGAGAAAAGAAGGCGAAACAGCGATGAATACGCAGATTTTGACGCGTCAGAGATATTTAAATGGAGATGGTTACTCGGACTGGGGTGGCCTCGATGCCAATGACAGAATAGGTGGGTACTTCTTATGGAGCTGGAATGACTACGCACGCGGATCAACGACGAAGACATTAGGAAGCGGAACTGTAGATATCGATAGATACGAGAAATATGACTACTACTGGTTCCAGTCCATGCAATCGGCTAGAAATTCTATTTATGGTCCAATGGTGTTTATAGCAAGCACATATTCGCAGGCCTCAAGCCTAAATATCAACGTATTCAGTAACGGTGACCGTGTGAAGCTATATCAGAACAATGAATTGGTGAAAGAAATAACGAGGGAAGAGGCTCTGAAATCTGTTCAGAGTATCGCTAAAAAAGGCGGCAGCCCTATATTTACATTTAAATTAGCAAAGTTTGCAGCAGGTGAGCTTAGAGCCGAAGCGATTTTAGATGGAAAAGTCGTTAAAACGCATACGGTTAAAACACCGGGTCAAGCCGCTGGAATCGAAATTGAAGTACGCGACAAAGGAATTAAACCGGTAGCAGATGGTTCGGACTTAATCCCTGTATACTTCAAAGTCGTTGATGCAAATGGAACTATAGTACCCAACTACGAGGGTAAGCTTAAAATTTCTGTAACCGGTGATGGGGAACTCGTTGGAAAAAATATTGAACGAATCGGCGTTGAAGAACAGAGTGTTGAGGGCGGTATAGGTTTTGCATTTGTAAGAACTGCGCATGTCAGTGGAAATATCAATATTCATGCTGTTGCAGAAGGTCTCAAAGCAGGAGCCAAGACTGTAAGTACACTACCATACGAAGGTCAGTTTGTCCCTGACGGACAGCATCGGCCATGGGTTGGCGGCGTTGACAAACTTGAAACGACAGAACAGACCTATAAAAATATTGCCATTGGTAAACCTGTGACAAGTTCTTCCGAACAATCAGGTAACTTTGCCAAGAATGCAGTAGATAATGACGAGGGTACAAGATGGTGCGCCAATGGATCATCATTACCGCAGTGGATCCAGGTTGATTTACAACAGAGCAGCGCTATAGCTGGTTTTCAGATCATGTGGGAGAGAAGTACAAATGTGTATAAGTATTATATTGAAGTATCAGAAGATGGGGCGAGTTGGCAAAAGGTTGTTGATAGAACATCAAATACCACGCCTAATGGGTATGAAGATACAAATCTGTTAGAAACCAAAGGTAGGTATGTAAGATTAACCGTTGTTGATCGGATAACAAATGGAGATTGGGCATCTTTATTTGAGTTTAAGATCATACCTTCTGAAAATGAAGAACCAGGTAACATAATTACAGATGCGAAAATAGAATCCATTACATCATCTTCAGCAAGTGAAGTTGACAGAGGTACGGATAAGCTTAGAGATGGCGTAACTACGATCGGAACAGGTTGGTTATCCAAGGAATTAACTCTTCCTCAGTCCGTGACAGTGAAATTCAACAAACCCCAATCTGTTGCTGGAAGCCGTATTTTCTGGGAGAAGGACAGTAACTGGTACACGTATGATCTAGAAGTATCTACGGATGGTGAAGTGTGGCAAAAGGCGCTCGATCATCGCTATGTCGGCGGACAGCATTTCACACCCGAAAAATTTGCTAAGCCGTTTGACAACATCAACTATGTTCGTGTAACGATTAAGGATATTACTGCTGGCGGCGGGTTCAGAATAGGTATGGCGGAACTGATATTGTATGGGCAGGATTATAAAGAACCAGAGCCTAAGAATTTTGACTATATAAGTGATCTGGAATGGGTATCAGCACACAGTGATTATAATGCGGTACTTAAGGATGAACCACAGTATGGCGGTTCCACCCTTGACTTGAACACGGCAGCAGGAGTTCAGACCTTTACGAAAGGATTATCATCAGATACAAATTCAGAAGTTATATACAATGTAGATGGTCGTAAGTATACAAGATTCCAAGCCTATGCAGGAATTGATAAGAAAGCCCCTAAAATGGGTGGGGAGTCGATATTTAAAGTATTTAAAGATGATAAGCTCATCTATACAAGCGCCGTAAAGATGAGAAATGACAACTGTGAATTTATTGATCTTGACATCATAGGAGCCAAGCAGATTAAGCTTGTTGCTGAATGGAATAACAATCCTGCAAATCCTGAAGCAAGGTACAATACGCATGTTGACTGGGCAGACGCCAAATTCATCTATGGCGTAACCGCTGCGCCGTCTGGCACCATCTCGGCACCAGCTACAGTAACTGCTGGCACTGAGTTCAACGTGCAAGTCGGTCTCAGCAGCGTAACGCAAGAGGTATATGCACAGGATCTATCGGTCGATTTCGATCCAGATACACTCGAGTTCTTGGCTGCGAGTTCCCTCATTCCAGGGGTTAGCATCGTCGATAAGAAGACGACGCCGGATGGCAAGCTGCGGTTCATTGTCGCAAGTGAGGGTCCAGGCCATGCTGTAACAGGCACGAAGAATGTCCTTGAACTGACGTTCATAGCGAAGGAAGTAGCTGATGCAGCGGTAAATAGCGTCATCTCGATGACGAAAGCCATGATTTCGGATGCCGCAGGAGTAGAGACAACACTCGGAAATGCGAGCTCTACCGTACAAGTGGTGAAGAAGCAACCGCCGGTTGCGAATGGCGACTTGAACGGCGACGGCAAAGTCACGATCGGTGACCTTGCGATTGCTGCTGCGAACTATGGCGCAACCAAGGATAGCCCGAACTGGAGTAAGCTGCGCATGGCTGATTTTGACAACAATGGTGTCATTGATATCAGCGACTTGGCGGCGATCGCGCAGAAGATTATTCAATAGCAAGAGGAGAGCAGCTCGAGGCGATCTTGGGCTGCTCTATTTTCGATACAGCTATCTTTCCGTAAATTTGATCATGAAATCCAAATTATCATCATTAACCTATCCATGGCGGGAGAGTAAGATGTAGACAGAAATCGTTCGATATATTCATCTACCTTTATGAAAGCGGTTAAAAGATTGTGTTAGATCATGACTTGAGATCCTATACCGCATTGCCTCATTTTTAAATGCCGCCTAATCCGAATGCTCCTTCCTATACATATTCCCATGAATTCAAATATTTTAAACTCATACTTCAACGATATATTCAGTTTCTAGAGGAAATAAGCAGTTCTCTTATTCCGGGATTATAGTTTTTTATAATCATATATCTAGTTTGAAGGAGGTAATTTATATTGTTTAGTTCCAGACAAAAAGCAAGAAAAGCACTCATTCTGGCAGCATTAATTGCACTACTTGTCAATTTTCCAAGCTATGCCAGGGCTGCAGACAATGGAAACGGTACGTACACAAATCCGATCATGTGGGGAGATTATCCAGATAACGACGTGATCAGGGTGGGAGACACCTATTATATGTCATCCACGAGTATGCATCTTTTTCCCGGAAGTCCCATCATGAGTTCCAAAGATTTAGTGAACTGGAAATACGAGAGTTATGCTGTCGACAGAATGGCAGGCGACATGTACGATCTCAAGAATGGACAGAATGCCTACGATGAAGGCCCATGGGCGACAAGCTTAAGGTATCATAACGGCAAATATTACTTGATGTATAACATTAATCGAGATGCAGCATTTGTAAGCGTTGCCAATAGCGCAATGGGTCCTTGGACGATATACAAACTGGAGGATGAACTCTACGATCCTGGTCTATTTTTTGACGACAATGGTAAGGTGTACGTTGTACATGGTCAAGGTCAACTCTACCTAAGCGAATTGAAAATCGTGAATGAAGAAACGGGTCAACTTTCTATTACTTCCAAAAGAGCCCCCGGCGCATCAAGAAATGGAAAGATGATCTACGATTATAAGGGCGGTTATTACAACGAAGGATCACATGTTTATAAAATTGGAGAGTATTATTACATCCTCAGCACGCCTACCTGGAATAAAGGCTCGAAGAAGGAAATTGCCATCCGCACGAAAGACTTGGCTAACGGTCCCTATGAAGTAAAGGATATTATGACCAGCTTTATGAATTTTACGGGCAATGGCATTCATCAGGGTGGGATTGTAGATGTCCCTCAAGGTGAAGGCAAGGCATCAGAGTGGTGGTCGGTCATATTCCAGGATCGAGGGAAGCTGGGACGTGTTCCAACCTTGCAGCCCGTGAACTGGAAAGATGGATGGCCATATATGGGAGAGCTGGATGGAGAAAAAGCTGTTGTTACTTTGAAGAAACCTAATATACCAGGTTTGGGTACAACGGAGCCAAAGGCGCCTGCAACATCAGATGAATTCAGCGGCAGCGCGTTAGGTCTGCAATGGCAGTGGAACCACAATCCTGACAATGACAAGTGGAGTCTTGCGGAAAGACCAGGCTTTATAAGACTTAAGACATCCAGCGTAACCAATGTTTTAGCCTATGCAAGAAATACACTAACGCAGCGAATCATTGGTCCGGATAGCACGGCAACTGTAAAGATGGATATCAGTCATATGGCGGATGGAGATCAAGCTGGATTGTCTGTCATCCAACGAGATTCCAATTTCATTGGCATTAAGAATGAAGATGGAAAGAAGAGTATTGTTGTTCAAGACTTATGGACAGAACAGGCATCCATTGATCTTCCCGAAGGAACAACGAATATCTGGTTTAGAGCTGAAACTCCAAGATTTGAGTATCGAACGGAATTCTCATACAGCTTAGACGGCGTGAACTTCACTAGATTAGGCGGAAGATATGACATGCGTTACGGAACCTATGTTGGGATGAGGTTTGGTATTTTCAACTACGCAACAAAGGCTCTAGGCGGATATATTGATGTGGATTCATTTGAACTGACAACGACTGAAAATCAAGGGAATTTATTTAGCTTAAATAAGAAGATTGATGCTGAACGTTATGATGATCAGAACTATGTTACAGATAAGAATCTAACGATCAACGCAAAAACAGAGTGGACAAATGATGATGTAAACGACGGATATGACCAAAGTATGGCGAATATCAAGAATGGCGATTGGCTGCGTTACGACCAGGTAGATTTCGGGAACGGTGAAGCAAAATGGTTTAACGCTAGAATAGCGAGCAACAAAACGGGCGGCAAGATCGAGGTTAAACTGGCTGATGCACAAGGAAATCCGGCTGAAACGATCGCAACATTGCAAATTCCAAATACAAGTGATTTGAATACTTATGTAAATGCTAAGGCGGAGCTGTCAAGAAAAGTCACCGGTAAGCAAAAGATTTTCTTCGTATTTAACGGTGCGGATAAGGAAATATGCAAGCTCAACTGGTTTATGTTCGGGTCAGGTGATTATCCAGCGATTGCAGCAGTTCCAGCTCATGTTCAAGTGGGTTCAACAATGAGCTCAACGATCGATATCGCATGGGATGCCGTACCTGGGGCATTGCAGTATGATATTAAAATTGATAATAAGATCATAAGCAATGCGACAAGCCCATTCTCAGAAACTGGCTTACTTCCTGGAGCAACGTATACCGTACAGGTTCGATCAAAGAACTTTTCGGGGTTCAGTGAATGGAGTGAGGGTGTAAAGATAACAACCAAAGCTGACCCGGAAATGATTCCTTCCAGTGGCATGACAGTAACTGCTTCAAGTGAGGAAACGCAAGCCGAAGATAATAAGGCAGCAAATGTCTTAGATGGAAACCTAGATACGATCTGGCATACCAAGTGGAATGGTGGAAATACGCCTCCTCATACATTGGATTTCAACTTAGGGCAGACGTATGACGTATATAAGCTTAAATATATTCCAAGACAGTCCGGTGGAGATAACGGTATTGTAACCAAGTACAACATATACACAAGCATGGATGGTGTGAACTACACCTTGGTCAAGGAAAATGGAACATTTGTAAATGATTCCATGCCGAAGACAGTAACATTTAGACCCACTCAGGCTCATTACCTGAGATTTGAAGTATTGGCTGGTCATAATGGTTTCGGTTCCGGCGCTGAAATAAACCTTTATCAAAATGCAGACTCCATACCGGTCGTGTCTGGCAACAAGCCAGCTACAGCAAGCAGTGTACAAGTAGGTTATGAAGCTTCAAAGGCTAACGATGGCGATCTAGCTACCGCATGGAAAGCTGCAGTTCAAGATACTATGAAGACGTGGACGGTAGACTTGGAAGAAAAGTATGACTTGACGGGGATCGAGCTTGAATGGGCTGCTGCAAACGCAAGCAAGTACAAGGTTGAAGTGTCGGGTGATAACAAGGTTTGGACGCGTGCCGTTGACAGAACGGCGGATACCGAAACCAGCAAGGTTAAAAAAGATAACGTTTCAAACAATGCAGTAAGGTATGTCAAGGTAACCTTTACGGAAGGGATCGCAACTATTGATGAAATTAGAATTCACGGTACCAAGAGCGTAATCGTTCCGGAATCACGGAATGTTGTACTCAACAAACCTGCTATTTCAGATAGCCAGCAGAACAGCAATCCCGCATCCGCAGGCAACGACGGCGATGAGTCAACACGTTGGTGTGTGGCGGATGATAAGCATCCGCATTACTGGCAGGTGAATCTCGGTGGAAAATATGATTTAACGGGTTCAAAGGTCATATTTGAGAAAGCCGGTAAGGCGATGATGTATAAGATTGAGGTTTCAAGTGACGCTGCAACTTGGACGACAGTGGTTGACCATATGAATAACACGACCAACACGGAACAAGTCAGAACAGATAACTGGACGGCGAAGGGGGTTGAACATGTCAAGGTGACTGTCATGGGATACCCAGACTTGTGGGGAGGTTTCCATGAGTTTGAAGCTTACGGCGTTAAATCAACGTTGGTGGATACAACAGTGCTGAAGGCAGCGATTGCAGCTGCTCAAGTCAAAGTGGAACATGCCGTAGTTGGTAATCAGCCTGGCCAATATCCGCAAGCAGCCGTCGATGCCTTCAAAGCAGCAATTGCAACAGCACAAAATGTTGTCGATACAGCAGCAACGCAGGCAGACGTGACAGCCGGAATCGAAGCGCTTCAATCCGCGGTTAAAGCTTTCGATGATGCCGCAGTAACGGCTGCGCCGTCCAGCTCCATCACGACGCCAGCTACAGTAACTGCCGGTAAAGAGTTCAACGTGCAAGTTGGTCTCAGCAGCGTAACGCAAGAGGTATATGCGCAGGATCTATCTGTCGAGTTCGATCCGGCTACGCTCGAATTCTTGTCTGCGAGATCCCTCATTCAAGGAGTTAGCATCATCGATAAGAAGACGACGCCGGATGGCAAGCTGCGGTTCATCGTCGCAAGCGTTGGTCCAGGCCATACCGTAACAGGCACGAAAAATGTCGTTGAACTGACGTTCAAAGCGAAGGAAGTAGCTGAAGCGGCGGTAAATAGTGTCATCTCGCTGACGAAGGTTATGATTTCGGATGCCGAAGGGGCAGAGATGACGATCGGAAATGCGAGCTCTACCGTACAAGTAGTGAAGGAGCAACCGCCAGTTGCGACAGGCGACTTGAACGGCGACGGCAAAGTAACGATCGGTGACCTTGCGATTGCTGCTGCGAACTATGGAGCAACGAAGGATAGCCCGAACTGGAGTAAGCTGCAAATGGCTGACTTTGACAAGAATGGCGTCATTGATATCAGCGACTTGGCGGCGATTGCGCAGAAGATTATTCAATGATGCAATAACGTCACTGTACATTTGTAATGGATGACGAGATTAGAGCAGCTCGAGGCGATCTTGGGCTGCTCTATTTTTCATGTATACTGGAACCGTAAAATATATCAAGAAATCCAAATTATCGTCATTAACCTCCCATTGGCGGGAGAGTAAGATGTAAACAATACATAAATCGACGGATTTATCGATCTTCGCGCCAAACAGATGTCGCATTTTGTGGAATGTTCCTTCCTATGAAGAAATGATACTGGCGGCAAATTTGTAAGCGATTTCAAAATATTAAACTCAAAGGAGGTGATGCCGGCTTCATGGCATTGCACTAAAGCTTAATAGCAAGTACTAGATGAAATCTGAGGAGGTAGCAAATGTCACTGTCAAAGGTAATAAGAAACTTAGCAATTGTGGTAGCCTCTGCACAAATGATTAGCATTACGATTCCTGCATTTTCAGGGATTGCGGATGCTGCTGCAAGTAATGATGGAATCATAACATCCAATGAAATGTCCGTTCAATTAGATCAGAATTTCCCAAGAGTAATCAAGTATGAAATAAATAACAAAGTGCTGCATGGTTCAGAAGATGTATTAAACAAAATCAGAATCAACGGAACAGATTATGTACCGAAAGTGACGTACACAGAAGAGGCAGATCAAGCCCACTATGTGCTAACTGTTGATGAGCTGAATGTAGTCATCAATCTAACCATGACCGTAGAAAAGAATACACTTGATTTCGTAGTAACCAAGGTAGAAGAGAATGGTACAGCAAGAATACACACCATTGAAATTCCAGATCATAGTTTGGTATCGGTAAGAAGTACAGAAGCGGGTGCCCAATTTGCCGGTTCCCGAATGGAAACCGCTGTTTATAAAAAAGGCGACGTGTATCAAGATGTATCAGGAACTCCTGCGGCAGATACTTCGCCAAGAAACTATATGTACGCGTTCATCAACAATGATCAACTAGCAGCAGGGGTTTGGTCGAATGCATTCGGTGATACAAAAGCCGATGGAGATAATGACAATCACCGTATTGTGAAGCAGACGACCAAGAAAACGGATTACTCTCGTACGGCTTTGTGGAGTGCTTCATGGGTATATCGTGGAAATAATATGCCAGATAACATAACAGAATCATTACCACATAGTAAGGTCGTTATTACAGCGGATGCAAATGCGGACGCTAAAATAGATTGGCAGGATGCAGCTGTTGCATTCCGAGATATCATGAACAATCCTGTAGGCAGCGATCGCATGTCCGAACTTGTTGTTCATCGTATACCGATGAACTTTGGCAGCCAGGCAACCAACCCATTCTTGAAATCACTCGATGAAACAAAGCGAATTTATCTCTCAACGGATGGGCTCGGACAGTGGGTGGAATTAAAGGGTTACCAAGCTGAAGGGCATGACTCTGCACATCCGGATTATGGCGGACATATCGGTGTTCGTCAGGGTGGACAGAAGGATATGGATACGCTTGTAAGAGAAGCACAGAAATACAATGCTTTCATGGGTGTACATATTAGTGGTACAGGTGCTCACCCAGAAGCCAAGGCTTTTGATGATCAATTAGTTAATGTCAACAAACCCGGTTGGGACTGGCTTGATGCATCCTATGACTTTGATGATCCCACATATCGTAGAGAAGTTACTACTGGGAACAGATTGAACCGTCTACAGATGTTGAAGGACGATGCGCCAACACTTGATTTTATTTATGCCGATGCATGGTATGAGCAGGGCTTTAACGGAAGAAGATTTGCAAGAGATGTGAATTCTTTTGGCTGGGCGCTTATGACGGAGTTCCCAAATGTATTAGAAGATGAAGCCGTATGGAATCACTGGTCGGTTGACTATGATTACGGCGGTAAGCATACCAAGGGTTATAGCAGTGATATCGCAAGATTTGTGCGAAATCACCAGAAAGATACATGGATTGTTCGCCATCCCATCCTAGGCGGTACGGAGGCAAATGATGCTGAAGGATGGCAGGGTAAAGTAGATTACGATGAAATGATCAATGAAGTATTCAAAACAAATCTACCAACGAAGTATCTGCAAAGCTTCCCTATGACAAAATACGATGTTAACAACAATGTGGGAAGAGTCGAATTTAAAGGAAATGTTGTTGCTGAAAGGAAAGAAGACGGAAAAAGGACCTTCACGAAAGATGGTAAAAAGCTTCTTGAAGAAGATGTAACCATTCAACAAGGAACAAGTGACGGTAATGTGTATGATGATGTCAAATTCAATAACCTCAAATATTTGTTACCATGGTCGCCAAATGCCGATAAGACAGGAAGCGAATTGGCAGGTGTTGAAGAAAAACTCTATCACTATAATGAGGTTGGCGGAACAACGACTTGGGAGCTTCCAAATAGCTGGAACAATGTATCGACAGTTAAGTTGTACACATTAACGGATACAGGTAAGAAAGATGAAAAAGTCATCGACGTAGTTGATGGCAAAGTCACGATTGATGCAGCAGCAAAACAACCGTACGTTGTTTATAAAGGAGACGTTACGCCAAAGGTTGAAGAGATGAATTGGGGATTTGCAATGCCTGCAAAGGATCCAAGCTTCAACAGCGGAACATTGGATCATTGGGATGTAAAGAGCGGTGCAGCAACAGTAGAACGTAACAATCGTGGACAGTATGAATTAGTAGTCCAAGACAATACAGAAGAAACGGTATTAGAGACTGGGTTATCAGGATTGAAGCCAGGGACATACTCAGCTTCCATGTATGTTCAGGTAGGGAATACACCAAATAGTACAAATGCTAGTGATCCTAACACGGCAGGAAATGCAAAACGTAAAACGACGATTGGTGTGAAAGATTTCGGCGGAGCAGACATCACGAACTATACGGAAAGCTCACCACTTAAGAACTATATCTCAGCTGACTCTAAGCACAGCACCAATATGCAGAGAATGAGAGTCGTATTTGATGTAGCAGCAGGACAGGAGACTGCAACATTGTACTTTAAGGTAGCTCCAGGAACTGCGATTGTAACCTTTGACGATGTTCGCTGCGTACCTATCCAGAGAGTTGTACCACAATCTCCAGATGTAATCGTAGCTGAAGATTTTGAACATGTTGACCAAGGTTTGACTCCATTTGTTATAGCTGATGCTGACGGCGTAAGTGATCCGCGTACTCACTTATCCGAATTACACGCTCCATACACGCAAAAAGGTTGGAATGGAAAAGCAGTTGATGACGTATTAAATGGCGATTGGTCCATTAAGTCTCATAAAACAGGTGGTGGTCTCATCATGAGAACATTACCGCAAACTTTAAGATTTGATAAAGGAACAACGTATGAAGTTTCATTCAAATATGAAAGTCAGTTTGATAAGAAGATTAATTTCGTGGTTGGTAATGGTAATAAGGAAATTATGAACGTACCTATGCCACAGGCAACCGTTCCTACACTGTATACGGTTAAATTTACAGCAAGCACAGAAGATTTCTGGATCGGTACAAGAAATACAGCTGGTGATTCAGCAGGAGACTTTATCCTTGATGATCTCGTGGTAAAAGAAGCAAAGGATGCTACCATTGAGCCACTACCAATTACACCTGTTGACTTATCTGTTATACCTGTAGATGGTATCCAAGCAAGTGCAACAGGTTATCAAGAAGGTGATAACCCTGAAAATGTTCTTGATGGAAACACAGGTTCATTGTGGCACACGGCTTGGGATGGAAGTGATAAACTACCACAATCCATTACGCTTGATTTAGGTAAAGCTTACAATGTTAACAGAGTAGACGTTACACCAAGACAGCAGACGGATAGTAAAGGTGTAGCTAATGGTAATGGCTTTATTACAAAATATGACTTATATGTTAAGTATGCAGATGCTGAAGATTTTGTAAAAGTTGTTGATAATGGTGTGTGGGAAAGAACCATTGCTACCAAACAAGTTGCGATTGACAGTTCAAAGCCAATCACTCATGTGAAGTTAACAGCGTTAGAAGGTATTAATGGTTGGGCGAGTGTAGCTGAAATGAGAGTGGCTCAAGAAGCTCCATCCATAACTGGACCCAATAAAGTTGAAGTTAGCACGACAGTTGGCATGTATCCGGAAATGCCTGCAACCGTAAAGGCAACATTGAGCAACAATACAGAAATGGAATTGCCAGTTCAATGGCCCGCCATTACCCCTTCTAAATATGCTGAAGTAGGAACATTTGAAGTCGTAGGGTACATTAATGGAGTTCAGGATGCAGCTATTACAGCTACTGTAACCGTAAAAGCGAGCGGAAAAGTAGATATCGTAGATGCCAAAGTGATGACGGTTTACACGACCGTAGGAACTGCACCTTTGATGCCAGCAACGGCTAAGATGGTAACTTCGAATGGTACAGTTATCAATGTACCTGTCACTTGGGATGAAATAGCCGAGGATCGCTACAAGAGTGCTGGATCATTTAATGTAACGGGTACCGTAGAAGGTACGAATATTAAAGCTCAGGCGATTGTTATCGTTACAAATGCTGGGACTGCAATCATTGATATTCCTGAAGTAAAAGTAAGTACAGTCATTGGTAAAGCACCAGTACTTCCAAGCATGCTTGAAGTAACATTCAGTGATCATACCAAGAGATTTGTATCTGTTACATGGGATCGTATTTCGGATGAACAGCTAAGTAAAGAAGGTCAGTTCACTGTAAATGGTACGATCGAAGGTACGGATAAGAAAGCTGTTGCACAAATTACAGTCAAAGAAAATCCAAACATTGCACTCCGGAAACCTGCAACTGCAAGCAGTCAGCAGTCAGGTAATACGGCAGCGATGGGTAATGACGGTCTAACATCAACTCGTTGGTGCGTAAGTAATCCAAGTACTGAACAGTGGTGGAAGGTTGACTTGAGTACACAGTATGATGTAACAGGTTCGAAGATTACTTGGGAAACAGCTTCAAGTACGATGAAGTATAAAATCGAAGTATCTACGGATGGCGAGAACTGGACTACAGCTGTCGATAAGTGGAGCACTCCAGTTACTCAAAGTATTACAGAAGATACTTGGACCGCCAAGAATGTTCAATTTATTAAAGTAACAGCTCTGGGTGTTGACCCAGCATGGGCAGGTTTCCGTGAGTTTGAAGCCTACGGTGCGAAATCAACTGTAGATCCTGGAACCGTTATTAAATCAATTTATCCGGTTACTGTTTCCACAACGGTTGGAATAGCTCCTCAATTACCGGCTAATGTAACTGTGGTTTATGAAGATAACACAACTGGTGAAGCAGCAGTAACCTGGGATGCTATAGATGAGAGCAAGTATGCACAGCCAGGTACATTTACAGTAAATGGTACAGTCGCTGGATCAGATGAGAAAGCTGTTGCAAATGTAACTGTAGAGAATAGCGTAGTTGTGGAGATTACTTCGATCAAACCAGTAACCGTTAGCACGCAACGGGGAACTGCACCTGTACTGCCAACTACAGTAATCGCTCTATATAGCGATAATACTGAAAAGAGTGTATCCGTATCTTGGGATCATATCGATGAAACAAAGTATTCCAAGCCTGGTCAATTTACAGTTCAAGGTACAGTGAATGGAACAAATATCAAAGCTACCGTAGAAGTAACAGTAACAAAGAAAAATGGAGGAGACAAAGACCCAGGAACGCCTCCTACGAAAGCACACGAAATCGTCATTGATAACGATGGAACCGTAAGAATCATCCCTGAGGCAACTGTAGATGGAAATACAGGCAAAGTGGTATTGGATAATTCAACAATGAATAAGGCATTTGCAAAAGCAGTTAAAGATCATATGGGAATTACCAATATTGTGATCGATCTGACCAAGAATGCTGATGCAATAACATGGGTTGTACAATTGCCATCACAGCAGGTGACTTCCAATAAAATGAATAAAACCATTCAATTCACAACTAATACCGGTGTCGTTACCATCCAGAATAATATGTATAAACCCAACGAGCTAAAAGGTTATGAAACCGTTGAGTTTATGATTGAGAATGGAATAATCACAAGCATCAATTAAGGCAGCACCCCCTTCAAACGAATACTCGAATCAGCTTTTTGAAATCAGGAGGTTCGAGTGCGACGAAGGGGGTTTTTCACGGTACACGAACGAATAAGATCTTATTTGGCGATTTCCGTAAATTTTATCAAGAAATCCAAAGTATCGTCATTAACTTCTCAGTGGCCGGAGAGTAAGATGAACACATATAAAGTCGATTGACTCTTCTCTTTTCACAATATCGATCAAGGTATTTGAAATTCTACACCCAATGACTATCCTCATTTAAGAAAGACACCAAACAGATATTTAGCATTTTGTAATTAGAATGCTCCCTCCCATGAATACTTCTATGAATTCAACTATATATTCAGATTCTCAAAAAATAAGTGATCTCTTCAACAGTCAGCAAGACAAGCAATGGTACCAGTGATATTGTAAGCGTTTTCACACATTTCGACTCAAAGGAGGTGATGCTTGATCGATGGCAATTGTATGAAAGATTAATTAAGAGTAATTGGCAAGTCATAGATTGAACTCGAAGGAGGATGGAAATGTCACTGTCTAAAGTCATTAGAAACTTAGCACTCGTGGTAGCCTCTGTACAGATGATTAGCATTACGATACCTGCATTTTCAGGAACTGCGGATGCTGCAGCTTATGATGGAATCATAGAATCCAATCAAATGAAAGTTCAAGTAGATCAGAAATTCCCACGAGTCATCAAGTATGAGCTGGGCAATAAAGTGTTGAACGGCTCAGAAGATGTATTGGACAAAATAAGAATTAACGGTAAAGACTATGTACCTAAAGTCGATTACACAGAAAGCGAAAACGAAGCGGATTATACGTTAACGATTAGCGAACTGGATATCGTCATAAAGGTGTCCATTACGGTGAAAAACAATACGCTTGACTTCCTAGTTACCGATGTGAAAGAAAACGGTTCAGCAAGGATACATACCATTGAAATTCCAAACCACAGCTTGGTATCGGTGAGAAGTACGGAAGCGGGCGCCAAATTTGCTGGTTCCAGAATGGAAACCGCAGTTTATAAAAAAGGCGACGTGTATCAAGATGTGTCAGGAACTCCTGCGGTAGATACTACCCCAAGAAACTATATGTACTCGTTCATTAACAATGATCAACTGGCAGCAGGGGTTTGGTCCAATGCATATGGTGATACAAATGCGGATGGAGACAATGACAACCACCGTATTGTGAAGCAGACGACAGCGAAAACGGGTTACTCCCGTACGGCTTTATGGAGTGCTTCGTGGGTATACCGCGGGAATAACATGCCAAATGATATTACGGAGCCGTTACCTCATACGAAAGTCGTGATCACAGCGGACGCCAACGGCGATGCAAAGTTGGATTGGCAGGATGCAGCCGTTGCATATCGCGAGATCATGAACAATCCCGTAGGAAGCGATCGGATGTCTGAACTTGTTGTTCACCGTATACCGATGAACTTTGGCAGTCAGGCAACCAATCCTTTCTTAAAGACATTAGATGAAACAAAGCGAATCTATCAATCGACAGACGGGCTTGGACAGTGGGTGGAGTTAAAGGGTTACCAAGCAGAAGGGCACGACTCCGCACATCCGGATTACGGCGGGCATATCGGTGTGCGTCAGGGCGGACAGAAGGATATGGATACGCTCGTAAGAGAAGCGCAGAAATATAATGCGTTTATGGGGGTACATATTAGCGGCACAGGGGCACACCCAGAAGCCAAGGCATTCGATGATCAATTAGTCAATTTGAACAAAGGCGGTTGGGATTGGCTAGATCAATCCTATGACTTTGATGACCCGACATACCGTAGAGAAGTTACTACTGGCAACAGACTGAACCGGTTACAAATGTTAAAGGACGATGCGCCGACGCTTGATTTTATCTATGCTGACGCATGGTATGAACAGGGGTTTAATGGAAAAAGATTTGCAAGAGAAGTGAATTCCTTGGGATGGACTCTGACGACGGAGTTTCCGAATGTATTAGAAAATGATGCCGTGTGGAATCACTGGTCGGTTGACTATGATTACGGAGGTAAGGGCACCAAGGGTTATAGTAGTGATATCGCAAGATTTGTGAGAAATCACCAGAAGGATACGTGGATTGCACGTCACCCTATTCTTGGCGGTACGGAGGCAAATGATGCTGAAGGATGGCAGGGTAGAGTAGATTATGATGACATGATCAATATTGTATTCAAAACAAATCTGCCAACGAAATACCTGCAAAGCTTCCCCATGACGAAATACGATGTCAAAAACAATGTTGGAAAAGTTGAATTTGCAGGAAATGTTGTTGCCGAAAGAGCATCAGACGGAAAGAGAACATTTACGAAAGATGGTAAAAAGCTTCTTGAAGAAAATGTAACAATTACACAAGCTTCTGAGGGTGGTAACCTTTACGATAAGGTCACTTATTCCAACCTTAAATATTTGTTGCCTTGGTCGCCAAATGCCGATAAGACAGCTAGCGAATTGGCTGGTGCTGAAGAAAAACTTTATCACTACAATGAAGTTGGTGGAACAACGACATGGGATCTGCCAAATAGCTGGAACAATGTATCGACTGTGAAGTTATATATATTAACAGATACGGGTAAGAAAGAAGAGAAAGTCATTAACGTCGTTAATGGAAAAATCACGATTGAAAATGTAGCAGCAAAACAGGCTTATGTTGTTTACAAAGGCGATGTTACGCCAAAGGTTGAAGCGATGAATTGGGGATTGGCAATGCCAGCCAAGGATCCAAGCTTCAACAGCGGGAAATTAGATCACTGGGATGTAAAGAGCGGTGCAGCAACTGTTGAGCGTAACGATCGTGGACAATATGAATTAGTTGTCAAAGGAAACACGGAAGAAACGGTATTAGAGACTGGGTTATCAGGATTGAAACCTGGAACCTACTCAGCATCCATATATGTTCAGGTCGGCAATACACCTAACGGTACAAACGGTAGTGATCCGAACACGGCAGGAAATGCAAAACGTAAAACGACAATTGGTGTGAAAGATTTCGGTGGGGCAGACATTACGAACTATACGGAAAGCTCACCACTTAAGAACTATATCTCAGCAGACTCCAAGCACAGCACCAATATGCAGAGAATGAGAGTCGTATTTGATGTAGCAGCAGGACAGGATACAGCGAAATTGTACTTGAAAGTAGCTCCAGGAACAGCGGCTGTAACATTTGACGATGTTCGCTGCGTTCCGACCAAGCGAGTTATACCACAATCTCCAGATGTACTCGTAGCTGAAGATTTTGAGAATGTGGACCAAGGTTTGACGCCATTTGTTATCGCAGATGCGGACGGCGTAAGTGATCCACGTACGCACTTATCTGAATTACACGCGCCATACACGCAAAAAGGATGGAATGGCAACCAAACGGATGACGTATTAAACGGCAACTGGTCCATTAAGACCCATAAATCTGGCGGCGGTCTTATCATGAGAACATTACCGCAGACTTTAAGATTCGATAAAGGAACAACTTACGAAGTAACTTTCAAGTATGAGAGCCAGTTCGATAAGAAGATTAACTTCGTGGTTGGTAATGGTAATAAGGAAATTATGAACGTACCTATGCCGCAGGCAACTGTTCCTACGCCGTTTACGGTTAAATTTACAGCAAGCTCTGAAGATTTCTGGATCGGAACAAGAAATACGGTTGGCAGTTCGGCAGGGGACTTCATCCTGGATGATCTAGTTGTGAAAGAAGCGAAGGACGCTACCATCGAACCGCCGCAAATTTCGCCTGTTGACTTAACGATTATACCTGTTAATGGGATCACAGCAAGTGCAACGGGGTATGAACCAAGTGATGCACCTAGAAATGTTCTTGATGGGAATACAAGTACATTATGGCACACAGCTTGGAATGGAAGTAATAAGTTACCACAATCCATTACGCTTAATTTAGGTAAAGCATACAATGCCAACAGAGTGGACGTAACTCCAAGACAGGAGACGAATGGCAGCGGTGTAGCTAATGGTAATGGCTTTATTACAAAATATGAATTATATGTGAAGGTTGCAGATGCTCAAGATTTTGTGAAAGTTGCAGATGGAACATGGGAGAAGACGATTGCAACGAAGCAAATTGCTATCGATAGTTCAAAGCCAATCACTCATGTGAAGTTAACAGCATTAGAAGGTATTAATGGTTGGGCGAGTGTCGCTGAGATGAGAGTTGCTCAACAAGCTCCTTCCATCACTGGACCAAAGACAGCAGAAGTCAGCACTACAGCTGGCATGCATCCGGAAATGCCTTCAACAGTAAAGGCAACAATGAGCAATGGCACCGTCATGGAATTGCCAGTTCAATGGCCAGCCATTGCCCCTTCCAAATATGCTGAGGTAGGAACCTTTGACGTTACAGGCCACATTAATGGTGTTCAGGATGCAACGATTACAGCGACCGTTACCGTTACAGCTGGTGGAGCAGTAGAGATCGTAGATGCCAAAGTGATGAATGTTTACACTTCGGTAGGAATTGCACCTGTTATGCCAGAAAAGGCTAAGATGGTCGCTTCAAACGGTACAGTTATCCAAGTGCCAGTCACTTGGGATGCAATTGCTGACAATAGCTATAAAAATGTTGGATCATTCAGCGTAGCGGGTACTGTAACAGGAACGAATATTAAGGCTCAGGCCATTGTTATCGTTACGAACTCAAGAGCTGAAATTGTTGCAATTCCTACAACAAAAATGAGCACGGTTATTGGCGTAAAACCGGTGTTACCAAGTACGATCGAAGTAACGATGAGCGATCAATCGAAGCGATTTGTATCGGTTGCGTGGGATCTCATTACAGATGAGCAGATCAGCAAAGTAGGTCAGTTTACTGTAAATGGTACGATTGAGGGTACTGAGAAGAAAGCTATTGCTGAAATTACAGTCAAAGAAGATCCGAACATTGCACTCCGAAAACCTGCAACGGCAAGCAGTCAGCAGTCAGGCAATACGGCAGCGATGGGTAATGACGGCCAAACATCAACGCGTTGGTGCGTAAGCAATCCAAGTACGGAACACTGGTGGAAGGTTGACCTCGGAGCACAGTACGATGTTACGGGTTCCAAGATTACTTGGGAATCGGCTTCAAGTACGGTGAAGTACAGAATAGAAGTTTCTTCGGACGGAGAAACCTGGAACAAGACGGTGGATAAGTGGAGTACCCCAGTAACTGAAAGTGTTACACAAGATACTTGGTCTGCTAAGAATGTTAAATTTATTAAAGTGACTGCTTTGGGTATTGATCCAACATGGGCAGGGTTCCGTGAGTTTGAAGCTTACGGCGCTAAATCAACGTTGGTGGATACAACAGCGCTGAAGGCAGCGATTGCAGCTGCTCAAGTCAAAGTGGATCATGCCATAGTTGGTAATCAGCCTGGCCAATATCCGCAAGCAGCCGTCGATGCATTCAAAGCAGCAATTGCAACAGCACAAAATGTTGTCAATACAGCAGCAACGCAGGCAGACGTGACAGCCGGAATCGAAGCGCTACAATCCGCGGTTAAAGCTTTCGATGATGCCGCAGCAACGGCTGTGCCGTCCGGCTCCATCACGGCGCCAGCTACAGTAACTGCTGGTAAAGAGTTCAACGTGCAAGTCGGTCTCAGCAGCGTAACGCAAGGGGTATATGCGCAGGATCTATCAGTCGAGTTTGATCCGGCTAAGCTCGAGTTCTTGTCTGCGAAATCCCTCATTATAGGGGTTAGCATCATCGATAAGAAGACGACGCCGGATGGCAAGCTGCGGTTTATTGTCGCAAGCGAAGGTCCAGGCAATGCCGTAACAGGCACGAAGAATGTCCTAGAACTGACGTTCAAAGCGAAGGAAGTAGCTGAGGCGGTAAATAGTGTCATCTCGCTGACGAAGGTCATGATTTCGGATGCCGAAGGAGCAGAGATGACCATCGGAAATGCGAGCTCTACCGTACAAGTGGTGAAGGAGCAACCGCCAGTTGCAACGGGCGACATGAACGGCGATGGCAAAGTAACGATCGGTGACCTTGCGATTGCTGCTGCAAACTATGGCGCAACCAAGGATAGCCCGAACTGGAGTAAACTGCGCATGGCTGACTTTGACAACAATGGCGTCATTGATATTAGTGACTTGGCGGCGATCGCGCAGAAGATTATTCAATAATGAAATCATGCCCCGATTGGGGGAGAGAGTCCGTTGTCTAGAACAGCGGGCTCTTTTTTCATCTCCGATTATCCGCTTTTGGTCAATTAACCCTTTCCTAGGCGAGTGCATACATTGTTAATACCAAAGTAGGTGTCAGGGAGGGGTTTATTTGAAACGGAAATCATGGATTGCAATGCTGCTGCTCGTGATGCTCAGCGGTATGGTGCTATCGGCATGCTCAGGCTCGAAAAGCGAATCGGTGAAGGTCAAAGTCGGGGAAGTGACGCGCTCCATGTTCTACGCGCCAGAATATGTTGCGCTAGCCAAAGGCTTTTTCAAGGATGAAGGGCTGGATGTGGACCTGCAGACGACAGCAGGCGGAGATAAGACGATGACAGCACTGCTATCGGGCGTCATTGACGTTGCACTCGTCGGTTCGGAGACATCGGTATATGTTGCGCAGCAAGGGGCGGATGATCCTGTTATCAATTTTGCGCAGCTTACGCAGACGGACGGCACGTTCCTGGTCTCCAGAAAACCGGTCGATTCGTTTAACTGGGATCAGTTGAAGAATTCTACTTTTCTCGGACAAAGAAAAGGCGGTATGCCGCAAATGGCGGGAGAATTTACGCTTAAGAAGCACGGAATCAACCCACAAGCGGATCTTAATTTGATTCAAAACATTGATTTCGCGAATATTGCTACGGCTTTCGCTTCCGGTACTGGAGATTATGTGCAGCTGTTCGAGCCGCAGGCATCGATTTTTGAGAAGGAAGGCAAGGGGCATGTCATCGCTTCATTCGGTGTAGAGAGCGGTAAATTGCCATATACCGTATTCATGACGAAGAAGAGCTTCATCGATAAGAACAGCGATACCGTTCAGAAATTCACGAATGCGGTGCACAAAGCGCAAATGTGGGTGCAGGAGAACAGTCCGGAAACGATTGCGGATACGATTCTTCCGTATTTCAAGGATACGGATCGGGACATTGCCGTCTCGGTTGTGAAGCGTTATAAGGAACAGGGCTCTTATGCAACGGATCCGATACTGGATGAGTCCGAATGGAATAACTTGATGGATGTCATGTCAACCGCAGGGGAATTGAAATCTAAGGTCGAGTACAAGAGCATTGTAAATACGTCATTTGCAGAAAAGTCCATGAAGTGATGAGGAGGGGGAGATACCATGTCAGATGTTCCCGTGGTCGGTCTTGAAGACGTTACACAAGTATATGTTACAGATCGGGAGGCAACGCTTGCGATTGACAGGTTCTCCCTCACGGTACAAACCGGTGAATTCGTCAGTCTCGTAGGGCCGAGTGGGTGTGGCAAGACGACAATTCTCTCAATGATTGCAGGTCTCCTGCTGCCTTCTTCGGGTCAGGTTCATGTGCTCGGAAGAGCCGTACAAGGTCCGACGCCCGTCGTCGGATATATGCTCCAGCAAGATTATCTGTTCCCATGGCGTACGATTCTGGAGAATGCGATGATCGGACTAGAACTCACGGGACAGAAGGATGATGCTTCTCGCGCCTATACCTTACATCTATTAGAAGAGATGGGTCTGCAGCATACGGCCAATTTGTATCCGCATCAATTATCTGGCGGCATGCGTCAGCGGGTGGCCTTGGTTCGAACGCTTGCGACCAAGCCGGATATTCTGCTGCTCGATGAGCCTTTCTCAGCACTTGATTATCAGACGAAGCTGCAGCTTGAGGATCTCGTGGCCTTCACGATGAAGCAGCATAAGAAAACGGCGATTCTTGTCACGCATGACCTCTCGGAAGCCGTCGCGATCAGTGATCGTGTGATCGTACTCGAGTCTCATCCAGGCCGATTCCGGAAGGAATTTCAGATTCCGGATGCCATTCGGAATGCCGAACCTTTCTATGCACGCGAGCAGGAAGGCTTCAATGCCTTATTCCATGAAGTCTGGAAAGAGCTTGAATCGACGGAAAGGAGGACGACGTAATGGAATCGACTTCAGCGGGTAACGGCCAGATTCAAGAGCTTCATCAAGCGCATTTGCTTCGCAAGCGGAAAATTCAGCGGAAGGTATTTGGTACGCAATTGCTGATTCTAATCGTATTTTTTGCTATATGGGAAGTCGCTGGCCGCAATAAATGGATTGATGTGCTTCTATTTAGTTATCCGAGCAAAGTATTTAACCAAATTTATCATGACATGTTAGATGGGTCGATTTGGGTGCACTTAGGCGCAACGGTAGGCGAGACCATCGTCGGATTTGTGCTCGGGACACTGCTTGGAACGGCGCTTGCTGCGGTGATCTGGTGGTGGGATTTTGCTGCGAAAGTACTCGACCCCTATATGGTCGTCTTTAACAGTATGCCGAAGGTTGCGCTCGGACCGTTATTTATTGTAGGTTTCGGACCGGGGTTTATGGCAATCGTCGCTACAACCTTGTCCATTACTGTCATGATTACAACTCTGACGGTCTATCAGAGCTTTCGCGAGGTCGATCCGAATTACGTCAAAGTGATTCGTGTCTTCGGAGGGAGCAAACGGGATGTCTTCTATAAAGTGATCTTGCGGGCATCATTCCCAGCTATCGTATCAACACTGAAGGTCAATGTCGGCTTGGCTTGGGTGGGTGTGATCGTAGGTGAATTCCTTGTCTCGAAGGTAGGGCTTGGCTATCTTATTATTTATGGGTTCCAGGTATTCAACTTCACCTTGGTCCTCTCAACGTTAGTCCTTATTGCCGTCGTCGCAACAGTGATGTATCAATTCGTCGCTTATCTGGAACGGAAGCTAACCTGAGAGATGTCCCCAAGTTGTTCCTTTGCGCGAAATAGAGTACCATAGAGTTCAATGATCTTTTGTAAAGTGGGTTGACTTGAATGGGATTTCGTGTAATGAAAACAGCCATTGCCACGTTAATTGCGATTCATATCGCGCAGTGGATTGGATTACCAGCTCCGCTGTCAGCGGGGCTGCTTGCAATTCTAGGTGTCGATGTGACACGGAAACGGAGCATCCGGGTCGTCACGGAGCGTTTCTGCGCTTCCATCCTTGCTCTACTGTTGGGCAGTCTCATATTTTACATACTCGGTTTCAAAATATTTGCTCTAGCGGTCTATATTTTAATCGCATTTCCACTATTATCTCGCTTCGGGATGAAGGATGGAATTATTCCGAGTACGGTGGCCGTATTCCATATTTTTGGCGCGGAATCGATTACGCTTCATACACTAGGATATGAATTGTTATCCGTAGGCATTGGACTTGGATCTGCGACGCTTGTGAACTTGCTCTATATGCCGAATATGGAAAAGCAGTTGATCGTATTACGAACGCAAGTGGACCAGTTGTTCTCCGATATTTTTGTGCAAATCGAACGGAATCTGCGCGATGTGAACTATGCCTGGGATGGGCAAGAGCTTCTCGCGGTGGAGCGGGTTGTAGCGAAAGGAATTGCGCTCTCGAAGCGCGGGCTTGACAATCAGATGCTTCGCACCGATGAAGGCTGGTATATCTATTTCTATATGCGGCAGCAGCAGCTGAACTCGGTTGAACGGATGCTCGATCTGCTCTCCCATGTATATCAGAATCTCCCGCAAGGCGATCAGGCGGCAGATCTCTTTCATTTGCTCAGTGATGACGTCAAAATCAGTTATTATACTGGATTGTCGGAGACGAAATTAAATCAATTCATTGATGAAGCGAAACAAATGCCGCTTCCTGTAACGCGTTCCGAATTCGAGGTGCGCTCTGCCATTCTTCAATTATGCCGCGAGTTACAACAGTTTCTGGCGATTGCGCGGAAGGATAAACAACGTCAATCATGATCCTATTTAATTAGATGAGAATCATATAAAATTATGTTTGACCATTTTATCAACATTCGCCTATATCCTGCATACACTTTAAATGAATGATTGTATGGAGGAGGTTAAAAGGATGGCATTAGCAGATAAACATCATTGTAGAGAGATTATTACGAAAGCAATCTGCGGCAAGGGTCGTAAGTTCTCTACCGTAACACATACCGTGACTCCGCCTCATAATCCAACCAGCATCCTGGGGGCATGGGTTATAAACCATCAGTACGAAGCAGTTCGTGCAGGCGACGGCATTGAAGTTATTGGTACTTACGATATCAACATTTGGTATTCATACGACAAAAACTCGCAAACAGATGTAGCCAAAGAAACGGTATCATATGTAGAACACGTTCCACTGTCGTATCTGGATCCGAAACATAGAGCGTCGACGCAAGAGGTTGCTGCGGAGGCAACGCAAGAACCGAACTGCGTCGAGGCGAGCGTGTCTTCTAACAAGTCGAGTGTATCGATCCGTGTGGAACGCGAGTTTGCCGTTGAGATGATTGCTGAGACCAAAGTCTGTGTCAAGGTCTGCCCGAATGGTTGCGCGGATCATGATGACAAAGATTACGATTTCAGCTACGAAGACGGCGATTATGATGATCTGGACCCGGATTTGCTCGATGATGAAGTGTAAGGGACTCGTTAGTCTAATATATGCATCTAGAGGGGCGGTGTAGAGGGCAGGAGCCCTCCTTTTTTTTGAAATATAAAAATCAGTTACACGAATCAATGAAATTCACGGGTTGAATGCGAATGGCGTTGTATGTGGGTTTCGGGGCAGCTGCTTGCCAGAAGCTTCGGTGTGCGTGAGACGGGGTGGTGGCTAGATGAATACTTGGATATGGACAGACGGAGAAGGAATGGCTCTCGAATTTGCCAGTAAGCATCCGCCAAATGAACTGATACACGCGCTTCGACAGGTTAGCGGCATGGAGGGAAAAGTAACAAGACAACCAGATGATCAGGTGCCCCGCATGAGGTCGTCTCAAGCAACAAAAACCTTGATGTGGGTTCGTTGGGAAGGAACGGATGCGTCAACCTCCGATTGGCTTGCACACTTCCATGAACCGCAATCCTTCATTTACCGAACGAACTGTGATGCATCACATGTACAACGCCGGCAGGACGTGGATCTAAGCACAATATTAGCTCGGCATGGAGTACCTATCTCGCAAGAGAAGGGCATACGGCGTTACAAAGTACATGTCTATCATTTGCGTGTGCTCGCTGTTTTTCGTTGTGTCCTTTTAGGGCCAAGTGGCCTATCTTCGGATCAGCCTATCGATTTAGACCGCTCAGATGCTGTCATTCGTCGTATTTGCCGATTGGCAATTCGCGCACTCTATTGCGTTGGTTGGGATATTGGGGAAGTTCATATTGAGCAGCAGCAGAGCGGTGGGATGGTAGTGGTAGAGTCATTGCTATCCCCGCCAGAGCTCAGTTCCAAGGAACTAGCAAGGCATTATGCCCAAGCGATGCTTCATGATCGCGATCGATTTCGTGATGAAGCAGAACGATCAACACCTGCCATGCTTGGGATGGATCCTGAGTTTATTCTATATGATGCGGACCAAGGCAAGGCCGTATCTGCATCGAAATTTCTGCCAAAAGAAGGGCCTGTCGGCTGTGATGCCGTCTGGGTTCGAAGCAGCGGAAATCGCTTGGATGATGAAGGGATAGAGCAGACGGTGACCGTGAATTCACCGATCTATCCATTGGTTGAGCTCAGGCCTGAACCACGTGAAGAGCCGCGGGATTTGATCATTCAATTAATGCGCACCATGCAATTGGCGGCAAGAACGATTCCCGATTCCAATCTGCGCTGGCTGGCTGGCGGCATGCCGCTGCCTGGTCTTGCGATTGGTGGTCATATTCATTTTAGCGGGTTGTGGTTAAATGCACAGCTGCTTCGTGTATTAGACAATTATATTGCGCTCCCTGTTGCGATCATTGAGGCCAAAACGTCAGCGAGACGAAGACCAAGGTATGGTATACTTGGGGATTTTCGCGTTCAACCGCATAGTGGCTTCGAATACCGAACCTTACCGAGCTGGTTGGTCTCCCCTGTTGTGACCAAAGGAGTTATTGCCCTCGCGCAGCTCGTCGCATTGGAATATCGCCTTCTAACGCGTCGATATACGAAAGACGAACGTGTCGTAGAGGCTTTTTATGAAGGCAATTCACAGTTCCTTGCCGATTATTTCGAACCGTTATATGATGATTTATCTCACCTCCCGTCCTACGGGAAATATGCCCGTTATATTGAACCGCTCATGGATCGGATTAGACAACGTGTTCCATGGGATGAGCAGCAGGATATTCGCAAGCTGTGGAAAATCCCTCCCTTTCAATGATCTGTCTCGTCATTTCTGTTATAATGAGACGGTAATGAAAGAGGTGGAGGTTCGGACATGGCCAAATATACGCCAATGATTGAGCAATATTTATCGATTAAAGCTGACGCTAAGGATGCGTTTTTATTTTTCCGTTTGGGCGACTTTTATGAAATGTTCTTCGATGACGCGATTCTTGCTTCGAAAGAATTAGAGATCACATTGACGGGCCGTGAAGGCGGCGCAACAGAGCGAATTCCGATGTGCGGGATTCCTTATCATTCCGCTGAAAACTACATTCATCGATTAATTGAAAAAGGATATAAAGTGGCGATTTGCGAGCAGGTGGAAGATCCTTCGGTCGCGAAAGGCGTCGTGCGCAGGGAGATTGTGCGTGTGGTGACGCCGGGGACGGTCATGGACAGCCGAACTTCGAATGAATCTGCCAATAACTATATGGTCTGTCTATCTGTGCTGGATGGACAACTCGGCTTATCCGCATGTGACTTATCAACGGGTGAGTTGTATGTGACTTCGTTCCCTTATTCCAATGAGCGATTGCTCGATGAAATGAACATATATACCCCTTCCGAAATTTTGTGTGATGAGGAATTGTTATCGCATGTCAGACAAGAATTTACGTTAGCGGGGAAGCCGGTGCTCACAACGTCGTGGCTGAAGAGCGACGATGCTCTTGTCGTGCGCCAATTTGGCGATTCGGCATGGTCCAGACTGGAGACGGTGCGTCGGCGTGTCGTGTCGCGGATGGTTGCTTATTTGAATGAGACGCAGAAGCGGTCTCTCGGGCAGCTGACGCAGATTCGCAGTTATGAGCCGGAGCATTTCTTGATTCTGGATCCGTTCACAAGGCGGAATCTCGAATTGGTGGAGACCGTACGCGAACGAGCGAAGAAGGGATCTCTGCTCTGGCTATTGGATCAGACGGAGACGTCTATGGGAGCGAGATTATTGCGCAGATGGATTGATAAGCCATTAATGCAGCGGGCGGCGATTGAATCCCGTCTCGAGGCGGTAGATAAGCTGTTCCATCAATTTATCGTGCGAGAAGATATACGAAAACAATTGAAAGAAATCTATGATCTTGAACGTCTTGTAGGTCGCGTTGCCTTCGGGAATGCCAATGGTAGAGATATGGTTGCGCTGCGGACCTCGCTGCAGCAGATTCCGGCTTTGCTAGAATTGTGCTTGAATTCGCCTTCGACAACTTTGCGGGAGCTGGCGGCCGATGTAGATAGTTGTTCCGATGTGCTCTCCTGGATCGAGGCCGCTGTGATGGATGAGCCCCCGATTTCTGTACGAGATGGTGGATTGATTCGGGCGGGCTATGATGAGCATTTGGATCAACTGCGAGAAGCGAATGTGAACGGCAAACGGTGGATTGCGGATTTGGAGCGCCGTGAGCGGGAAGCGACAGGTATCAAATCGCTGAAAATCGGGTTTAACAAAGTGTTCGGTTATTATATAGAAGTAACGAAATCGCAGATTGGTTCCTTGCCGGAAGGCCGCTATGAGCGGAAGCAGACACTAGCTAATGCAGAACGGTATGTGACACCAGAGCTGAAGTCGAAGGAATCACTAATTCTGGAAGCAGAAGAGAAAATGGTGGATCTGGAATATAGTCTATTCGTACAGCTTCGGGACCGGATTGCGAGCGAAATTACACGATTGCAGAAGCTTGCTGAGAAAGTTGCTGAGGTCGATGTTTATCAATCGCTTGCAACCGTGAGCGCGCAGCACCGTATGGTGAAGCCGATATTGACCGATGGCGGAGATCTTATTGTAAAGGCAGGTAGACACCCTGTCGTTGAAGCCGTCATGAACGGTGGAACATTTATCGCCAATGATACGAAGCTGATTCGTGACCAAGAGCAGATTCTATTGATTACAGGGCCGAATATGGCGGGTAAAAGTACTTACATGCGTCAAGTCGCACTCATCTGCATTATGGCTCAGATGGGATGTTTCGTCCCTGCAGAGCAAGCGGAGATCCCGATGATCGATCGGATATTCACACGAATTGGCGCGGCTGATGATCTGATTGGCGGTCAGAGTACGTTCATGGTGGAAATGATGGACATTCAAGTGATGACGGAAAAAGCTACGCCGCGCAGTCTCGTCATCATTGATGAAATAGGACGCGGCACGTCAACGAGCGAAGGGATGTCCATTGCGCAAGCCGTCATCGAATATGTGCATGATCGGATTGGCTGTAAAGCACTCGTGTCGACACATTTCCATGAGCTGGCGCATCTGGAGAGCAGTCTAGGTGGACTCAGTAATTATTGTATGGCGGTTCAAGAGAATGGCAATGATGTAACTTTCTTGCGAAAATTGATTCCCGGTGCAGCAAGTACAAGTTACGGGATTTATTGTGCGCGGCTTGCTGGGTTGCCTGAATTGATTATTGATCGGGCGTATACCCTGCTGCAAGGGTTCGAATATGCAGAAGCAACGCAAGAGATGAGAGAAGTAGCCGTACGTGAGACGGCGGCAGCTGCTGAAGTACCGGCACAGACGGACCCAACTGTTACTGTGGTTGATCCGGTGAAGGAGGAGCAACACCAGGAAGTTGAGCGGAGTGAGGGCGTTGTGCAATTGTCCATTTTCGGTGATGAAGATTTCGCTTCATCGAAGCCTGTGAAGAAGACGGATGCACGTGCGGAACGTGTCATTGCAAGTCTGCAAGCTGCGGATATCATGAATATGACGCCGCTGCAAGCGATGCAATTGTTGAACGAATTGAAGCAGCAAGCGAAAGGTTTAGCGTAACGGACGAGGGAAGAGGGGATGAAGGATGTCGAGAATTCATGTATTGGACGAGCATATAGCCAACCAAATTGCTGCCGGTGAAGTCGTCGAACGACCTGCATCAGTCATCAAGGAGCTTGTCGAGAATGCGATCGATGCGGGCAGTACGCGAGTCGATGTCACCGTAGAAGAGGGCGGTCTTCAGATGATTCGGGTCACGGATAACGGCTTGGGCATTAATGCGGAGGACTGTGAGAGAGCATTCTATCGTCATGCGACCAGTAAAATTGCAAATGGTCGCGATCTATTCCAAATTCGAAGCCTAGGGTTTCGCGGAGAGGCCTTGCCGAGTATTGCGGCGGTATCGAAGGTGGAATGTACATCTTCCTCCGAAGATAGTGGACTTGGGCGTCGTATTGTCATCGAAGGCGGTACGCTGAAGATGAACGGTGACGCCAATGCTTCACGCGGAACAGATTTTACCGTGAAGGAATTGTTCTATAATACGCCAGCTCGATTGAAATATATGAAGACGATCCAGACGGAACTCGGGCATATATCAGATACGATGCATCGTATGGCGCTTGCGCATCCGCAGATTGCTTTTACCCTACGACATAATGGGAATATGCTGCTGCAATCGTTAGGTAATGGGGATTTACTCCAAGTCATCGCAGCAATCTATGGGACTTCCGTCGCGAAATCGATGATCCCCGTGGAAGGGGAGCAGCTGGATTATCGGTTGACAGGGTATATATGCAAACCAGAGCAGACACGTTCGAATCGGAACGCGATATCAACGGTCGTGAATGGCCGGTTTATTCGGAATTATGCGCTGAATCAAGCGATTCAACAGGCCTACCATACCTTATTGCCGATCAATCGTTATCCGCTTGTTGTCCTGCATCTTGAAATGCACCCTACATTGGTCGATGTGAATGTGCATCCGGCGAAGCTCGAGGTGCGATTCAGCAAAGAAGCCGAACTATGCCAGTTCGTGCAGCATACCCTTGGACAAGCCTTGCAAGATCAAGTTCTAATCCCGGCTGCGGCGAAACCGAAGAGCGGGGAGAAGAGTGCTTATATTCAGGAGCAGCTGCAATTTGTGCGCAGAGATACGGGGATGCAGGCAGAAGCATCATCCCAATCGACGCTTCCTCCATCGCCATTTCCGGTACATTCCGAAGATTTAGGATCAAGAAGCGCGGCCCAGGTACGTGTAAGCACGGGAATGCCTGAAGTAGAATCGGATCGTACGCCGTTCTATGCAGATCGCAGAAGCCAGCAGGAGCCGATCCCGACGTTAAGAGAGCGCGGTCCCTATACAAGCGGTGGCAATTCAAACCCAAGATTGTACGCGGGTGCGAATCCAGGAGCATCGAATAAATTATCATCTCCGATGATGGAGCAATTATATCAGGTGCCAGAGGCGAGCACGTCATTGCCAGCATTCCCGGAACTCTCGATGATTGGTCAGATGCATGGCACGTATTTGATCGCTCAGAATGATACCGGATTGTATCTGATCGATCAGCATGCGGCACATGAACGCATCAACTATGAGTTTTACTATGAGAAATTTGGCAATCCCGCAGCAGCTTCGCAAGAATTGCTGCTCCCGATTACGCTTGAATTTACACCCACCGAATCGGAGATCATTAAAGCACGGATTCCACTATTTGAGCAGGCGGGTGTATTGCTCGAGCATTTCGGAGGTCAGACCTTCCTCGTGCGGGCCTATCCGCACTGGTTCCCAGAAGGAGAAGCTGAATCGCTTATTCAAGAAATGTCAGATTGGGTCTTGCAGGAGAAGTCGGTAGATATTGCAAAGCTGCGTGAAAAGTCAGCCATTATGTGCTCCTGTAAAGCATCCATCAAAGCTAATCAGAAGCTTACGACGTTAGAAGCAGAGGTCCTTATCGAGCGGCTTGCAGCATGCAAACAGCCGTATACATGTCCGCATGGACGACCGATTGTCGTTAGTTTTTCTACCTATGAATTGGAAAAAATGTTCAAACGGGTGATGTAAATTTGAGAAATACCCGTTGTTAGACTTATAATAAGGGTGAGGTTATGATCATTACGACGGCAGATTCGTCTTCCGAGCAATCCGTGGCACGAGCTCAAATGCTTGCGCAAGAGCTCCATTGTCGCTATGTTACGAGGCAGAGGCATTCAGTCTCGAAGCTCTATTCCATTTACAAGGACCCTGATATGATCATCATTACGGATCAAGAAATTCGGTATGTTCATCCAGAGAAGCCCGCGATGCATTTCCATCCGAGCATGTCGTTCGTCAGAGTCAAACGTCTACTACGCGGTGAGAATGATCCCATGCTTGACATTGCGGACATTCAACCAGGAGATACGGTACTCGATTGTACGGCAGGCCTCGGGTCAGATTCCATCGTGTTCTCTTATGGTGTTGGCATACGTGGGCGGGTCATATCGCTTGAAAGCCAGCTTCCTCTATTCGCACTCGTGAGAGAAGGGCTTCAGACGTATCAGACAGATGTTGAGGCGATGAACGAGGCGATGCGCCGGATTCAGATGAAGCATGTGAGCCATGATGCATATCTGAGAGAACTTCCGGATCGTAGTGTGGATGTTATCTATTTCGACCCGATGTTCAGGGAACCATTAATGGATTCAAGTGCTCTCAATTCGCTGCGAGATCTTGCGAATCATGCAGCGTTGACAGAGGAGAGCATTGAGCATGCGAAGCGCATTGCACGGAAGTCAGTCGTATTAAAGGAACAGCGGGACAGTTCAGAGTTTGAACGGTTAGGGTTCTCTTGTGTTCACCGCAACCCGTCCAAAATTGCTTACGGAGTGATACACATTGACAACAACGAATCATAAACCGCGCTTACTCGTATTGATCGGGCCGACTGCGGTGGGCAAGACGGCGTTAAGTCTTGACCTCGCTAGAATGTTCAACTGCGAGATTATTTCAGGCGATTCCATGCAAGTCTATCGACAGATGGATATCGGCACGGCAAAGCTCTCGCCTGCGGAGCAGGAAGGTATCGAACATCATATGATCGATATTCATGAGCCGGACGAGCCGTTCTCCGTCGCGGAATTTCAGGAACGCTGCACGACTCTCATTGCAGAGATTGAGGGGCGCGGCAAGCTTCCATTCATCGTTGGGGGTACAGGGCTCTACGTGGAGTCGGTATGCTACGGCTTCGAATTTACAGAGAGCGGGGCTGACGAAGCATTCCGGCTAGAGCAAGTTCAATATGCCGAGAAGCACGGCGCCGAAGCGCTCCATGACAAGTTAAGAGCAGTTGATGCGGTCTCTGCCGATCGATTGCATCCGAATGATCAACGCCGTATTATCCGTGCGCTTGAGGTGTACCACCTTACAGGTAATCCATTGTCCGAGCAGCTTGCGGGACAGACCAAGACTTCACCTTTTGAATTGTGTATTATTGGACTCACAATGGATCGCGCGCTTCTGTATCAACGGATCGAAGCACGTGTTGATCAAATGATTGAGCAAGGGCTCGTTCAGGAAGTGGAGCGCCTATTGAATCAAGGGTATTCGAGGCAGCTCGTTTCAATGCAAGGGCTTGGATACAAGGAGATTGCTGCCTATATCGAAGGGGAATGTTCGTTCGAAGAAGCGGTCACATTACTTAAACGAGACACCCGAAGATTTGCTAAGAGACAGCTCTCCTGGTTCCGTCATATGCAAGAGATTAACTGGGTCGATGTAACGAATCCAGAAAATTTTTCTGAGAAGAAGGAACTAATTCGTGATATAATAGCAGGAAAGTTTCACATCGATCTTGAATATATTTCAAAACAATCTAAATGATATGTGGGGGTACGGCTAATGAACAAATCCATTAATATTCAGGATACATTCTTGAACCAATTGCGTAAGGATAATATTCCCGTTACGGTATATTTAACAAATGGCTTTCAAATTCGCGGCGTGATCAAAGCATTTGATAATTTTACGATTGTGATTGATAGTGAAGGGCGTCAGCAAATGGTGTACAAACATGCGATTTCCACGTTTACACCGCAGCGAAATGTATCGTTAGTACAGGATAATAGCTCGAACGAATAATCTTTTTTGAAACTTTTTCATAATGAGTTTCGTTAAATGAAATAGTCATGGATTGGATGAGCAACCCTGAGACGGGTTGTTCTTTTCATTCATGCGGCAAAATCAATAACATCATACTACTTAGAGAGAAATAGGCTGAAAGGGAGTCGGTAGAGATGCCTAATGAACCAAGCAATAGCCGTTCATCGCGCACGGCGGCTAAAAAGCCAAAGAGTAAGAGTAAAGGGAGAAAACCTTTCACTTGGAAAAAGGGATTGCTGCTCTTATTCTTTACGATTGCGATTGCTGTATTTTGCGCAATTGCGGGGTATTTATGGATTATTCTTAATGGGGAACGAATTCTGAAAGAGAATGGCGATAAATACGAGGTCATGGATGAAGCTTCAATTATCTATGACGTGAATAAGAAAGAAGTTACGAAGCTCTATGTGGAAAACCGTGAGCCTGTGACATTTGATGAAATTCCAGAAATGGTACGCAACGCATTTATTGCGACGGAAGATCGTCGTTTTAATGAACACCAAGGTGTGGACTTATGGTCCATCGGACGTGCGGCTGTGAAGGATGTTATTGCTCGCAGTAAGGTCGAGGGTGGTAGTACGATTACTCAGCAGTTAGCGAAGAACTTGTTCTTGTCGCACGATAAGACGTTCTTCCGGAAAGCGACGGAAGTGTCGATTGCCCTTGCGCTAGAGAATCATAAGACCAAAGATGAGATTCTCGAAATGTATTTGAATCGGATTTTCTTCGGTAAAGGTGCATATGGGATTAAGGCGGCAAGTAAACGGTATTTCGGGAAAAGCGACTTGAAGGATCTAGAGATCTGGGAGATTGCAACACTCGCGGCGATGCCGAAGGCGCCATCTTCATACAACCCATTATCCAATCCGGAAAAGTCTAAGGAACGTCGGGGCGTGGTCTTGAAGCTGATGGCGGATCAAGGCTACATCACGCAGGCACAAATGAATGAAGCGGCGAAAGTGGATTATAATCCAGATGCACAGACCGAAACGAAGCGTGTGTCATCTGCCTTTATTGATTATGCAATTGATGAAGCCGGCGATAAGACGGGATTAACAGAGGATGAACTTTATCGTGGCGGATACAAAATCTATACGACACTCGTTCCTGAAGCTCAGAATGCCGTAGAGGAAGAGTTCGCGAATGATGATAACTTCGAGAAAAGTAAGGACGATCAGCAGATGCAAGGCTCGATGGTCATCATGGACCAACACACCGGTGGTCTCGTAGCGATGGCCGGAGGTCGCGATTACATCCGTAAGGGGTTAAACCGTGCGAAAGTACCTCGTCAGCCAGGTTCAACGTTTAAACCGATTGCAAGTTATGGTCCAGCTCTAGATACTGGGAATTACTTCCCGTGGTCGACGCTGCGGGATGACAAACAGAGCTTTGGTGACTACAGTCCATCTGACTTAGGAAGCAATAAGTATATTGGTCCTGTGAGTTTCACGTACGCTTTGCAGAAATCTATTAACTTGCCTTCGGTGTGGTTATTGAATGAGATTGGTGTGAAGACAGGATTTGATTTTGCTAAGAAATTAGGTATTCCATTAGTACCTGAAGATCGCAACTTGACGATTGCATTAGGTGGATTAACATACGGTGCTTCACCGATTCAAATGGCGACAGCCTACAGTGCATTTGCAAATGGCGGATATTATGATCCTGCACACTCGGTCCTTGAGGTTGTCGATCGGGATAATAAATCGGTATATTCCTTCGATGAAGGTAAAGGCGAGCGCGTCATGAAAGAGCAGACCGCATATTACATGACCAATGTCTTGCAAGAGGTCGTTAATAACGGGACAGGGAAATCCGCTAAAATCAGTGGACGACCTACAGCAGGGAAAACAGGAACACAACAGCATGGGATTAAAGGACTCAAGAGCAGTGGCAACCGGGATGTCTGGTTTGTTGGATATACACCTGAATGGACAGGTGCCGTATGGATGGGATATGATAAAACAGATCGTGACCATCTTGTGAAGAAGGGCTCAAGTCAAGCGGCTTCACTTTTTAAGAAAGTCATGACCAAGGCGCTCGCGAATAAGAAAAAAGGTGAATTCTCGAAGCCGACCGGTGTCGTTGAAGAGAAGGTGAAGCAGGATAAAGTAAATGGCCTGGTTGCTTCTTATGCTGCGGCTACACAGTCCGTGACCTTGAACTGGTCTGCGCTTAGTGGAGATAGTCAGCCAACTTATCGGATTTACCGCAAGGAGTCTACGGAGTCGAAGTTCTCCATGGTTGGTGAGGTTACATCCAATAGTTATGAAGATATTCAGGTTGTGCCGAATGCGCAATATGAGTACTATGTCACAGCGTTTTTGGCAAATGTAAATCTAGAGACAGATCCGTCTGCTAAGGTCAGTATCAGAATCGATAATGATTTACCTGACATCGAGCAGCCGCCCGTAGATCCGAATAATCCAGTAACGGATCCGAATAATCCAGTACAGGATCCGAATGAAAATGGGGGAGTGGTAGATGGATCGGATCCATCTACAGAGAACCCAGACGGTAATGGTAATGTGACACCGGACCCAGGAGCAACGGATAATCCGAATGGCGGATGGGTAGATCAGGGTACAGGGACAACTGACCAAGGGACGATCATTCCAGATAATAACGGGAATGCCAACGGTGATAATCAGGGCCATGGCAAAGGTAAAGATAAAGACAAAGGCAAAGGCAAAGGATAAGCAATGAAATACGGCTACAATGGATACCGTACAAATCCAATAATATGATCGAATTTGGAGCGTGTTAACAAATGCAGAAACCGTTGAACCGTTGGATGCTTACACTGGTATTGGTACTAACCACGGTGCTCATGTTGAGTGCTTGTGGGAGTAAAAATGCGGTAGAGGAGAAGCCGCAGACAACTCCTGAGACACAACAGTCGAAGTCGTGGAAAGAAGCTCCAGCAATGGCGATTGATACGAATAAGAAATATATGGCGAAAGTGTCGACATCGAAAGGCGATTTCACCATCGAACTGTTCGCGAAGGATGCGCCAATCACCGTGAATAACTTCGTATTCTTGGCGAAGGAAGGCTTCTACAATGGAATTACGTTCCATCGGATTATTGAGTCCTTCATGGTTCAGACAGGTGACCCGCAAGGGACTGGCGCTGGCGGCCCGGGATATACAATTCAAGATGAACTAGGTGGTCCGCATAAGTATGAGGAAGGTACCGTGGCGATGGCGAAGACTATGGCACCGAATTCTGCTGGCAGTCAGTTCTTCATTGGAACAGGTGCAGATATCGATTCATTGAATGGCACACCTAATTATCCCATCTTCGGTAAAGTGTCCGAGGGAATGGATACGGTGAAGAAAATTGCAGCTACCCCGACGGAACTCGATGATTCTGGTCGGGAAAAGAGCAAGCCGATGGAGTCAGTGACCATTAAATCGATAGAAATAACGGAACAATAATTCCTAAAAAAACGTGCCTCAGGCACGTTTTTTTATTTGCTCTGACGCATTACTTTTGAACATGACTCCGATTGACATGAATGTTTTTTGCATGTGGCTGTAGGGGGTGACTGGTGTAGGCTTACTAATTGTGGTAAGATTTTTAGTAGAACGTATGGAGAGGGTCATTCCCATGAAACGTAAATTTTCGGATCGCGCCAATTGGCGAAGAATTATTAGTAAGCACTTTACATCGAAATTTGTGGATAAACCGGAGTTTACTGGCTTTGTGACTTTATATACGATCGAGCGGCTTCGGGACCCACTCTGGAAAGAATACGACGGCAAGAAGCTGTGTCTTGCTGATGCAGGTTATTCGTGGCTGCAATACTTTCCGCAGAATGAGAACTTTATTGTGACGGCGATGTTTGATGACAAACAGCGTATTGTTCAATGGTACATTGACATCTGCAAGTCGCAAGGTGTTACGGAACAAGGGGTTCCGTGGTTTGATGATTTGTTCTTAGATATTGTAGTGCTGCCTACCGGGGCTGTTTTTCTGATGGATGAAGATGAACTGGACGATGCGCTTATCGATGGCGATATTACGCAAGAGGATTACGAGCTGGCGACAGATACGGCAAGACAATTGCTGCGGATTATTACGGCACATTTATTCCCTTACTTCGTCATGTCAGAGCGTGATCTAAGGTCCGAGTTCGGTATTGGTCATGATCATCCTGGAGACACTTCGGCGCCGGGTCCTATATGTTGAGAACGGGATCAAAGATGAAGGGGAGCATGATTTTCAGAGTTATGCTCCTTTTCGTCGTTTGCGGACTTATTTGGTTTGTATATACGCAATGGGTTATCCATAACAAATCATCTGGGCGCGAATTGTCTCATGCCGATGTTGGTATCGTTCTAGGGGCAGTATTATGGGATAATAAGCCGAGTCCGGCACTCGTAGAACGGTTGGATCATGCATTATCACTGTATCAAGCAGGTCATTTCGATACCTTTATTGTCACGGGCGGGTTGGATCATCCTTCTCTTCGGTTGACGGAGGCACAGGGCATGGCGGCGTATTTGATAGAGCGAGGCGTGCCTTCTGAGCACATTCTGCTTGAAAATCAAGCGACGAGCACCTATGAGAATTTGCTCTTTAGTCGTGAGATCATGGAAGATCATAGCTACAAATCGGCTGTTATCATCACGCATCGCTATCATGGGGCAAGATCACTAGAAATAGCGAATTTCCTAGGGTACCAGAGCCCAGTTGTATCGACCACGGAATCGAAAGTGCTGAATATGGCATGGCACCAGATGCGGGAGTCGCTAGCGTACACGAAATGGAAGCTGGATCAACTGTGGATAACGATAGGAATGAAAGGTTGACCAAAACTGCTAATATCGTGGACGAAGATAGAATACATTGATTAAAGGGTCAGCACCTAGACTAAAATGAGGTGATGAAGCATGAATGGGCGAGTAGTGGCTTCAACAAATGGACGGAGCGAGACAAGACCATCAAGGCAGATCAGTGTTATTCTACGAAATCAAGAACCAAGTGCTGCAGTTCAGTCAACGATAGAAGCAGAGAGTACGGGGCAACAAGCGGCCAAAGCAGCTGTGCATAACAGTCACTTTGCAGAAATGCAGAAGGAATTGGACCAATTGATTGGTCTGGATAATATTAAAGAGTTAGTCTATGAAATATATGCGCTGCTGCAAATCTCACAAATGAGATCGGATGCTGGGCTTCTAAGCAGTACGCATGTCTATCATATGGTGTTCAAAGGCAACCCAGGTACCGGCAAGACAACAGTAGCACGGATTGTGGCCAAACTATTTCAACAGATGGGTGTGCTCAGTAAAGGGCATCTGATTGAGGTTGAACGAGCTGATTTGGTGGGCGAATACATCGGGCATACAGCGCAGAAGACGAGGGACCTCGTCAAAAAGGCGATTGGCGGAGTTCTGTTCATTGATGAAGCGTATAGTCTTGCGCGCGGCGGGGAGAAGGATTTTGGAAAAGAAGCTATCGATACATTAGTTAAAGCGATGGAAGACATGAAGAATCAATTCGTGCTAATCTTGGCTGGTTATTCCAATGAGATGGAATTTTTCCTTCAGACGAATCCAGGATTGCCTTCAAGGTTCCCGATTCAAATCGAGTTTCCTGACTATTCCATTGATCAATTAATTCAAATCGCTGAGCTGATGGTCAAAGAGCGTGATTACACCTTGATGCCGCAGACGATCATGAAGTTAAGACAACATTTAATACAAGAGAAGAACGATTCGTTCCATGCATTTAGTAATGCACGATACGTTCGTAATGTGATCGAGAAGTCGATCCGCAATCAAGCCGTAAGGCTGCTCAATCAATATCAGCATCAATCACCGAGCCGATCGGAGCTCATGACGCTGAAGACCGATGACCTGAAGGTTGAGAAAGAAAAATCAGGGCGAGCATAAGATTAGAAATCAGCAAGTGATTAAGATAGCAACAGGGAGAGACGAAAGAATCATGACAATCTTTTCAGAACGATTAACGACAATGCAGGCGCAAGTGGAAGAACTTATAGCTGGTCGAATTCATGCGATTGACCGCATTGTGGATGCGAATCAGTGGAAAGTGATCCGTGCATTTCAGCGATATCAAGTAAGTGACTTTCATTTCGCGGGATCGACGGGCTATGGCTATAATGATCGCGGGCGCGAGGTGTTGGATGAAGTATATGCCAAGGTGTTTGGAGCAGAGGCGGCACTCGTGCGGCCTCATTTTGTATCCGGGACGCATACGATTGGAACAGCGTTATTTGGGGTACTGCGTCCTGGCGATAAGCTTCTCTACATTACAGGGAAACCTTACGATACATTACACAAAGTGATTGGCAAACCGCAAGACGGTGCGGGGTCACTGCAGGATTTTGGGATAGAATATGATGAAGTCGATCTGCTATCGGATGGAGGGGTAGATTGGGAACTTGTGCGTGAACGAATGACACCGAATACGAAGGTGATCGGCATACAACGTTCACGTGGGTATTCCTGGCGGTCTTCGTTCACGGTTGCAGAGATCGGTGAGATGGTTCGCCGTGTGAAGGAGATTAATCCAGCTGTCATTGTATTCGTGGATAACTGCTATGGTGAATTCACGGAAATGCAGGAGCCGACCGAACTTGGCGTTGATATGATGGCGGGATCGCTGATTAAAAATCCTGGCGGAGGCATTGCGGAGACGGGTGGATACATCGTTGGTCGACGTGATCTTGTGGAGAAAGCAGCTTATCGACTAACCGCGCCAGGGATTGGCGGTGAAGTAGGGGCCATGCTCGGAACGACGCGAGCCATCTACCAAGGCTTGTTCCTTGCGCCGACGCTCGTTGGACAGGCTGTCAAAGGAAGTGTGTTCGCAGCAGCGATGTTCGAGCAGCTCGGATTTATTACCAAACCAAGCTGGAACGATCCGCGCACGGATTTGATTCAGGCGATACAATTTACAAGTGCAGATCATTTGATTCGATTTGTTCAGGGCATTCAGCTAGCAGCTGCTGTGGATTCTCATGTCGTACCAGAACCATGGGACATGCCTGGATATGAGCATCCCGTTATTATGGCAGCTGGTACATTTATTCAGGGCGGAAGCTTGGAATTGTCCGCCGATGCGCCGATCCGAGAACCTTATATTGCTTACATGCAGGGTGGTCTGACGTATTCTCATGTCAAGTTTGGTGTGTTAACGGCACTAGATCAGATGATTAACAGTCATCTTTTGTAAAGTTATCTAACATCTTATTGACACGACGTGAGGATGGAGCTATGATATTAACATATCCATGAGAGAAAGGGATGCGTAGAATGGGCGATGATATTCGCAGAAACATGGCTCTATTCCCGATAGGCATCGTAATGAAGCTGACGGACTTAACAGCCAGGCAAATTCGTTACTATGAACAACATGAGTTGATTGTTCCTGCTCGGACCTCTGGTAACCAGCGTTTATTTTCTTTCAACGATGTTGAGCGATTGCTCGAGATTAAGTCGTTGATCGAGAAGGGCGTGAACATTGCTGGAATTAAGCAGGTGATGGTTCCGATGTCGAAGGAGTCGGAAGAAGCGACTGTCCTTACACCGGATACAGAAGTGAAACGGAAAGAACTATCGGACTCTCAATTGCACCGATTACTCAAGCAACAGCTGCTTAACGGTAAGAGACCGGGCCAAGTATCCTTGATTCAAGGTGAATTGTCTCGATTTTATAATAAATAATAATCAATTATGATTAACAAAGGAGAGGAATACCGTGAGTTTTACAAAAAATGATATTATGCGCATTGCCAAGGAACAAAATGTTAGATTTATTCGTCTACAGTTCACTGATTTGCTAGGAACGATCAAGAACGTAGAAATTCCAGTGAGTCAGTTGGAGAAGGCGCTTGATAACAAAATGATGTTTGACGGTTCCTCGATTGAAGGATATGTACGTATTGAAGAATCGGATATGTACTTATTCCCGGACTTGGATACTTGGTTGATCTACCCATGGGTGACTGAAGATCGCATCGCTCGTCTGATCTGTGATGTGTATATGCCAGACGGTACGCCATTCCAAGGGGATCCACGCGGTATTCTGAAGCGTGCGCTGAAAGAAGCGGAAGAAATGGGCTACACGACGATGAATGTTGGTCCAGAACCGGAATTCTTCCTCTTCAAGACGGATGAGAAAGGCAACCCTACACTTGAACTGAATGACCAAGGCGGTTACTTCGACCTTGCGCCTACGGATCTTGGTGAGAACTGCCGTCGTGAGATCGTATTGACGTTGGAAGATATGGGATTTGAAATCGAAGCTTCCCACCATGAGGTTGCTCCGGGACAACATGAGATTGATTTTAAATATGCAAATGCGATTAAAGCTGCAGACCAAATTCAGACCTTTAAGCTTGTTGTTAAGACGATTGCTAGACAGCATGGGCTACATGCAACATTTATGGCGAAACCGTTATATGGTGTGAATGGTTCAGGTATGCACTGTCATCAGTCGCTATTCAATGGCAAAACAAATATGTTCTATGATGAGAGTGACAAGCTGGGTCTAAGCGAAACAGCTCGTCAATACATGGCAGGCATTTTGAAGCATGCTCGTGGATTCGCAGCGATTACGAATCCAACGGTGAACTCCTACAAACGGTTGGTTCCAGGTTATGAAGCGCCTTGCTATGTGGCGTGGTCCGCAAGTAACCGTAGCCCGATGATTCGTATTCCTGCATCTCGTGGTCTGGGAACACGCGTTGAAGTACGTAACCCGGATCCAGCTGCGAATCCGTATCTATCGCTTGCAGTGATGCTCAAAGCAGGTCTAGATGGCATTAAGAACAAAATGGAGCTTCCAGCACCTACGGACCGTAACATCTATGTCATGTCCGAAGAAGAGCGTATCGCTGAAGGTATTCCTAGCTTGCCGTCCGATCTTCGTGAAGCCTTGACAGAGCTTGTGAATGACGAAGTCATCTGCAGTGCACTAGGTGAGCACGCATTGACTCACTTCTATGAGTTGAAAGAAATCGAGTGGGATATGTATCGCACGCAAGTTCACCAATGGGAACGCGATCAATACATCACTCTTTACTAAAATGATGGAACCCCTAGCGCTGTAAGTGTTAGGGGTTTTTGTTTGAAATATTTGTAACCTAACAGCCCTCGTTGTAGCGGCTGTTTTTGTTTGTTCCAGCGATTTGAGGTCATATGGGGTGGGCAGCAAAGCCGAATTCTCTTATCGTTGGATCGAATGGTTAGCTATGTAAATGCAGTGTTGCAATCATGATGATATGAACCAGGTTGGTAAACTATCTGTGGACGACACTGTTGCTGCGGATACGAATGGTTACCTCTAACATTGAAGTTTGAAAGGTGAACCAAGATGAAAATAATCCGACCAGCTGCTGCGCATGCCGATCTTGTGAAGGTAGGCAGATTATCCAAATCCGTGCCAGGCAACTTGAACTAAGTGAAAAACAAGCTGATAACTGTGTGACACAGATGTCGGCTTGTTTTTTTTACGGATGAAACATGTATAGAATGCAAGTTCACCAAGGAAATTTTCGCACTCATGTGAAAGAAAAAATGTTGACGCAAACGCTCAGGGAACTCAATGAAATAGGGGCGGTTTTCATCTATATAAAGGCATAAAAGAGTCCCTCGATCGCTCGGGGGACTCTTCATAATAAATTAGCATCTCGCTGGGACAACCAGCGATGCTAATATGTATAGCAATTAGTGCATATTGCGGAACAAGCCAATAACCTTACCGAGAATGGTAACGTGATTCAAACGAATCGGTTCCATCGTTGAATTCTCAGGTTGTAATCGAATATGGTCTTTTTCTTTATAGAAAGTCTTGACTGTAGCTTCGTCATCTTCTGTCATCGCTACGACGATATCGCCATTATTCGCTGTCTGCTGCTGGCGGACGATAACAAAATCACCATTATGAATACCTGCCTCGATCATACTTTCCCCCATAACGGAGAGCATGAACACGTTCTGGTCATGTACGAATTGCTCTGGAAGCGGGAAATAATCTTCAATGTTCTCCGTCGCAGTAATTGGCGCACCTGCGGTAACTTTCCCCACGATCGGTACCTTCGCAATCATCTGCGTATAGAGATGCGTATGTTCGGATTCTTCCTGACTCAGAAGTTCGATGGCCCGCGGTTTGGTAGGGTCGCGGCGTATTAAACCCTTCTTCTCTAATCGATCCAAGTGGCCGTGCACAGTGGAGCTGGAAGCTAGACCGACAGCTTCTCCAATCTCACGAACAGAAGGAGGGTAACCTTTAGATCGTACTTCATTCCTTATAAATTCTAAAATAGCTTGTTGTCTATTGGATATTTTAGACATGAGGTTCAACTCCATTACTAGACTTTTACAAAATTATAGCATAGAACTACCGTTCGTACAAACATTAGTTCTAAAATGTAAGAACGAGGGGAACGAACGTTCTAAAATAGTGTTGACACAAACGAATGTTCGTGTTAAATTATGGACATAGAAAACAGAACAAACGTTTGGGGTGCTGATTATGCTAAAGTATAGCTCATATCAAAGTGTGTATAATAACCGTTCCGAGGTCGTGAATAGAGACTCTTTTCTTAAGAAGAAGGTTGTTCAGGTTGTATTGTTCTTAGTCCTTGTATGCAGTTTGACGAGTATGGGATTATTGAATGCATTTGCTGCAGATACGCGTGAAGGGGAACATAATGCGAACATTCCGTTGCAGGTTGTTGTGTCTTCAGGTGATACATTGTGGGCGATTGCGAAGGAACATAAGCCAGCTGGGATGGATGTTCGTAATTATATTGAAATGATCAAAGACCTGAATGGTAAACGGAACAGTTCCATTCAATCAGGTGAAGTGATTAAATTACCAATTCTTTAAAAGGCTAATTCGTATACTCGATAGGGCATAGGCCCTGCTGAGAGTGGATGGGTTACCCTTGACAACCTCTATTGTAAATGTCAAAGTAATAAAGACAGAATAGGGGGGATAGTGATGAATTTCGACAAGATTGTAGAGCGAATTAATGAATTGGCTCGTAAACATAAAACGGTAGGTTTGACGCCGGAAGAGACGGTTGAACGGGACGCGCTTCGTCAACAATATATTGATGGGTTCAAACGTTCCTTGAAGCAACAACTTGATAATATCGAGTTTGTTGATGAGGATGATAATAATCCAACAATTAAACATTAGATGAAGCAAGTTTTCCTTCGGGAAAACTTCCAAGGAGGAAGAATTTCGATGGCCCGTTCATGGGAAAGAATGGTACGCAAGAACACGAAGAATGTAAATAAGGCTCGTAAGAAACAGGGGCAACAAGTGATCGGTGCGAGTAGAGATGCGAAATCGGATGTGGATCGTTATGTTGGGCGAAACTTGATCCTACCTATTACATTAGTAGCATTCGGATTATTGTATGCCCTACTATATTCCGCTGGTGGTCAGAATATCTCGGCAGCACTGTTCTGGGCAACGGTGGGGTTATACATATTCCTTGGCGTTGTAATCTTCCTGCGCAGACCTTATATTAGTGTTGGTAAATCTTTTGTAGGGACACGCCGTTTCAATCGAGACGTTCGTCTAGACGCTAGCCAAATCAAGGATATCACCGTGCAAAAAGGTTACGTCGTCATTGGTACGAAGGCTAAAGGTTCCAACTGGGTGTTCTCAAGATTGATGAATCGTTACGACACGGTAGTGATCGGTGAGCGGTTGAAAGAGTTTGCACGCGTTAATAATGTTCCTTTTGAAGAGCGTTAATTAAATAGAGCACTGTAAAGGTATGGGGGAGAAGAGAGATGACGATTAAAGCCGTATTATTCGATCTGGACGATACTTTATTGTGGGATGATCGCAGTGTGAAGGAAGCGTTTGAAGCTACTTGTGTTGCAGCAGCTCAAGCATATCCTCAAATTCAGCCTGTTGCGTTGGAAGAAGCGGTAAGACGAGAAGCTAGAGCACTCTATGAATCTTTTCCGACATTCCCGTTCACACAGATGATTGGAATTAACCCTTTTGAAGGGCTGTGGGCGAATTTTACGCATGGGGAACAACAAGAGTTTCGACAATTACAAGCCTTAGCGCCTAGTTACAGAACAGAAGCGTGGACACGTGGTCTGAAGTCGTTAGGGGTTGAAGATGCGGAGCTTGGCGAACGATTGGGTCTATTATTCGCGACAGAGCGTCGGGCTCGTCCTTACGTATATGAAGAGACGTTCCAGATTCTAGATGAATTGAAAGGGAACGTGAAGCTCCTATTATTAACGAATGGGTCACCTGACTTGCAACAGGAGAAGCTTAACGGAGTACCTAATATCATGTCTTATTTTGATCATATCGTGATCTCTGGCGCATTCGGAGAAGGTAAGCCAGCGTCATCTATATTTAGACATGCGATGGCTGCACTTGAGATTGAGCCTCATGAGGGGCTTATGGTGGGGGACAAGCTTACAACCGATATTAAAGGCGCACTTGGTGTTGGAATGCATGCCGTATGGGTTAATCGACATGGTGCACAGCGCTCGACTGAAATTGTTCCTGATTATGAAATCACGCATCTCTCTGAACTTCACAATATTATACAGCAACATGTATAAATAGCGGGAATCCCTTGTTCTGAATATGGAACAAGGGATTTTTGCATTCTGCTATGACATTTGATACAAAATCGTCACAAAGAATTGACAAAGATAGCCCGAATGAGTCATTCTTCTCGTGTACAATCATTTTATAATGAAAAAGGAATTTGTTGGCTACATAGAGGAGAGGTTATGATGAAGAAGTTAATGGTAATAATGCTTGGGGTAGTATTGTTATTAACAGCGTGTGGTGGAGCGAAGCAGACAAGCTCCATGAAAGTCGGAGATTTTGCGTATACAGATCAGGCTGGGCAAGCGTTCGGACTTGCTGATGTGAAAGGTAAAGTGTGGCTTGCCGATTTTGTATTTACGAATTGTAACTCAGTCTGTCAGCCAATGACTTTCAATTTGACAGATCTTCAGAAGAGAATAAAAGCGGAAAATCTGGATGTCACGTTCGTATCCTTCAGTGTAGATCCAGACCGTGATAAACCTGAAGTTATGAAAGCGTTCGCTGACAAATTCGGTGTGGACTTTGCGAGCTGGCACTTTTTGACAAATTATAAACTTGAAGATATTCAAGCTTTCGCGAAGTCATCGTTTAAGACGATTGTAGAGAAGGAACCGAGTTCAGATCAGATGATTCATGGTACATCGTTCTACCTGGTTAGCAAAGAAGGATATATTATGAAGAAGTATAACGGTGTTGAAGATGTTCCTTATGATCAGATCATTAAGGATATTAAAGATTTATCCTAACCGATGATGGAAGCAGATAAGAAAGGAATGCAAATGATGAGATTGAAAAAATGGAGTACTCTGGCTGTTGCTTGTATTCTCCTGATTGCCTTAGTATCGGGTTGTTCAGGATCTAAATCAGCTATGAATCACGATGGAATGGACATGGATATGGACATGAACGAGGATGCAATGAATCCGATCAAAGTAGAGATTATTCTGCCTGAGCAGATTGTTGCGAATAAAGATCTTGAGCTTCAAGCGAAAGTGACGCAAAGCGATAAACCTGTCGATGATGCACAGAAAGTCATGTTCGAGGTATGGCGTGGAGACGAGCAGGAGCATGAGAAAATAGAAGCAAAACTTACGAGTGATGGGGTTTATCAAATTGAAAAACAATTCGCTGAACCTGGGGAATATACGATGATTGCGCATGTCACAGCTAGAGAAATGCATTCGATGCCTAAGAAAACATTCCAAGTAACGAAATAACAAGAAAAGCCCGCTTGTGTCTGAAGAAGACGGAGCGGGCTTTGATTATTCGGCGTAAGATCGATTGAATTATGCCTGTTGGAACGTTGGGTCATTATAGGAAGTTGCAATCCAGCCATCTTTCTCAATGAAAAGGCGAACGGCAACGATTTGACGATTATCCATCAAAGTAAAGAAGTGAGGTGTATGCTCAGGAACGGAGATCACATCACCAGCTTCTAATTCGACGTTGAAATAACCTACGTCGTCTTTTCCCTTGATGATGAAAATACCCTTTCCCGCAGTAATGGCACGGATCTCATCTTCTGTATGTGTGTGGACGTCTTCGAACTTCGTAAGTAGTTCTTCAAGATTTGGTGTCGCATCCGATAATGTGATGATATCCCAGATCTGATAGCCGCGACGTGCAGCTAGATCACGAATCTCTGTGTCGTAGGTAGCGAGGACTTGGGCCTTCTCTTCATCGGAGAGGACGAAACGCTCACGAAGGTTTTCTGGCAACTTCGTTGGTTCCCAATGCTCATATAATACTTCTTGGTTCGCTAGAAATGCACGAACTTCTTCTTCGCCTGAAATACGCGCCCCTGTATTGCGAATGTAAATTTCAGCCAAAATAATCCCTTCTTTCCTATACATTAACTTGATATTGATTGTATTATAGTGGATTTATCGCTGGCTGTCGACTTTTAATGCATAGACACTTTTCTAAAGTTTGGTATTCTGTTAAACTAATTCTTAACGTTTTTGCAGTAGGAAGGGGATTAGGCATGAATAAACTGAGCATACAAGAACAAATGAAACATAAAATCCTTATCCTTGACGGCGCAATGGGAACGATGATTCAGCGTGAAGACTTAACGGCGGATGATTTTGGGAGCGAAGAGCTAGATGGCTGTAATGAGATTCTTGTTCTTACGCGGCCGGATGTGATCCAGAAGATTCATGAAGAATATCTAGAAGCTGGCGCGGATATTTTGGAGACGAATACGTTTGGTGCCACTAGTGTGGTACTTGCGGAGTATGATTTGCAAGACCGAGCGCGGGAGCTCAATTTGGCTGCTGCCAAGCTAGCAGTGGATGCTGCGAAGAAATACTCTACGCCGGAATGGCCACGTTATGTTGCAGGTGCATTAGGCCCAACGACGAAAACATTGTCCGTAACGGGTGGTGTCACGTTCGATGAGCTTGTAGATTCCTATTATGAGCAAACACTAGCATTAATCGAGGCCGGTGTTGACACAATATTGCTTGAGACGTCGCAAGATACATTGAATGTGAAAGCGGGAAGTATCGGAATTAGACGTGCATTTGAGACCGCGGGTAAGACACTACCATTGATGATCTCTGGGACGATCGAGCCGATGGGTACGACGCTTGCCGGGCAGAACATTGAATCTTTATATATCTCGTTAGAGCATTTGAAGCCGATCTCGGTTGGACTCAACTGTGCAACAGGCCCAGAATTTATGCGTGACCATATTCGTTCATTGTCTGAAATTGCAGATACGGCAATTAGTTGTTACCCTAATGCGGGGTTACCAGATGAGAATGGTCACTATCATGAATCACCCGATTCATTGGCGAAGAAGATGGCAGGGTTCGCGGAACAAGGTTGGCTTAATATTGCTGGTGGATGCTGCGGAACTACACCGGATCATATTCGCGCATTAGCGGAGACGATGAGCCAATTCAAACCACGGAGCGCATTTGGAACACATCCTCCTGCTGTATCCGGAATTGAGACAGTATACATTGAATCGGAGAACCGACCCTACATGGTTGGTGAACGGACGAACGTATTAGGCTCCCGAAAGTTCAAACGTCTGATTGCAGAAGGAAAGTATGAGGAAGCATCCGAGATCGCACGTGCACAAGTGAAGAGCGGTGCACACGTCATTGACGTCTGTGTACAGGACCCGGATCGTGAAGAATCCGAAGATATGAAGAAGTTCCTGGAACTCGTTGTGAAGAAGGTCAAAGTACCTCTTGTCATTGATACAACGGACGCGAAGGTTATCGATCTGGCACTGAAGTATTCGCAAGGGAAAGCAATTATTAACTCCATTAATTTAGAGGATGGCGAAGAGAAATTCGAACATGTCGTCCCATTGATTCATAAGTATGGCGCAGCTGCGGTTGTCGGAACGATAGATGAGCGTGGACAAGCAATCACGCGGGAAGATAAGCTGGAAGTTGCTAAGCGCTCCCGAGACCTTCTTGTGAACAAATACGGAATGCAGCCAGAAGACATTATTTTCGACCCGCTCGTCTTCCCAGTTGGGACAGGGGATGAACAATATATCGGTTCGGCAAAAGAGACAATTGAAGGGATTCGCCTCATTAAGGAAGCGATGCCGGAATGTCAGACGATTCTAGGGATTAGTAACATTTCATTCGGATTACCGGAAGCAGGGCGTGAGGTACTGAACTCTGTCTTCTTGTATGAATGTACGAAGGCAGGACTTGATTACGCTATTGTAAACACGGAAAAATTAGAACGTTATGCATCGATCCCTGAACACGAGCGTCGTCTGTCCGAGGAATTACTGTACGATACGAATGATGCGACACTCTCGGCATTTGTAGCGGCGTTCCGGGATAAGAAAATCGTGAAGAAAGAGAAAGCTTCGAACCTAACGTTAGAAGAGCGTTTGGCATCTTACGTTGTCGAAGGAACGAAAGAAGGCCTTATTCCAGATTTGGACGAGGCACTTAAGAAGTATACTGCGCTTGAAGTCATTAATGGACCGCTGATGGAAGGGATGTCTGAAGTCGGTCGATTGTTCAATAATAACGAGTTGATCGTTGCTGAAGTGTTACAGAGTGCGGAAGTGATGAAAGCGTCTGTCGCACATCTGGAGCAATTTATGGAGAAGAATGAGTCCTCTGTCAAAGGGAAGATCATGCTGGCTACGGTTAAAGGCGACGTGCACGATATCGGCAAGAACTTGGTTGAGATCATTCTATCGAATAATGGCTATGACATCGTGAACTTAGGAATCAAAGTTCCGCCTGAACAGATTATCGAAGCCTATCGCAAAGAGAAGCCGGATGCCATTGGCTTATCAGGTCTACTCGTAAAATCGGCGCAGCAGATGGTCTTAACCGCACAAGATTTACGCAATGCGAATATTGATGTTCCAATTATGGTTGGCGGTGCCGCCCTGACACGGAAGTTTACCAAAACGCGTATTCTACCCGAGTACAATGGTCTCGTTCTCTATGCGAAAGATGCGATGGACGGCCTAGATCTTGCGAATAAGCTTATGGATCCGACGCACCGTCAACGCATGGTTGAAGAAACGGCGGCAATATTGGAAAGTGCAGGAGAGGAAGAAGAGAAGAAGCCTCTGCCGAAGCTAACGCGGGCAGTACGTTCCAACATTTCTCAAGATGCACCGGTATTTATACCGCCTGATCTCGATCGTCATATTCTTCGTGACTATCCATTAGGACATATCATTCCGTATGTGAACATGCAGATGCTGCTTGGGCATCATCTCGGTCTTCGTGGTTCAGTAGAACAATTGCTTGCGGAGAAAAATCCGAAAGCGGTCGAGCTTAAAGCGACGGTCGATGAAATATTGCAGAAAGCAATCTCGGATGGAACGATCAAAGCGCAAGGCATGTATCGGTTCTTCCCTGCACAATCGTCAGGCGACAGCATTATTATCTATGATCCACAGGATACGACGAAGGTTCTTCATACATTCACTTTCCCAAGGCAGCAAGTGGAGCCATTCCTGTGTCTAGCGGATTATTTAAAGTCGGTTGAGAGTGGAATTATGGATTACGTCGGATTCTTAGTCGTGACGGCCGGTAACGGTGTCCGTGAGCTAGCGACGAAGTATAAGGATGAGGGCGACTATCTGAAATCCCATGCGATTCAAGCGACAGCGCTAGAAGTTGCAGAGGGACTGGCGGAGCGGGTTCATCATATGATGCGTGATATTTGGGGTTACCCGGATCCGCAGGAGATGACGATGAAGCAACGTCATGGGGCAAGATATCAAGGCATTCGGGTATCCTTTGGTTATCCTGCATGTCCGGATCTTGAAGATCAAGGACCACTGTTCGAGCTCATGAAACCAGAGGATATTGGCATTGAACTGACGGAAGGGTTTATGATGGAACCAGAGGCATCTGTATCTGCGATGGTATTTGCTCATCCGCAAGCGCAATATTTTAACGTTGAGAAAGTATAATATAGAATAAAGACACAAGAGCCTCCGCCCTAGTTGGAGGCTCTTGGTGCAGGATGGAGGGATTGCCAATGGAGCTCTATTTCTTAGGGACAGGTGCAGGAATGCCGACGACAGAGCGGAATGTCACGTCCATAGCACTTCGAATGTTCGACGAGCGCGGTACATTCTGGTTGTTCGATGCCGGAGAAGCAACGCAGCATCAAATATTGAAGTCGCCGCTTAAACCGAGTAAACTTGAGAAAATATTTGTTACCCATCTGCATGGAGATCACATCTTTGGGCTCCCGGGGTTATTATCTAGTCGCTCCCACCAAGGTGGAACGGAGACACTTGAAATCTATGGACCTGCAGGGCTTCGACAATATATTGAAACGTCGTTACAATTAAGTCAGTCTCATCTCAATTATGACATCAATATCACAGAGATTGATGAAGGCATTGTTTTTGAAGATGGGCAGTGCAAGGTCGAGGCCTCACGGTTGGACCATCGGATTGAATCCTTCGGTTATCGGGTGGTAGAGAAAGATCGGCCTGGACGAATCGACGTCGAAGCCTTAACAAAGGCAGGCATTCCGCCGGGGCCGATCTATGGCAAGTTGAAGCAAGGGGAAGATGTCGTTCTTGAAGATGGTTCTGTGATCTATGCGAAGCAGTACATCAGTGAGCCAATCCCTGGAACGATCATTACGATTCTGGGGGATACAAGGCCGTGTGAGGGATCGAGATACCTGGCGCAGCGTGCAGATGTACTCGTTCATGAAGCGACATTCATGGAAGGACTCGAGTCGTTAGCCGAGACCTTCTACCACAGTACAACAAGACAAGCTGCCGAGACGGCGCGAGACGCAGGTGTTGGACAACTTATCTTGACCCATTTCAGTGCACGATATAGTGATGTCGAACCGCTTATGGAAGAAGCTAAACTGATATTCCCTGATACTCTTGCAGCGAAACAACTTGAGTTAATTCCAGTTCGTAAGCGTCGTGACACCACAACCTGAAGAAGAATGAAAAGGAGGCAATACCGATGTCAGACTTTGATGATCGCCGCAGAAATCGCTTCGATACCCCAGGCAACAGACGGAATTTCCTAAATGTCATTGCGATATTGTTGATCCTCTTGAGTATAGCAGGTTACGTTATTTATATGTTTCGTTAAGTTCCATTGAAGCTTGATGCGGCCTAGGTTCATTTGATCGCATACAAGCTTTCAGTCTTTTACAAGGCAATACTTTCCCGGGAAAGCGCAGGATTTGACAAGGATTGATGCCTTGCAACATCGTTTGCGCATCTTTTACAATAGGAAATACTTGATAGAGAGAGGGATATCCAATGAAACCGATACATTTTGCTTTTACGGGGCTGGGTGCCATTGCCAAAACCCATATTGTTGCACTACGCGCCATGCCTGTTATTCAGAAAGCTTCTTTTGTACCTGTGTTAGATACTTTAATTACAAGAAATCCAGATGCCAATCGTGAACAAGCGCTTGCGATGGGTTTTCAGAAGGTGACCAATGATCTGAGTGAGGCGCTCGAGAATCCTTCCGTACATATTGTTGATATCTGCACGCCTAATGCGATGCATTTTGCTGAAGGGACGGCTGCTTCGGCCGCAGGCAAGGCCATTTACTTTGAAAAACCCCTGACGGAGACATATAGTAGAACGGAAGAGCTGGTCAGGAACATTTCAGCAAACACGCTGCAGCAAGTTGCGCTTGTCTATCGCTATCACCCCGCTGTCATGAAGATGAAGGTGATTTTGCAGGAAGGAATTATTGGAGATATTCTTCAATGTAACTGTTCCTATCTTCGTTCAGGATATCTGAATGCTGATCGTCCTGTCTCATGGCGATTAAATGATACATTATCTGGTGGCGGCGCAATTACGGATTTGGGCATTCATGTGATCGATTTGATCGCGCATTTGTTCGGGGAACTAACGGATGTGCATGGAGAGACGAATATTTTTGTAAAAGAGCGTCCAAAAACACAAGGATCCGATGAGCGTGTGCAAATGACGGTAGACGATTGGGCGAGCTTCTTCTATACGACGAAGAGTGGTGTCAGGGGGACGGGCGAAGTGTCTCGTATCGCTTGGGGATCGGATCGTTTCAGTGTGCAGATCGTTGGAACCCGGGGAAGTATCACTTGTGATCTTGAAAAGGATATTACACCGAAGGTATCCATGTTGTCGGGCGCGACACCAGCGCTACCTGTGCCATCGAGTCTGCAGCTTATTCCAAATGACAAAACAACCATGGGCGTATTCGTCGATAGTCACTTTGGAGCCTTGAACCATTTCCTGTACCGTTATATTGGTGAAGATCTATGGGCGAATGAGGGGCTTGCTCCGACGATGAAGGATGCAGCGCATGCTGAAATGTGGATCGATCAGATTCTTCGTTCGAAGGCCTAATGGATTGCAGCCTTGCATGGAATTCGCTATGATAGAGGCACTGTGTACAAGGAGCTTTTTAGATAGGCAGAGGAAAGGGAATATACCGATATGCGGAATTCAAATAAAGCACTACTAATTGATTTGGATGGTACATTATATCACGGGAAGCATCGTATCGACGGTGCAGACTTATGGATTCAAGAATTGAAATCACTTCATATACCTTATTTGTTCGTAACGAATAATTCATCGCGCACCCCTGAAGATGTTGCTGCGCATTTGGTTGAGATGGGTATCCCTGCAACGCAAGAGGATGTCTACACGTCCGCATTGGCTGCAGCACAGTATGTAAAAGAACATTATCCGCAGGGTGTAAGAGCGGCGGTTATCGGAGAATATGGTTTAGAGACGGCATTGCGCGATATTGGGGTTCAGATTACTGAGGATCAGCCGGAAATTGTCGTGCAAGGGATTGATCGATCTTTTGACTATGCCAAATTAACACAAGCTGTTCAATGGATTCGTGAAGGTGCAGCATATATTCTGACGAATCCCGATCTTCTCTTGCCATCGGATACAGGTATTATGCCGGGTGCAGGGACATTGTCAGCTGCTATTCAAGCTGCAACACAGAGGGAGCCGATTGTCATGGGCAAACCCTCCAATATTATTATGAATTACGCGCTCGCAAGGCTTAATTGTGAACCTCAAAATGCGATCGTGGTGGGTGATAACCCACTTACGGATTTGCGGGCGGGACAGGCTGCAGGTTGCGATACAATCCTCGTATTGACCGGACTAGCAACAGAAGCGAACAAGGACCAATTGTTGGCGCAAGCGGGTGTACAGCCATCGATGGTCTGTAAGGATTTGTACGAGGCTGCTGCTGTCACATCGGGCAGAAAATCGCAATAGAATACATACATACCTACCTATAGGATTCATCATCTCGTACGCAACATGGAGGGAATATACGTGTTAGAACTACCGGAACTAGAAACCTACAAAAAATTGCTCTCTGAGCAAATCATCAATAAACGGATTACAGATGTGACTGTAAAGGAAGAGAAGCTGTTGAATTGCGAAGTTTCCGAATGGTCCAAGGAATTGCAGGGACGTGAAGTCTTATATATTGAGCGTCGCGGGAAACAATTGCTCTTTCACTTGGATAATGGGAAAAGACTGCTGCTAAACCTTGGTGTTGCAGGGCAGATTCAATATGATACGGAAGGGACGGAAGATGGGAGTGGGACAGCATGGGACGCGCAAGTGATGATTCATTTTGGTCAACAAGTGCTTCGTTTACATGGTATTCGACAAGGGTATGTCCATCTTCTCAGTGCGAAGGAAGCTGATCAGCTTCTAAGCGATCTTGGCCCTGAATTGTTGGATCGTAAAATGACCCTGGAGAAATTCCGGATGTTGTTCGCCCGTAAACGTGGCATGCTGAAATCAGCGCTTGTCCAACAGACGTTCATTGCAGGAATCGGGAACGGTTATGCGGATGAAATTGCGTTCGAAGCAGCGCTGCTGCCATCGGCGAAATTACAGGAATTAACGGAGGAAAGCGTTGAAAGACTGTATCACAGTACGTTGACCGTACTGCATGATGCGATCGAGTATGGGGGCTTGGGAGAGCAACCGCTGAATACGCAGGATCACCTTACAGGTGGCTATAAATCGCACGTACGTGTGATTGAACGTGAAGGGCAAGCTTGTGAGCGATGCGGGTCAATTATTCAAAAATCCGAAGTCGGTTCTCGAAAAACGTTTTATTGCCCGAACTGTCAAAAAGAACAGTAGACTCGAATCTGAGGGGGAATGAGCATGATACATGTATTTTTAGATGACATTCGCCGTTGCCCGGAGGGATTCGTCTATGCGCGATCGGCTGAAGAATGCCTCATGCTGCTGGAAGAAGAGGAAGTAGATATACTGTCATTGGATCATGATCTAGGCATTAATCAGCCCAATGGGACGCAGCTTGTGAAGCAAATGGTGCTTCGGGGCTTATATCCGCGGGAAATTTATTTACATACCTCCAGTTTATCCGGTCAGAGAACGATGTACGAATTGTTCTATCAGAACAAACCCGATCATGTCATCCTGCATAATGGTCCGATGCCGCAATCGGTGTTGACGCGCATTCGAGAGGCTGCCCATGAAAGAAATCAATGAGCAAGCACTATTCGAACGACTCGAACATGTAGAGGTGTACAGGCCATTTGGATTGTATCTATATACACCGCTGTGTGGCACATGTAAGGCGGGCATGCGGATGATGCACGTGGTCGAAGCCATGTTGCCGGATATCGAGCTATTGCAGATCAATTTGAATTTTTCCCCTCGTCTTGTGGCGAGGTATCAAGTACGGAGTGTGCCTGGGCTATTCTTATTCGACCCGAAGAGGAGAGGCGAACCGGTGCAAGTCTACGAGATGCGATCCGTAGAACATTTATTCAACATCATTAAGGATGTGATTCGATGATTTCGATGCAGCATATTAAGCTAAGACGCGAAGAGCGGCAAATTCTAGATGATATTACACTTCAGATGAATGAAGGGGAGCATTGGGTGATCCTTGGGCGGAATGGTTCAGGGAAAACGACGCTGCTCGAGATGATGACAGGTTATATGTTCCCAAGCTCGGGGCAAATTGATGTCATGGGCAATCGTTATGGACAATGCGATATTCGAGAGGTTCGTAAGAAGATAGGCTATATCAGCCAATCGTTAATGGAGAAATTAACCCTACGTGATCCCGTCTGGGAAGTGGTCGCTACAGGAGAATATGGTTTTCTTCGGTTCTATCAGGAGATTCCTGAAGAGGTTGTCGCTAAGGCGCACAGCCTGATTGAGGAAATGAATCTTGGGCATGTCGCGAACAATCTACTCGGCACATTATCGCAAGGCGAGCGGAAGAAAATTATGCTGGCGCGCGCATTGATGGCTGATCCGCAAATTCTCATTTTGGACGAGCCCTGTGCTGGACTTGATCTGTATGAGCGAGAGAAATTCCTTGATCAGTTTAATATTTTGAAGAATCGAGATATTGCACTTGTCTATGTTACACATCATCTGGAAGAAATCGTACCGTTATTTACACATGTTGCATTAATCCATCAAGGAAAACTGGTGGCTGCCGGGACGAAAGAATCGGTGCTCACCCCTGAAATATTAAAACAAGCATACGAAGTGCCGCTCTCGCTCGAATGGGTAGATGGACGGCCATGGATTCGGGTGCACGCTGGAGGTCAATAACCGTTGAAGGAACAACACGAACAACAAGAACAACAGCACGATATCACATCCAAATGGATTTGTACGGCCAATCATGGCTTTATTGCCTATGCACAAGAGGAGCTTCGTCGCCGGTTTGGACAAGTAAAGGCGATGGTTCTCATACCTAGCGAAGTCATTCTAGTTACATTGCCAGCGGATGCAGAGCAGGTCTTGCGTGAGTTGCAGACCGACCCGCTTATTTTCTTACGTCATATTCAGCCGGTACAGCAAGAATTTAATCTCTCGGAAGCAGGTCAGGAGGAATTGAACACAGCGATCGTCAGTTTCGTTCAATCCCATCATGAACTCCTGAGCGGTCAATCGGTAGCGATTCAAATCCGTAAAGGTTCGAATGAAGCGGGTCCTATAGACTTAGGTCTTATGAAATCTGCGATTGAGGCAGGTCTTAACGATACTGGCTTGGAGACCGTAACGCGTGACTCCGATTGGATTGTATCGATTTTTGTGGGAAAAGATTCCGTCTACGTCGGCGTCTCGACGCCAGCAGCCAATCTAAGCGATTGGTCCGGCGGTGCGCTGCGATTCCAGCGGGAAGAAGGTCAAATTTCTCGGGCCAAATTCAAGTTGTTAGAAGCGGAGCGATCGTTTGGCCTAGATCTGGCGGCATTCTCGGAAGGGCTTGATATCGGCGCAGCTCCTGGTGGTTGGACTTCGCTGCTGCTAGAGCGGGGATTAAAGGTGACCGCAATCGATCCTGCAGAGATGCATCCATCTTTGACTGCGAATCGTAGACTGACTGTGTTGAAGAAAAATGCGTCTGAGGTGAAATTCCACGAATCGCAATTCGACCTTATCGTGTGTGACATGAGCTGGAGTCCAATGCAAATGGTACGTCTCGTGATGGATTTGTTATATGCGCTCAGATCGGGCGGTACAGCCATAATTACAGTGAAGCTGATGCACAAAAAGCCGCTGCAAACCATTCGTGATATCACGGAGAAATTCAGCGAGCATATGGAAATTCGGCGCATGAAGCAGCTGGTGCATAATCGCGATGAGATCACACTGTATATGGTGAAATATTAATTAGGTGCATAAAAATGAATTTGCATATGGACAATCCTGGAATAGATGATATATAATGTGACCAATGCAATCTAATATGAAATGGATAGGGAAAGCATCCCGAAACCATGTCGTTCGACCGTAGTGTCGATCGTCATGATTCGAGAGGCTTTCCCTTTTTGTTGTTCCAAAAAGGAGGTGGGCTCATGAAATGGATGTCTAAGGTGAGCGTCCATCAGGTACTAGGAGGGCGTTATCAGGTCATCAAGCAAATTGGCGAAGGGGGGATGAGTTATGTCTATCTGGTTGAAGACTTGAAGCTTGTCGGTAAACGTTGGGCTGCAAAGGAAACGAAGCTATTGCAGCCTGATGATGCGGTGGGGGTAGCGGCGGAAGCGGTCATGCTGATTCGGCTGAATCATCCAAACTTGCCGCAAATTGTTGATTTTATCGGGCCGGACGCAGAGGGTTACATTTATTTGTTTATGGATTATATCGAAGGAGAGACGCTTGCTGCAGACTTTGAGAGACGCGGACGATCGTTAACATTCGATCATATCCTTCGACTTGGTATTCAGCTCTGCGAAGTACTCCAATATCTCCATCAATGCCAGCCGCCAATTGTATATCGGGATTTGAAGCCATCGAATGTCATGATGGATGTACATGGTCAGATCCGGCTGATTGATTTTGGGATTGCAAGGCATTTTAAGCCGAATCAGGAGGAAGACACCGTTTGTCTAGGTACGGTTGGCTTTGCAGCTCCAGAGCAGTATGCAGGCAAGCAAAGCGACACACGCAGTGATCTCTATGGACTTGGCGCATTATTGATGCATTTCGTAACGGGAGGGAGGACGAGCCAATTCGGGAAGTCAGGGATGGACGCTATACCGCAAGAGGTACCAGCGGCATTCCGACAGTTGTTGCAGAAGTTGTTAGAACGAGATCCGAATCTACGAATCCAGACGGCTAGTGAAGTCCGAGAGAAGCTGGAGCAGATTCATGTGGAATTGGCCAAAGCCTGGAAAGGAAACCAACCGGCCTCAAGCACGCTACGATGGCGAGGGACAGGCACGATTGCACTGATGGGGGTTCATTCCGGGGTAGGGACGACACATACGGCGATTATGATGGCGCATTACTTAGCTCATTCCAAGCAAAGAGTTGCTCTTGTGGAATGTATGCGGTCTGAAGCATTTTACCGTATTCGGTCAATCTTTGACGGGGAACCCATGAGGAGAACGGGAGAACGATTCACGATTCAGGGTGTAGACTATTATCCTTTTCTCGAATCACGCAGCCTCATCCCTTTACTCCACGCAGATTATGATGCCATCGTTCTGGATCTGGGTGTTTATGGAGAATCGTCCATGTACGCTGAGTTTCTAAGGGCGAATTTATCGTTTGTCGTCGCTTCTGGTGCGGATTGGAGACAAGAAGATCTATCCGAATTTATTCGGCAAGCAGGATTCACTCACACCGCAGCAAGTTTTATGGGGCTAATTCCTCTCGCAACGCAGCAGGTGATTCGTGATATGGAACAGGCAACAGCGATTCCTCAGCTGCATGCCATCCCCTATCATGTAGATCCGTTCCACATCGATGAAGATGCGCGGTTAGCATTTCAGGCCGTATTGCCGATTGAACAGACCCCTACGAAGTGGCGGCAAGAGATCGGTAAGCTTTTATTCTCAAGAAGGAGCAGAAGGGATGTCAAAAATTAGACAACGGACGAAAAACTTATGGATCGCGGGACTCATTGGCGCTGCCATTATGGGCTGTTTGTTCCTCAGTTATGCCGTCTACTGGCAATTACACGTTCAGAAAATAAAACGGGATACAGAGCTGCAATACAAACAGCAAATATCCGCGCTGCAAGCGGCTCAGCAGGAGCAGCAAGCTAAGAAGCGCAGCGTCTGGGTTCTGAAAGCCAACGTGCCTGCTGGCACACGAATTGCAGCGCAACATATTGAGTCGCAAGAGATTGATCTCAATCATCTTCCTGTGAATTTGATTAGCAGCAAAGAGAAGGTCGTCGGAAAAATATCTAAAATCGACTTGTCCACGAATACCATTCTTATTCCATCTATGTTCTATGAAGGACAAGCAACACCGAATGATCTTCGTAATGAACAATTTGCTCAGATCCAATTACCTTTGAATTTGCGTGATCAGGATGTCGTCGATGTCCGAATTCAGTTCCCAACAGGCCAAGACTATATTGTTCTGTCCAAGAAACGCGTGAAACAAATCGCAGCGAATACGATCAGTATGCAACTGACGGAACAAGAAATCTTGATGATGTCGAGTGCGATGGTCGATGCATTGATCCATCACGGTTCAATTTACAGCTTAACGTATGTTGATCCAGGTATGCAGTCCGGCTCGATTGTGAATTATCCGTCGAATGCCGAAGTGCTAGAGTTGATCGAGACCAACCCCAATATTGTGGAGGTAGCGAAGACCGCGCTCGCGAAGGTGGCTCGTAAGAAGCTGGAGGCGGCGCTATCCGAGAAGCAAGTGCTCTATGGGGATGTTGCCATTAGATCATCTGTGACACCACAACCGGCAGTGGGCAATCCGCAACCAGCATCACCGGGGGCACCAACCATCGACAAGGTGGAAGATGGAGCACTGACCAATGAAGAGCAGACACACCTATTCGAGCAATCACCGATAACTAGTGATGATGCAGGGAGTGGTCAGTGATGCGCAAAATTATGGTCATCGGCAGCTGTGAACAGAGTGACTTCCTATTGCTTGTGTGTAAGGTGCTATCCCATGCAGATGGGCGAGTACTCTTCATCGATGGATCGAGATCTCGAAGTACGACGCATTATATTTCATCCCTCCTCCATGTCGGTGAGATCGTCGAATTTGAAGGTTTTGATATCGGAGTTCACTTCTCAAGCTATGTCGATGTGTCGAAATGGTTGGAGGACCAAGATCAAGGTGTTTATGATTTCGTTATTGTTCAATCGGATGATCGAAACTTTTATGATCGATGTTCTCTAGAGGCGATGGACGCCCATGTTATTCTGACGCAATTCGATAAAGGAAGCATGCAGCGAAATGAGCAAATTCTGACAGATTTACGTCTCACAGAGAGAGCTGTCGTTCCTTTTGTCGGGCTATACGTGCCGTATGTGGTGTGCAGTATTCATGAAGAGTACATCGAAGAACGATACAATAAGCTCGCTGTTCAATGGTCAGATGATAAGCTTCGAATTCATTATGATGAGAGATTGTATGAGCGGTTCATTGATGGACAGTTCGCTGAGCGATTGAACCTGAAACGACTATCAAGAAGTTACAGACGCCAAATCATTGCATTTGTGCAGCGTATTTCCATGCTAGAGATGAATCAAGTAAAACGAGCTTTTCGCATATCAAGGAGGAGATGATGGAATGGGCAAACAAGTAGTCTTTTGGGGGCCAGTTCATGGACAGATGGGAACGACTTCAAATTGTATTTCGGCAGCCTGCATGATCGGTTTCGAATCACCGATCCGAACACTGATTGGAAGTACGCAGAGAGCCTTCTCGACAATGGAATCGGTTGTGTTGAAGCCTTCGGAACGTCTTGGAAGAGAACCTTTTCAACGGTCAGGATTGGATGCGCTCGAGCGACTGGCCCATAATCAACGGTTAACCGCAATGAATTTATCCGATTACACGATTCCACTATTGTATGAAAGATTGGACATCCTTCGAGGTTCACAGCGCAAGAGTTCTCATGAGGGGTCCATTGATATGGAGTTGTGGGAAATGATTCTGGGACATGCGAAGCAAGCCTATGATCTGGTCATGCTTGATGAGAATAGTGGTATTCGCCAGTCTGGAACGATGCAAATGCTCCAGGCATCAGATGTGATTGTGATTAATTTGAACCAGAATGCAGCCATTCTGGAGCAATTCAGTGCAAATCAGGAGCTAATTGAGCTCCTTCAGACGAAATCATGTGTCTTTGTCCTGGGCCAATACGAGCCAGGATCAAAATATACGGTACGTAATATCGCACGAAAATATAAGTTTGTTGAAGAATTATGTACGATCCCACGCTGTGTGGATTTTATGGATGCATGTAATGATCACAGTGTACTTGAATTCGTGCTTCGCCATCGTAATGTCGGGTCACGTCACCCGAATTATACATTTATTCAAGAAACTCGGCGGTTTGCGAATACCATTCTGAAGCACGTTGGGGTGGACTCGGAGTTCTTTTGCGAGAAAGGGGCTTGATGCATGGATGTATCGTATGTGATGAATCTTGGGCTGATCCTGCTCATCATCGCAATCGTAGGTGTATTGCTGTATTTGAAGCTGTCGAGCCCTGATGTCAAGCAGCTCTCGCAGCAGCAATCTGTCCAGACGATGCAGGATCAACAATTTACGATCGTTCAGATGACTGCTTATGTTCGAGAGTATCTTCATGAACATGTAAATGAAAATATTTATGCATTAGGATTATCGGGTGAGGAGCTCAGGCGCCGGAACAATAAGCGTCTGGAACTGCGCCGGGCACTGAAAGGCTGTGTATACGGGGATCTTCAAGATAAGCAGTTCGTGAAGGATTTGATCTATGATTTGCTCGTGACAACCTATGGACTGAATGAACGCAATATTAACCAGGTGATCCCTTTTGAAGAGGTAGAACGTTGTACGGATCAGGACTTATTCGAAATCATTCTATATAGGTATAAAGGAAATTATGGTCTTAATGCACTATCTACGCTAATTCAGATCTATCAATTAGATGAGCTGAGATTGCTGAATGAAGAACAAGGTACGGAAGGATATCGGATTACGGCAGAAGATATACGATTCATTTACATCAATGAGTATCGGCCGTTAACGTTCGAACAGAAGTTACATATTATCGTCCAACGCATTTATCAATCTTACAAAGGATTCAGTGTCGTTGATGAAATTCGGGATATGCGGATTGATGGCGTGTCTGGAGGGGTATCTGGGGTCCCAGGATCCATTTCATTCATGCATTTACAAGATCAAATGACGGGTAGAAGGTCGGGATTATCTTCAATCGATGCACCTAAATCTTATGATAGTGTATGGATTTTCTACCGTGGGAAATCGATTCATATGTCCTTTCTCAGTTTCGGATCAGAAATCGAGTTGAAACGGGTATGTCAGAACATCTATAAGTACAACAATCCGGGGCAGTTATCAGAGACTGTAGGTTATAAAGTGAACGAAATGAAAGACGGGTCACGTATCGTGGTCGTTCGCCCGCACTTCGCAGAATCATGGGCATTCTTCGTCAGGAAGTTCGATATTCCGAATGCATCCCTTGAATCCTTAATTCAGGATCAGAATGCGGAGATTGTGATCAATTTGCTCAAATATTTGATGAAAGGGGCAAGGATCACCGCGGTTACTGGGCAACAGGGGAGTGGCAAAACAACGCTGCTCATGGCGCTTGTTCGCCATATCTATGGGACGTTGACGCTTCGTGTTCAGGAAATGGCTTTCGAGCTGCATCTTCGGAAAATTTATCCGTATCGTAATATTCTTAGCTTCCGTGAGACAGATCATATACGAGGACAGGAGGGGTTAGATGTGCAGAAAAAGACGGACGGCGCGGTTAATATTATTGGCGAAGCAGCGACCGATCCCGTAGCAGCGTGGGTGATTCAATCTTCCCAGGTGGCGAGTTTGTTCACCTTGTTCACGCACCATGCGAAGACCTTTAATGATCTTATCTTCTCACTGCGAAATTCATTGCTTAAAATCGGGGTCTTCTCCAATGAACGGATTGCGGAGCAGCAAGTGGTTCGTGTTATTGGGTTCGATGTGCATCTTCGGATGGATCGAAATGGTCATCGGTATATTGAACGGATTACAGAATGTGTTCCTTCAGGAGACTTGGCGTGTGAGAACACATACGAAGCATTCAATATTGTGGAGTACCGAGAAGGTGCTTATGTTGCCGTAAATCGGCTTTCCGCCCGGAGTATGACAGAGATGTCAGAACAGATGTCAGAACAGGATGCTGTAGCACTTGCTGCTTTCGTGGAGAAGCATTGGGGGGAACGTTGTGGAGCTTAAATCGATCCTTTTTCTTGTCGTAGGGTGTTCCATATTGCTGGCATCTTCCCTTTTTATTGTCTACCGTATTGTCGAGCGCAGGCAGCGAAGTACGATCCATGGGCAACTTCGATCTAGGCAATTATGGGAGCGGCTGCATACGAAGAAATGGGGGGAACGGCTGAGTCAACTTTACCAGCGTTGTTACTTTATTTTCGGTCGAATACCTGTGTTGCGTCAGTATGTACACAAAATCCGTCGGCGAATAGCAAGTATTCATGCTTATGATGAACTGACGATGCGGCGAGAGACGGTCCATATTGTACTGATTACGCTTTTGTTGGTGATGGTCACGTTTGGATTACTCATCATGATGCATCAGAGTTTAACTTCATTGGTCGTGGTGGGGCTAACTTTCTTAATACTCAACAATATGATGATTGATATGTTCGTTCATCGGGTGGAGAACCGACTATTGAAGCGATTTATCCATTTTCTTGAGGATGTCAGGCATTACTATCATGCACATGGAATGATCGAAGAGGCAATCTGGGACGCGTCCGAGCATGCGACACACGAGGCAGAACAGCATGGCAAGAAGATTTACGACATTCTAACCTCTGCTGAAGCAGAAGTTCTATTGGAACAATATTATGAAGTCGCACCGAATCGCTTCCTAAAAGGGTTCGCAGGGATTTCACATCTCATTTCAGAGTATGGAGACAAGGTTCTGAAATCGGGCTCACTTTATCTGAACGCACTTTCACAATTGACTCAAGAAGTCCAGATGGAGCTGCTTCGAAGGGAGAAGCTGAGTTATCTGCTACGAAGCTTGACAATCATTGCTGTGGCACCCGTATTATTTACCGATCCTATCGAACGCTGGGCAAGAGATCATTTTGCCGTTATGGGACAATTCTATGATTCGAAGTTCGGGCTGATGATGAAAGCCGTTGTCTATCTTACGATTATCGTCGCGTACGTCCTGCTGCGTAAAATTCAGGAGAATGATGAAGGGAAATTTGCTAGGTCCAAGCGGAAGAGAAAATGGGAGAAGGTGCTGTATGAGCTTCCTTGGATTCGGATACTCGTCGATCGGCTTGTCCCCCCACTATTCTCGAAGACTTATGAACGTATTAAAAATCTTCTCAAAGACGGTAATTCTCCCCTCCCAATGGAATGGTTGTATTTACATCGATTGGTCTATGCGGTTGGAAGCGGAATTGTTGTGTTGATTCTATGCATATATCTGCACATCGTCGGAAGTCAACAGATTCTTAATGTGACGAACAATCCAGCTATGATGTTAGGACGTGTCGATGCACAGGAACAGATTAAAGTGGATGAGGGGTTGAAGATCGAGCGCGAGATCACATTACAAATGCAAAGCCAGCGTGAATCGTTGCATGAGAAGGTTGCTGAGGCTGTGGAACGCAGTACAATACAATTCAAGAATGCAGCAGATCAGAAAAGCAGCGTGAAGCGTATCGTAGCGAAGATCGAACGACTGCGTGATGAATATTTGGAGTGGTGGGAATTACTGGTGAGTCTACTCATTGGATGGATCGCTTACTCTATTCCGATCCTGCTGCTCTACTTCCAGAAGCGAATGCGTCAAATGGATATGAAGAACGAAGTAGATCAATTCCATACAATGATTGGAATTTTGTGTGAAATGGACCGCACTTCAGTTGAGAGCATACTGGAGTGGCTTGAACGATTCTCTTCTATATTCAAAGAGCCGCTTCAGCGATGCCTTCTGCACTATGAAGCAGGCGCTGAGCAAGCGCTAGAAGATTTGAAAGAAGAGGTGTCGTATGTTCCATTCTTGCGAACGATTGAGAAATTACAGCTTGCAGTGGATAAGATCCCTGTCCGAGAAGCTTTTGATGATCTTGAATCGGAGCAATCTTACTATCGAGAATTGCGCAAGCAAGAGATGGAGCGAGTGCTCAATGCGAAAGCCAATTGGGGTCAAATGATCGGCTTCACACCGCTTTATGCACTGATCTTCTTATATCTCGTTATTCCGCTCGTCTATACGAGCATGAATCAAATGCAGAACTATTACGATCAAATTCAAAAATTAAATTAGGAGTTGGGAAATATGGGTAATGCACAAAAAGCACTAGTGATGGCAGCGGGTATTTTTTTGGCGATTGCATTGATTACGATAGCGGTGGTCCTATTCATTTCCGCACAGGAAGCAACAAAGACAGCACAGAACAATTTCTCGAATATTCAAACGGAGCTCTCACAGACTGCTTTTACTGTGTATGACAATACCGTTGTTAGTGGCTCTCAAGTGGTTAATGCATTAAGAAAATTTTCAGATAAGGATCAATTCGGGATTCAAATTATGACAGGGAAAAATCGCTCAGGTTCCTGGTATGGTAAGACAATTGATACAGCTAGCAAAATTGATGACCCTAATTATGGATCAGTAGTTGATAATATCCCCCCTACAGGGAAAATGACAGAGGCGATCAATGAAGCGAAACCGGATTATGTGAACCCGAGCGGGAAATTCCGTTCGAGGATTATCATGGACAGCAGTAATGTCATTCGAGGCATCGTATTTGAACAGAATTAACGGTTATGAGCAAAAAAAGGGAGTCTTCAAGACTCCCCATTTGGTTAGAGAGGGTGCCTATCTATGGATGAACGCGTCAGGCACATGTTGGAGTTATCTGTCGCGGTAATCATTTTTCTCGTCGCCATGGATTTATTCTTTGGATCGACTGGGATAACTACAAAAGGACTGCAGCAAGTGTATGAAGTGAATGCTTCCAGTGATCGAGATCTGAAGACAACGGTTGAAATCGAAGGGCAATATCAGGTGATGGGTGCAGACATTGTAGCGATGATAGGATTACTTGACCAATTAGATGCTCCTATCGTTGTTGATGGAACCAGATATAGTCCTGGGATTCATGTAGAGGATGTGGACTTGTCACACATCGAAGTAAAGATGCAGTATACCGAGAAGGTTGAACGAAGCGCAGATGGCGCGGTTAGATTGATTATTTATGAATCTTGAGAGGGGAAGCGATAATGATCAATTCGATAGCGAAGGTTGCGGGGTTAATATTAGCCGTATTATTGTTATTCGTTTTTCCTAATCAAGATTTATACCAAAGGCAGGATGATATATCTTCCATGCTGGTCTATAAGAGTGTTACGAACTTTGTAGATGCAGCGAGAGACATCGGTTATGTTACACCACAAATGTACAATGACTTTTTCAATGAATTAGCCATGACAGGGAATTCTTATGATATTCAAATGGAACATCGTCAAAAGCGTTATGATCCTGTCTACCTCGATCCTACGGATGTGAGTACTTTTCAGGATGATGTTCAGCTGAATTATGAATACCATGGTCGCGGGGATATACTAGCAACCCTATTTCCGAATAATACGAAAACCATGGACGATAAATCGAGGCATTATGAAATGAATATTGGAGATTATTTTGGTGTGACCGTAACGAATACCAATCGAACAGCTGCAACGGTCATGATGGATGCGCTAACCGGGGGAGTTTCTACAAATCACAACATTGTGGTTCCATACGGAGGTTTAGTGCGCAATGAAGATCACTAAATTGGCTATTATTTTTGTGCTTATTGCATTCCCTTTTACATGGCTGAACAGGCTGCATGCCTCAGAACAGTCTTATAATTTACGAACGGAGACGGCATATAATTTGATGCTGGATACGGCGGTGGATGATGCAGCTTATGCACTTCACTCTAAGCTTAAGCAATCCGAGCAATATTCTGGATACGATTCGGATAAAAGGTATAGCCTCGATGTTCAACTCGCTGTGAGTACATTTTTTAATACCATTTTCATCAATATGAATGCTGTTGAAGATCAAGTGATTCAAGAAACAATTAAACATTACATCCCGGCTGTAGGTGTCATTGGATATGATGGGTTCACCTTGTATACGGAAGAAGAGTATCAGGCTTCCGGACAGAGCTACTACAAGTATATTATGAGGCCACTCAAGCCGTATACGCATGTGGATGACAAAGGAAATGTGCTTCAATTCACGCTCGATGATTATGTAGTCGTCTATAATCCGAGCACAAAGCAGTGGTCTCGTGGGTACAGGCAGGAATTGGAGGATAGGATAGATATCCCTCTTTTAAGGGATGCTCCGTTATTTGATTCAGTTCGTCGGCAGACGATCATCGAGCATATTCAGAACGAGCTTGCTTATGCCATCAATAAGCACAATGAGAGAGCTAGAAGGAATGGAATTAGTTATACGTTTACGCTCCCTACCATTCCGGATGAAGAATGGCAGAACAGTATCAATGATGTGGGTGTCATTGCTTTTATTCAAGGTCTTCCGATGGGGAGTGGGGTGTATAACAACTATGCGCTAGGTGGATCTCGTATTCTCAAAGCGTCTCTCTATTATGGATTTACTCTGAATGGCATCAAATATGTTTATCCTAGTAAATGTACATCAGTTAATCCTGAGAAAGTCTTCTCTTCACAAAGGGAAGCTGCGGCGGAGGGGTACATTCTGAAGAGGTGCTAGCGGATAGTGACAAATTGTAACAAAAATGGAGTTTGTTTATGTCATATTATGGTATAATTTATAGGTTATAAAATGAAATAATGGGAAATATGTGCATAATGATATCGGGCGAATGTACCGATATTATTTTGTATGCTGAAGAAATTTCGTGCATTCTAGCGTTATTTAATGATAGAATCCGAGAATTTCTTCATAAACCCATCGACGCTTAGGAGGAGAAATAATGAAAAAGGTAATGATCTCAACAATGGCTGCAGCTATTCTTTTGGCTGGAAATATGGCAGAACCAGCTATGAAAGCGGAAGCGGGTGTTCTAGATAACACAATAAGTTATAACGGTATAACATTTAAGGATGTTCCGGCTGCCCACTGGGCTGCTTCTGCTGTCGCATCAGCTGTCCAAGATGGCTACTTCAAAGGGTACACCGATGGAACATTTAAACCAAGTGCTCCAGTGACAAAGGCTGAAATGGCTACGATCCTAGGACGGTTAACTGAGCAACCTGTTGTAACAACAGGGAACAGTGCGAGTTTTACAGATATTCCTGACTGGGCAACCGAAGGCGTTCAAGCTGCCGTAGAAAAGGGATTTATTGATCCTTCTAAATATGCTGGGAAGTTAGATGCGAAGACAGCATTAACCCGTGGTGAAATGGCTATTTGGTTAGCGCAAGGATTGGCTGCGATGAATCCTGACTATAAGGTGGCACTTTCTGATGTGACGAATACGGTCATTCCAGCAAAGGAATATTTCACAGGAAAAATGCCTGAAACACAAAAAAATAGCGTTGCTGTAGCAATGGGAACTGGATTAATGAGTGTCGGTAGTGATAAAAACTTTGGAACGGATCGAACTACAACACGTGCAGAGGTAGCAACTTTAATTGCGCGATATACTGCTGTTGCAAAAAAACAACCGGATGACTTTAAAGGTTTACAAGAACTACGTGCTGTAGGATTGACTGGAACAAACTTGAAGGTAATCGCGCCTTCTTATGTAAAATGGCCTAAAGAGAGATTACCAGAGAGCTACGACTACAGCAAATATACCGACGACTTTTCTAAAGTTCGAAATAAAGAGTTGGTTACTGTCGCGGATTATGCAACAGTAAAAGTGAAAAACTGGATAGTTGTAAGTCCATATGCAAAAGGTGACCAGCGAAGTATTTACTATCCTGTATTTTTGGATGAGGGAGACACCGCCCTACATGGATCTTTTTATTCTTTCGCTGAGTTTGATATGAAAATCAAAGGAAGCTCTATGAATCAACAACAAGCGGGAATTCTGATTAATTCCCACTCCATAGCTCCATTAAAATCACCTTCGTCGAAAGCTTATAAAGAATATTCGTTACCTCATATCTATGATATTACTAAGAGTAGAGGTGTTTTTACTGTAAATAATCCACATTATTGGGGAATTGGCTTATTACACTTTGATAATTCACTAAATACTCAGGTACAACTAAAAGCTAAAGATGGTACTGTATATTATGTCTCCCCAAACTAATTGATTAAGGACGATAATAATTGATCAATCCAAAAAAATATAAAAAGTCTCTCTCAATTCTGCTAACCATAAGTTTAATATTATTGCCTATACTTACTTACTCTAGTGTTGTCTTTGCTGGTGGAGGACCAGGTTCAAAACCTCCAATAAATCCTCCTCACTTTGAACCGGCAGGACCAGCAAAATCACAGAAAAAAGTAAGTCCGGTTCAAGGTATTGCAAAAGCTAGTCCAGGTATTTACATCTATCAACAGGATGACTTGAGATGGAAAGTGGATGCGTCATGTAATGGACAATTTCTAGATAATAATTCATCAACAAACAAACCTGTTTCATCCGTGGTTTGTGAAATTATTGATTTAGATCATCCAATTTATATGCCCACAGAGTATCTAGATAGTCTTAAAAATGTACATCCTAAAAGTGAGTTTACTGATGTATCATTACGTCCAATATATATGGATAATACGAACTATTACAGAACTGGTGATCCTATTTTAGTAAATGTAGATCCTTTCATTGGCAGAAAAGCAAAATTCACTATGCAAATCGGTGGAGCCATTGAACCAACTGCTTATAGAGTTTATAATTTTCCCAAACATGAGGCCGATTATTTATTTTATACTGATTTATATTGGGCAGCTCTGGCGGAATTGACTAAGGAAATCAACCTAACCGGTGGGGGAACATTAACAAAAGGGCAGACTAAACAACTCAATGCCGCTGTGAAAACCAAAACCGGGGATGGTAGCTTCGGACCTGAAACAAATGTTAATACCGGTAGTGGAGGTACATCTACTTGGAGATCCTCTGACGAGTCAGTTGCTACTGTAAGTGCTTCTGGTTTAGTTACTGCTGAAGGCAAGGGCACTACAACCATTACAATACTTTGGGAAAAAGACGGATTTCAATTAACAACCACAGCTAATATTGGTGTAGGTACTGACCCAGATCCCGGCGGTGGCGGTAAACCAGGCGGAAGCGGGCAATGTACCTTTACGATAGGAAGCCCTATGCAATCCTCTACGGTGAATTTGAGTGACATGGACCCAAATGCAAATGGAGTTATTAAAGCGGACAATAGAGACTCTGAAAAGTTCGATGTTTTAAAAGGAATTCCCACGTCGGAATCTTTATTTACCAATGCATTCGCAGATAACTATCTATTTAAGCATATTTGGGCAAAAATGTCCGGGAAGATCGATTATAATTGTTCGGTTGATGTAACTTATAAAAGAGAATGGACGGTTCCAGGACCAGAAGTGTGTGATGACATAGGCAAATGTAAACCTGGACCAGCTGTTCCTGAAAGCGATACACAATCTAAAACTTATTCATTTTCGTTTACTCGCGACTACTCGTATTGGCAAATCAATAATTTAGAGGTATATAAGATCAATCGGGCGTCAATGAGCAACTATGCTTTACCGGGTGGAATGGTAACGATGAACCCTTCTGGGTACTCACCTCCTAGTCTAGAATCTAAACATGATGATTCTGTTAACAGTCATGTGAGACCAACAGAAACCGCATCGTTCGAATTTACTCCTCCTGTTCGAACGGGTGGTTTGAATTCTCCGCCATCTTTGCCAGATGACACAGGCACTTTAAAAGGTATGGCACAATCGAACACTCCCGAAAGCAAAGTAAATAATGACATGGTTAAATTCAATAATAATACGATCATGGATCATTCCGAAGTGACGAAAGACGGCCCTACGCCAGCGAATATCCCTAATCCAACGACCATAGGGCGCGATGTGCTCTACAAGCCGAATAATATGATCAGTAGCACGTTATTGAATAGAGCTGATACGCCCAGCACCGGGACAATCTATTACGATTTATTGCCGAATAATATTAACGGCGGTGCAAATACACAATTCCCAATTAACGGGATCAATACTGTAACCGTACATACCCCAACCGTCATTTATGCTGGCGTTAGTGATGATCAAGAGCATAACCAGAAGACCAAGCCGAATCCAGCAAGGTCCGCGATCATCTTGGACCGTCCATTTACGATCATGATGCCAACGAAGGGTCAGCATAGGAGTATACCCGGCTATGGAAACCGAGATTATCAGAAATATATTAAATTGAAGGAAGTCTGGTTTCCTTTTGATGTGAAGACAGAATCGGGCACGTTCATTCCGAAGAAAACATGGTACAGCATACCGGTAAGCGATCAATCATCCAATTTCTACCTACCTGTATGGGTGGACGAGGGCGATTATACGATACTATTCCGCACTTTTGCAGAGAATTCACCTGGAACTGGATTTACGACGCAAACGAATGCCAATCTCAATCTCGTGAACCATGTAGCAACAGATACCGTAGATGTCGAAGTTATAGGCAGAGTTTATGATTTCCGAGTTACGGATGTAGAAGATTACCTCTGGGAAGGAGTATTTCGGACGGGTAAGGGCAATCAGGCGCATACGGGAAAATACTACTGGGTTGGACCTAATGGGATTGATGGCGCTCTGCGAGGGAATCAAGAACCCTTCGTACTCCCAATATTAAAGGGAAGCAATCCGCTCCAAGGTCACTCTAATATTACCGTCAAGCAGGGATATAAATTCAAATTTGATCTGAAGACCAAAGGGAATATGTTCGAAGGTCAAGATACCATTCGAATTACACCAACCTTCTATTTCGTCGATGCGAAAGGGAAGAATCGGCAAGAGGTTGATCTTTATTATCACACCAAGAACAAGTATTTCGTGAAAGTCGGCTCCAAGGACGATGTCTTTCCGATCAAAGCCACCCTTGATACAAGGCTTCGAAATGTACCACAAAACGAAATATCTATGACAGCAGGAACACTCTTCGATCTAGGTCTAGCACAAGGTGGTTCAAATGACCGCTCAGCGTTTATCCAAAGGTATTTACAATTGGCACAGCGAGAAGTGGAAATCGGTGGTTTCCATGGATTAGATCTCTCCCAACCTATGAAGACATTCTTCGGACCAATACAAGTCCCGGCTGGCGTCAGTGTTCCTCGAGCTCATGCGGCGGAACAGAAATGGTATGGGGAGTACAGTGTTCCTACGAAATCGTACATTGTTCCAAAAGGGTTGAATGTATATCAACAAGGCCGTTTCAATGACAAAGCTTCGTTTTTCTTGAAAAACGGATATCTTATCGTGAATTTCAATATAGAGACGCTGCGTAAGGGCGATCGGAAAAATCCGCACTTGCAGTACATCTACGCACCGCTTACGAATCAATGGAAACGTGAAGGGTTCAGATATACTGTAACGGATTCTTACGGCGGTATCTTCAAGCTCAAGGATGGGGACGTCATGTTCTATGATGGCGATCAATCGATGTTAGATGATTTCAAGTCTGCAGGCATTATGTAATATCCCCCCGGTCCGGCTCCTAACAGGTTCCCTCTCTGTTAGGAGTTTTTTAATCTATGTAGAATTGGGATAAAAAATAGCTATGGAAACACGACATGATATGTTACAATGTGTTGTTGTAATTTCAAGTAAAGTTAGTATCGACCTGGATAAGGAGCTTTGATTCAAATATGAGTTTATTAACGGTTGAAGACGTTGCACATAATTTTGGAGGACGACAGCTATTTAAGAATGTAACATTCCGCCTGTTAGCTGGCGAGCGTGTGGGACTTGTCGGCGCGAATGGCGTAGGGAAGTCAACACTCATGAATATTCTGACAGGTAAATTGTTAAAAGACGAAGGCCGCGTCGAGTGGATGCCAAAGGTGCGTTATGGGTACTTGGATCAGCATACGGTGTTAACACCTGGCAAGACCATTCGTGATGTGCTGAAGGATGCTTTTCTACCGCTTCTAGAACTAGAACAAGAAATGATGGCTATCACCGAGAAAATGTCGGATGCCAGTCCGGAAGAGCTTGAATTATTACTTGAGCAAATGGGTGAAATTCAAGAGCAGCTCGATATCGGTGACTTCTATATGTTGGATGTTAAAGTGGAAGAGATGGCGAATGGCCTTGGCCTGGATGCGATTGGTCTAGAACGCGATGTCGCCGCACTTAGTGGGGGACAACGCACGAAGGTTCTTCTTGCCAAGTTATTGCTTGAGAAGCCAACGGTACTGCTGCTCGATGAGCCAACCAACTATTTGGATGTCGAACATATTAACTGGCTTACGAACTATCTTAAGGAATATCCGTATTCTTTTATGTTGATTTCCCATGATACGGAGTTCATGAATCAGGTCGTTAACGTGATCTATCATCTTGAGTTTGCTAAGTTAACACGCTATTCCGCGAACTACGAGAAGTTCTTGACCATGGCGGATATGAACAAGAACCAACATATCGAAGCCTATGAGAAGCAGCAAGAGTACATTAAGAAACAAGAGGATTTCATACAACGGAATAAAGCGCGCTACTCCACCTCCAGTCGTGCGAAGAGCCGTGAGAAGCAGCTCGAACGGATTGAACGGATTGATCGTCCGGAAGAAGCAGTGAAGCCGACGTTCCAATTCAAGGAATCCCGAGCAAGTGGCCGAATCGTATTCGAGGGGATTGACTTTGAGATAGGATACTCTCACGCACTGCTGCCTAAAATGTCCATGACGATTGAGCGCGGTGAAAAGATTGCGATTGTTGGGTGTAATGGCGTTGGTAAATCAACGCTGCTTAAGACGATCCTTGGCAAAATTCCAGCGATCAGTGGGAAGACCTATTTAGGCGACTACTTGCAGCCTGCATATTTCGAACAAGAAGTTAAAGCGGGTAACTTAACGCCAATTGATGATGTATGGGATGAATTCCCTTCCATGAACCAACATGAAGTGCGTGCTGCCCTTGCCCGTTGCGGCTTGAAGAATGAGCACATCACAAGACAGCTAAGTATGCTGAGCGGGGGAGAGCAAGCAAAGGTTCGCCTCTGTAAATTGCTAATGCGGGAGAGTAATTGGATATTATTCGATGAGCCGACGAACCATTTGGATGTGGTGGCCAAGGAGGAACTCAAACGTGCCCTCACAGAATATAAAGGGACCGTCCTCCTCGTATCGCACGAGCCAGAATTCTATGAAGATTGGGTAACGAAGACGTGGAACGTGGAACAATGGTCTATGCATCATGCTTCTAATTAATACACATAGCCACTCTGATGCTCGATGCACGGGGTGGTTTTTGCATGCATGGAATGAAAATGAATATGACACACTATGAAAAACTACGGATTGACAGGTGGAGTCTCAGGTGTCGGAGCGGATATTAATTATTGAAGATGATCAAGATATTTCATCTTTTATTCAAGAGCTATTCACTTCAAGTGGTTACGAGGCGGAAGTGGCTAGCGATGGAGAACAAGGATTATCGATCGCATTACAAGGAAATTGGCATTTGATTCTACTCGATTTGAGTTTGCCGGGTCTTAGTGGTCTTGAAGTCCTTGAGGCTTATAGAGCTCAAGGGAGGAAGACACCTGTCATAATTATCACGGCATTGGATCGGACAGAGAGCGTTGTTGAGAGTTTCCAGATTGGTGCCAATGATTATATCACGAAGCCCTTTCACTCCGATGTATTGCTTGTGCGTGTACGCAACCTGCTGGATATTTTCCGCCATGTGGGGTTGGAAGGGGCAGAGGATGCAACCACCATTATAATCGATGATTTACAAATTGAGCCCGATTCGCGAAAGGTGATACGAGGGGGCGATATGATTGATCTTACGCCCAAAGAATTCGATCTCCTCCTCTATCTAGCGAAGAATAAGAACAAAGTCTGTTCCCGTGAAAATATTCTAAATGCGGTATGGGGCTACGATTTCATGGCGGATACGAACGTGATTGATGTATTTATCCGTTATGTACGTCAGAAAATTGATAAAGGACGTAAAAAGAAGTTGATTCAGACGATCCGAGGAATAGGGTATTCTCTGCAAGAGAGCGGTCAGGACCCCATTGAGCGTGAAGAATAGAGAAGGACAAGCCTTTAGATGGGTTCCAAAGGGCTTGTCCATTTTTTTATTACAAGACTCGCTTAGCAACTACAAAGCTACTCTTCCATATACCTGTGTTCATATTGGAATATGTTACACCAGGTGATCCATAAGTATGAAGGAGTCGACCATTCCCTGCATAAATCGCAACATGGTTTACTTTCCCTTTGCCGTTCCGATTCGTTGTCGAGAAGAATACCAAATCTCCGGGTTTCAAGTTCGATTTGGATACCGTTTTACCAACTTTAGATTGATTGATCGAAGTCCTAGGCAGCTTAACGCCGTATTGTTTATATAAGTAGAGTGTGAAGGATGAGCAATCAAATGTTCTGGTCGAAGTGGTTGGTGCGCCAAATTGATATTTGCGTCCCATAAACTTCTCACCTTGTTTAATGATGTTTGCAGCCTTCGCACTTGAAGATAGTGCAGATGTATTGGCAGTGCTTGTCTCTGCTGCATAGGCATGATTCGTTGGTTGGATTGTCAGTGATCCAGCTAATCCGATGGTGGCGCATAGTCCAAGTACGATTATTTTGTTGATGAATTTGTTGTTTTTCATTGTGACCTCCGTCATGTCGTAGTGGTGTTGTCTGGTATGATCGGAGTATAGCACTTCATGGATTGCCTAATATTTACCTCATACGGTACAAATCTAGGTCTGGTAAGGCTTTCCGCCCAATTATTAAAAAACGATGAAAATTCAGTCATATTTTCTTTCTTGACAACGATTACAAGGTTGCAAATCATCTTTAAGTCATTGATATATAAGGATTTTTCGCGTTCTAATTGATGACAGAATTGTCATTATATTTTTATCTTTTTTTAAGCTTGTACTCATATTAATTTCTTCACATTGGTCGACACTGATAATGTCAGTGTGCATGAAGCACACAAGAGATGAAGGAGGATGACAGGTAGTGAAGAAGAATTGGATTCGAGTGGCTGTGCTCACGATGTTCGTGCTCACCGTTCCAGCAAGTGCATATGCATCCGCGGGACAAGAGCCAGAAGCGAATAGCGCTGAACCGACGGTAATACAATCAGCATTAATCGCGCATCCGCATGAGGGGCATACCAAACGGGGACATCGATTACAGAAATCCGTTAGTGAAAAGCTGTTAACACTGCTCAAGCTTGATGAGAAGACATTCCGCCAAAAGTTGAAGGAAGGGAAGACGTTAGCTCAGATTGCCGCTGCGCAAGGGGTTTCGCGTGATGAACTGAAGAAGACGATGATCGAGGCGCATAGTGAAGCATTGGATAAAATGAAGAAGAACTTTGCGGATCATATTGATCAAATGATTGATTCGCAGCGGAAAGATATGCGTCAAGTTAAAGCCTTACATAAGACGCTAATCACCCAATCAGAGTAGCATCCACGAGATACGCCAAATAAAAAAGGTTGCCGAAGGAATCTTCGACAACCTTTTTCCATGTACTAGTCTCTTGTCAACATCACTAACAGCAACCCATCCGTTATGGTAATGGTCCCTAACTCTTGCTCCAGTTCATTGCTAACAGAGAGGGACTTCCCAATCGTCAAGGTTGCTTGGTGAAGCGGGTACCTGAATCCTTCTAATGTCACGCCAGTCACTTGCAGGGATAATGGAAGCAAGGATACATATGTAAATGATGTTTTCTTTACATGATAAGGACGACTCGCATCCATGATACAAATTTCATTATGTGGATCGATAAGTGTACAATGGACTCCGGCTTCGAGCGTTCTACGCAAGAGGTGGATGTTCGAGAGCGAATGATCTATGCGTGTCCCAAGAGCGCCATGAATCACGATCTCGCTTGGATTCTGCTCAAGCGCAAGCTCCAGAGCCATCTCTGTATCCGTCAAGTCTTTGAAGATGGGATCACAATCGATAAATCGTTTACTGCATAATGCAATCTGATCCTTTACTTCCTTCGTAACCGAATCGAAATCGCCAACGGCAATATGCATGGGGATCTGGTGTTCCATTAGGAATGCCGCTCCTCGGTCCACACCTATTATGAAATCTCCCGGCTTGATATCATTTAGAGCAGTTGGAGTAAGTTCTCCACCTGAGAAAATTATAATTCTAGATTGATGATCTAACATAGCGATCGTTTGCCTCCGATTCTTCTAACAATTCACCCAAAAACTACATGGGACTAGCTTACCAAGCTCACTCCATTATCGCAATATTCTATGGTTGTATTTTGCTTATTTTATTTGTTGGCATTTGTCAAATTAGCATATAAAATAGGGAATGCGCAATTATGAAATTTCATCATCGATGGAGAGAGGATGCTTGACGTTGGATTTGGAAGTGTTTGAACTATTCAGCATTATCGGTACGATTGCATTTGCGATGAGCGGCGCAGTTGTAGCAATGGAAGAGAAGTATGATATTCTTGGTGTGTTCATCCTTGCTCTTGTCACCGCATTTGGCGGTGGAGTCATTAGGAATGTATTGATCGGTATCCCTGTGGCGACGCTCTGGAATCAAGGACTATTCTTGAAAATCGGTGTCATCGCAGCAGCTGTTGCGTTCATCCTTCCTCTGAAATGGATTCGTCATTGGCGAAGAATGGAAGCGTTTTTTGATGCAATCGGCTTGTCCGCCTTTGCGATCCAAGGTGCACTCTATGCAACACATATGAATCACCCGGTTACCGTCGTTATGGTCGCTGCATGTCTTACAGGAATGGGAGGCGGGATGATTCGAGACCTGCTCGCAGGTCGCAAGCCACTTGTCCTTCATGATGAAATCTATGCGGTCTGGGCGATGCTCGCCGGATTGGTAATTGGTCTGGGGTGGTTCATATCCTCGATCGAATTGTTAGCTTTGTTCTTTATCGTCATTATTCTAAGAATGTTCTCGGTTTATTATAAATGGAAGCTGCCACGTCGCACGCTGCAGAAAATGAACTGATCTATTGGTCTATAGAAGAGGAGAGGAAAATATGAGTCAAATAAAAGTGGAATTTGTTTGTCTTGGGAATATCTGTCGTTCACCGATGGCTGAAGCGGTCTTCCGTCATATGGTGAATGCAAGAGGGTATAGCGATAAGTTCGTTATTGATTCATCGGGAACGGGGGATTGGCATATTGGTCGTCCGCCGCATGAAGGGACAAGACGCATTTTAGATACGAATCATATTTCTTATGAAGGAATGGTGGCACGTCAGTTCACGGAACTAGATTTCGAGAACTTTGACTATATTGTCTGTATGGACTCGAACAATCTTCGCGACGTACATGCGCTACCAGGCAGCGATCAGCATTCCAAAGTTATACGGTTTATGGACTTACTGCCGGATGAGAAAGAAGAGAATGTACCCGACCCGTATTATACCGGCAATTTTGAAGAAGTGTATCGCTTAGTTCAGGCCGGCTGTAAAGCCTTGTTGGATCGTATTGAACGAGAAGAACTATAATAGAAGAGTGATTCTTAATGAAGAAAAGCGACATCCGTCATGGCATGTCGCTTTCATTTTGGCTACTTTAAATAAAGTGATGCGTGGTCCACTTACTTCAAGAAATGTTTCAATCCATCAGGGATATATTGCTGCCAGAAACCCCAAACGTGCTGGCCGTCGCGCTCCAAATAATGGACGTCAGACGATTTTGCGAGGAAGATGTCTCTTGTATCGCGGTTGAACGTTACAAAGTCGAATGTACCGTGATCTGTAACGACTACATCTTCTTGAAGCCCGACGATCATGTAAAGCCGCAGCCAAGATAAATCTGGTTCTGCTGCAATAATGGATTGTGAATCGGGATAATAAGCACCGGATAAAGAAATGACGTTCTGGAATAAGTTCGGGTATTGTAGTGCAATATGAACGGAGACACTACCGCCGAGGGAGTCGCCAGCCAGAATTCTGGAATCCAGATCCGAACGAATCGGATATTTACCTTCTATATAAGGAATCAATTCATGCGCGAAAAATTGTACATAAGGCTGATGCCGTTCACCGACAGGAGAATATTCCGAGGTCCGCACTTTTTTATCCACTTCTACGCCTACAATAATGAAGGGCTCTAGCTCCTCATCCAGAATGAGTTGATTCGCAAGCGTTGCGACTCTTCCGAAGTTAAAGAAATCTTCACCGTCTTGGCAGTAGACAACCGGATAGCTGATCCAAGCTTGATAACCCGGAGGTAGGTACACGCGCAGCGTTCTTTTTTCATTTAAGTAGGCACTTTCAATTTCTTCTTTGACGATCGTTCTTTTTAAATATTTGGCATCTGTCATGGAGAATCACCTTTTTCGTAGTAGTATGCAACTAATTTGTAAATAATAGGGGTGTATGGGTGAAGATTTTTACAAAATATTCACGATTGTATTAATCTGTACTATAAAAATTATTCAACTGTTATACATACAAAACAACAAAATATGTCGTATTAAGCGATATTTTTTGACCAAACACATATAACAGGTGTATAATAAATTCTATAACAGAGGAAAATGATTTTCAAACTTTTTGTTGAGGTGAAGAAAATGAGTAAGCTTTCTTTCGAAGTAAAGTCAGATGATATTCAAGCATTATCTGTACTTTCTCCTGATGGTGAAATTATTAACGAAGAAATGATGCCTTCTCTTACAGATGAGCAGTTAAAAGAAATTATGTACCGTATGGTATTTACTCGTACTTGGGACGAGCGTGCAGTTAACCTTGGTCGTCAAGGACGCCTTGGATTCTATGCTCCAGTATCCGGTCAAGAAGCTTCGATGGTAGGTAGTGTATACCCATTGCAAAAAGAAGACTTCGTTGTACCAGCATACCGTGATATGCCGCAAATCGTATGGCACGGTCTTCCGTTGTATCAAGCATTCCTATATTCCCGTGGTCATCAACACGGTGGTCAAATCCCAGCTGGTGTTAACGTATTAATGCCGCAAATCATCATCGGTGCGCAAATTTTGCATGCGATGGGTATTGCTATGGGCTACAAATTGAAAAAACAACCACAAGTTGCAATCACGTACACAGGTGACGGCGGTTCGTCGGAAGGTGACTTCTACGAAGGTCTGAACTATGCAGGTGCATTCAAATTGCCGGTTATTTTCTTCGTACAAAACAATGGCTATGCAATCACAACACCATTTGCGAAGCAAACTGCAGCACAATCGATCGCGCACAAAGCTCTTGCAGCGGGTATCCATGGTTTGCAAGTTGACGGTATGGACGTTCTTGCTGTTATCAAAGCGGTTCAACTCTCCGCTGAACGTGCTCGTCAAGGCGAAGGCGCAACATTGATCGAAGCATTAACTTACCGTTTCCGTCCGCATTCCATGGCGGATGATACAACGAAATATCGTACTAAAGAAGAAGAAGCTGAATGGGCTATTAAAGATCCGCTCGTTCGTTTCGGTAAATACCTTGAGAAAAAAGGTCTTTGGAGCGACGAAGAAACAGCTCGCGTGAAAGAAGAAGCAAAAGCAAAAGTGAACGAAGAAATCAAACGCGCAGAGCAAACAGAAAAAATGACGGTTTCCGGCTTGATCGACAGCATGTTCGAGACAACGCCACAGCACTTGGAAGAGCAAAAAGCTGATTTCCAATAAACTCGATTGAAATGATTCGACATATAGAACGCATGACAACCAAGTTCTCGGCAAATTGCTGCGAACACGTTTAAGGGAGGAAACGAAGCAATGGCACAGATGAATATGAAAGAAGCAATTCGCGACGCGATTCGCGTTGAGTTAAAACGTGACCCGAATGTGTTAGTATTCGGTGAGGACGTAGGTCATGTTGGCGGCGTGTTCCGTACAACAGAAGGATTACAAAAAGAGTTCGGTGAAGAGCGTGTATTCGATACACCACTGGCTGAATCCGCAATCGGCGGTATGGCTGTAGGTCTTGGTATCCAAGGCTTCCGTCCAGTCGCAGAAATCCAATTCGTTGGATTTATCTATGAAGCACTCGATCAAATCTGCGTTCAAGCAGCGCGCATGCGTTTCCGTTCTGGCGGCCGTTACAACTCGCCAATCGTATTCCGCACACCATTCGGCGGCGGCGTTAAAGCAGCTGAGCTTCACACGGATTCCCTAGAAGGTTTGCTCGTTCAAACACCTGGTATCAAAGTGGTTGTTCCTTCGAACCCTTACGATGCTAAAGGTCTTATGATCGCGGCAATCCGTGACAATGACCCTGTATTCTACATGGAGCACTTGAACCTCTACCATGCATTCCGTGACGAAGTGCCTGAAGGTGAATACACGGTTGAGCTTGGTAAAGCGAACGTCGTTCGTGAAGGTAAAGACGTAACAATTATTGCTTACGGTTTAATGGTTCGTACAGCGATGAAAGCTGCGGAAGAGCTTGAGAAATCCGGCATCTCTGCTGAAATCATCGACTTGCGCACATTAATGCCGCTTGATATCGATACGATCGTGGCATCCATTAAGAAAACAAACCGTGCGATTGTGGTTCAAGAAGCACAAAAAACTTCCGGTGTAGCCGCTGAAGTTATCGCACAAATCAACGAAAAAGCGATTCTGCACTTGGAAGCTCCGGTTCTCCGTATTTCTGGTCCGGATACTGTATTCCCATTTGCACAAATCGAAGATCAATGGCTTCCTAACCCAGCGCGTATTATCGCAGGTGTAAATAACGTACTTAACTTTTAACTAACGTAGAAGATCGATAAGGGAGGTTTCTCGCGTGGCTAGATTTGAATATTTGTTCCCAGAATTGGGCGAAGGCTTACACGAAGGCGAAATTATAAAAATGCACATTAAACCAGGTGATACCATCACAGATGAAGATATCATCATGGAAGTTCAGAACGATAAAGCAATTGTAGAAGTACCAAGCCCGGTTAACGGTAAAGTACTTGAAGTTCTTACAAAAGACGGTCAAGTATGCCACATGGGTCAAGTTGTAGCAATCATCGATGCAGAAGGGGATATCCCTGAGCAAGCGGCTCCAGCTGAATCAGCAGCAGCACCTGCACCGGCAGCAGCTGAAGCACCAGCAGCAGCACCTCAAGCGGCAGCAGCTCCTGTAGCGGCGCCAAATAAAGAAGTTCTTGCAACACCTAGCGTTCGCAAGTTCGCTCGTGAGCAAGGCGTTGACATTGCAACAGTGAACGGAACAGGTAAGAACGGCAAAGTGTCACGTGAAGATGTTCAAGCATTTGCAAACGGTGGAGCACCTGCAGCAGCACCAGCGGTAGCGGCGGCAACAGAAGCAGCAGCACCAGCGGCTGCAGCAGCTAATGTAGCTGTAACAGCAAACGGCGAAGAAGAGCGCGTACCATTCAAAGGTATTCGTAAAGCAATCTCGAATGCGATGGTTAAATCGGCTTACACAGCTCCGCACGTTACAATCATGGACGAAGTGGACGTTACTGAATTGGTTGCATTCCGTACTCGCATGAAACCAGTCTTCGAGAAGAAAGGCGTTAAAGTAACTTACTTGCCATTCATCGTGAAGGCTCTAGTTGCAGCTTGCCGTCAGTTCCCAGCGATGAACGCAATGATCGACGAAGCGAACAACGAAATCGTCTACAAAAAATACTACAACATCGGTATCGCAACAGATACAGACAATGGCTTGATCGTGCCTGTCATCAAAGACGCAGATCGTCGCAACATCTGGACTGTAGCTAGCGACATTAAAGACCTTGCAACACGCGGTCGTGACGGTAAATTGGGTCCGAACGAGTTGAAAGGCAGCACAATTACAATTACGAACATCGGTTCCGCTGGCGGTATGTTCTTCACACCGATCATCAACTTCCCAGAAGTTGCGATCCTTGGTACTGGACGTATTTCCGATAAAGCCGTTGTTAAAAATGGAGAAATCGTTGCTGCACCAGTGATGGCGTTGTCCTTAAGCTTCGACCATCGTCTAATCGACGGAGCGACAGCACAAAACTTCATGAACTACATCAAGATGTTGCTCGCTAACCCAGATCTATTAGTTATGGAGGTGTAATCAATGGTAGTAGGAGATGCTTCTTTAGAAATTGATACAGTCGTAATCGGTGCAGGTCCTGGTGGTTATGTTGCTGCGATTCGCGCGGCACAATTAGGACAAAGCGTATTGATCGTGGATAAATCCGAGTGGGGCGGCGTGTGCTTGAACCGCGGATGTATTCCTTCCAAAGCGTTGATCTCTGCAGCGCATCAATATGAGACCGTTCAAAATGCTTCTTCCATGGGTATCACGATGGAAAATGTAAAAGTGGACTACTCAAAGGTTCAAGAATTCAAACGCGGTGTCGTTAACAAATTGACAGGCGGTGTAGCAGGACTTCTGAAAGGAAACAAAGTACAAATGTTCAAAGGTGAAGCAATGTTCATCAACGAGAACGAAGTACGCGTGTTCAACGATCAAGAAGCTCCACGTTACAAATTCAAGAACTGTATTATTGCAACAGGTTCCCGTCCAATCGAGCTTAAGCCATTCCCTTACGGTGGCCGCATCTTGTCTTCGACAGAAGCGTTGGAATTGCCTGAAATTCCAAAAAGCTTGATCGTTATCGGCGGTGGCTACATCGGTGCTGAGCTTAGCCAAATGTTCTCGAAATTCGGTACGAAAGTAACGATCGTCGAGGGTGCAGACATGGTATTGCCTGGCTTCGATAAAGACTTGACGCAACTTGTGTCGAAGAACATGAAGAAACATGGTTTCGAAATCTTCACAAAAGCACAAGCACAAAGCGCAACTCAAACAGATAAAGACGTAACTGTGAAATTCACAGTGGATGGTAAAGAACAAGAAGTTACAGCTGACTACTTGCTCGTTACCGTGGGACGTCGTCCAAATACAGATGGAGAGCTTGGCCTTGACATGATCGGCGTGAAAATGACAGATCGTGGCTTGATCGAAGTTGACCACCAAGGTCGCACAAGCGTTCCTCACATCTTCGCAATCGGGGACATCGTTCCTGGCTTAGCACTTGCGCACAAAGCTTCATATGAAGGTAAAGTAGCAGCAGAAGCGATTGCAGGATTGCCTAGCGTTGTGGATTACAAATGTATCCCGGCGGTATGTTTCACAGATCCAGAATGCTCCAGCGTTGGATACAACGAGACAGAAGCAAAAGAAAAAGGCATCAATGTTAAAGTGGGTAAATTCGCATATGCAGGTAACGGCCGTGCATTGTCCTTGAACGGTGCAGAAGGTTTCGTTAAAATCGTTGCGGATGCTGAGACAGGTCTTGTTCTTGGTGGACAAATCGTTGGTATCGAAGCTTCGAACTTAATCTCGGAAGTCGCTCTTGCGATCGAGAACGCATTGACGCTTGAAGATATCGCTCTTACAATCCATGCGCATCCAACACTTGGTGAGCTTGTGATGGAAGCAGCAGAAGTGGCACTTGGCCACCCAATTCACTCCATCGTTCGCTAATATTGCTAGAACGAGGATTGTCATCATATCATAAGGAAGAGGCTTGTCGCTCTGAGCGCGAGCCTCTTTTTTTCAACAATAAAGAGTGGAGGAAAAAATAAATGGAACCCAAATATGTCCGAGAATCACGTTCAATCCTTACACAACTGGTATTTCCCTCTGACACGAATATGCATGGGACGATGTTCGGAGGCATTGTCATGGAATATATCGATAAGATCAGCGCCACCGCGAGTATGCGCCATGCCCGTAAACCTGCAGTGACGGCATCCAGTGATAGTCTTGATTTCTTGGCCCCTATACGCGTGGGAGAAGCGATTGAATTAGAAGCCTTTGTCACGTGGACACATAAAAGTTCGATGGAAGTGTATGTGAAGGTCATCGCCGAGAACCTAATGACGGGGGAACGCAAATTGACGGTAACATCCTTCATGACCTTCGTTGCTGTAGATGAGAACGGGAAAGCGACGCCTGTACCGCCCATTATTCCAGAGACCGAGGAAGAGAAGAGACTGTTCGAATCCGCACAAGAACGGTATGATCAACGCAAACTTAGAAGACATAAGTCGTTATAGATTGAACAGAAATTGTATGTCGGGTGAGAGAAAATCTATATCAACAGCGTAGTTATTCTATGCTAAACTAGAGGAAGTATTTTTACTGAAGCTTGGAAAAAGAGGTGTGATTTCGTTTGAAAAACTATTTAGACTTACTACAAGATATTCTAGATCATGGTGAGAAGAAAGATGACCGTACGGGCACAGGAACCATCTCCGTATTCGGTCGTCAACTTCGCTTCGATTTGTCACAGGGATTTCCGCTCATGACAACGAAAAAACTTCATCTTAAATCGATTGTGCATGAACTTCTATGGTTCTTGAAAGGCGATACCAATATTCAATATTTGAAAGAAAATGGCGTTACGATCTGGGATGAATGGGCGGATGAGGAAGGTAATCTAGGTCCTGTCTATGGTTCGCAGTGGCGCAATTGGGAAACGAAAGATGGTCGTACAATTGACCAAATCGCGAATGTTATTCATCAAATTAAGAACAATCCAGATTCACGTCGTATTCTCGTTAGCGCGTGGAACGTAGGCGAAATTGACAACATGAAGCTGCCTCCGTGTCATTTGTTATTCCAGTTCTATGTAGCGAACGGAAAGCTATCTTGCATGCTTACGATGCGTTCGGTCGATACGTTCTTGGGGCTTCCATTCAACATTGCGAGCTATGCGTTATTAACCCATATGATCGCTCAGCAATGTGACCTAGAAGTTGGGGAGTTCGTATGGTCCGGCGGAGATGTTCATATTTACTCGAACCACTTTGAACAAGTAGAACGCCAATTATCGCGTGAGCCTTACCCTTTACCGAAGCTGGTGATCAAACGCAAACCAGATTCGATCTTTGAATATACGTACGATGACTTTGAATTCGAGGGCTATCAGCATCATCCTGGGATCAAAGCGCCGGTAGCGATCTAGGAGGTCATTCCAATGGGGTTATCTTTTGTATGGGCAATGGGCCAGAATCGCGTGATCGGGGTCGATAACAAGCTGCCGTGGCGTCTACCTTCTGATATGGCTTATTTCAGACGTGTGACGATGGGGAAGACCGTCCTGATGGGCCGCAAGACATATGAATCCATCGGTAAGCCGCTTCCGAATCGTCGCAACGTAATTCTGACGAGAAGTGCGGATTATGAGGCACCGGGGTGTGAAGTCATTCATTCCTTCGAGGAAGTCGCACGCCTTGCTGAGAACGAAGAGATCATGGTGATCGGTGGTGCCGAAATTTACAAGCAACTGCTCCCTATAGCCGATCGTCTGCATGTGACAGAGATTGGGGCGTCATTCGAAGGGGATGCGTTCTTTCCCGTGTTTCCTATGGAGGAATGGAAGGTCGTCGAGCGTACTAAGGGCGTTGTGGATGAGAAAAGTATCTATCCGCACGAGTTCGTGGTCTATGAAAGATTGTCCAAATCATAGGTAAATAGTACAAATTGTTATCTTGAAAATCCATTTCAAGAACGGAATGCCGGATGATACGATAATGAGAAATTCTTTTGGGATTGTAGAGATACAAGATCGGATGGGGGAACGAACATGTCAACACCGACAGGATTTATGGAGATTACAAGGCAGCTTCCGGCAGATCGTGATCCGGTTGAACGGATTAAAGACTGGGAAGAATTTCATTTGCAATTATCAGACGAAGAACTGCGCAGTCAAGGCGCGCGCTGTATGGACTGCGGAACGCCGTATTGTCATACAGGCATGGAGCTGAGCGGCGGGACTTCGGGTTGTCCGGTGAACAATTTGATACCTGAGTGGAATAACTTGATCTACCGCGATCAATGGAGAGACGCACTCGATCGCTTGCATAAGACGAATAATTTTCCAGAGTTCACAGGTCGTGTGTGCCCAGCACCTTGTGAAGGGGCGTGTACGGTAGGGCTCATTGGAAGCCCGGTGACGATCAAGAATATTGAGAACAGCATTATCGAACGCGGATTTGACGAGGGCTGGGTTGTACCGCAACATCCGCTAGAGCGCACAGGGAAGCGTGTGGCGATCGTAGGATCGGGTCCTGCAGGCTTAGCGGCTGCAGCGCAGTTGAACAAAGCAGGCCATGAAGTGACGGTGTACGAGCGTGCGGATCGCATTGGCGGCCTTCTGATGTACGGCATACCGACGATGAAGCTGGACAAGAAGGTTGTGGAGCGTCGCGTTCAGATCTTGGAAGCGGAAGGCGTGAAGTTCGTAACCAATACGGAGATCGGCAAAGATATTCCATCGCAGCAGCTTGTTGATGAGTACGATGCCGTTGTACTCTGCGGTGGTGCAACGAAGCCACGCGAATTCAATATCGAAGGTCGCGAGCTGAAGGGCGTTCACTATGCGATGGACTACTTGAACGGAACGATCAAGAGCTATCTAGATTCCAATTTAGAAGACGGTAACTACATTTCTGCAAAAGATCAAGATGTTATCGTCATCGGTGGCGGTGATACAGGAACGGACTGTGTAGCGACAGCATTAAGACATGGATGCCGCAGTGTAACACAATTCGGTACGCATGCGAAGGCTCCGCTGACACGTGATTCCATCGCGAATCCTTGGCCGCAATTCCCGAACGTGTATACACTCGATTATGCACAAGAGGAAGCGAAAGCATTGTACGGCAACGATCCACGTGAATTCTCGATCATGACGACGAAGTTCGCCTCGGATGAGGAAGGCAACGTGAAGGAACTGCATACGGTTCAGATCGAGCGAATCGTCGATGAGACGGGCCGTAAAATCTATCAGCCGATTCCAGGTACGGAACGTGTATTCCCGGCGTCGCTTGTATTAATCGCAATTGGGTTTGATGGTCCGGAATCGACGCTCGTTGATCAGCTGAAATTAGAGCAAGACCGCCGTTCCAATGTGAAAGCGGAATATGGCAAATACCAGACAAGCGCGGAGAAAGTATTTGCTGCCGGCGATATGCGCCGTGGTCAGAGTTTGGTCGTCTGGGCGATCAACGAAGGACGCGAAGCTGCGCGTGAAGTCGACAAATTCTTGATGGGCTCTTCCCTTTTGCCTTAAATTCAGTCATAATTAGATCATGTACGTAAGTATGGAGCTGCGCAGGGCGCGGCTCTTTTTGTCCGTTATCGACCTTGCAGGAACAAGAGGGCAAGTGAAAGGCGGATTGAAAAGGGGAGGCGCTGAACCGTGAAGACGTTAGTCATTGCCGAGAAGCCGGATATGGGGCGGACGATTGCCGCCGTCATCGAGCCGAAGGGCAAGAACAACCGAACGTATATTGAAGGGGAGAGATATATTATTACGTGGGCAATCGGGCATCTCGTGGGACTTGCAGAGCCTGATTTGTATGATGATAAATATAAGAAATGGAATTTTTCAGATCTGCCTATTATACCGGATCATTTCAGAATCATCGCTAATGCGAAGACGAAAGATCAATTGAAGGTGATTGGTGAGCTTGCTAAGCGATGTAATCACCTGGTTAACGCATGCGATGCTGGGCGAGAAGGGCAGTATATTTTTGCGTTAATTCAGCAGTACTTGAAGCTTCACCAGCCAGTGGAACGACTCTGGATATCGGATTTAACGGCGGAGACGATTCGCGATGGCTTTGCATCCCTTCGTGCTGGCGTGGATTTCGAGAATCTGACGCTCGCTGCAAGATCGCGGAGTGAAGCAGACTGGCTTATTGGGATGAATGCATCGCGTGCATTTACAACTAAGCATCGAAATCTGTTGTCTGTAGGACGTGTACAGACCCCTGTTCTGGCATTGATCTATGATCGACAGAAGGAGATTGAAGCCTTTGATTCTCTAACCTTCTACGATTGCATCGCGGATTTCGCTCAATCAGAATCGACTTATCAAGGGATTTGGCAAGGCGAACGAATGACCTCGAAGGAGGTCGCTGATGCGCTCGCAGCAAAGGTAAAGGACAAGCCGGCGACCGTGGCAAGCTATGACGTGAAAGAAACGAAGGAATACCCATACAAGCTGTATGATTTAACGTTATTGCAACGGGATGCGAATGCGAAATTCGGCTTCTCTGCGAAGAAGACATTAGACTTGGCACAGGCGCTGTATGAGAAGCATAAAGTGATCTCGTACCCAAGAACAAATTCGAACTATGTCACCGAACAGAATATCGAACCGATGCATAAGACGCTACATATGCTCAAATCGACGGCGTACAAGGAATATGCAGAAGGTGCGAAGCCTTCTCTCGTGCATGTGAATAATAAATCCGTATGTAATCCGAGTAAAGTCGAAGATCACCATGCGATTCTTCCGACCTTGAAGCGACCAGGCACATTAGCACCTGACGAGCAGAAGATCTATGATTTGGTTGTCCGTCGATTCCTCACGCAGTTCTATCCACCTGCTGAATATAAGCAGCATACATTGCTTACAGAGGTCGAAGGGGAGACGTTCAAGACGAATGTGAAGGAACTCCTCTTCATCGGTTGGAAAGCTGTCGTCTCAGACGAGCCCAAGGGTAAGGCGGGAGGCAAGTCGAAAGGTAAAGGATCGGCAGGAAAAGACGGTGAAGAGGAAGAACCAGAGGAATTAACGACGGAGCCTTTCCAGGTCAATCCCGATGCAGAGACACAGTGTATCGAGGCTACGATTAAAGAAAAGAACACACAGCCTCCCAAAGCTTATACCGAAGGGACATTGCTGAAGGCGATGGAAAGCGCGGGCAAGCAGATTGAGAATGAAGAATTGCGGGATGCAATGAAGGATGCAGGATTAGGCACACCAGCAACTCGTGCGGCGACGATTGAACGACTGAAGCATGTCGGCTACATCGTGATGCAAGGCAAACGAATTACCGTCACCCAGAAAGGCAGAATGGCTATCGAACTCATTCGTCACGCAGGGGTTGATCTTCTGACTTCGCCGGATATGACAGGTCAGTGGGAACGGCGATTGAATCAAATTTCGAAAGGTGAAGCATCGAACGAGCGATTTATGGAGAACGTGAAGAAATTTACGATGTTCATTGTTGATAAAGTTCGAGTGCAGCGCCCAGTCTCGAAGGAAGCTTTCGGTGACCCGAATGACCATGCGAAGCCGACGAAGGGAAAATCAACGCAAAAGACGGAGCGCAAGGCTTCAACTGCAGCATCCAAGCCCGAATCATCGACCAAGGATTCGAATACATCTACGGCATTGACGCTTGAACCAATCGGGCCTTGTCCGCGAACAGGCTGTGGTGGCTCCATTATTATGGGCCGGAAAGGATATGGCTGTAATCACTTCAAGGAAGGCTGCAAGTTCGTTATCTGGAAGTCGAGCCTAGGCAAGACGATGACAGATACGATGATTCGATCCCTGCTTAGTAAAGGGAGCACACAACCGCTGTCTTTCAAAGCGGAAGATGGCACGACGTACAAGGCACGAATGATACTCTCGAACCCTGAGACAGGGGAGCTGAAGTTAGAACGAACATGAGGAGGAGAGTGCCGTGGCTTCACAGCGTATTCGTATTTCCATTCCTAAGACGTATTCTGAAATATGGCATGACACGATTTCCATTGCGGTCTTATGTGTCATTATTCTTTACATCGGCCTATTATGGAATAGTCTGCCGAGTCAAGTGCCAATCCACTTTAATGCAGAAGGGGACGCTGATGGATGGGGGAGCAGAACCATTCTACTGCTCTTGCCGGGAGTCAGCCTCATCTTGTACATTGCATTCTCGATTGTGAGCCGTTATCCGCATCGATTCAATTATCCCGTTGTCATTACGGCTGAGAATGTACAAGAGAAGTACACATTATCAAGACTCCTAGTCAGCTGGCTGAAGCTTGAGACGATCCTTGTGCTAAGTTATATCGAATGGAGTATGCTGCAGACCGCTGTAGGGGAAAATCACGGGGTTAGCTTCTGGCTATTGCCTGTCTGTATAGCTGTGATGCTGTGTACAATTGGATGGTGTCTGTTCCTCATGTTGCGTAACTCCAAAAAGCCTCTAGCGTAGCGAACTACGTTAGAGGCTTTTTGGTTAAGATAGCAGGTGCTGATTCAGCACCTCTGGAATTTCATTTAATGATGTGACGGTGTACAAAGTAGAGTCTGGATCAAGCGTGTAGTCCACCATATTGTATTTCCATTCATTTTGCTGCTTGAGGTAGATGACGCTGAGTCCAGCTTCAAGTGCAGGGGTGACATCCGTCCGCAACGAATTCCCGATCATCCAAGTCTTCTGCCGATCGAATTGACCTTCGTACAAAATCGATTCGAGTGCTTCTCGATTCTTATGCTGACGAATGTAGATACGATCATGGAAGAACTCTCTCAGCTTCATCTCATCGATTTTGCGCTGTTGGATGAGGATCTCTCCGCCAGTATAGAGGGAGAGTGTATGTCCTTCTTCTCGGAGATGTGACAATGTCTCGAACATCCCAGGGTAAGGCTCAACTGGCTGCTCATATACGCTGCGCCCGAGCTGCATTAGCTGCTCTTCTTCCTTCGGATGCACAGGTCTTCCGTGTAGAACACTGAAATAGCGGTACGTATCAACGAAGGACTCGGGGAAATGCTCGCTAACGAATCCGTCTCGATTTACGCGTTCGAGATCAATATCGATTTGTTTTTTCTTGATGTGTTCCGTCCGGATATCATACGTGTGAAACCACGTCTCCATAAGATCTAGGAATTGTTCGATGATGAGGTAGAAGTATTTGTTGCAATAAATAAGCGTATCGTCGAGATCGAAGATAATATTCTGCTGTGTTGTTTGCTGTGTCATCGTGATTTCACTCCTTTCTTTAAGCAGTTGCTTCTTTGATGAACGTTGATGGCTAGAGGCGCAGATACGACTCAAGGAAGAGCTGCATCTCAGCAATCCCATCTGCACGGATACTGTATTTCTCATTCTCATCATTAAGATGTGTACGCAGCAAGCCTGCGACGCGTAGAATCCGAATATGTGAGCCGACAGCTTCGGGAGTCATCTGCATAATCTCAGCGACTTCGGATGTTGACCGCAGCTCTTGCGCGAGGTAACGCAATATCAACAAACGTTTTGGGTCGGATAGTGCGCGCGTGAAGCGAGCGAGACCAATGGGAACTTGATGCTCATTCGTCTCTGGCAAGTCAATCGCATATTGAATCAGCAGCATCCCGTTCAATTTCACATAATAGTTCATAGGACGGCTATGAATCATAGGCATGAGTATGATCGTATGTAAGTGATCTAGGGGCTCAACGACGACACCATTCGTCGCATATTCGACAAGGTCGATCGGATCCATCTTGGAGATCAGCTGCTGCTTCTCCTTCGCATCTTCTTCAAGAAACGGTATTAGTGTATGCTCAATCTCGGCAAAATATTGCTCGTACCATGCTTTGATTAGCGGTGTATAAGAGTCGCGGATGCGTGCAACGTCCTCCTTGGCCACATGATCGACATAAGGGGTTGTCTGTGCGTACAGCTCGTCCAAATCGCAAGTCTCTAGATAATGAATACATGATGGGATATCCGTCTTCGGCTCACGTAGAATTGTCCACAAATAGAGAATATCGTAGTCTATCATTTCCGATGAACGAAATGTATCGATTTGCTCGACAATGGTTGGATCGAGTCGACAGGATACGTCATCAATCCACTCCTGACCCCAATCTAAATCATTAGTCCACTTCCGTGTCGTATATATCAAGAAGCTGCACAATAGTTCATACATTGAAGAATGATAGACTTTGATCTGATAACTCATGATACAAATTCCTCCCATACAAGTCACAGTCCGAAGAACTGCTCTTGTTATTATGGCTTGTTTTACAACCAATTGTCCACTATTATGTTCAGTATAACGATAGATCCGCAGAAGGAGAATAACGTGATGATGAAAGTTGATAAATTGTTGAAAAAAATACCCGAATCGACAATCCTTGACCATATTAGTCTAGAAGTAGAAGAAGGGGAGTTTATCGCAATTATTGGTCCGAGCGGCAGTGGTAAATCAACCTTTCTGAAATGCCTCGCCATGCAAGAGAAATGGACATCGGGAAGGTACATGGTTGATGATATGGATATTTTCGCGAACAAGTTCGCAGGAACACGTAAAATTCGACGGGAGTGCGCATATATCGAGCAGAGTCCGACGCTGCATCCGAAGAAAACAGCACTTAAGAACGTCTTGATCGGACAATATCATCAAACGCCGCTCTGGCGTATGGCGACGGGAATGGTTCGTTCAGATGATTATATGGGTGCAATGGATACGATTGAGCAAGTAGGGCTGCTAGATAAAGCGAAGCTCAAGATTGAACAATTAAGCGGGGGTGAACGTCAGCGTGTTGCGTTGGCGCGTGCGCTTGTGCATGGGGCTAAAGTTATTCTAGCAGATGAGCCTGTATTAGGTCTCGACCCGAAATCCGTGGATTCGGTCATGCAGCAGCTCCAGAATTTATGTCGTGAGCAACGGATTACGGTTATTGCCGTTATTCAACAGGTTGAATTAGCAGAACGTTATGCGAGTCGATTGATTGGACTCTCACAAGGGAAGATTGTCGTCGATGTGAAGGGACGCCGTCTGATGCAGTCGGAGAAAAATAAAATTTTCAATTAATAAGATTGATAGATGATAATGAATATTTATGTCGAAAGAGTGATCGAATTGACGAGCATTGTAATGTCTTTGTCACTCTTTTTTTGCTGTGCTACTCTATAATTTGAGAGGTGTAGTGATAGAGTAGATTACATAGAATAGGATGAGATCAATATGAAAAACAAGACGAAAATTGCGCTAGTAATCATGCTGATCGCGTGTGCCTATGTTATTTTTCAAATGACTGTTTTGGGAGATTCATCAAAGGTTCAGGTGAAAAGCAACTTAACGGAGGCGCCATCGCCGACCGTAACATCTTCTACGTATACTCCTGGTGATGTGAAGGAGCCTTCTGAGCCTTCAACACCGCAGAAGGATAGCGAGAAGAATAAAGAGGGATCGAAAGTTCAGCCTCCGCATTCGAAAGAGGACCAATCCGATAAGAAGAAGCCGACGGATAAATCAGATCAACAGAAACAATCTGATAAGCCGAAACAACCGGAAGAAGTGAAGCAGCCTAACAAAGCGACGAAACCACTTGTTGGCAAAATAGCTTATATAACATTTGATGATGGAGCGAGTCCGCATACGATGGGATTACTCGACGTGCTTAAAGAGTATGATGTCGAAGCAACCTTTTTCATGCTGGAGCCTAATATGCGTCGATATCCGGAAGCTGTAAAACGGCTGGTTAAAGAGGGACATATGCCAGCGATGCATGGCGTTACGCATCAAGTGAAGAAATATTATGCATCCAGGACATCTGTTGTTAGTGAGATGGCAGCAGGGCAGAAGACAATTCAGAAATTGACTGGAGCAGAGACTTGGCTTATCCGCACGCCGTATGGTAGTGCTCCCTATATGAAGAAAGACTATATGAAGGCTGTCAAAGATGCTGGATTTACACTATGGGATTGGAATGTCGATAGCCTTGACTGGAAATACCGGGATGCACGTTACGTGGATACCGTGAAGAAAGAAGTGCTTGGACTCGAGAAGAAAAATATTTCGCCTGTTATCCTAATGCATGACCGAAAAGAAACGCTTAAGTACTTACCGCAAGTGTTGAAATTTTTGAAAGATCGCGGATATCAATTCAAGACGCTAGACGAGACGCTTAAACCGATTCAATTCAGTAAAGGCTAAGGGCAAGGTGAAATAAGGGAGTGTGATCAAGGTTGAAATGTAGGTTGTCCGTTATTCTCCTATTTAGCTGCCTGATGATCGTGCTGAGCGGCTGTGAAATTACGAAGGATCCTCGGGCATTAATGAGCATCCCTCGCTTGCCTGAAGATAAGGAAAATCTGTATAGCCTGATTATGGAAGATCTTCCCGAAGGGGGCTCCATCATCCGGCCGACGAATATTAATGATACGAGTGCCATTCGCATTACGGATCTTAATCATGATGGGGTCAGCGAAGCTGTAGTATTCTATCGAACTCCAGATCAACCGGTTCGAATTCATGGAATGATCTGGGAGAATAATGGAGATACATGGCGTAAAAAATTGGATTTCGATGGAGAAGGCTTTGAACTCGATTCCTTTGATCTGGTTGATGTAACCCATGACGGGACTATCGAGATGATCGTCGGCTATTCAAGTGGTGATACAGAAGTACAGAAAGGCCTTATTGTCTATTCTTACAAAGATAATCAAATGGTTAAAATGTTAGAAAAATCATATTCCTCTTATGTCATTAATGATTTGAACGGGGATGGAAAGTTCGAACTTAGTCTCTTGAACTTCAAGCAGGGTCAGACAGCCGAGCTGACTTCGATTCAGTACAATGAAATTACAGAGAAGTTCGAACCGTTAAGTTCACTGAAGTTGGATCCAACCGTCAATACGTATTACAACGTCGTGACCGGGAAAGTATCTGAAGATGTGCAAGGGATCGTGCTCGATGCTTCCGTAGGTGCACATTCCGCGTATACGGACGTTATTATAATGAAGGATAATAAGCTTACGAAGGTGCTCTCATCGGAACAGACATATAAACCTTATGCAACTTATAGCTCCGATGAAGATAAGGACGGTATTCTGGAGATTGCCATGCTGGAGACGCCATATGGTTGGGAAGATGAGGGTCTCGCAGGTATTCCATGGTTCATAACATATCATAAATGGGATGGAGATCATGGGCTGAAGTTCGTTCTTGAGCAGTATCGGGATTTACAAGATCGGTTCTATTTCAATTTCCCGCCGGAATGGCATCATAAAGTAACGATTTCCCGAAGATCCAAATTGGAAGAATACCTCAATTTCATCAATATCGATACAGGCGAGACGATGGCAGAGATCCGATTCTTCTCGTTATCTGCATGGGAGAAGAACCATACAGGATGGAAAATGCTTGCGAGAACCGAAGAGCATATTATTGGCCTTCGGAGCAGTTATGATTTGAGTTCAGGGAAAGGCAATGTTGAACTCACGCCAATTGAAATAACAAAGAGGTGACATTCATGAGTAAAGTTCTAATTCTTGAAGATGAAGAATCCATTCGCAGTTTTATCGTGATTAACTTAAAACGAAATGGACTTGAGGTTGTTGAAGCGGCGACCGGAGAAGAAGCGCTTGAGAAATTCAACGCCGACCCGACATTCGATATAGCACTACTCGACGTGATGGTGCCAGGCATTGACGGATTTGAGGTATGTCGTAAAATTCGGGAGACGAACGAGCGAATTGGTATAATATTCTTAACGGCTAAGGTTCAGGAACAGGATAAAGTCTATGCACTCTCCGTTGGTGCTGATGACCATGTGAGCAAGCCATTCAGTCCAACAGAACTAATCGCTCGGATTCAATCCTTATTGCGACGGGTCAATGTGCATAGTGAGTCCGGTGCGAAGATTAGCTTCGAATCAGGACCATTCACACTTGATCTGATCGCCAAACAATTCAAGAAAAATCATCAAATTATCGAGTTGACGCCAACGGAGTTCTCCTTGATTCAATTATTCCTGGAGCGCGAGGATGTGCCACTTAGCCGCGATGTCTTGCTGGATCATGTCTGGGGCAAGGATTACATGGGGGATCCCAAAATTGTGGATGTAAATATTCGAAGATTGCGTCAGAAGCTGGAAGATGACCCGTCCACACCGATGTTCATTGAAACCGTATGGGGTCATGGATACAAGTGGAAGGGAAGCCGACATGTTTAAAAAAGGATTGCGGCGATCCGTCGTCATGCATTATTTCATCGTCGTATTCTTGACGATTATGATCGTCGAGGTGATCTTCATGATCTCGATCCAGTCCTATTATTACAATACGATATCGAACTACATGTCAAATCATGCGAATCAAGCCACATCGTATTACCAGAAATTCGTCGGTGTGTCCTATGCATCGGAGAATGACCCGAATTATTTGCCCGATATTCTAAAAATGTTCAATCTAGAGAATACCGAGCTGCAAGTCTTAAATACGCGGGGCGATGTGCTGATTAGTTCGTCAGGGTTCCAAGTGGAGAAAGGAATACAGACTTCCGACATAGCGCAAGCAGTCCATGGCAAACAAGAAACGTGGATTGGAAGTCAGGTCGGTACGGGCGAGCATGTGATGGCTGTTTCGACACCGCTTATGGATCAAGGCCAGACATTGTATATTCTGAGATACGTGACGTCGCTCGAAGCCATCAACAATAAAATATCGAACATTATACTCATTTCAGTCGCTGTGGGCATCGTCGTACTCGCGGTGGTTCTGCTGATCAGCTTTGGTCTTGCGAATTCGATCGTCAAACCGATCAACAACATCACAGCGTTCTCTGCGCAGATGGCGAAGGGACGGTTTGATGTGCGAGTCGAAGGGGATTACAGGTATGAGCTAGGTGAATTAGCTTCATCACTGAACTATATGGCTGAAGAAATCGTTCGCAGTGATCAGGTGAAGAATGATTTCGTATCATCGATTTCTCACGAGCTCCGCACACCGTTGACAGGGATCAAAGGATGGACTGAAACGCTCGTATCTGGCAATTTCTCTGATCCTGAAGAGACGAAGCTGGGGATGACGATTATTGCCAAGGAGACAGATCGATTGATTGGGCTTGTTGAAGAGCTATTGGATTTCTCAAGATTGCAGCAGAAAGAAGTGAAGCTGCATCAAGATCCTGTTGATATTATAGGGCTCCTGACAGAGACGAAGCTTCAAGTTCGAACCAAAGCGGAACAGAAGCAGGTACGGCTTACGATTAATGTGAGCGGCGTACCGGTACCGATCATTGGTGATTTCAATCGATTGAAGCAAGTATTCTTGAATATCATCGATAATGCCCTTAAGTTCTCGCATGTCCAATCGAACATCTTCATTCACATCGAATATGAGCCGAAGGAATGTATCGTAACGGTTCGTGATACAGGTATCGGAATTACTCAAGATCACATTACCAAAGTGACGGAGAAGTTCTACCAGGTGAATCCGTTAGGCGGGGGCACAGGACTTGGTCTCGCGATTACGAGAGAATTGGTCGAGCAGCATGGAGGGACACTAACCATCACGAGTATTTCGGGGGAAGGAACGTCCGTCATCGTATCTTTGCCGAAATGCGATAAAATGCATGAGATCATTCAGGACGAGTCTGATGTGTAATCGATAATGCGTAGAAATGAATCATATACCTTATATGAAAGGCGGTACTTATACTTATAAGTATCGCCTTTTTGGCATGCTATGGAAAGTTGGTAACGGCAGGGAAGCTGGGGGTCCAATATCACTGCCCGTTGCGTTAGCGCATGTCTTTGTCGCTGAAGGGCATCCTAAAATGACGAAGATAACCTGATATATTCCATCTTTTTGAAAATTGACCAACATTATATTGTATTGAATCAGGAAAACGTTGGATTACTCGAATTTTGTCGAAAATAATTGTTGTATATTCATGCATGATAACGTATAATTCTCCTTGCGCCATGATAATAAGACATAAGAGGATTGATCGAATGAAAAGAATTAACGCATTGCTTGCATGTTTATTAACAATCATGTTGATTGCCGGTTGTAGTGGAGTGAATTCCGATGCATCTGGACAATCAACGAACAGTAAAAAATTGGTACTTGGAACAAGTGCAGATTACCCTCCGTATGAGTTTCATAAGAAAATCAACGGTACGGATGAAATTGTAGGATTTGATATTGAAATCGCGAAAGAGCTCGCGAAAGATATGGGTGCAGAACTCGTCATTGAAGATATGAAATTTGACAGTCTGCTGCTCGCGTTAAACTCCGGTAAGATTGATATCGCCATGGCGGCCATGAATCCAACGGAAGAACGTAAGAAGAATGTAGACTTTTCATCGATCTACTATACATCGGATCAAGCCGTCTTGGTACGTGCTGAAGACAAAGATAAGTATAAGACGATGGATGATTTGATCGGGAAGAACATCGGGGCTCAGAAGTCGACGATTTACGAAGATATTGCCCGAGCTATTCCGAATGCCAAGGTTGATGCGCTGAGTAAAATGTCAGATATCCTTCTTAGCCTTGAATCCAAACGCGTTGATGCCCTAATCGTGGAGCTGCCTGTTGCAGAATCTTACGAGAAGAACCGTTCAACACTCGCTATTGCAGACGCACGCCCGAAGTCAGAGGATAACGGTTATGCAGTTGCTGTGAAGAAGGGCCGCGAAGATCTTGTGAGTCAAATGAATAAGACCATTGATCGCTTGATGAGCGAAGATAAAGTGAAGAAATATGTAACAGATGCAACGAAGCTTGCGGAAGAAGGCGATTCCAACATATGGACGATCCTCGTGCAATACAAGTCTACATTCCTTAGTGGAGTATGGTGGACGTTACTCTTATCGCTTGTTACCGTTGTGTTCGGCTTCATTCTTGGTGTTATTCTAGTTCTAATGCGCCGTTCTCGAATTAAGCCATTCAAGTGGTTGGCTATAGCTTATATTGAGTTTTTACGCGGGACTCCGCTTATGGTTCAGTTGTTCATTATTTACTTCGGACTGCCCTCCATTGGTATTGAGTTCCCGAAATTCATTGCAGGTGCGATAGCATTATCCCTCAATAGTGCGGCATATCTTGCGGAGATCTTCCGTGCAGGTATTGAGTCTGTTGACAAAGGACAGCTCGAAGCTGCACGTTCACTCGGGATGAGCCAAAGCATGGCGATGCGTTACATTATTCTCCCGCAAGCTCTGAAGCAAGTGCTTCCGGCGATTGGTAATGAGTTCGTCGTTATTATTAAAGAATCGTCCATTGTCTCCCTGATCGGGATTACAGATATTATGTTTCAAGAAGAAGTTGTACGTGGAAGCACTTATGCAGGGTTACCACCGCTTATCATTGCGGCTGTGCTGTACTTCATTCTTACATTTACGTGCTCTAAGCTACTTGGAGTCGCAGAACGGAGGCTGAAGGCAAGTGATTAAGGTAACAGACCTGCACAAACATTATGGCAAGCTTGAAATCCTGAAAGGCATCGACATGACCATCGAAAAAGGGGAAGTCGTTGTTGTGATCGGTCCGAGTGGATCGGGGAAAAGTACTTTTCTACGATGCCTTAATCTGCTTGAAGTTCCTACGAAAGGAACGATCCAATTTGAAGGGAATGCAATTACAGATAAATCGCACAATATCAATGCCACACGCGAGAAAATGGGCATGGTGTTCCAGCAATTTAACCTGTTCCCGCATATGACTGTCTTAGACAATATTACGCTTGCGCCGCTAAAGGTATTGAAGAAGGACAAAGCTTCGGCGGAGCAAATTGCGCTCGATTTACTTCGCCAAGTTGGTCTCGAAGATAAGAAGAATGCTTATCCTTCGCAATTATCCGGTGGGCAGAAGCAGCGTATTGCGATCGCTCGTGCGCTTGCTATGCAGCCGCATGTGATGTTGTTCGATGAGCCGACATCAGCGCTTGATCCAGAAATGGTCGGGGAAGTGCTGGATGTCATGAAGTCCCTCGCAGCACAAGGGATGACGATGGTGATCGTCACGCATGAGATGGGATTTGCCCGCGAAGTCGGTGATCGAATCGTGTTCATGGATGGCGGGAATATTGTCGAGGAAGGCGATCCGCAGACGGTATTCAGTCATCCGAAGCATCCGCGTACGCAAGAATTTCTTAGCAAAGTACTCTAATCGAGTCGTTCTTACAATCCTCCGTCCAAGCAAGGACGGGGGATTTTTGCATGAGAACCCAGTGACACGGGTATTGTGATAAATTGTTGGTGAGGTACCGAAATTTAGGTATTGACAAAAAAAGTTTCCCTAGTACAATTTAATTAGTAGAACATTTATGATTCCTCTGAATAAGATGCATTGAAGTGGCTTTTATTTTTACCCTAAAAGTTGCACTAAGGAAAAATATTTTGTCCAATACACAATTGACATAGACAGGTATGAGGAAAGTACCACCAGTAAGATAGGAGTGATTGTTATGGAGAACAATGTAGAAATGAAACCATTGAGTGAACCAGCTTTTGCGAAGAAAGCATGGCGACAAGAACGGGATCAGCATTCTTTACCTGAAGTTTATCGGTCCATGAAAATTCCTAAGACAGGTTCATGGCTCAAGAAGTTTTTAGCATTTGCGGGCCCAGGTTATCTTGTTGCCGTAGGTTACATGGATCCGGGGAACTGGGCGACGAGTATTGCCGGAGGTTCGATGTTCGGCTATACGCTACTGTCCGTTATCTTCATTTCCAACTTGATGGCGATGTTACTGCAGGCACTTGCTGGCAAACTAGGGATCGTAACGGGGCGTGATCTTGCGCAAGCTTGCCGAGATCATTATACGAAACCAGTGAATTTCGTATTGTGGGTGCTGTGTGAGCTGGCGATAGCCGCTTGTGATTTGGCCGAAGTCATCGGGGCAGCGATAGCGTTAAATTTGTTATTCGGGATTCCACTTGTATATGGCGTATTAATTACCGCAGTGGATGTCCTCATCGTTCTGCTCCTTCAGAACAAAGGGTTTCGATATATCGAGATATTAGTCATTTTATTGATCGTAACGATTGGCGGCTGTTTTGTGGTTGAATATTTCTTATCCAGACCGGATCTTGGTGGAATTGCACGTGGATTCATTCCTAGTGCTGAGATCATTACGAACCCAACGATGTTGTATATTGGCATCGGAATTCTAGGGGCCACCGTCATGCCTCATAATTTGTATCTGCACTCATCCATTGTACAGACCCGGGGCTACGACGAGAACTCGGCAGGGAAACGTCAAGCGATTAAATACTCGACTTGGGATTCATCCATCGCCCTATTATTCGCGTTATTCATCAATGCATCGATTTTGATCATTGCATCTGCCACCTTCCATGAAGCGGGTATGACGAGCATTGCGGATATCGGAGATGCCTATCATATGTTGACACCACTACTCGGCACAACACTAGGCAGTATCGTTTTTGGGGTCGCTCTACTAGCATCGGGCCAGAACTCGACGTTAACAGGAACGTTAGCAGGACAGATCGTCATGGAAGGTTTCCTGAATATTCGACTCAAACCATGGCTGCGCCGCTTAATTACGCGGATGATCGCTATTATTCCAGCGGTTATCGTAACGGTAATGTATGGTGAGAAGGGTGTTAGTGATTTGCTCATCCTGAGTCAAGTGATTCTCTCGCTCCAGCTGTCCTTTGCAGTCGTACCACTCGTGAAATTTACAAGCGATCCTGCTAAAATGGGTGAGTTTGTAAATAAGTCTTGGATCAAATGGACGGCATGGTTCGTAACTATCGTCATCATTGTATTGAATGCATATCTGTTATACAATACCTTCTTTGGTTAAATAAAAGTCGTTTTATCATTGGAAGACCTATTCGATTCGAGCCTCAAAACTCGAAGAATAGGTCTTTTTGCTGTAATTGTATCAAAAAATTAATCATGAAAAATGCTGATACACCGCGTGGTTGCGCGATTTGTTAAAATTTGCTTGCGCACTGGTTACAAAATTGTGATATATTGATTGAGCCGAAACTTCGCTTGTTGAAGTGCGGGGGATGATTCACAGCTGAATGGATAATACCAAAATCCACAAGAATCGATTCAGCTAGGGGTGAAGCGCCATGAGCGTAGGGTTGTATCCTCAACCCAAACCCGACAACTAACCTCGTAGGCGTATGAAAAGGAGGAATTATGAAAATTTTTAATCTGAAGAAATTGTCCATTACGTTGTTTACTGCATTCTTAGCTGTTCAATCGATTACTGTTGTTGCAGCAGCGCCTTATTACGCGAAAGACGGAGATACGTTCTTCAAAATCGCAAAGACGAACAGCATCGATATGAATGATCTCATGAAGGCGAATCCGAACGTCGATCCACTCAATATCTATCAAGGATTAAAGATTGAATTTCCTGGAGCCAAAGAAACAAAAGCTGAGGTTGCCTCAGCACCGCCTGTGGCAGATTCGAAGGTGACTGCAAAATCTGCATCGGAGCCTACAGTGATTAAAGAAGAGAAACCAGAGCCAAAGAAAAAGGAAGCAGCAGTGTCTGCATCGTCTGATAATGTGGTCCAAATCTCTGGAGAGCCTACAAGCTACAAGAAGTCCTTGAATGTGAAAGCGACAGCCTATACAGCAGCTGCAAGTGAGAATGGATCGTGGGCAGGATTAGATTATTTCGGTAATCAATTAACGCATGGTACCATTGCTGTTGATCCTAAAATGATTCCGCTAGGAACAAAGGTATTCGTGACAGGTTACTCATTCAATGGTCTGCCAGCCGGTGGGTTCGTCGGTAGAGCCAATGACATTGGTGGCAGCATAAGAGGGAATCGCATTGATATCTTCGTAGATACAACGCAATCGAGTGCAAGTAAATTCGGCATTCAAAATGTAAAAGTATTTGTATTATCCTAAATGCGAAAAACGCTTCCCATCCTTGAACAAGGATGCAGGAAGCGTTTCTGCGTTCATCGCGTTATGCATTGTTCTTACGCACATGAAACATATCGGTGAGTGTGACGAATTGATAACGCTTATTTTTTAATCGTTCAATCACGCGAGGCAGAGCTTCCAACGTTCCATTCAAGACGCCCCCAACATTCCCTCCAGCATGCTGCAAAATGATCGAACCCGGCCGGGTTGTCGTTAAGATATTGCTCATGACCCTTTGAGCGCTAAGACCTCGCCAATCCTGCGAATCAACATTCCAATTGACAATGATATACCCTTGGCTCCCAGCCCACCTTACTTGCTGCTCATTGATCTCCCCATAAGGGGGGCGAATGAACTTAGGGTGATACCCGATAATTCGATGCAGTATGGCGTCCGTCCGCAAAATTTGCTGTTTGAATTTGACCATGGACAATTTCGTGAGCAGAGGATGATTGTAGGTATGGTTGCCAACGAGATGTCCTTCTCGAACCATACGTCTTATGATATCAGGATGTTTTTCTGCTCGGTAACCCATTACGAAAAATGTCGCTTTCACGTTATATTCTTTTAACACATCTAGCACTTTACCTGTGAATTCATCAGGCACGTCATCGAAAGTTAGGGATACGCGCCTGGCATTGGAAGCTCCGCTATTCTTGAAAATCGTAGGGTACTTATGGCGCAAAGCGGATAATGCTCGATAGCTTTCTTCAGCACGAGATTGTCGTCTAGACTTGGCACGCTCGGATTTCTTGCGATGTGAGACCGTTTGTCTTGTCGTACCTGGTTCAGGCTTATGATCCGTTCCCTTGGAATGAAGTGTAACAGGGGATGTCTCTAGCGCCTTGGGTAGCGGTGAGGAATTTGAAGAATTTGAACAACCGCCACAGAGAACCAGCAGGACTAGGAACAATATACAACACGAACGCAAGCGAATCCCCTCCCTTCATACTCTGATATGCACATTCGGAATCCGTCTCCTTGTTATGTCCTTTTCAATGGTGAATTATGCGAATGTTACCAAAGGAATCAAGCTCAAATGTGAACATTGTCACAGCTTCTGCTAGCATGGCAAGTCATAGTATAAGGAGGCCAAAACCCTGTATATTAGGAGGGCGCGTGTGAATATTGTTAAGTCGAATGTCAAGATCGCAAAAGACGTATACCTGATGAAAATCGAAGGACAGTTTGAAGGGCGAATGGGGCAATTCTACATGCTACGGGCGTGGTCAGATTATCCTGTGCTTTCCAGACCTATCAGTATATATGATCTCAGTGAGCATGAGATTAGTTTCTTATATCACGTCATTGGGGAAGGGACAGAACGTTTCAAGCAGCTTGAAGCGGGGGACTCAATTCAGCTGGAAGGCCCGTATGGCAATGGCTTCCCAGAGGCTCAAGGCAAAGTGGCGCTCGTCGGTGGGGGAATCGGTATCGCGCCATTATATCTAGCTGCGAAGCAGCTGCATCAACCAGATATATATCTTGGGTTTAGCCGAGAATCCTATCTGGTCGATGAATTTAGGCCCTTCGCAGGCGATGTTGTCTGTGATGTAGGCGGAATTATTGTGAATCAAATCGATTACGCAAAGTATGACACGATTATCACGTGCGGACCGCATGTCATGATGCAAGCTTTGGTGGAACGTGCGCAAGGATCGGGTGCAGAAGTCTATGTTTCGCTGGAGAAGCGGATGGCTTGTGGGATTGGTGCATGTCTTGTATGCAGCGTCATGTGCCAAGGTGGAAATCGAAAGGCGTGTGTGGATGGGCCGGTATTTGCAGCGGAGGAGGTTCGATTTGATGCTTAACATGGCATGTGAAATTGCGGGTGTACCTTTTAAGAATCCAATTGTGATGGCGTCAGGTACGTTTGGTTTCGGTAAAGAATATGCCAAGCTCTACGATATCAATCGACTTGGCGGTATTTCAGGTAAAGGGTTGACCCTTGCTCCGAAGGCAGGAAATCCTGGTGTTCGTGTCTGGGAGACCCCTTCCGGTATGCTGAATAGTGTCGGTCTTGAGAATCCGGGGATTGAATACTTTCTGAAAGAAGAAGCCCCGTATTGGGAGATATTGGATACGGCGCGGATCGTCAACCTTGGCGGCGGGTGTATGGAGGATTATCGGATCGGTGCAGAGATGATTACAGCGCATGAGAAGAAGCTGAGAGAAGTTGGACGCTGCTCCATCGATATCATCGAGTTGAATATTTCATGCCCGAACGTGAAGGAAGGCGGGATCGCCTATGGCGTTCAGACAGAGACAGCACGACAGGTCGTTCGAGAAGTTCGTCAAGCGACATCACTGCCTCTCGTCGTGAAATTATCGCCAAATGCTGAGAACATTGCAGAGATGGCGTATATGTGTGAAATAGAAGGTGCGGACGGGGTATCACTCATTAACACGATATCGGGAATGAAGATTGATACGCGTTCTCGCAAAAGTGTCTTCCACAACCTCTATGCAGGCTTGTCAGGTCCTGCGATTAAGCCAATAGCCTTACGCATGGTACACCAAGTGGCTCAGCATGTGAAGATTCCGATTATGGGTATGGGCGGGATCACGACGGCGAGTGATGTCATCGAGTTTATTATGGCTGGGGCTTCGGTAATCCAGATCGGCACGTACAACTTTATGAATCCACGTGCAGGTGAACAGATGACAGAAGGTATCAAGAAATGGATGGAACAAGAGAAGGTCTCTACGCTGGAAGAAATTCGTGGGATCTTATAATGAACATAAAAAACACAGGGAGAGTAGATTCCTGTGTTTTTTATTTTTCTTAACAACGGAGTTCGTATAGAATACAATCCAATACGTGAACCGATCGTGCCGAATCCGCACTTTATGAATGATTTTATTTAGGTTATGAAAAAAATTCGAAACCGGATTCCAAATGACGACGTAATACAGTAACATAAACATAATAACAGATCCATTGAGGAGGAGTACCACATGTCTATTTTCAAAAGATTACGCGACCTAACTCTATCGAATGTCTATGCTCTCATTGAGAAAGCTGAAGATCCAGTGAAATTGACGGATCAATATATTCGTGACATGACGGAAGACTTGGAAGATGCCGAGAAAGCCGTTGCACAACAAATCGCGATTGAGAAGAAATTCAAGCAGCAATATGAAGAGCAAGTAGCGCTCGTGAAGAAGCGTGAAGAGCAAGCACACATGGCGGCGCAAGCGCAAAACATTGATCTGGCCCGCCGTGCATTGGAAGAGAAGAGATCTGCTGAGCAGAAGATGAACGAGTTCAAAATTGGTTACGATCAGAACAAAGCTGCAGCAGATAACCTTCGCGGTAAGCTTGAAGAAATGCGCAAGCAATTAACCGAGATGAAGAACAAGCGTGAGACGCTGATTGCTCGTTACAACGCGGCGAAAGCGCAAAATGAAATCAATAAAGCGATGACTGGCTTTGGTTCTGATACAGCAGCAGCGGGCTTAAAACGGATGGAAGAGAAAATGCTGCAAATGGAAGCACAGGCTGAAGCAAGTAATGAGATGGCTTCCAAAGACAAATCGCTCGATGATGAATTTGCGGCACTGAACAAAGACAAAGTAGTTGATGATGAGCTTGCAGCGCTTATGAAACAATACGAGAATAAATAAATAAGATAAGTACGATGGTTGTAGGAAGGAAGGGGAGCGCGAGGGCGTTTTTCTTCCTTTCCCAATGAATGGAACCTTTTTGGAGGAGGCTTAACATGACAATCGCAATTCAGGATATTCTGCGAATTCTTGTCTGGACGGGGATGGGCACGGTTCTACTCTGTGTCATTATGTTCGTGGACTCACTGTTTACACCGTATAAAGATATGGACGAGATCAAGAAGGGGAATACAGCCGTAACAACTCGCTTCGTTATGAAGCTGCTCGCGCAAGGTTATATCCTGTCCTCATCGATCGCAAAGACGGATAGTCTCTGGGATGGGCTTATCATCTCGTTCGTATCCTTTATCATCCTGCTCGTGATTGAATGGATTGTTCGCTTGGTATTGCGCAGAAGCTTCGGTCTGAAGCTGGATGAAGGCACGAAGGAAGGTTTTATGCCGCATGCATTATTCGGAGGTTCTCTGCATATTGTCGGAGCATTGATCATCTCCGCTTGTCTGTAATGAAACCGACGGTATCTAAGATTGAAGGAGCGTAAGACATGAGTATATTCAATCGTATCAAGAACATACTAGCGAAGCCCGAGCCACCCAAAGCGGAGCGAAACATTCTGCAGCTTGGGCCTGGTGATGCTGTAGAAGTATCATTAGTCACTTATCAAATTACGGGAAGAACGAATAACCGTCAACGGAATGCCGTTGTCTTGACATTACAGGATGGGAATACGATTCGTTATTTGCATATTGAGGAACGCGAGCAAGTCGTCTATGCTTTGTACGAGCCAATTGATGGCCGACTCGATGAACCGGATGAAGTTCCGACGACCATTGAAATGGAAGACCGTACGTATTACATGGAAGAGCAATATTCCGGTAATGTGCTCGTAACGGGCAAGACGCCATTCATGCAAGCAGGGGAGCAATATGTATGGCAGTATCAATCGGATGATTATAAGCTGCTGCGCATCGAATGGCAGAATGGAAGATTTATGTTATATGAGGGTGACAAAGTGATTTCTGGAGATGTGCAGGTCCTTAGAGGAACGTAATCGCTAGAATTGAGAGGTCAATAAGTCGGCTATGATTTTTTGAACAACCGCTAGAAGCAAGGAGCGTGAACCAAGTGTCGAAGTGGCTACAGTATGTCATTAAAAGTGTACTCGTCGTTGCGTTAATGGCTTCGGTTCTGACGGGTTGCGGTTCTCCGAATGTTAGCGATACGTATCCGCTCGAATCTGTGAATAAGTCGGGTTCAGAGACCTCGTATATCTATCGTGCAGAAGGGAAGACCGTTCCGGTTGTAGCGGCGGAGCTGTCCGACCAGCAGAAGCCGGAGCAGAAATCGAAGGAAGATCCGGATCATATGTTCCTAGTCTATTCGGACAAGTGGATTCATGTGATGAAGGACGAGAAGAAGCCTGAGGATTCTCTCATTGAGGTTGACTCGAAAGAATACGTCCAGCGAAATTATAACCCAAGCTTTTTGGAAGCTTATCTGATTGGTAGTCTTGTAAGCGATCTATTTGATTCATTCGGCGGCAAGAAGTATGGTAATTATCGCGGTTATACGAGCTATGAGAAGTATAAGCCGAATAAACAATACCATGCACCTAGCACCAATGAGAAAAAATCGATTCCTCCAATGACGGTGGAACGAAAAGGCTCTATATTCAAACGGGGAAGCTCAAGCAGCAGTTCTTCGAAATCGGATGATTCTGGCGGACTGTTCAGCAAGAAGAAGTCTTCAGGCAGTATCTCCAAGAATAAGAGCAGTGGATCGGGTTCGTTCTTCTCTCCTTCGAAATCGAAGGCGCCAAGGACGAAGTCAGGAAGCGGTAGAATCTCCAAGCGAGGCAGGCGATAAGCTAACGCATCGCAGGTTGAGAATGAGAAAAAACCTTTGCATGTCAGCCAAGATTGGGCTGCGGTAGCAAAGGTTTTTTTGGTAAGTATTCGGGGACGCCGAAGGCGTTTATGCTTGTGTAATCCTACGCTCAATCGCATCGGACATCGTCTTATCAGTGAGATGCGCGTAGACCTCGGTGGTCTCTGTCGAGGCGTGCCCAAGCTGCTCCTTGGTCTTATAAATATCATTTTGCAAGTAATAATCGGTTGCAAAGGAGTGGCGGAGCTTATGGATCGTCAAGTAGGGCTTCCCGAACCGTTTGGCATATTTGATGATCATCTCCTGCATGGCCCGCTTCGTCATACGTTTCCCTTCCTGCTGCCCATTCGGGATTGCGAGAAATAGAGCCTTCTCTTTACGTGGTGCACTATAGCGTACAGGCCGCATCTCCATGTAGGTGATTAGGTCAGGCTTCGCCTCCTCGCGAAAGTATACGGGGGCTTTGAAGGTCTCATCGTGATTCCCTTTGCGATAAACATAGACAAGTTTGTTATTGAGGTCGACATCTTCCATGTTCAAATTCACGACTTCGGATACCCGCAAGCCAGAGTTTAGAATCAAGCTGGTGATACATGCATCGCGCTGCTTGTTCAGTTCATAGGCATATAGTGCTTGTTTGTTGTTCGCAACATCTTGCCCATAGCCTTCTTGTATGTATTGAATGAATGCGGCGAGTTCATGTTCTTCGAGCAATTTTCCTTTGAGCTTGGATGCGGTATCTTTTGGTTTATGTATGCGCTTGATCTCAACTTTGGCCATAATATTGCGCTTTAACAAGGGATAGAATTGCTCGTCCTCGGCAATTTGGCTTAGATAATGAAATATCGAACGAAGGGAGGAGAGTTTCCTCGAAATGGTTACTTTTGCGTTCGTATTCTCCTTAAATGTGGACAGGAAAATTCGATAGTTCACGATCGATTCCATATGTAATACTTCAAGGTCTTGTAAGGTAATGTCCTTCATTACTTGAGCTGTTGTGAGTCCTTCGGCCATAAGCCAGGAGAAGAAGATCTCATAGTCACGCGTATACTCTAAGAGGGTGGATGGTGACAGGTCCGGCAGCTTATAATCGATAAACTGCTGAACGTACCAAGGGAATCGTGGCACCTTCTGTTCCAGCTCTTGTCGGTCTTTTATTTTCTGGATGTTCAACGGATTCACTTCTTTCGCTATGGTCTTCTTATGATGATTATAGTGGATTTCGAAGGTTTATCCTAGGGCGGGAACCAAGATGGCTTGTTCGATTGGGAAGGTTCCTGTACTCTAGATAAGAGAGATGTACTGTATCTAGAGGAAGGAATGGGAATGGAATGACACTACGAATTGGAATGATCGGTCTAGGAGACATTGCACAGAAGGTATATTTGCCCCTTCTGTCTGTACATAAAGATGTTGAAATTGCAGGTGTGATGAGCACGACGCAAGCGACGGTGGATCGGATGTTGCGCCAGTACCGGCTGCCCTTCGGCACAACACGCTTCGAGGAATTAATAGATCGCGGTTTGGATGCTGTATTCATCCATAGTCCAACGGAATCGCATTATGAACTTGTTACAGCTTGCTTGAATCGAGGGATCCCCGTATATGTCGATAAGCCGCTGTCGTACCATCTAGCAGAATCCATTGCAATGGCTTCACGAGCCGAGGCGAAGGGAGTATCACTTGCTGTAGGCTTCAATCGAAGATTCGCGCCGCAGTATGTACAGGCCAAGCAGTGGCTTGAAGAACAAGGCGGCATCGAGTACCTCGCAGTACAGAAGCATCGGACACGATTACAGTCTCACAACGCCAAAATGACGATATACGATGATCTCATTCATATGTTAGATATGATGATCTGGCTTGGCGGAGCGAACTATGAGGTGGGTACCAAATCACTACGTATCAATGAAGAAGGAAAGATGCTGAGCGCATCGGGTATGCTTCATTTTGACCATTCGGATGCTTCCTACAGCATGGTGCGGCATGCAGGGGCTGATCTGGAGAAGCTGGAGCTGCACGGACATGGACGTTCCGCGGAAGTGACGAATATGGAACAAGCTATTATGGCTGAGAAAGGCAACGCGCCAACCTACCACACCTTCGGTAGTTGGGATACGGTACTACGACGTCGAGGGTTCGAAGGTGCTGTGCATCATTTCCTATCGACATTGAAAACACCGGAGCAATGCAGCATTCGCGCAGATCAGGTCTTGGAAAGTCATCAATTAGCCGAACAGATAAGCATCATTTGAACATGTATCAATGATTCATTCTAATGTATCTCCGGAAGAATCTTAGTATGTTGGAAGAGCTCTCCACATATGATGTTTTATTGACATCATGAAAGGGTGAGTAGTTCCATGAAGAAAGAAAGGATGTGGGGAGTGATCGTGCTCAGCAGCATGATGGTCCTCTCCGCATGCGGACGTTCAGAGTCAACGACAATCAAGACGGATCAGGGCACGATGACAGTCACAGGCGATCAGAACGGGGATAGCGTGTCCATTACCGGCAAGACTAGTGATGGGAAAGAAATCAAGTCTGAATACTCTACGACTGAAATGCCCAAGGATTTCCCACAAGATGCTCCGATTCCGAAAGGGTTTCAATTGAAGGGCTCAGCCAGGTCGGAACAAAACGGCGATATCTCTGTGATGGTCACCTGCAGCGGCGAAGCGAAGGTCGATACGGTGGTTCAGCAGATTACAGATTATTTGAACGCCGGTGGATTTAAAGACATTAACAGCTTTACTGTGGATGCATCAGCAACGCTTGGTGGTAAGAAAGACGGAACGGATTTCTCAGCCATTATCGCAAGAGATGAGAGCACGGGAACAGTGGATCTCATCATCACTTACGTATTGAAAAGCACCCCATAACCTAGACGATGAGCCGCCTTCAAGCAGAAGGTGGCTTTTAAATTATACAATTTTACCCATTTGTGATGCGATTTTATCCGTTGACAGTCCTAGATTAGCTATCTATAGTACTAGTTATGATGACAACAAATATTTCCAAAAAGTCCAACCGTCAGAAAGCAGTGGAAGCTGCAGCCGAATTGTTCTTGCACAAAGGGTATCATGATTCGAGTATGGATGAGGTCGTGGCGATAAGCGGCGTGTCCAAGTCTAATATCTACTATCACTTCAAGAGCAAGGAGGAATTGACGTTAGAGGTTATTGCGTGGCGCATTGCAAGATATGAACTGCTGATCGATGAAATAACTGCGCTGCAGCTAGGGGTTGCGAATAAGATCGATATCTTATTCGAGATGTTGTATCGCGAAATCAACGAACGGAATTGTGTTGGGGGGAACCCGTTCATTTCGCTATGGAATCAAGTATCGATAGATGCACGATTAATTAGAACACAAATTCAAGATTTTTTTGAGCGGAAATCACAAGTATTTCGAACCTTGATCATGCAAGGGACGGAAGAAGGGACGTGGTCAGCCCATCTTCCGATTGAATCGACGACGGTGCTGCTGGTCTCATCCCTTGAAGGAGCGCTCGTCCTTGCAGAAGTCCATCAAAATGCGGCTGTGCTGCTTGAAGTGAAAAGCGCTTTTTTACAGATCATGCACGGATATAACCGGAAGGTTGATGGGGCATAGGTCTTATCAAGAACGACGCGTGTTTTTATCCTTATCATCTCCTTGAGATTGTAATACGTACGGTCGAGATAGAGAGTCGTTTCATTGTGTTGACATCAAACAGGTGGCTTCGCTATAGTGAAGGAACGATTAGTCCAGGAAAAGGAGGAATCAGGGTGACTTCGATCTATGATTATTCTGCAGCACGTATTACGGGTGAAGAGAAAGCGCTTGTCGATTATACCGGGAAGGTACTGCTCATTGTGAATACAGCGAGCAAATGTGGGTTTACACCTCAATATGAAGGGCTTGAGTTATTGTATCGTACCTACCGGGATCAAGGGTTTGAAGTGTTAGGCTTTCCAACGAACCAATTCATGTCACAAGAGCCAGGCACAAATGAGGAAATCGAATCGTTCTGTCAATTGAATTATGGTGTTACATTTCCCATGTTCGCCAAGATTCATGTTAATGGAAGCTCGGCACATCCACTGTACAAGTTCTTGAAGAAGGAAGCGAAGGGCGTGCTCATTAACGATATCAAATGGAATTTCACAAAATTCCTTGTTGATCGGAGTGGGCAGGTTGTTCGTCGATATGCTCCAACGGTTGAGCCGAAAAATATCGAGGATGATATTCGGGCATTATTAGCACAATAGAATGCTATCGGAAGTGGGTTATTCATGAACTATGAGTAATCCGCTTTTTTTGTTGATTAAAATTCCTAAATACATTGAAAAAATACCATAAAAATAATTGTGAATCGAATAAGATGAGAGCTATAACATTATTGTAAGCGCTCTATCGATTGGAATTAATAACAATGAAAGGGTGATTGTGATGCGTAGAGAGATCACTGCACTAATCGAACAAATGACATTAGAAGAAAAAGCGGGGTTATGCTCGGGACTTAATTTCTGGCATACAAAACCTGTTGAACGTCTTGGCATTCCATCCATTATGGTAACGGACGGGCCGCATGGCCTACGCAAACAGGATGGGAATAGCGATCATTTGGGGCTACTGAATAGCGTTCCTGCAACATGCTTCCCTTCAGCTGCAGGTATGGCCTGTTCTTGGGATCGCGATTTGATGTATCAAGTCGGTGTTGCGCTCGGTGAGGAGTGTCAGGTTGAGAACGTTGGGGTACTGCTCGGTCCGGGTGTGAACTTGAAGCGCTCACCACTCTGTGGACGGAATTTCGAATATTTCTCGGAAGATCCATACCTCACTTCAGAAATGGCAACGCAGCACATTCTTGGGGTACAGAGCCAAGGCGTGGGGACGTCGTTGAAACATTTTGCTGTGAATAATCAAGAGCATCGCCGCATGTCGGTCAATGCCGTCGTCGATGAGCGCACGATGCATGAATTGTATCTGACTTGTTTCGAGACCCCTGTGAAGAAAGGCAAGCCGTGGACCGTCATGTGTTCTTACAACCAAGTGAACGGCGAGTTTGCATCACAGAATGAATACTTGCTTACAGAAATTCTGAAGAAAGAATGGGGTCATGATGGTTTCGTCGTCTCGGACTGGGGGGCGGTAGTGGACCGTGTGAAAGGGTTAGCAGCAGGTCTTGAGCTTGAAATGCCGTCGACGAACGGATATTCAGACCGCAAGATCGTGCAAGCCGTACAAAATGGAGAACTTGCTGAAGAGGTCTTGAATGATGCGGTAGCAAGATTGTTAGAAATTATATTCAGAGCAGCAGACAACGCGAACCCAGATGCGACTGTGGATCTGGAAGCCCATCATCGACTTGCGATGGAGGTGGCGCAAGAAAGTATGGTGCTGCTGAAAAATGATGGTGCGATTCTACCGCTTCATGCAGAGGGTAAACTTGCTATTATTGGGGCCTTCGCACAAAATCCACGTTATCAAGGTGGAGGAAGCTCGCATATCAATCCGACGAAACTCGATAACGTCTACGATGAGATTTGCAAAATTGCTGGCGCAAGTGGGCAGATCACCTATGCTCCAGGCTATAACTTAGACAACGATGATATCGATGCTACGGCCGTGCAACAAGCGAAAGAAGCAGCCATGGCGAGCGATGTTGCTGTGGTATTCGCAGGATTGCCTGATCGTTATGAGTCGGAAGGCTATGATCGCAAACATCTTAAGATCCCGGCCAACCAGCGGCAGCTCATCGAAGCGATTGCTGAGGTGCAGCCGAATATCGTTGTGGTGCTTATGAACGGATCAGCGATTGAGATGCCATGGATCCAATCCGTGAAAGCTGTACTTGAAGGGCATTTGGGCGGGCAAGCGTTAGGTGGTGCCATCGCGAACCTGCTCTTCGGGCTTGTGAATCCATCGGGTAAACTCGCGGAGACTTTCCCGATGCAGTTGGAGCATAACCCATCCTATTTGAACTTCCCAGGGGTTGGCGATATCGTTGAATATAAAGAAGGGCTCTTCGTCGGTTATCGCTATTACGATGCGAAGCATATTGAGCCGTTGTTCCCGTTCGGATATGGTCTTAGCTATACGACCTTCGAATATTCGAACTTGGTTGTGGATCGTACGTCGATGTCGGATCAAGATACGGTTACGGTTCAAGTGAATGTGAAGAATACGGGCAGTATCGCAGGGAAGGAAATCGTTCAGCTCTATGTTCGCGATGTCGAATCGAAGGTGATTCGTCCAGAGAAAGAACTGAAAGGATTTGTTAAAGTTGATCTCGGGTCTGGAGAAGAGAAAGTCGTAAGCTTCACACTTGATCGCAGAGCCTTTGCGTATTATAACGTTGAGCTGAAAGATTGGCATGTTGAAACCGGTGAATTCGATATCTTGATTGGCAAGTCGTCGCAGCAAATCGAGCTTCAGGAGCGCATTCATGTGGAATCTTCTGTAGAACTGAAGCGCAGCTTTACCCGGAATTCGACGTTCGGGGATATAATGAGAGATCCATTTGGAGCGCAAATTGCAGAACCATTGCTTCGGAAGTTCCGAGAGCAATCAGGGCTTGGTGATGGTCTCGAAAATGATGCGCCAGAAATGATGCTGGCGATGATGAATGATATGCCAATTCGTGCATTGCTTGCTTTTGCACAAGGGGCGTTTACGGATGAAATGCTCGATGGTCTGCTTATGCAGCTAAATGGAGCAAATGCTTAAATAACAGATTACGTGATGAGCAGAACCGGGGTCTTGCCTAAATGGCAGGTACCCCGGTTTTTTTCGCATGTACGGTCTATATGATCGCTGATAGGGTGATGGGTAGATGGTAATACTGGGGAGAGGATCCTGCTTGCCCATTATCTCTTACGGCTGTGCTAAATTAAATGTGGAATGTGGTTGTTCATTAAGGCGGTTCGGGCTACAATGGAGCATGCATAATAAATAGCAAACGGAGGCGAACAAATTGTCCATGATGGTGATCGAAATTTTCGGCATTGCCATATTAGCAGGTATTGTCGGATCCGTCCTTGGTCTTGGAGGCGGGATCGTCGTAACACCAGCACTGACGATGCTATTCGGGGTCGATATTAAGCATGCTATTGGCGCGAGCATAATATCTGTCATTGCGACTTCAAGCGGTTCAGCGATTGCGTACATAAGAGATCGGATTACAAATTTACGCGTTGGGATGTTCCTGGAGGTTGCAACGACGGTCGGGGCGATTACAGGTGCATTTATCGGAGGATTGTTGGCTCCGAGTGTCCTTTATATTATTTTCGGTGTATTACTGATGTATTCTGCGTACGCGATGGTGAAGAAGACGAAGCAAGAGCTTCCGCAGGAGGTACCGCTTCATCCGGCAGCTGCCCGCTTAAATTTACAAGGGGAGTATTACGATAAGGCGCTTCAGAAGTCCATTTCGTATAATGTGGATCGCGTATACAGTGGATTTGGTGTCATGTATGGAGCTGGCGTCATTTCTGGACTGCTCGGCATTGGAAGCGGCAGCTTCAAGGTGATGGCGATGGATGTGTTTATGAAGCTGCCGCTCAAAGTATCCAGTGCAACGAGCAACTTCATGATGGGCGTAACCGGAGCGGCTAGTGCGGGAGTGTATCTGTTCCGAGGCGAAATTAATCCATTCTACGCCGCACCGGTAGCGCTCGGTGTATTAATTGGGGCAACGGTCGGTGCGAGAATTATGCAGCGAATGAAAAGTCGTACGATTCGCAAAATCTTCATCCCGGTGATGGCCTATGTTGCGATTCAAATGATACTGCAAGGATTGGGGATCAAATTATTATGAGTGAAGAACGAATGAAAAATCAAGGTAGTGAAGAGAAAATCATCTCAGCCGAAATTGTAGTCAGCAAAGTGCTGCGTATTGGTGTACTCGTAAGCGGCTTTGTCATCCTGCTGGGACTCATCTTATATCTTGCTGCTGGAGATAGCGGCTATCCTGCAGATACGTATCCAACGACGCTAATTGGAATCTTGCAGGGGACAGGAAGCTTGAAACCTGCCGCTGTGATCCTATTCGGGTTGTTCCTTCTTATTTTGACTCCTGTGCTTCGCGTAGGCATTACGATTCTTGTATTTGTAAAGGCGAAGGATTATCTGTATGTCGGCATTACAAGTCTTGTCTTTATTATTCTGATTATCAGTCTGCTCCTCGGCAAAGCTGGTTAATGGCTAACCTAACATTCATGTGATAGAATATTCACTAGCTTGCCTTCAGGTAAGTTGAAACTATCGTTCTAGGAAGTGAAACCAAGATGATTGATATACATACGCACATACTCCCTGGAGTAGATGATGGGGCAGCGAATTGGAACGATGCGATGAATATGGCTAGAGCGGCTGTAGCAGAAGGCATAACGACGATCATTGCAACGCCACATCATGCAAATGGAAGATTCACGAATACCGCATCGGGAGTCGTAGAGCTCGTAAGTCATATGAACGAGCAGTTCCAAGTAATGGGCGTGCCTCTAACGATTCGCTCAGGACAAGAAATTCGGTTACATAGGGATCTATTAGATGCTTGGTTTAGAAAAGAATTACTTCCACTGGCCGAGTCACGTTATGTACTGATTGAGTTGCCTTCCTCAAGCATTCCGAAGGAGATGGTTGAGTTGATCCATGAGCTTAACATCATGCAGCTAAAACCCATTATTGCTCATCCTGAACGAAATGCGGAAATAGTGAGGCATCCAGATCGACTGGCGCAGCTGATTGAAGTAGGCGCTTACGCACAGGTGACAACACATTCATTACTTGGTGGCTTTGGAAGACAAATTGAGAAAACGGCTTGGCTGCTTTGCAGAAGAGGCCTTATTCATATCGTATCTTCGGATGCCCATCATGTGGATCGTAGAGGATTTCGATTGCGTGAAGCCTATGAAGTTATTCGCGAGCGTATGGGACAGCCATGGGAGAAGTATTTTCTAAATAATGCGCAATGTATTATTGAAGACTTGCCTTTTGAGAGCAAGCCAGAGGAAGAACCTTTTTCGGAAGGTATCATGCAACGAATACGTTCCTATTTTCGATAGGTATAGGACGGCTGCACTGCTTTAAATGAATGAATTGGGAATAGAGTAACGATAGGATAGCCGTTTTATATTACTGAAGTTGCGAATTTATCCTGGTTTTTGCGCAATTATCCTGAATTGTGATCCTATGGTAAGGAAGTGTGACTAAGAAAACAGAAATTACAGGATTTTAATGAAAATTTGTAACCCAAGCACCTCCATGATTTCATGGAAAAGCTTGGTTTTTTTATTTTTCTGAAATAGTTAAGCGTTTTCATAAAGTTTTTTTAATCAATATGTTGTTGCAAAACTTGTCGAAATTTACTTTTTGTCCTGTTTTTATAGGACGGTGACCAATAGTCCCTAGTTCCGAACAAAATGAGAGGGATTTTCTGTACATATTCAAAAATGATTCATAGACGAAATCCCTTATCTCATAAGGGAAAGATGTGGTAATTCGCTACCCACAAATTAATCCCAAAACAGCAATAATCATTCAACTTAAAAACCGGATTTTTATGACAAAATTCTAAGTTTTGGTACTGGATTGGTGAAAATAATGTTAGTTTTTAAAATAAATTAGGAGCGCTTAACCATGTCTTTATCCCCTCAAGAAAAGTTATCATTTGTGGCATACTATTAATCAAAGGACATTCAATCTTGGCATCATCTATCTAAAGTTGTTTACAAAATTGTAATAATTAAAGGTTTGCTACGATCTAGTGTGGTAGAACTGAATAGTGAATCTCCATTATTCAATGTAAATGAACGTATAACTGGATGAATGGAGGAAGTAAAGCGATGAATTGTTCAGATCGGGAGCAGAAGCGAGTAAGGCTGAAGCAATTTTTGAAGATACTATCCGAAGATCCTTCTCTACGAAATCAAAATGGACAAAAAGATATGAGACCGTTATCAGAGATTCTAATGGTCTCAGGCTATCGGCAATGCGATGATTCGATTGATATGGCTCAATTGTTATCCTTGCTGCTTAGCAAGATAGGACATGCATCCGGATCAGAAGATATGATGGAGTACATCATGCGTGGTGGAAAGGTCGAAGACTTCATGAGTAATGATACATCGTCACGATTTCAGGGATAGCTTTGTACCAATAGATTTGAATCATCCGGTGTAACTATGTCTGAAAGTACGCGAAATGAATAAAGTTGTGCACTTGCAATTCAAAACGAATGATTATCATGAAGTCGTTCGTTTTAACGGATAGATCATACCCAAAAGGTCGCGTTTTGAATAATATAGTAAAAATAGTATTCAAAAAGAACTATTATCTTATCTAACCTATAAGAGACATCACCTAACTAGCAACGGAGGGAACCATTTGGAACTGAAACAATATTGGTTAATTGTCAAAAGAAGGCTGTTATTGATCGCATTGATTGTCGCAGTAAGCTGCTTATCGATCGGGATCTACTCCAATTATTTCATCACGCCACAATATGAAGCTTCTGCGAAGTTAATTGTCAATCAGTACAAGGACAGCGGTTCATTGTTACCGAGTATAGATCTTGGATCCATAAATTCAACAATTGGACTGATCAAAACATATAAAGAAATCATTAAAACACCGCGAATGATGAAAATTGTCGTCAAAGAGTATCCTGATTTAGGTGTGACCTATGGTGAGCTTATCGGAAAAGTCAGTGTAAGCTCCGTGAATGAAACGCAAGTCATGTCCATATCCGTCCAGGATGATTCCTATGCGAAGGCAGCCAATATTGCCAATGCGGTAGCCGTCGTTTTCCAGAAGACGATTCCTAGTTTGATGAAAGTGGACAATGTTTCTGTTTTGGATAAAGCCGACCCACAAGAAAAGCACAGTCCGGTTGCTCCAAATTCGAAGATGAATATTGCTGTTGCCTTCATGCTGGCTTTGATGCTCGGTGTAGGTATTGCATTCCTACTCGATTACTTGGATGACACGATCAAGACGGAAGAAGATATTGAGAATGTGTTAGGGATGCCGGTATTGACTTCCATACCGAAGTTTACAGCAAGAGATATCGATCAAATTCATAAAGATCCGCTAACGCCAACAGTTGGGAGGGATGTAAATGTCTCGCTTGATACCTAAAAAACTCATTACGGAAAGCAATCCGAAATCACCGATCTCTGAAGGGTATCGGATGCTGCGAACAAACATCGAATTCTCGACGATCGACCAGAAACTACAAGTCATCATGGTAACCTCATCCAAACCAAATGAAGGAAAGAGCACGACCTGCGCGAATATGGCGGTTGCTTTTGCTCAAGCGAACAAACGTGTACTCCTGATCGATGCAGATTTAAGAAAACCATCTCAACATCATATCTTCGGTACATCGAATCGGATCGGATTAACGTCGGCTTTGTTTAAACAGAATTTGCTACAGGAAGTGATTCAGTCTACGAATACGAAGAACCTATCGATTATTCATGCTGGGCCTACACCGCCTAACCCATCAGAGTTACTCTCATCCAATCAAATGGCTGGTCTGCTATCAACGACAAGAGGGTTGTACGATGTCATTATCATCGATACGCCACCGATTTTGTCCGTCACAGACGCTCAAATTGTAGCTACCTATAGTGATGGAGTCGTGCTTGTCGTTGATTCGGGAACCGTGAAGAAAGATATTGCCTTGAAAGCAAAAGCTTCTCTAGAGCACGTGAACGCCAAGATTATTGGTGCTGTCCTTAATAACATTAATCGAAATCAATCAGATTCCTATTCTTATTCCTACTATTACGGAGAATGAAAAGACGAATCGTCTGATTCTTAAATTTAATTGCGTGTTCAAAAAGTCGGCTTTTCAGCACCAAGAAGGTTGTGTGAATCCGAAGAAGGAGGAACGGAGTTTAGGCAAAACCTAAATGAGTACCGGACTTCGAGGGTGAACGCAAGATTCGATGCCGAATCCACTACTTGATTCACTTCGTGATCAAAAGATGGCTTTTTGAACAACACCTCTACAAGGAATGAAGAAGGTAATGTCTCCTGCACCTTTATCACCGGAGGCACTCGGTCACACTGTGGGTCAACTGACCTTAGACGCTCGTCGTCAAGGGTGTGATGTGAGGTAGGGTTCAATGCCCTTGTTTTTAGTAACACCTCGGATTTGGTATCTGAAAGTCCGAGCTATGCTTTCCATCGTAAGGAGGGCATAGCTCGCATTTTTAGCATCGCGTTACAATGCGAATAAAAAAATAGGATAGGGTGATTCCAAATGAAAAAAGTAAAAAAAGCCATTATCCCCGCAGCAGGACTAGGTACTCGTTTTTTACCAGCAACGAAAGCGATGCCTAAAGAGATGCTTCCCATCGTCGATAAGCCAACCATCCAGTATATCGTGGAGGAAGCGATTGAATCTGGCGTCGAAGATATCATCGTGGTAACAGGTAAAGGTAAACGGGCGATTGAGGACCACTTTGATATCGCATTTGAGTTAGAACACACGTTAGAGGAAAAAGGGAAATTAGACATTTTGGAGAAAGTGCGCAAGTCGTCCAATGTAAATCTTCATTATATTCGGCAAAAAGAGCCTAAAGGTCTTGGACACGCCGTGTGGTGTGCACGTAATTTTATCGGAAACGAGCCGTTCGCCGTACTGCTTGGAGATGATATCGTCGAAGCAGATGTCCCATGCACGAGGCAGCTGATTGAACAATATGAGCGTACGGGACGTTCAGTCATTGGTGTGCAGACGGTAGGGGCAGATCAAACGCATCGTTATGGAATCGTAGATCCAGGTGAGAGAATGGCTAACCTCTACCAGGTTAATCGTTTCGTAGAGAAGCCGCCGCAAGGACAAGCCCCTTCTAATCTAGCGATTATGGGACGATATGTTCTGACACCTGACATATTTGAGTATCTGGGCAGGCACGAGCTTGGTGCGGGCGGTGAGATTCAGCTTACGGATGCGATCCAGAGATTAAACGTGGATCAAGGGGTATATGCTTATGATTTCCAAGGGATTCGTTATGATGTGGGAGAGAAAATCGGGTTTATTATGACGTCGATCGACTTTGCGCTTCGGAATAATGAGCTTAGACCGCAACTCATGGCGGGGCTCGAGGAGATCATGGAGAGGGAGCTTAGTAAGGCATTAATGACGGGAGGTAGAGTTTAAGCATGAGGTATTCACAATATCGGGAAGAAGCGATTGTAGGCATTGTGGATTATTATTCAAATACAAGAATGAGAGAAGAGAGGATGAATTTATATTCGGTTCTTAAGCGGACCATTGATATCGTCGGTTCATTGGCGGGGTTAATTCTACTAAGCCCACTTCTTCTGCTAGTCGCTTTACTTATCAAATTGGAGGATCCATCTGGGTCAGTCCTATTCTATCAGACGAGAGTAGGGAAGAATGAGAGACTATTCCGGATGTACAAGCTCCGTTCCATGTATACCGATGCGGAAGATAAGTTGAAGGATCTACTCGATAAGAACGAGATCAGTGGAGCAATGTTCAAGATGAAAGATGACCCGCGCGTAACAAAGGTCGGGAAATTCATACGGAAAACGAGCATTGATGAGCTTCCGCAATTATTTAATGTTCTTCGGGGGGAAATGTCCTTGGTAGGACCAAGACCACCTCTTAAAAGAGAAGTTGCAGAATATACGAGGTATGATAAGCAGCGTTTGTCCGTCACGCCTGGATGCACGGGGCTATGGCAGGTTAGTGGAAGAAGTAATCTGAACTTCAAACAAATGGTTGAACTTGATCTAACTTATATTGAGAAAAAATGCATCATGTTCGACATTCGCATTATGTTGCAGACCGTGAAGACGATGCTTGGCTCCAAAGATGCGTTTTAATGAAAAGATGGAGGGGAGATCATGGTAAGAGTCCTTCATATATCGGAATTTACAAAGGGGGGTATTGAAACCCATCTCAATGAAGTATTGAAGTATCAATCGGAGAAACATGATATTTATCTCATAGCATCGGAACAAAACTCTAACAGCAAAACGTTACAGATTAGTTCAGATCGATTGGAACTGTATCCTTATAAGAGGAGCCCGCAATATTTCTTCAAAGCGATGCAATCGATTCATAGGAAGATCAAAGAAATAAATCCGGATATCGTGCATGTCCATGGAACGTTCGCAGGCTTTTTCCTGCGGACGTTACTTTTTTTCAAGAAGAAACGTCCCGTCGTGATTTATTGTTCGCATGGTTGGGCGTTTCTCATGGACACGCAGTCGTGGAAGAGAAGAGTGTTCGCGAGTGTAGAGAAATTATTGTCGCTGCGGACGGATTTCATTATTAACATATCAAAACATGAATATCAGATGTCGCTGAACTATGGGTTGTCTGCCAAGAAATCGGTCGTTGTGTATAACGGCGTATCGAATGCGCCGTCTTCGAATGCATTATCTTTCGATGTGAAGAAAGACAAGATTAATCTACTCTATGTAGGTCGCTTCGATCGACAAAAAGGCTTTGATTTGCTGCTTGAAGTGTTTCGTGAGAATCCATTTACAGATGTTAATCTCTATTTAGTAGGCGATACGGTATTGAAAGATTTTGAATACGATTTTCCAAGTAATGCGGTCAAAATCGGATGGGTAGACAATTCGGAAATCGATCGTTATATGAAAGCCTGCGACGCTGTCATTGTTCCATCCCGTTGGGAAGGGTTCGGTATCGTTGCGATCGAGGCGTTACGGAATAAGAAGCCTGTCATTGCAAGTAATCGTGGCGCGCTGCCAGAGATTGTACAGCATGGAGTCAATGGATATATCTTTGATTTCGACAAGAAAGAAGAGTTGGTTAACATCATTCAGGGGCTATCGAAGAATAAGCTCAAATGGATGGGCGAGAACGGTGAGGAAATATTTAATGAGAAATTCCATTCCGATCAAATGAACAAGCAAATCGAGCGACTATACGAGGATGCCTTGAAGAAACAAGGTGATCGATATTCCGTAACTGTCAAAAAATACGTCTAGATTTACGGGGTTGAAAGAGATGATGAACGTAGCCTTACACAGCAATCCTCCGATAAATGAAGAACTAGCCGAGCAGCAGTCTGGCAAGGGACAGTACTTTTTGGCGTTTTATCTTGGTATCTTGCTGGTGCTGACTGCCTACCAGGACTTCCCTCTTGTTAACAAGATCGGAGAAATTGGTAGATCGCCTATTATCCTGCTGCTTCCTTTGTTTGTTTTTTGTGAGATTGCGATGCTTGCTAAATATAAGCGATTTATGGATGCGCCTAAGCTGCAGAAATACTTGTTCGCTTTTATTGTTTACCTAACTTTTGTCACCTTAGGATACATTCTTGTTCAATTCTTGCAGGGGAGTTATAGCTTCTGGTCTGAGGGCCTACTTGGTAAAGGGTTTAAGGTCTTAATTTATTTCGCATTAATTCTGCTGTATATCAGGCACATGCAATTGGTGTTCTCCAAAATTAAAAGCTATAAGCTGCTGTATGCAAGTTTTTTTACTGCGGTGAGTCTATTGCTTGTGATTATGATTGTCGAATTAGTTACGATGCCCAATGCGTTCACCTTCCTGCATTCAGGGAGTCAGCCCTACTGGAGGGTGAGGCTGCTTACTTCAGAAAGTAGTACGACGGGAACCATTGTTGTAGCGTATTCTGCAATTCTAGTCTATTTGAGCCAATATTTAAAACGTGTTGGCATGATTCTATCGAACATCTATGTCGCTATTTTTTTTCTATTCTATTTATCGGTTACGGGATCAAAAGGGTTTCTAATCGTATGTTTATTGACGTTAATTGTAACGATGTTGAAATTTATGGATTTCAGGAAGAAGAGAAATTTTATTGTGCTCATCGGCGTGGTGGTAGCCATGTATATGTTTATTACTTACTTCTCAGCAGGGTTAATCAGCTCATTCAGTAACGATATCGAGAACTATACATCGTCATATACGAGGATGGGAACGATTATTATCGCGATCATAACTGTTTTTCATCACCCGTTCGGGGTGGGAACAGGCGCTTACTTAATGTATTTCGATGACTATTTAAATGACTCGATTAACTTCATGAGTAGGTTCTATTACAACACCTTCGGAATAAGCCAGATCAATGCAGGAGAATTGCTCCAATACACGGGAACGGCTAAGAATTTAGGTGTCAAATCAGGGTTCTTCCAATGGTTTATGTTTGGGGGGATCTTCTCACTATTATTTTTCTATCTGTTAGCCAAAAACTTGATTGTCAAAGTGAAATCGAGCATCATTCTGTTCTTGGCACTTATTTTCATGCTGTTCTCATTACTCGTTGTGACACTTGAGATTAAATATGAGATATGGATGTTGTTCGCATTTATCAGTTCTTTTCTAGGAGAGAAGGAAATAAATCATTCCAATATGTCGGGGGTATCTAAATGAAAATACTTGTTGTATGCAGTGATTTTCCTTATCCCGCCGATCATGGCGGCAGAGTCGATACGTGGGGTCGAATTAAGGTGCTTGCCGAGCTCGGATGGACGATCCATCTTGTCGTATGCGGCAAACAAATGCCTACCCCATCGGATATGAATGTGGTCTATCGCTACGTGGAAGATATCAAGCTGTGTGAGCGAAGAAGTAAGCTTAAGGATCTACTATATCGGGTTCCCATGCAAGTGCAATCGCGAAATGAGCTGCGATATGTGAATATTGATGAGGATTATGATTATGTGCTGCTGGAAGGCGACTACGTGTATCCTATCCTAAAGAACCCATTAATCAAACATGCGAATGCCATTCTGAGAGTTCATAACGATGAAGCGGTGTACTTCAAGGCACTGGCTAGAAGCACAACCAATCGGATTCATAAACTTTATTATCATATGGAGAGCAGCAAGTTCAGGATGTTGCAGAAGAAAATGCTGAAGAAGGTAGATAAGTATCTATTTATCTCAAATAAGGAGTTTGAAACGTTCCAAACCCTTCACCCTACAACAAAAAGCCTATTTCTACCGCCTCCTGTCACAAAAGAGACCTTTCTGGAGAGCTCATTTGAGAGCAAACATGTTGTATTTATCGGGTCCTTATTTATGCCGAATAATCGTGAAGCGATTCAGTGGTATTTGGAACATATTCATCCCTTAATGCTCAAGGAACCCGAGTACAAGTTTATTGTAGCTGGAAATAGTAGAAAACAAGGTTTGAGCTGGCTTGAAGGTTACGATATGACGAACGTTATCGTGCATGATACGCCAGAAGATCTGGATGACATTTACAAACAGGGGTATCTATTCGTGAATCCGATGCAGAACGGAGCGGGTGTAAAGCTAAAGACGATCGAAGCGATTCAGAACGGATTGCCTGTCGTCTCGACCTCTATCGGATGCGAGGGCACTGGACTCGTGGATAACGATCACATCATGGTCGCTGACAGTCCGGAGGAATTCTATCTTAGAATAAAGCTGCTGTTTGACCACCCGCCAAGAGCGAGAAAACTACTAGCGTCGTCACAGCGGTATATTCGCACGCATTATGATCATAAAGAGGTATTGCAACGCTACATCAATTCGCTACATCCACGTTATCATGAAGCAGGTGCTATGAATGGATAAAAGAAAAATAAATGTCATGTTTATAACCCATGCAGATAAAAAGGGAGGTGCCGAGCAAAGTCTGATTCATTTGATCAATTACTTGGATACTTCAAAATATCGGATCTTCCTATTAGCTCCTAGAAATGCGGAGTATCTAAGCGAGATTCGAACGGAGTACCAACACTTTCCGCTCCGCCTCAATAGCATTAAGAAGAAATTTGGCTTCGGGTATTTGGAAACCGTGTTTCGGATCAAGTCGTTTGTGAGAAAAAATCACATTGATATTATCCATGCCAACGGCTGGCGAGCACCGTGGTACACAGCACCGCTCAAATTCCTAACGAAATGCAAATTAGTCTGGCATCACCGGGATTATACGCATTTGAAAATGTTCAATCGTGTCCTGCCGCGATTCTTCGACCAGGTGATCTGTATTTCACACTTTGTTGCCAACTCGATTCAAGGTGATAATAAGACGATCATCTATAATGGCGTCGATCCAGAGCTTGCTCTTACCATGAAGACTCGGCGGTTTATGGAGGATGATACGCTTGTTATTGGAACGTTTGGGCGGATCGTAGAGTGGAAGAGATATCATCTGATGATCGAGGCCGTCAAGAAGCTCTCTGATAATCAGAAGAATAATTGGAAGCTGCTGATCGTTGGAGATACATCCGTCGATGGTTCGGAGGGCTATTTCAATGATATGATCCAGCAGGTTATCGAATATGGCTTGGAAGAAAAGATTATTTTCTGTGGATATAGCAAAAAACCGCTTGAATTGATGAAGGAATGCGATCTGACCATTAACTTCTCGTTAAATGAGCCATTTGGGAGAGTCATTATTGAATCGATGTTGGTACAGACACCTGTTATCGTATCCGACTCCGGCGGTGCCCCTGAGATTATTCACCAGACAAAGGGAGGGTTTATCGTCAAGGATGGGGATGTTGAAGAGTTGTATCAGACCATTCAGCGCGTTTACGATCATCATGTCAACTACCAGGAACTTTCGATCCAAGGCCATACCAGTGTCATGAATGATTTCAACATGAACACGATTGCCCGTAAGGTAGAGAACACCTACCACTTGTTATTGGCTAATCGCTTGAAGTCGGAAACGGCGGGATGAGCGCATGAGTATCACAATCAAGCAATTCAGTCTAGGGAAATTATTAGCCGTGCTGAAGGGAGCTGTGATCCTTCCATTCAAGACCAACGCCGTGGGGCGATTGGGCAGAATAACAGGTCGTTTGACGATCAAGAACAGAGGTGAATTCGTAGTCGGAAAAAATGTGTCATTTCATTCGAAGCCGTTTCAGTCATCGATTACCGTGAGTAAGCAAGCCACATTGTTGGTGGGAGATAATGTGTTTTTTAACTACGGTTTAGATATTGGATGCACGAAATCGATTCGAATCGGGAGTAATACGATTATAGGTCCCATGGTGAACATGATAGATACCAACTTTCACCCCGTGGATGTGAATGATCGTTCAGAGAGCAAAGATATCGTTATTTCGGAAAATGTCTGGATTGGTCGAGGCGTACTTATATTGCCTGGGGTAACGATCGGACGTAATTCTGTCATTGCTGCAGGAAGCGTCGTAACACGTGATATTCCATCCAATGTGATGGCTGGTGGTACGCCTGCCAAGGTCATTCGAGCGATTGATGTTCCTAATGAGTGGATTCGAAGATATAACTAAAACGATTGGTAATGGGCTGTAGTTGCTGCAGGTTACGTCGTTTAGGGAGAGTATTGCGATGAAAGTATGGATGTGGCCAAAATCGAGCGAGTTGAACTTCTATAATGATTTATTAACAGATTCGTTATGTGGTGCAGGAGTAGACATTAGGGATTTGAAGCATGGCAAGCTGTTCTTAAAGGTTGGCCAGGCGAAACCAGGTGACATTGTCCATATTCACTGGATGCACCATGCTTACCAAAATCGAAATCCGCTGTTGTTTATTGTGAAATCGTTCCTATTTATGATGACGTTGATTTATTTGAAGCTGCGAAATATACAGTTGATCTGGACGATTCATAATCTGTACCCACATAACGCGAAGCATCACAGAATGGAGCGTTTCATGCGCGGATTGATCTGCCGTTTCTGCAGCAAATTGATTGTAGCTTCGGAGTCGATCAAGCGAAAAGTGATTGCCGAATTTGATGTTCCAGCGAAGAAGCTGTTCGTGGTGAAACATGGCCATTATTTGGGCGTATATAAGCGGAATGGCCTGGACTTCAGAGAAAAATACGATATTCCTGAGGTTGCCGATGTCTACTTATTTCTCGGTGCCATTCAAGCCTATAAGGGTGTCGAGGATCTCATTGAAGCTTTTAATGCCGTGAAGTCGAAGAACAGTTACCTTATCATCGCAGGCAAAGCGGATCAAGAAATGAAAGCGTATCTGAAGCGTGTTCAAGATATGGATCATATCATTTTGGATTTACGTTTCATTCCAAATGAATCCATCGCTGATCTGATCAGTGCGGTTGATGTGATGGTCATGCCTTACAAAGAGATTACGACTTCGGGCTCCGCCATCCTTGGTCTGTCGTTTAAGAAGCTGATCGTCATGCCTAACAATGACTTCATTGATGAATATTTCAAGGAAGACATGGTTGTTCGATATGACCCAGCAGAGGATAACGGGCTGAAAAACGCGATGAAAGTGGCTTTGAATGTGAAAAATAAGGACATATCACCAAATTACGATGAAGTACTAGAGGAATTAGAATGGAGCACCATTGCGAAGCAGATCAAAAACGTGTATCAAGGAAGTGGATGATCGATGAAGATCACAGTAACGGTAGCCATTTGCACGCATAATCGAGCAAAGGATACTGGAGAAGCGATTGAGAGTGTCTTGCGTCAAAATTATGCTAGCGAGGAAATTGAAATTGTCGTGGTCGATAATCGATCGACAGATGATACGGCCAAGGTGGTTAATGATTTAAGGAAACAGCACGGTTCAAGGATACGATATATATTTGAAGATAAACTTGGATTATCGGTTGCGCGGAATCGAGCTATTCGTGAGGCAAGGGGTAAATACATACTCTTTCTGGATGATGATGCGCTGGCTTCGAGTGACTGGGTACGAAACATCGTCGAAGTATTTGAAAGTGATCCGATGATTGGATGTGTCGGAGGTAGAATCGATCCGATCTGGGAAGCTAAGGAGCCAGACTGGATTCCGGAGGAACATCGATCGGTATTCACGATTCTCGATTATTCGAGTGAAGTGAAGGAGATGCCGGCTCCGTCCATCCCATATGGTGCGAATGTTGCTTTTCGATTGAGCGTCTTCCTTCATTTCAAGCTATTTCGTGAGGACTTGGGACGTGTCGGAACCAATCTCTTATCCAGCGAAGAAAGCGAGCTGATTGCTAGAATACGTACGGGGTACAAGGTGTACTATACACCATTCGCACCGGTACAACACAAAATCGCTAAAGAACGAACGACGAAGAAATGGTTCTTGAAACGGATTTTCTGGCAGGGTGTCAGTGATGCGGTGAAACGAAACGATACAAGCTTCATCGCTGTCCTGAAGCATACGGTTCGTATGTTCCAGGCGATTCTATCTTCGCTATTCTCGATCTTTCATTTCAAGACTTTTATAAGGCAAGTAGTTAAAATATGTTACCGCAACGGATCACTCGTAGGTATTTTGCGATATAACGGTAGGGGTTGAAGTTAAGTGATGTCAGAGCTCACCATGCAGAAAACATCGAAGGGTAGCGGACTCTTTCAAACGATACTTCGTACGAGTGCAACGAATCTTTTGGTGATGATCATCAGTACGCTAACGTCCATTGTAACGGCTCGTATGTTCGGGGTCGTGGGCAAAGGAGAGTTTTCGGCTATTCTGTTCTGGCCGACGCTGCTCGCAGGACTTGTCGGATTTGGTCTTCCAACGTCTCTCATCTATAACCTGAAGCAAAATAAAGGTAACGGTGCTGATTTCGTAAGGGCTGGATTTCTGTTTCAGATCCCAGTCAGCATCATTGTTGGTATCGTCGCTTGGATCTGGCTGCCGGCATGGCTTGGGAATTATCCGGAGGCTGTTATTCAGACGGCCAGGTGGTACACGGTACTCATGCTTCCTATATTGCTAGCGGTCAATTTGATTTCTGCACTAGCACAAAGCACAGGGAAATTTAACGTATACAACGGTATTCGATTATTTTTCCCATTAATGAATCTGGCAGGACTTATGGCGCTCTGGTCGATGAATAATTTAAGCCTACATTCCGCTGCACTGGTATTTCTTGTAACCAGTGTTTTTGTCATATTGTGGGCTTTATACAGTGTACGAGACGAGCTTCGAATTAAGTGGTTAAAGGGATTAGGCAATTTGCAGGCTGCTAAGACATTGTTCGGCTACGGTAGCAAAGTATTTGGCGTAGAGCTGCTGGGGACGCTGTATTCTCAATTTGATAAAATTATCATTCTTTCCTTGTTAACAGCAAGAGACTTAGGACTATACACCGTTGTCTATGCGCTATCACGTGTATTCAACGTTGTTCAGACAGCCATCACGAACGTGATTTTCCCGAAGGTAACCGGTATGGATAAGGATGCGATTATTGCGACGGTTGGCCGGGCGTTCCGGCTTTCGATGCTCTTGATGACGATTGTGGTTGTTCCATGTATGTTCATCGGTCGATATCTCATGGGTGTATTGTTCGGTGCACCTTTTCTAGAGGCTAGTGGGGCCTTTTACATTCTATCTATTGAATGTATTCTCGGAGGTGGTTCATGGATTCTAGCCTCCTCATTTAATGCGATGGGAAGACCAGGGCTGGTATTAGTCCGTCAGCTTATTGCCCTGGCCGTAACGATCGGGTTGTTCTTCGTGTTTACGCCATTATACGGATTGAACGGCATTGCGATTGCTTTACTGATTGGTGCTATCATTCGTTTGGCGGTGACAATGGCATCGATGCGGATCGTCTTTCAAGTGAAGATAAGCGGTATGCTTTTCGACAAGAACGATTTTCGTTTTCTAATGGACCGAATCAAAGAAAAAACAAAAGGTAAAGGAGCGCGCTGATATGCAAATGAAACCGACTTTCCATCCGATGGACGCATTGAAAAAACGGCTTAGACTCATTTTGAGTGTCATCCCATCAAGATCAAGCATTTATTATATTGATTATCCTGTCTATAACAATGGCGGGGATTTGTTGATCATGAAGGGCACGGAGACGTTTTTTAGAGATCATAAGATTCACGTTCAAGCGCGCTACAGTGTGCTTGATTTTCCCGAGAAGCTAGCGATTCCGAAGGATCAGATCATCGTTCTTCAGGGCGGTGGAAACTTTGGAGATTTGTATCCCGTACATCAGAAATTGCGTGAGAAAATCGTTGCTGAATATGCGGACAATCGGATTGTATTGCTGCCGCAGACGATCTTTTTTAAAGAAGAATCGGAATACGATCGGACGGCGGAGTTGTTTAATCAACATGGAGATGTACATCTCTTCGTAAGGGATACACTGACCTATGAGAAGGCAGTTCAGAAATTTCACGGGTGCAGAGTCTATTTATCCCCTGATATGGCACATCAACTGTGGCCTATTCGCCCAACAAGCAGCCCGAGTAAAGAACAACTATGCTTCTTCCGTACCGATATCGAGAAAACGAAGGATCAGTTGCAGTTCGAATCGGATGGCAAGGGAGATTTCTTAGACTGGGCTTCCTTATACAACCGCGTGGAGAGAAAATCGATCAAAATGATCGCGAGCGCAATGAAAAAAGGTAGCGGACCGTTACCGATGTATGCAATCTGGGACAAGTATAGCGATTACTTGGTGAACAAAGCTGTTAAGCGCTTCAGTGATTATCAGAACATACAGACATCAAGGCTCCATGGTCATATCCTAGCTTGCTTGATGGACAAGCCCAATATGCTGCTCGATAACTCATACGGTAAAAACTCTAACTACTATCATACGTGGACCAGCGAAATCGAAACCGCACAACTTGCCGTGCAAACCCACAAGATTGCGAGACTGCATGAGGAAGCAATGCTTAATAAAACGAAGCTGAGTCTTTCGAAGTGAATTTTTGTTCCACAAAACTAGGCATATGCTTACAAAGTGAATTTTTGTTACACAAAAATTTTAGGAGGAGTCTTTATGAAAATTGTTCTTCTATCCGGGGGATCAGGTAAACGCCTATGGCCGTTATCGAATGAATCACGCTCCAAGCAATTTTTGAAGGTCCTGGGAAATGCGGATGGTGAGCGAGAATCGATGGTGCAGCGCGTATGGGGGCAGATTTCTAGAGCTGGACTTCGCGATCATGCCTATATCGCCACGAGTAAATCTCAAGTTGAAATGATTCACTGCCAACTTGGCAATGAGATCGAAGTCATCGTTGAGCCGGAGAGAAGAGATACCTTTCCTGCGATCGCTTTGGCAGCTACATATCTATACTCAGTGCAAGGCGTTAGTCTAAATGAGACCGTCGTTGTTATGCCTGTTGATCCGTATGTGGAGGAGTCGTTCTTCCATAAGACGAAGGAGCTCGATCAGGTTCTTAACGAATCGGGAGCGGATTTGGCTCTCATGGGCGTGACACCAACGTATCCATCAGAGAAATATGGCTATATCGTCCCAAATATCGGTACGCATGCTGAAGAGCCATACATAACCGTTCAAAGTTTTCGAGAGAAACCCCGCGAGGAAGAAGCGGTAGCCATGATTGAGCAGGCTGCGCTTTGGAACTGCGGTGTTTTTGCTTTTAAGCTGGATTCTCTCATTAATATGCTGATCGAGAATGGCTATCCGATCCAATACGAAGAGATGACGAAGCAGTACGGAAGGCTTCCGAAGAATAGCTTTGACTACGAAATCGTGGAGAAAGCGAATCATATCGTCGCGCTACCTTATCAGGGGGAGTGGAAGGATCTAGGTACGTGGAACACGCTGACGGAAGAGATTGAGAGCTCTCTTATCGGTAAAGGAATCCTTAGCGGAGAAATTCATAATACCCATGTCATCAATGAACTTGACATACCAATTACGCTGCTTAACGTATCCAACGTTGTCGTAGCAGCAAGTCCGGATGGCATTCTAGTCTCGGACAAGGCCGCAAGTCCAATGATTAAAGAAGTCATGAAACATTCAGATCAGCGGCCGATGTATGAAGAGCGGCGCTGGGGGCGTTACCGCGTACTTGATTATTTGAAGTATCCCGATGGAAAAGAGGTGCTGACCAAACGCATCTGTGTCTCAGCGGGCCAGAATTTAAGTTATCAATACCACTTGCTTCGGGACGAGGTATGGACGGTCATTGCAGGTTCGGGCGAGATGGTTCTCGATGGCAAGCACTTCTTGGTGAAGTCTGGCGATGTCTTAGTCATTTCCAAAGACAGTAGACATAGTCTGCGAGCAGAATCGGAAATGGAAATCATCGAGGTACAGACCGGGACGGAGCTTATCGAAGAGGATATTGTGAGGCTCGCCTTTGATTGGAATGAAATTAAACAACTGTGCACCTAGTGCGTGATACGAATCCAATGAAGGAGTGTTAAGAATGAACATTACGGTGATCGGAACCGGGTATGTAGGGCTTGTCTCAGGCGTTTGTTATGCGGAGATCGGCAATCAGGTCATCTGCGTGGATAAGGATCCACGCAAGATTGAGATGTTGAATGCAGGGGATATCCCGATTTATGAGCCGGGATTGAAGGAGTTGGCTGCAGCCAATCGCGCAGCAGGGAAGTTATCTTTTACGGGAGATTTAGCACATGCGGTTAGGCAATCGGACGTGATCATCATCGCGGTTGGAACGCCTCCGCTGCCAAGCGGCGAAGCGAACCTTGCTTTTATTGATCAAGTCGCACTTGAAATCGCAGAAGCGATGAATGGTTACAAAATCATCGCTGTGAAAAGCACGGTGCCTGTCGGAACGAATGAGAGGGTTGCAGAGTTAATACGGTCACGCTCGAGTTGCGATTTTGATAGCATCTCGCTACCAGAATTCTTGCGAGAGGGATCTGCGATTGAGGATACGCTGCACCCAGACCGGATCGTGGTAGGAGCTGATTGCCAGAGCGCTGCCGATATGATGACGCAGCTTCACAAGCCGTTGACGGAGCAAATCGTTGTAACGGATATTCGTAGTGCCGAAATGATAAAATACGCGTCCAATGCATTTCTAGCTACGAAAATATCGTTTATTAACGAAATTGCGAACATATGTGAGAAGGTCGGTGCGGACGTGACCAAGGTTGCGGAAGGGATGGGCCATGATAAACGGATCGGACCGTCGTTCTTGAAGGCAGGCATTGGGTATGGAGGATCCTGTTTCCCGAAAGATACCAGCGCGCTCATTCAAATTGCGGGTCATGTTGATTACGAGTTCAAATTGCTGCGCTCTGTTGTCGAAGTGAATCAGGATCAGCGATTTAATGTTATTCGTAAGCTTGAGACCATATTTCATGGCGAGTTGAGAGGGAAGACGGTTGCTGTATGGGGGTTAGCATTCAAACCAAACACAGACGACGTACGCGATTCACCGGCACTAGAAATCATTCAGCATTTGGTTGATCATGGTGTGAAAGTAAAAGCCTACGATCCAATTGCGATGGATAGCTTCCAAGCTCTATTCGGTAAGGATGGCGTTGAATGGGGGTCGCAAGCGCTAGAAACGGCTCAAGATGCGGATGCGCTGTGCTTATTAACGGAGTGGGATGAATTCGCATCGGTTGATCTGGCTCAACTGCAGAACGTATTGAAACAGCCGATTCTCATCGACGGGCGCAATGTGTTTCATGAGGAGGATTTATTAGGGACGGATTTCATCTATTACTCCGTAGGTCGTCCTAATCTCAACCAAGGCGTTAAAGAACCAATGCCTGCTTTGTAATTTTAAATATCTAATAAGGGGTTGAAATCTTGAATAAGTTGACGTTGACGAAGAAAGTAACCGTGTCTACCATTGCTCTATCTATGCTTGCTGCTACGCTTGGAGGAATACCACTTAGTCAGAAAGGTTTCGCAGAAAAATTGAACTTGATTCAAACGGTGAGTGCTGCGGAGGTATCGCCTCTGTCGGCATCCCTATATGAGCAAATAAGAAAGTGGCATGCTGCTCTTGCAGCTGGAGGTCCACAAGAAGTACAGGCTGTCATTAGCTTGCGGGATGAGCTGGCCCAGTTTGATTGGATAGCGAATAAACAACTGGTAGATCCGATCTGGAAAAAAGTGATTGCTAAGCTGCCTGCTCATATCAATCAGAAGGAACTGAAAGAAAGTCTATTCCGTCTTATCCAGGCGGTCGGTTCGATACAATCGATATCGGATATCGAGGCACTTCGGACCAATCCTGAGTTTCGGGAGACGCTGAAGCTGATCGCATCTGCTGTTCATGCCGAGAACCTCAGAATGGATGATATTCTCGTCTTTGTATTTGGTGATGGCGGAAGTCATGAGGGCTTGGAGGGTAAAGTAACAAGCATCCTTGGAAAAATGTCCGTGATGCAACTGGTCCAATTAATAGGCAATAGTAAAGGGATAGCGGAGATTGTGCTTCAAGCGATGGATAGACAGCTCAATCAACCAGATGACTATAAAGTCAGTTCAGTTCTCAAGAAATTGGATATTTCATCGCAAGATATTCGAACGTTAGTGATGAACCTTCAGGCCCAACTTAAGAATGATGATGCCGCACTGCAAGCGTTAAGCTTTGCTTATATCCGTTCATCCACACAGGCATCAGCAGAGATTACTGAGAATGGACGTCAGCATGCATATCGATTGAAATTGTTTGGCGTGGATATTCCTTCTTTTGTATTGAAATGGACGAAGGTATCGGGTAGCGATCATGTGACGGTGTTATCTAGCGGGATCGTCAGAATACCTGAAGGGGTTCAGAGCGGATCCGCCGTAATCCAAGCGAAGCTTGTCAGTCCAAATGGAGGACCTGCCAAAGTGATCTTCGAGAAAGAAGTGACACTGACAGATACTTCCGCTTCGGAAGAAAATGTGTTCCCCGTGGAAGAATACCTGAAACGACTTAAAAAGATTCGAAATGCACTTGTCGCTGCTGGCTCTTCGGATGTGAAGAGCGTTCAGAAGCTGCTAGAAGAGATGATGGGACTTGATTTAGCGAAGAACCAAGCCTTGATTGATCCGATCTGGAAACCTATAGCGAAAAAACTTCCAGAATCCGTCGATCAAGCAGCGCTGAAGAAGACTTTGCTCCAAATGATTCAAGAAGTCGGAGCACTCCCATTTGATGTCGAAGCGTCTCAGCTGGCGTCGATTCGAGCGAACCCAGAGTACCGGTCTGCGCTGAAAACGATCGGGAAAGTTGCTGGAGTTCCGACGATTAACATCGACGATATCCTCATCATGATGTTCGGTGATGGCAAAGGTAATGGTGGCGTAGAAGCAATCGTACGTAACACACTAGCTTCGATGAGTTCGAAAGAGTTAGCCAAGGTATTAAGTAGCAAAAATACGCTAGCCATCATTCAAAGTACAGCATTAGCCAAAGTACTCAATGATACGAAGGGGTATGCGCTAAGCAAGGCATTGGCAAATCTGGGTGTCAGACCGACAGATACAGCTTCCATGATACTTGGGTGGAAGGACAAGCTTAAACATGATGAGGCAGCCATTAAAGCATTGAGTGCAGCCTTTATTCGTTCCGAGACGGAATCGACGGTCAAGATTTCTGATCGCGGACGTCAGCATCAATATGGTTTGACTGTCCAAGGCGTTGAACTACCTACCTCTAGTCTGAAGTGGAAGAAAGTATCAGGAAGCAAGGATGTTAAGGTGGATTCGAACGGTAAAGTAACCATATCCAAGAAAGTTGCGACAGGAACCGCGGTTATTCAAGCATCGCTAGATAATTTCTTAGGGGGTAGCTCGAAGGTTATCTTTGAGAAAGAGATCACACTTATCAACGACGATGCTGCGAATGATCCAAAAGTGTTGATCCAAAATATTCTGAAGACATTCGAAGGTAAGTTAGCAGATATTAAAAAGAGATTCGATGCTGCAACGACAGATTCGGAGAAGGTGCAGTTCATTCTAGAAGTGATTCAAGCTGGAAATGATAGCTACGAGCAGATTAACAAAGTAGCAGGTCCTAAAGGGTTAAAGAACGAGGCCATCAATAAGGTGAAAAAACAGGTTAATCAGATGATTGATTTGATCATCGATCGTTTAATGAAATTCTAATTATAAGCCAACTCTCCTTGAAGAAGGAGGGTTGGCCTATTCCATATTTCATAAGAAAGTGGTGTTAACATAACGATGGGACAACAACGGATACGAAAAAAAAGACGCCGTCGCATTCAAAAACAGAATATTCCTATAATTATTCTATCCTCGATAACGATTATGCTGGTAATCGTATGGGGCGGACTGTACTGGAGGGAGTCTACAAAGATAGCGCTTCATGATCCGAAGGAAGAGTACGTGCAGAATTGGGATGAGCTTGACGCATTACCACCAATCGGTTCAGAGGATGGAAAGACCACACCGGTTGCGAATGGCCAAGAAGGTGGACAACAGGTACCAGACGGTGTTAAGCAGCCGGAAGCGGCCAAGCAGGAAATAAAGACGGAGCAGTCTAAAGCGGTCAAGAATGTAATCGAAACGGAGCAGCCGGGAGCAGCCAAGCTGACAAAAGGACCTGTAACGAAATCGAATGAGCCAAGTAAAGCGAAGTCAGATACACCTAAGCAGCCGTCTGCCAAATCTGACAGCACGGACACGAACTCCAATTCAAGTTCTAAGTCGGAGACAATAGCGTCTAAGGAATCTAAATATGAACAAGAATTGCTAAAGTTGAAGGCGAAATGTATGAAGGATATGGATGTCATCTTAGAAGGAGCGGAAACGAGTTTCTCGAAGCTGGATAAGACAAATCCAACCGAGGTTCAAGCATGGCAAGACAAGATAACGGTAGAGGCGTCTAATGCCCAATCTGCATGTGAACGGAACTATCTAGATCTAATCCAATCAGCAGAAAAGGACTCTGTGTCTGCGAGTATTATTGATGAGTGGACACTAACGTATAACGCGTTAATCGTGAAACTTCAAGATGAATCGAGAGCGAAGTTGCAAAAATTAATGGGGGGGGTAAGTTAATTATCGTCCTTTGGTAAGTTGCGATCGCGGATCACACGTTCGAGCAATATCCGAATGAGATCCAGATCGTCCTTTTCCAAAGGAATCCCATCCCAATGAAGTTGTTTGTAATTTAAATATTCTTTTGCATTATGATTTGGTTCTTCTGGTGGCTCGGGATAATCCGTAAGCCCAAGAAGGTAATCCGAAGTAGTTCGAAGTTTCCGGGATAATGTATGGATGGATTCTAACGTTGGCTGGCGATATCCCGATTCATACCCTGCATAGGTACTCTTTGCAACGCCTACGAAATCGGCTACTTCTTGCATGGTCAATTTTCTTTGTTTACGCAATTGTTTAAGTCGTTTCGCGAACATCCCCAGGCCCCCCTCTTATTCATACGAATCCACTTTCGTTAAGTGAGATACTTATGTATCCCCATCAATTAGACGCAACCCCTATTATAGCATGTTCCCTAGTCGTGTGCACAATGATGCTAGTAAAATATTTAAGTTTTTGCAAATAACCAGCTCTCCTTGTAGTCAGGGGGAGCTGTTATGCTGCTTCCTTCATGATTTGAATCGGGTATAGAGATGAGATACACTAGATTGAGAGGTGAACATAATGATTACATTAGGGGTACTTGATCATTCACATATTGGTGAAGGGCAAACAGCCGCAGATACTTTGCGAGATACAACGAGATTATCGCAAGAGGCTGAGAAATTAGGATATTCCAGGTATTGGGTATCAGAGCACCATGGTACAAGAGCACTAGCGTCTTCCAGTCCTGAGGTACTCATTGCACATATCGCATCGGCAACTTCCAAGATTCGTGTTGGGTCTGGCGGTGTGATGTTATCACACTATAGTGCCTATAAAGTTGCTGAAAATTTTCGGTTGCTAGAAGCCCTCTATCCAGGACGGATCGATCTAGGTCTTGGAAGAGCCCCTGGCGGAATGCCTCTTGCGACACGAGCGCTGCAGAATGGCGCGTATTCTGGGATTGACGGCTATCCACAGCAGATTGCAGATTTGAACGGGTATCTTCATGATGCGATGCCGTCTGGTCATTCGTTTGAGAAGCTTATTGCCGCTCCGATCCTATCAACCGCCCCAGAACTGTGGCTTCTCGGCTCAAGTGATGGTAGTGCGAGAATTGCAGCCCAGCAAGGGTTGCCTTTCGCATACGCGCAATTCTTCGGTGTGCCAGGCGGGGAGATAGCGATGAAATTGTATCGAGATCATTTCACGCCATCCACGCTGTATGCAGAACCGAAACCGCTTGTCTGTGTTCTAGCAATTTGTGCGGAAGACGAGATGGAGGCCCAGAAACTGGCGGCAAGTACGAATTTGTTCTTCTTGCAATTGGAGAAGGGGATGGAGCTACCCGCATTCCCGTCTGTACAGACAGCGTTGAATTTCCCTTATTCAGACTATGATGTTGCGCGAATTCATCAAGGGCGTCAGCGTCGAATTGTAGGGACGCCGAAACAAGTGAAGGAAGAGATTCTAGCGATTAGTGAACGATTTCAGACGCAAGATATTATGATTGCTTCGCCAATTCACGATTTTGACGCGCGAGTTCGTTCTTATCAATTGATTGCGGAAGCATTCAATCTATAAACGGTTCATGGAGGAGAATGGAAATGCCATTCAACCATATTATATCGAAATATATGCCTTATGCTTCGTGGCAATTGGTATCCGGGGAGAGCGGCTGGAATAATACGACACGCTTTGTCGTTACAGCAGAGGGAACCGCTGTCCTACGTATTTATGAGACGCATCGAGACCTAGGTAAAATCCAATTCGAGCATGAAGTCTTATTAGCGCTTGCTGAACAGCAATTGCCCTGTGGAGTTCCACATCCGCTGCGGACAGTTGATGGTCATACCTATACCATGTTAGCAGATGGCACGGATCGATATGCATGCATGTTCCGTTACATCGACGGAGCAAGGCCAAGTCGGAAGCACCCAAAGACAGCCCAATCTATTGGCGTGGCAACGGGGACGTTGTCCCGTGCATTAGCCTGTGTTCAGGTCTCACGTGCAACGGCATATCCGCCTTATTATGAGCTTGAAGCTGCACATCCTACGTGTACAGAGGAACGGATCTCATCGTTCTGCTTGTCTCCGCTGGAAGCGTTTTGGCATCAATCCTGCGAGTTGGTCTTGATCTACGGAGAATTCACGATGTTCCATGCGAACCTGACGCATCTACGTAAGCTTCCACATCAACTCGTGCATGGAGATATCAATCATTCTAATCTGTTAGTATCCAAGACGGATCCAGAACAAGTGGTTGCGGTGCTTGATTTTGAATTCTGTACATGGGATTTGAGAGCGATTGAACCTGCCGTAGTCTTGTCTGGTTATTTGTCAGAATCGCCTGATTGGCCGCTCGTAGAAGATTTTATCCGTGGTTATGACTCGATCGTCTCGCTTACCGACGAAGAGATTGAAGCGATTCCGCTGTTGATCCGTCTTCGCAAGCTGGATATATTTATCCATTTTCTAGGAAGGTATCTGGATGGTATTGATTCGTCTGAGATATTAAGCGAACACATCCGAGACGTATCGAACGGTCTACGGACGCTTAGGCAGGAGGAAGAGCAGATTCTTCAAATCTACAGACAAGTGAGCAACAATCGTGTGGTTATTTAAAAGGAAAAAGAAGACGCATTCGAGTGGATCGAACGCGTCTTTTTTGTGTGCCTTTAATTATAGAGGTTGTTCAAAAAGACAACATTTGATCACGAAGTCATTCAAGAAGCATAATCGACATCGAATCTTGCGTTCACCTTCGAAGTCCGGTACTCATTTAGGTTTCGCCTAAACTCCGTTCCTCCTTCTTCAGGTTCTCGCAACCTTCTCGGTGCTGAAATGCCGACTTTTTGAACACGCAATTATAGTAATTTTTCAATATCTTCCTTCATACTTTGCGGCGTTTCGTAAGATTCATACCGCTTGATGACATGACCTTCACGGTCGATTAAAAATTTCGTGAAGTTCCACTTGATATCATTGGATTTTAACTCTTCAGGCATATTATTCTCGAACATCGAATGGAAGCGTGCGCCAGCCGGTTCGTCCAGATTAAATCCAGCGAACGGTGCCTCTTCCGTCAATTGTTGGAACAGCGGATGTGCGTTAGCGCCTTTCACATCGATTTTGGCAAAGAGGGGAAAGTTCACGCCGTAATTGATCTGGCAGAATGAATCCACTTCATTGTTATCTCCTGGCTCTTGTCCACCGAATTGATTACACGGGAAACCGAGAACTTCAAGTCCTTGTGATTGGTATGCTGCATACAGGTTCTGAAGCCCTTCATATTGCGAGGTGAACCCACATTTACTCGCTGTGTTAACGATGACAAGGACTTTATCTTGGTAATCAGATAGGTTAGCTTCCTCACCTTTAATGGTCTCTAATGCATAGTTATTGATGGTCATGTACGTTAATCCTCCTTATATTTTGTGGATCGCTTAGGATGGCATCGGTGTTGGTGTTGGTGCTGCATAACCTTCGGCATAAGTCTGATCGATGTATGCACGAATGTCCTGGTCGGAGATTCCTTTTTCCTTCAATTTAGCTGTTGTTGTCGCGATTTCAATACACACGCCGCATCTTGTGCCATGATCGTCCCAGATGACGGAACCGTCTTCCTTGACTTCGTGAATGAAGCAGTTTAGATTGCTCTTGTGATCTGCGCTGTCGGCACACCCACAGTAGCAAGGCATATATGGAAGTGTATCCTTTACTGTTGAAGCCGTTATGTATGCCGACCGAACGGTGTCTGATGCTTGATCGAGAAAGGTTGGCAGCGTGGTAAGGGAGGAAGTCGTTTCCTGCAAATCTCCATTTGTTAGTTGGTGCTGTTCATGTTCTGCGGTCTTGCTGGAACATCCCGCGAGTAGAATCAAAAGTGCAAGTGTGAGACCGGCTGTAACTCGTGTTAATGCGGATAGCAAGCATTTCACTCCTTTTAATAGAATCAATTCACATGAATTATATCACGATTCGTGCCATAATTTCGATCTTCATAAGACAAATATCGGTAGATGATCGCTGTTTAAATTCTGTTTACATTCGTCATGTATTGTTACCTCCATAGAACATAGAGGATTAGAAATGAAGGAGCTGGAACATATGGAGGACATACAAGGGACACAGAAAAATGGGGACTGGCGGCAATTTCTCGCTTTGATTCGGCAGACCAAACCATCGGTATGGATGCTTGCGGTCGCCTTGGGACTTAGTGTTATTTCAACACTCGTCGGGTTAGTGATTCCGATGTTCACGAAGACGCTGGTGGATAGCTTCTCCGTATCTTCGCTGAGCACATGGCAAATTGTGGGACTGGTTGTTGCGTTCATTGCACAGACGATCGCAGGGGGCGTATCGATTTATATGCTCAACTATGTGGGGCAGCGTATTGTCGCGAATTTGCGAGATCGGTTATGGAAGAAGCTGCTTGTTCTTCCGGTCTCCTATTATGATAACAACCGCACGGGCGAGACGATAAGTCGGATGACGAATGACACGGGCGTTGTCAAAGGCTTGATCGCAGAGCATCTGACAGGATTCTTCGGCGGGATCATCTCGGTGATTGGTTCACTTGCTGTATTGATCTATCTCGATTGGCAAATGACGCTCATTATGTTGTTAATCATTCCATTATGCGTCTTGATACTCGTGCCGCTCGGTAAACAAATGGTGAAGATATCTCGCGGGTTACAAGATGAGACAGCATCATTCACCTCGGTGCTGAGTCAGGTCTTGTCGGAAATTCGACTTGTAAAATCGTCCAATTCGGAGGCGCGTGAATATGAGACGGGAAGCCAAGGGATTACGAACCTGTTCCGTTATGGATTGAAAGAAGGCAAGGTGCAAGCCTTAATCTCACCGCTTGTCTCCTTCGTTATGATGTTATTGCTTGTCGTTATTATAGGATATGGCGGGATGCGTGTTTCATCGGGTGCCTTAACAGCAGGGGAACTCGTTGCATTCATTCTCTATCTATTCCAAATCGTTATTCCGATGACGCAGTTGACACAATTTTTTACGCAATTCCAGAAGGCGATTGGTGCAACGGAACGTATCGTTGCTACACTTGAAGCCGATGAGGAAGACCATGCAACGGGTGAACGACTCACGAACCCGAACCAGCCAATCACATTGAAGGATGTTGCATTTGGCTATAGTGAAGAAGAAGCGGTGCTTCGCAAAGTGAATTTCACGATCGAACCGGGTAAAGTGACAGCGATCGTGGGACCTAGTGGCGGTGGGAAGACGACTTTTTTCTCGCTCGTCGAACGATTCTACAAGCCATTATCGGGATCGATTACATTAGGCAATCGTGCGATTGAGAATTTTTCGCTTCAATCTTGGCGGAGGCAAATTGGTTATGTCTCGCAAGAGAGTCCGCTCATTGCAGGTACGATCCGGGATAATATCTGCTATGGGGTAGATCGCGACGTGACGGAGCAAGAGCTGAAGCATGCTGCTGCGATGGCTTACGCAGATCAGTTCATCGATGGCCTGCCGAATGGTTACGATACGGAAGTCGGCGAACGCGGCGTGAAGCTCTCCGGCGGGCAACGACAGCGGATTGCGATTGCAAGAGCCTTGCTCCGGGATCCTCAAATCTTGATGTTAGATGAAGCCACCTCAAGTTTAGACAGCAAGTCCGAGATCGTCGTACAAGAAGCGCTGAATAACTTGATGCAAGGCCGTACGACACTTGTTATCGCGCATCGTCTCTCCACCGTCGTGGATGCAGATCAGATCGTATTTATTGAGAAAGGCGCAGTCACCGGCATTGGAACACACGAGTCGTTGCTGGTGTCTCATCCGATGTACAATGAGTTTGCCACCCAGCAGCTGCGGCTTCAAGATCAAGCTGTGTAAATAGCGGGCACTCTAAAGAAGATGGTTTCTGTACTATACAGAAGTCATCTTCTTTATGTATAAAATTATAATTGATGGTTGCTGGAAATATATGCTACGATCGAACTTGATGGTGCAGGAAAGGGTGGATGCCGATGTATAAAATGTTAATTGTCGACGACGACCGTTCCGAGAGGGAAGGGGTCAAATTTTTGACGAAGCAGTTTAACTGGGATCTTGAAATCGCTGAAGCGGATTGCGGGGAAGCGGCCCTTGTGTACATCCGTGACGGCAATTCTATCGATATTTTGCTTACAGATATACGAATGAGAGAGCTCGATGGGCTGCAGCTTGCGCATCAAGTCAAGGCGTTGTCTCCGCATACCAAAATTATTTTTATGAGCGCCTACGGGGAGTTCGAATATGCCCAGAAAGCAATCGATTTGAAAGCGATTCATTATATACTAAAGCCTGTGGAGATCGGCGAGTTTATGCGCGTTGTGTCGAACGTGATTCAGATGTGCGACGAAGATCTGCAAGAAAAAATGAAGAATGAAAGAATCCAGGAAGTTTATTGGAAAGGAATCCGCTACGAGAAACAAAAATTTCTATACGATCTCATTCAAGGAAGGGGCATGACCGCGGAAGAAGATAACGAGACCACGGGTACGGTTATCCACTTTAGTGGGTACCGTTATTTACGGATGGTGATGATACATACCGGAAGTCGTTTTTTTGACATGATCGATCTGGATGCGGAAGCGGTGCTGACGGATATAACCGCTGGTAAAGCCGATTTCGTGAACTTGAATGAAGTACAGAGCGTTCTATTGTACGAAGGCAAACCGGAAGAAACCGAAGCAGACATTATACAGATGGGAACGTTACTGGTTGGATTGTTCAAGGAAAACTACAGCATAGACGTCACCATTGTCACTAGTGGACTTATCGAAAATCTCGGGCAAATCAGCAGCGAATATAATCTGATGGAGACCATGCTCGCAAATAAGTTTTTTATGAAACAAGGGGCGGTGCTGTACACGGGGGAAGTCATTGCGGGAGACCGGGATGTTTCACTATATACGCGTAACGTTCTTATTGAAATGATGTCATGGTTGAAGGAAATCGAGGTGGATAGCAGTAAAATCGCTTTTTTGATCGAGCTGCTTCAAGGCGGGAAAACCGTCTCGGAAAATTACGTAAAATTTGTGTGTACCGATCTATTGAAGTCGATACTTGGTCGTCAGACACCGCAAAATGTAAACGGATACATGATGGGTCTGGAAAGGATATATCATGCTGCTTCGCTTCTTGAGCTGTTGAAGGTGATGCAGTCGATCGCTCAAGATTTGGTAATGAGCGTTGAAAAGCCCCAAGAATTGCTTAGCCGAGTGATTGAAGACATCGTACAACTCATCGACCGGGAGTACAGCAGTGAAATCACGGTGGAGAGCATTGCAAGACAAGTGTATTTGAGTCCGGGTTATTTGAGCCGGTTATTCAAGAAGTATAAGGGGAAAAGCATCATAAAACATATCACATCGATCCGGCTGGAAAAGGCGGGTGAGCTTCTCCTGACGACGAATAAGAAAATAACGGATATTGGCAAGGAGGTCGGATATCCCAACTTTGCTTATTTCTCCTCTTTATTCAAAAATAGTTATGGGAAAACGCCATCCCAGTACAGAGAAGAACATGGCCTATGATGAAAAAACCGAATAGGATCTTCGCACGGTTCAGATTTAAGCAAAAGCTGTTTATGTCGTATCTCATCGTAACGATCATTCCGATGATGGTTCTTGGCGTGTATTCATACGGTCAATCGAGGGAGCTGCTTAATGATCAAGCGAAGCAAGGCATCGAGCGAAACATTAGTACGGCCGTGAACAGCATCGCGTACAAAATGGATTTATACGACAATTTAATTCACCTGATTGTCGCCAATCGCACGATACAAAAAATCGTGTCGGCTTCGAATGGCGAGGCGGCCGATTTATCCACGTTGGCCAATCAATTAAAAGAGTTTTTGGACCCCTATTTCAGTATGATGCTATCAACCTATCACGGAATTGACAAGCTGACCATATATACCGAGAGTCAGCTTCCAGAGTATGGTGATTACTTGCGTTCAGCTACAAGGGTAGCCGATCAAAGCTGGTATAACGCTGCGGTGAGCAAATTCGGCATCCGTTGGTATTATGACGAATCACTAAATGCCGCTTATGCGGTATGCAAATTTCCGGAAACCTTCACATCGGGCCACCATGTATTATTCATTCGCATGAGTATGGAAAGCTTGTTGATGGATTCCGTAAATCTGCTGAGCGATTACGGCCTTATCATTTCGGATTCAAATGGCACTCCGCTATTCACGAATGCACGCGAGACCAACGGGACCCATCTGATGGGTATCCAGAAGCAAATTCCGAATACGAACTGGACGATCCATTGTTATGTACCGTTGAATCAAGTTTCGGGAAACCCTGCTCCTATATTGTATGCAACCTTTATCGTGATCGGCATTTGTATCGGTATAATGCTGATCATCATTTCGCTGTTCGCCAATGGGATGCTGAGGCGCATCTACCAGTTGAACTATTGGATGAAACGGGTGGAGAACGGTGGGCTTGAACTGAACATTCAACATTCGTCCAATGACGAAATCGGCGAGCTGATAAACCGTTTTGCCAATATGTTAACTCGCATTAAAGAGCTGATCCAGGAAGTGCGCCGGAAGGAACTGCACAGACTGCAAGCGCAGATGAATCCGCATTTTTTATACAATACCCTTTCATCCGTCAATTGGAAAGCGCTGCAAACCAGATCCTATGAAATAAGCCATATTGTAACGTCGCTGTCTAAATACTATCGTACGGCGCTCAACAAAGGAGATAACAATTCGACCGTCAGGAATGAATTGGAGAATGTGAAATCGTATTTGGACATTATGCTTATTACCAATGATTATCTATTCGATGTCATATACGAGATCGACGACGATGTCTATCCATTGTACACGATCAACATGATTCTTCAGCCGCTTGTGGAAAATGCGATCAAACATGGCATACACAAGAAGGCAGAAGGGAGAGGGACCATCACGATTTCGGTTTCGCTTGGACAAGGTACCGTACAGTTATCCATCATGGATAACGGACCGGGTATGGATGAGGAGCAGGTCCGCAAAATGATGGCATTTCGCTCTGGAGGCTATGGTCTCAGAAATGTGCAAGAAAGAATCGAGCTGTTTTTCGGGACAGGTTACGGTCTAACCGTTCAGAGTCTATCGGGGATAGGAACAACGATGACGATCACCATCCCGCAAACCGAACAAGACTCAGCACAGTTGGATTGGTCAGAAAATCGATAAGGAAGTCAAATAACTGATAATGATGCCAATAAACCCCAATGTTATACTTTCCATAAGAAATGAATGCGCATTCATAGAATGAAGGAAGGTGACAGAAGGGTGAGCAAAACGACAGTGTTGGGCGGGCAACCTGAATGGAACAGACGGTCAAAAACTAATGACGCCAAATCGAAACGTTATGCGTTCAAAAAATACCGGGTATTGTTAATCATGATGATTCCTGCCGTATTGTACGTTATCATTTTCAATTACGTACCAATTTACGGGTTATTGATTGCTTTTGAGGATTTTCAAATTACGAAAGGCTTCTTCGGGAGTCCATGGGTTGGCTTCGCGAACTTTGAGAAAGCGTTTCAAGATCCGTACTTTTATCAGGTGCTTAAAAACACGGTGTTGATCAGCTTGTACCGCATGCTGTGGGGATTCCCTATTCCGATCATTTTCGCGCTGCTGCTCAGCGAAATCAAAAACATGAAATTCAAGAAGTTTGTCCAGACGGCTTCATACCTGCCTCATTTTATTTCATGGATTATTTTGGGCGGGATTTTCATGAGTATCTTATCAATGGAAGGGCCGATCAACGCAATTCTTGGCCTTTTCGGAGTTGATCCCATTTTGTTTATGGCGGATACCGGATACTTTCGATCTATTCTTGTTATATCGTCAATCTTAGCAAGTTTCGGCTGGAGCTCGATCATTTATTTTGCCGCAATTTCGGGCATCGACCCACATTTGCACGAGGCTGCTGTCGTTGACGGCGCAGGTCGAATGAAGCGAATGATGTATATTACGATTCCGCTGCTCATGCCGGTCATCAGCATTATGCTCGTCTTGTCCATGTCAGGAATTCTTGATGCCGGCTTCGACCAAATATTCAACATGTACAACCCGCAAGTATATGATGTCGCCGATATTATCGACACGTATGTGTACAGAAAAGGTTTGGTTGATATGGACTATGGTTATGCCACAGCGGTAGGCTTGTTCAAATCGGCGATAGGTCTCATCTTAATGTTGACGGCGAATGGACTGGCGAGAAGGATGGGAGGCGGTGATTATACATTATGGTAAGGTATGGGGATAAAATCGCAGATATTTTGCTGTATGTTTTCATGACAGGCATAATGATCATCACGTTGTACCCGTTCTGGACGCAAGTGGTCATCTCGTTGGATGGCGGAGATGCCGCCCACAGTACTTTTAAACTCTTTCCAAGTTCAATTTCCTTTGACAGCTACAAGCTTGCATTTGATTTTGATGCCTTATGGGTCGGTTATAAAAATACGATCCTTCGGACCTGCCTCGGCGTGATGATTAGCATTCTGGCAACTGCGATCACCGCTTATCCATTGTCCAAAAAAGATTTGCCGCTCAATAAATGGGTTACGCGATTTATGTTGATCCAATTTATAATCGGAGGCGGCTTAATTCCTAACTATCTATTAATCAAATATCTTGGGATGTATAACTCCATATGGGCGCTTGTCGTTCCCGGTATGATCAGTACGTTCAATGTGATTATTATGCGCAACTTCTTTCGGTCGCTTCCAGAAAGCTTAGAAGAATCGGCGATGGTGGACGGTGCTGGATATTTGAGAATTTTTGTAAGAATCATTCTTCCGCTGTCCATGCCTATTATTGCCACGGAAGCGCTGTGGGTAGGAGTCGGGCATTGGAATGCCTGGTTCGACGCCTTGATCTATACGAACGATACGAATAAAGAGATGCTGCAACTGGTGCTTCGAAGAATTATTATCCAGAACAACCCCACTCAATTTACTGACATTTTAGCGAAACTGCAAGAAAAAAATCCATATTCGGGAATGCAGCTTCAGGCCACCGTCATCATGTTATCGATCCTTCCGATGCTTGTTGTTTATCCTTTTATTCAGAAATACTTCGTAAAAGGCATTATGGTGGGTGCTATTAAAGGTTGACCGAACATGTGAACCTTGTAATAGATTATAAAATGTTAAAAGGGAGAGGGTTTACAAATGATCAAAAAGAAGTTTGGGTTAACCGCACTCATCTGCCTCGTTATGTTGGTTACGATGATGAGCGGATGTGGCACAAGTTCAGATTCGGATAAACCAACCGCCCAGTCGGCAGACGGTCAAGAAGCAAGTACAGAGAAAATGAAGCTGAAATTCTGGACATATTACCCCGAACAAACCAAAATAGACGGTTATTTCATGAACTTTCTTAAGAAGAAATTCGATTTTGATGCCGATTTTTATGTTGCTTCTTCTGATACATCCAAAGAAAAGCTGAACCTGGCGATCGCATCCGGCGACATCCCTGATTGGTGGAAGAGCCTTAGCTTCCAAGAATACGACAAGCTGATCAAACAAGACGTCGTTGCTGAAATTAAAATGGAGGATCTGGAAAAGTATGCACCTAAATACTTGGCGTTCTTGCATAAAGTACTAGGAGATGATCCGTTCAAATATTTACGCAGAGACGGTAAAATTTACGGATTGCCTGGGATATGGGATTTGGCTCCTCATGGTGGCGTTGTAGGGTTCCGCGAAGATTGGCTTAAGAAGGTCGGGATCACCAAAACGCCGGAGACACTGGATGAGATGGAGGAAGCGTTGAAGAAATTCAGGAATGACGATCCGGATGGAAACAGCAAACAGGATACGTACGGAATTACGGGAACAGCCGGCACTATCGGAGATTTGTTCAGCTTCATATTTGGGGCATACGGCGTTTATCCTGGTGCCTTTACGGAAGATAACGGCAAGGTGGTACGAGGCGAGATTTTACCTGCGGCGAAAGAAGCCTTAACGGTATTAAATCGTTGGTATAAAGAAGGATTGATTGATCCTGAATTTATCGTAAATAAAGGAAATAACGTACAGGACAAAATGATTCAGGAAAAATCCGGTGCAGTCGCGACCTATTGGTTCGGGCTCGCTCAGGATGGCGTATTCTGCTGCAATGACATCTATGCGGGACTGCACAAGGCGAATCCGAATGCAAGCTTTGCCATGATTCCGGGTCCGAAAGGACCGAACGGTGATTACGGTATGCAGCAGGGAAATGCGCTGTTCGGCGTCGATATCATGTTCGGCAAACAATTGGAGAAAGACCACGATAAAATGATCAAATACCTTCAGGTGTTCGAATTCACTTCCTTTGAAGTGGAATCCAAAATCGCGCTAACCTATGGCGAAGAAGGGAAAACATTCAAGAAAACAGCGGATGGTGGATTCGAATACATTAAACCTTACGACGATCAAAAAGAACGGTGGAAATACGGATTTGGAGGAGCTTATTCTGTTCCGGGCGGATGGAATGACGATTACAATGAGGAATTGTCGACTTTTGATACCAAGGATAAATCTATGCTGCCGCTGCGAAGTAAGCTGATGGAATTGGGCACAGGGAAATTCGATATTCTTGGGCCGATTGATAGACCTATCTACAATGATTATAAAGAAAGACTGGATAAACTGACGATGCAAACGTTCCTCGATATGATTATCGGCAAAAAACCGATCAGCGAGTTTGACAACTACGTGGCGGAGTGGAACAAAATGGGTGGCGATAAGGTCATGGAAGAAGCGCAGCAGGCTTTTGAAAAGTTAAACCAACAATAAGATGAACATGGGTTCTAGTGAGTTCTCGAATTAGCAGAGAAAAGATCGGGCGGCCTTCATTCGAAGGCCGCAACAATAAAGTCGATCTTTTTCTGTTTTTTGTGTTGATGTACAAATTCGGTTTAGTATCCATTTGAGAGGAGCAGTGAATTGTGAGCATATCCATTCAAGGCCATAAAATTGTTATCCGGAATGATTTCATTCATCGAGAAATCGATATTTCCGCAGGTTTGGCGACAACCCTCTATCATATTCGTCCGAACGGCGAACAGAGGGGTGATTTTTGGTACCCTGTCTTTTCCTTTGAGTCGAATCTTCCCTATGAAGCGGCTGTGAGCATTGGTGGCCAAACCTATGAAGCCGGACCGTGGAAGCACCGGTTGAATTGGGACAGAGAAGGGGCTTTTTCCGTTACCAAAGTCGAGCAGGATAGAGGCAGTTTTGGTGATACGCTGCGTTTGACCTGCGCGGGGCGTCATGAGGGAATACCGCCCGTTGAACTTGTTATCGAGTATGAAATTGCCGACGATCTGCCTTTGCTGACCAAAACTGTACAAGTGCACAATACATCATCGTCACCTATTGTCATTGATAATGTAACCGTGGACATTGTCAGATTGTTTGAAGGGAAAATCGAGCTGTCGGTATTTAGTGATTACTACTGGAACATTCAGAAGGAGGACGATTATTACGTTCCGTTCTCCCGTTTCGAATTTCCGAAGCCGATCGGTATGGAGCTATTACCAGGACAGCACTTTGAAACGTTCAAGTGCTACGAAGCGGTTACATCGGGCAATAAAGACGAAGCTTCCATCATCCTGCATCGGCTGTACAAAAAAATTGCGCCTTGGATTACAACGCCGCAAATCAAGCGGATCGTTGACTCCTGCAATTCATACGAAGAGCTAATCGAGATGGCCGACAAGTCCGCCGAAGACGGCTTCGAATCGGTCGAGTTATTCGTAGGACAGCTGTTCACCAATACGGGAGACTACATCCCGCGGCCTGATCTATTCCCGAATGGGTATGAAGATATGAAGAAGTTGGTCGATTATTACCACAGCAAGCAATTAACAGTTCTCCCGTACTGCTCGACGACGATCGCCTGGCATTCTACCGAGGTTTGCAAGACACATCCGGATTGGCAGTATTTAGGACCCGACGGCCTTCGCTATTCACCGGAAGGGCTGGGCAATATGTGCTATCAGTCGCCATGGGGCGGATATATTCGAGAAAAGCTGCTCCATCTGCTGGATCACATCGGATTTGATGGTCTTGCCATTGATGGTCCTTATCATGGACTTCCGTGTCTGGCGACCGATCATCATCATGCCAATCCAGAAAGTGTTGAGTTTATGAACTGGATGTGGGAACAGCACTTTTTCAAGGAAGTTACGGAACGCAATAAAATGATCACCGCACCGCAGGAAATGCAGTCCATGTTCCTTGGTTTGTGCCAACGGCCAGGCGGCTATCGCGAAGAAGATCAGAATGTGATGGGCGGCATGCGTCTTGTCACACAAACGCGAGCATTCGTATATGATTCGCGATACAAAGATCCGGCCTGTGCGACCTGGACGTCTTGTAATCTGGAATTGTACCACGGTCACAGCATCGAGCCATCAGAAGAAAACCCGGCTACTTACGACCATGCGATTGGCGGGATCTTCGGATATGGGCATAGCGGTGTATTGTATGGAAGAAATACGTATTTCGGGGAAAATACGAAGCAAATATTCGATAAATGGATTTCATTCTATAAAAAGTACCGACAAACACTGGCGGGAGAAATGGTCCATTTGGCACGGCCGAACGGTTATGAACCGGATGCGGTCATGCATGTATCGACAGAAGCGGAAATTCCCGCTGTTATTGTCGTCTTTAATCCGGTCCAAGCAAAGAAAAGCATAATGCTGGAGTTGCCGCTGAAATATGCAGGATTTGCTGGCAGCGAGTCGGCACACATTGATACCATCGGAGCGATACAACTGGATTCGCGCGGCCATGGCACCGTCACGTTGACACTTCAACCCTATGAAATTGCCATCATGGAAGTGAAAAGGGAACATTCTTTGAGACGTTAATATTTCAAATTATAAAGTGATGGAGATGAGACTCAAATGGTAAACATTTCGGCGGGAAATCTGATGATTCAAATGAACGAACAAGGTAATCTAGTTGGTCTGACCGATACGACAACCGGCAATCAATATGAATCAGCAATGCATCTGTCAACGCTGATTCGGGTTGTCGCGCATGGTCGAACGGAGATGCCGTCGCAAGTTGAAATTGATTCGGCATCTGGTATGGTCAAGTTTAAGTTTGCTCAATGTGGTGCGACAGTGGATGTTTTAATCAAAGAAAAAGGGCTTTATGCGACATTCGAAGTGCAACGTGTTGATGGCGATGTCGATACCGTCATTTGGGGGCCTTATGCCACGACGGTTGCTGGATCGATTGGAGAGTCGGTAGGTGTCGTACATAACGGAACATATGCTATCGGCATTCAGGTGTTGAATATGAAGACCATTGGCGGATGGCCTGTCGAGCTCGACAGAATGGAATACGTCCAGCCAAAGTATTCGAATGAGGGAAATCCGGATCCTGACAGCCAGCAGCCATCCGATAACAAGTTCGAATATGACGTCTGTGGGGCCTGGCCGACAATCGATGGGAGCATGCTGCAAGCTTATGCAAGAAATCGCACCCATGCAGCTCGGCGGCCGGTATGGAACTTGCCAGACGTTGATGTCGAACCGCTTACCGGCGACGATGCGCAAATCGTCGGAACCAAGATCGCCTTATTCGGCTGCGCGGTCGACCGGGTGCTTACGACGATTGAAGCGATCGAACTTGGCGAAGGACTCCCGCATCCGATGATTGAAGGGGTGTGGGGCAAAATATCCCCGGCGGCGAATCAATCGTATTTGATCACCGACTTTACGGAAGAGACGATAACGGATGCGGTGCGGTATACGAAGATGGCCGGTTTGAGCTATGTGTACCACCCAGACCCGTTCGGGCAGTGGGGTCATTTTACGCTGAAGCCGAACAGCTTTCCGAACGGCGACGAAGGGATGCGAGCGTGCGTTGAGCTGGCTGAACACGATGGCGTACATGTCGGCGTACATACTCTTTCCAACTTTACGACGCTGAACGATCCATATGTGACGCCGGTACCGGACGAGCGGCTGCAAATGGCCGGAAAGGCTCAACTGGTCGCGGCGATCGGTTTGGAAGAGCAGGAGATTGAGGTGAGCGACCCTGCGCCGTTCACGGCAAATTTGTTCCGGCGCTCGGCGAAAATCGGCAGCGAGCTGATTGAATACGAAGCTATGACGGATAGCGCGCCTTGGAAACTGCTCGGCGTACGGCGCGGCGTGAACGGTACGGTTACCGCTGAGCATCAGGCGGGCGCAGAAATAGGCCGGTTATGGGACCACCCGTACGACGTTTTTTTTCCGAATATCGAGCTGCAGGATGACTATAGCAGACGGATCGCTGAACTGTTCCGAACGACCGGTTTGAAGCAGATTTCGTTCGATGGGTTGGAAGGCTTGTATGCCACAGGGCATGAGGCTTACGGTGTCAACCGGTTCGTCAAGATGTGCTACGACGGTTGGGGCGAAGAAGTGATCAATGATGCGAGCATCGTCGTCTCGAACTATTCGTGGCATGTCTTCACACGCTTCAATTGGGGAGAGCCTTGGGGCGCGGCAACGCGTGAAGGCCAACTCGAGTGGCGGCTCAGCAACCAGCGTTATTTTGCCCGCAACTTCATTCCGCCGATGCTTGGATGGTTTCTCATCCGTTCTGCTTCCGACCGGTTCGAAGCGACGGCACCGGACGAAATCGAATGGGTGCTGTCGAAGGCGGCCGGATTTGGCGCGGGCTTTGCGCTGGTCGCCGATACGGCGGTACTTCGGCGTAACGGCAATATCGAGGCGCTGCTGGCGACGGTGCGTGAATGGGAGAAGGCGCGGCGGGCCGGGGCGTTTACACCTGAGCAGCGCGAACGGCTGCGTGAACCGAAGGGCGATTGGCACTTGGAACCGGTTGACGAAGGCCGTTGGAACCTGCATCCGGTTCACGTCTCGAAGCCGCTTGTCTGCAATCCGGCTGAGCTGCAGCCAGGACAACCCGGAGGGGCCGACTGGACATATTTCAATAAATATGCCGATCAACCGCTGAAGTTTGTCTTGCGCGTGATGCCGTCGTACGGCAACGAAGATGGTTCCGTGAAACGGCCTACTGTGTATACAAGCGGCGTCTATATGACATTCGATACGGAAATCAAGTCGAATCATTATCTTGTGTGCGATGGCGGGCGAACCGGAAAAATATACGATCAAAACTGGAATTTACTACAGACGGTGCAAGCGTCGGCGGATGCGCCGATCATCCGTAACGGAGGGCAATCGGTCTCCTTCAGTTGCAAATTTGAGGGAGATCCGAAACCGTCAGTCAGTGTGAAAATCTTGGCTTGGGGAGATCCGGAGACGGTGGAAGCAAAAAATGAAGTGGTGGGGGTTACACCGGAATGATAAACGGAATCGGCTGCACATTCGATTTCAAGTTGACCCAATATGATGGAGCCAATCCGATCCGATCGGCGACATGCGCATGGGACGAATCCAACGATGAACAACAGCTTATGCTGGATGATTCGTTATTGAATGTTGTTTATTCGTGGAACAGAGTTAAATCCAATGAAGATGCGATCGATTGTGAAGTAACGTTTAAGGTGGTACAGGGAAGTGTAAACGAAGCGAGTGTATCGGTTGGTTTGATGCTTGACCGTTGGTCGCAGGACAACTACCTATTGATGCCTGCGGCCGCTTACAACGGCAACCGTTTTCGGGTAAGTGAGCAAGAGTACCCACCAATGCTGGAACTTGAAGATGAGATAGGTGTTAACATTCCGACCACAATAACAGATGTGCCAAGACTTAACTTGAATGAAGGACCATCGAAAATTGAATTACGAACGGGAGATCTGGCCACACCGGCTGTCGGTTGTTTTTTGCGTCAACAGAAGAAAGGCTTACTGTTGTTGACACATCAAGGAACGGCTGTCGGCGATTCCGGCCTGACTGTAGAAGAAAGCGGTGACCGCTCGGAGGCGAGCATCTCCATTTCCGCCCCTGCGGTTCGAAGCAGTAAATATAGTATGTGTAATACGGAAGAGCCATCCGATGACCGCGGATACGATTTTCATGAACTAGACGAGGTGACAATCAAGTTCAGACTTTATGTTTTCGATTGTCCTGATATTCCATCGTTATTTGATTATTTCTCGAAGATTCGGAAAGATTTGACCGGTCCTACAGAGCTTCGGCATGAAATTCCATTCTCTGCCTCTTGGGATATATTGGAGGAGAAATATAACCGGGACAATTGGCAGCGCGATTACGAATTTTACCGATCATCAACTTCGCCGGATCCCACATTTGGCGAATGGCAAACCGGATGGGTCGGGGGTGCGATAAACACATATCCGATGCTCGCCATAGGAGACGGATTATCGAAAGAACGATCGGTAAAAACCTTGAATTTTTTGTTCGATACGATCCAAGCGCCTTCAGGATTTTTTTACGGCATTTATTGCAAGGGAAATCGATTGGGCGACGCTTTCCGCCGTCATGAAGAAAACTCGATTGTACTGCTACGCAAAAATGCGGATGTTCTGTACTTCATGACAAAACAGCTGATGCTGTTGGACAAATTAGGCGAACCGATCCCGGCCGGTTGGAAAGACGGGTTGATCCGGGCCTGCGATGCGTTTGTTCGGCTGTGGAACAAATACGGTCAATTCGGTCAGTTTGTGGATCTGGACAAGGAAGAAATTATCATCGGTGGCAGTGCCAGCGCGGGGATTGCGCCTGCAGGCTTGGCATTAGCAGGCCAATATTTTAACCGACCAGATTACGTCGATATAGCGAAGCTCGCGGGGCAATATTATTACGAACATTTCGTGAAGCAAGGCGTTACGACCGGAGCGCCGGGTGAAATATGTCAATGCCCGGATAGTGAATCGGCGTTTGCGCTGCTAGAGTCTTATGTTGTCTTGTATGAAGCGACTGGCGACCGCAAGTGGCTGGGTATGGCGGAAGAAACGGCCAAACTATGCGCGACATGGGTAGTATCGTACGATTACGAATATGGGGAAGAAACGGAATTTCGTAAGCTCGATTTGCGTTCAACTGGCGCGGTCTGGGCAAGTGTGCAGAATAAGCATGCGGCGCCGGGAATATGCACATTTTCGGGAGCTACCTTATTTAAGCTGTACCGTGCGACTGCAGATGATTTTTATCTGGATTTGCTCCGAGATATCGCGCATAACCTGCCGCAATATATGTCCAGAGAGGATCGGCCGCTCCGTATATCCTGGGGTGGCAATCGCAATGGAACGGCGTACTCGCCTCCGGGCTGGATGGGAGAACGGGTCAATCTGAGTGATTGGGAAGGAAAAGAAACTATTGGTGAGGTGGCAGGCGGTTCATGCTGGTGCGAGGTTTCCTGCATGCTAACGTATTTTGAAGTTCCAGGTGTGTACATCCAATCGGATACGGGGTACATTTGCGCGATCGATCACGTCGAAGCTGAAGTCGTTGACAACAATCCTGCAACGATGACGGTGAAGCTGATGAATCGTACGAACTTCACAGCAAAGTTCAAAGTTTTCGTCGAGAACACGTCGGAGATGACGAAGGTATTAGGTGAAAATGCTCTGCTCGATCATCGAACGATTCTGATCGAGCCAGCTTCAGACTATACGTTAACGATCACTAAATGATTAGACACATTAGGGTAAAGAGGATCAAGCGACAAAAGGAGAGTATGCTTTATGGACAAAAATGTAAATCAGACGCTTCGGGAGCGGTTGTTGATGGATTCCGGCTGGAGATTCGCCTTGGGCCACGCTTCAGACATCAAACGCGACTTTGATTATTGGAAAGGCAAACCGTTTGCCAAACAAGCTGAAGGAAGGGGCGCTATTCATCCCGATTTTGACGACAGCGATTGGAGGGAGGTCTGTCTGCCGCATGATTGGGCGGTAGAGCTGGATTTTGAGCATTCGTCCGACAATGACATCGATTATCATGGATATAAACCGATCGGGAGACCCAACCCGGCGACTTCAATCGGATGGTACCGCAAGCGGTTTTCGGTTGCTGCAGATGATAAAGGCAAACGGCTGTCCATCGAGTTCGATGGCATATTTCGAGACAGTCAGATCTGGTTGAACGGCTATTATTTAGGACGCCATGAAAGCGGATATACCAGCTTCCGCTGCGATATTACCGATTGCGTCAGCTTCGACGGACCGAATGTGCTTGTCGTGCGTGCCGACGCAAGCCAAGTGGAGGGATGGTTTTATGAAGGGGCCGGCATTTACAGGCATGTTTGGCTGGTCAAATCAAACCCGATGCATGTCGCGCACTTGGGAACGTATGTCGTTTCTGAAGTTGGCGATGGATTCGCGGAGCTGACGCTTCAGACGTCGATTGTAAACGAAGACGATCTTGAGAAAGCATGCACGATTGAGTCGGCGATCTATGATGCTGACGGCCGCTGTGTTGCAACAGTTCAGTCGGAGCCAAAACCCATTGGAGCGTGGAAGGAATATGAATTCAACCAGCGTGTTCGTGTGGAGCAGCCTCGGCTTTGGGACTTGGATACGCCCCACCTCTACCGTCTCGAGACGACTGTCAGGGAGGGTGAGGCTCTAACGGATGTTTATGAGACGTCGTTTGGTGTTCGCAGCATTCGTTTCGATCCGGATCTTGGCTTTTTCCTGAACGGGCGGCATGTGGTGATCCAGGGGGTTTGCTGCCATCAGGACCATGCGGGAGTAGGAACGGCGCTGCCCGACCGTCTGCAATATTACAGGATCGAGAAGCTAAAGGAGCTCGGCGTTAATGCATACCGGACATCGCATCATCCGCCGACGCCGGAGCTGCTCGAAGCGTGCGATCGATTGGGGATGCTGGTCATGGATGAGCACCGGCAAGTGGGCTGTGGCGAGGAAATTGCCAATCAATTACGCAGCCTGGTCAGACGCGACCGTAATCATCCCAGCATCATCTTGTGGTCGATTGGCAACGAGGAGGGCGGAATTCAGGATACAGAAGCCGGAGCCCGCGCCGCTAAGACAATGAAGCGGATTGTACACGAGCTTGATCCGACGCGTCTTGTTAGCTACGGCGGGAATAATGGCGGACAGAGCGCAGGGATTAACGGCGTTGTAGATGTACGCGGCTGGAACTATTGGAAAATCGGAGCGAATTTAGATGAATACCATAAGGAACATCCACAAACGCCTATGATCGGCAGTGAAGAAGCGAGTACGCTGTGCACGCGAGGCATCTATGAAAATGATGAGGAGCGAGGGTATGTCTCTTCCTATGACGAGAATTTCCCTGGCTGGGGATCAGGTAGCGAGGAATGGATGAACTACTATGCAAAGCGGCCGTATCTGGCTGGTGCCTTTGTATGGACCGGATTCGATTACAGAGGTGAGCCGCTTCCTTACCGCTGGCCTTGCATCAGTTCGCAATTCGGCATTATGGATACATGCGGTTTTCCGAAAGACAACTACTTTTATTACCAGTCTTGGTGGACCGACCAGACGGTACTGCATCTTTTCCCGCACTGGAATTGGCCGGGCAAGGAAGGACAGGACATCGACGTGCGCTGTTTCAGCAACTGCGAGGAAGTGGAGCTGTTTCTCAACGGTCGCAGCATCGGCCGAAAACAAATGCCGCATTTGGGGCATTTGAGCTGGATGGTGCCATACGAGCCAGGCGTTCTAATGGCCAAAGGATATCGAGATGGGCAGGAGATCTCTAGCGTGACTAGAGAAACGACAAGCGCTCAATCGGCGCTGCAGCTTATCCCAGATCGTTCGGGTATCGATGCTGACGGTGAGGATGTGTCGTGCATCACGGTACAAATCGTCGATGATTTAGGCAGAGTTGTCCCTATTGCCGACAATGAAGTGATATTTACCGTAACCGGACCGGGCGTGTTGATCGGTGTCGGTAATGGAAACCCGAGCAGCCACGAACCGGATAAATATATCGAAAGCGATGCGGTTTGGAAGCGGAAAGCATTCAACGGGCTTTGCATGGCTATCGTTCAATCGACGAAACAAACGGGAGAGCTGTGTCTAACAGCGGAATCGAGCGGATTAGCTGCTGCCAAAGTAAACATTCAAACGAAAGCATGCAAAGTACGTCCTTCAACATAGCAGGATCCAACGTCGTGTAAAGAACAATTTAAAAAGGTCAGGTTGAAGAAGATGGCTTCTGTACTGTACAGGAGCCATCTTCTTTACGTTCCATGATATCGATAGTGGTTGTAATACGTCATATCGTCGTTTTTATGTTCATGAATTGAAACTTTTTCCAATCCTGTTGCGTTGGTATCTTTAGAGATGTCCGAAAGGTAGTCTTTATGACCTCAAAGTATGGTTCAATGGAGGTGAACAGTGTGTAAAATAGAGCACATGTGACCAGGCAACCAAGGGAGGCAGATGACGCAATTGGCAGAGCATATCGTACACATCATTCAGTCAAAAGAAGCATCATCATAACAACCAAAAGGAGAGGGTTAAATGGTTCAGTGTATTTATGAAAGCGCTTATGATTATGATGTGAAATATTCGAACTACATGCTCGACTACTCCCTTGTACATGAATGGGCTGAGCGCGTCCAAGGTACCATTTTGGATTTAGGCTGCGGGACGGGTAGACTAGCGATTCCGCTGGCAATGGAAGGGTTCAAAGTGGAAGGGGTAGATCTAAGTGCAACGATGCTGGAATTGGCGAGATCGAAGACGGACGAGCACAAGCTAGACATCCCATTCTACGAAATGAATTTGACAGCGCTCAAGTTAAATAAGCCATACGCGATGATGTTCATGGTCGGGAATACCTTCCAGCATGTGCTCACGAACGTTGAGCAGGATCTAATGTTCCGTGCCATTCATGATCATTTGGAGAAAGACGGGGTCTTTATTTTCGGGACCCGCTTGCCGAATCTCGAAGAACTTGGTTCGATTCAGAACTATGAGGAACGTTATCGGGATGCGATGAATCAAGTCGTCGTGGAAGAGCACGAAGAAATTTATAATCCGATGACGCAGGTGTTAACTTGTAGAATCGTGAAGAACATCTATGGAAGAACCAATCACCTCGAACAAACGGAGGCGTCTCTACATATCCGGTACACGTTCCCGCTTGAATTGGATCGATTGCTTCATCAGCATGCCTTTAAAATCGAACATTGTTATGGCTCATGGAGTAAGGAGGAGGTGACAGAAGGTAGCCAAGAATTGATCTATGTTTGTCGCAAGATCTAATGGAAATGAGGTTGATATGATGATAAAGAAGCAGCCGATATATCGGCTGCTTCTTGCTGTCTTGCTATAGTTATCTCCGAGTTGTGCGTGTCCAAAAACCGCCGTGCAATCGGGTTGGCTCCATCGTTACGATAAAGGCCTTCGGATCGCTTGCGAGGATGGAGGTGTATAGTTGGGTTTGATTTTTACGCTTCGCGAGTACCTCTAGAATGAGACGATGGCCATCTCGACCATCACCAATCCAAGAAGTTACGCCGTATCCCAGATCCCGTAACTGGTTGGGAAGTCCTGTATGGACATCTGTTACAATGACCTTAAATGTGACGTATCCGAGAGCGATTTTCTCTTCAATCCATGAGCCGACGAGAACCCCCAGTCCATAGCCAAGGGCGTAGACGATAAGGCTAATCGGCTGATTCACGTATTGCAGCACCATGTTAAGGCCTAGCACATAAATGGTAATTTCCAGTGTGCTGAGTCCAGCAGCCCAATACCGTTGACCTTTTAACGTCAAGATCATCCGCAGTGTAAAAAATGAAACATATACGATTTGAATGGCAAAAATACTCACAAGCACAGATAACATAAATATCCGTCTCTCCCGTTCTTATGAATGATCTAAGTTGTCTTTGTTCGAAATGTGACTACATCATCATAAGACGGGAGCATGTCTGTGTATAGTAGAACTATTTTACAAGTGGGGGATTCTTCGCTGTTATTCCGTAATTGTTACAGTCACTGGCGAATACTCCGCAATAACGGTCTGACCATGTATGGATACGCTGCCTTCTGGTGTTAAATCCTTCTCTGTCATGATCCCAAGGGCAATCGTGAATTGATTGAATTTAATCGGCACATCGTTCTCACGGCGTACTTCTTCACCATTCAGGTAGAAAATGACCTCGTCCTTGGCACGGTTATAAGTAATTTTATACGTATTAAATTCTCTTGGTTTGAAGTTCGTATCTTCCTTGAAAATACAGAAGTAACGCGTCTTATCCATCTTAGGTACTTCAACGCCAGGGAAAGGAAGTACAGCATAGACACTGGCATATTTATCATTACCTGCAAAGAAATCGAGGGCTGCACCCGTCGTAAAATCAAGTAGATTCAGCGATACATAACCGTCGTATAGATCACCTGGTACCGTGTTCTGCGTACGCGCACGAATTTGAAGCTCGAAGCTGACTTCACCTTGCTCCGGTACGACAACTTGTTCTACGGAATAGTACATATGCTTCGCATTGTCCAGAATTTGAATTTTATCATTTTGCTTGCTAAGCGGTGCGCGAACGTAGAGAATGCCGTTGCGAACAATCACGACCGCATCCGGCTCGCGATATTCCCAGAAGGAACCGTCGGGAAGCGGGAACCCACCGATTTTCCAGACCTTCTCCTCGGATAGAATCGTATCAAATTCACCAAAAATAAGTTGTTTCTCCATTCGTAGTTCCTCATTTCTGACAGTATTTAGATGGATTGAATTAACCCTTGAATCATTAAGCAGATCACCATGATCCCGCCGCAGCGAATAGCTGCTTTGGAGGATGCGCCCATCAGTGGAAGATAAGCATGGGACTGATTCGTACTACCCAGTCGTCCGTATACAGTATATATGGGCAAGGCTGTAATGAGCGCCACTAGTCCATAAACCGGGAGGATATCTAGGATCACACACAAGACTAAGGACCCGTATGACATGAACATGAGGAATCTTGAGAACTTGAGTGAGCGCTCCTCCCCCCATATGACGACGAGTGTATTTTTTCCCGAAGCCTTGTCTGCTTGCCAATGCAAAAAATGGTGATTGAATAACAGCAAGGTTGTTAATAGACCAACCGGCAACGAGAGCAACACCGCACGGTAATCGAAATGTCCGGTCTGTACATAATAGGCTCCCGCAATGGGAAGAATCCCAAAAGACAATAAGATAGCGATTTCGCTAAAACCTTTGCCACGATATCCGAATTTCAGTGGAGGCGCAACGTAGAAATAAGCGATGAGACCGCCGAATAATCCGAGTACGAATGCCCACCAGCCACTGAGGAAGCTGAGTATAACACCGCATAGTACGGCGATTCCGAATAACCCCCATGTTAATGAAGCAAAAATACGTTCGGAGATGATACCGTTCGTGAGAAAGCCAGAGTTCGTCGTGATCAAGCCTTCGGTTTGCTTGGCTTCTTCATCCACCCCGTTGCGATAATCCCACAGATCATTGATCATATTCGAAAATAAATGCGCTGCACCAGAGCCGAGTAACGTGATAAGTAGTAGAATGGGGTGAAATATGCCCTCCCAGACATAAGCACCGAGAGCCCCAAGAATAACGGGAATAAGCATGACCGGAATCACGCGAATCCGAGTAGCTTTCATGAGAACTCGTAACTTGTTGTCCATGCATATTCTCCTTTCTATATAAAAATATCCTATGATAATAAACAATCCAATTATAAAGCAATCTAATTAATTAATCTATCTAAATTTCTCTTCCTAATGTTCTCAAACCTACCAATGGAGCGGTGCGATATGGTACATACGTGGGAATTGCATAGGTAGGGGGGCTATGCTAAAATGAAGTTATGAGGATGTATGTCAGAGAGGAAGTGATTCATTATGGAGAATGAGCGCATGGAGCAACAAGGTACGACAACACATGATTCTTGTGCAGAGGGGCACCATCGGAAGAGTCATCATTCCGACAAAACCAAGAGTAATCTCATCAGTCGATTGAATCGTATTGAAGGTCAAGTGCGCGGTGTGAAGGGCTTGATTGAGAAAGATACGTATTGTGATGATGTGCTGAATCAGATCGCATCCATCCAATCCGCATTGAACGGTGTTGGGAAATTACTGCTTGAGCATCATATGAAGAGTTGCATCGTCGAGCGTATTCAAGAGGGCGATCATGATGTGCTCGATGAATTGTTGACGACGATGAATAAGTTAATGAAGTAATGCAGTTAGGAAGAGGAGAGCCCCGAATCGATAGAAGCGAAGAAGGATAAAGGGCAATCCTATTTTTCACTTGACAATTATAGGGTAGAGGGGTATGCTAAATATATAAAAACGATGCGGATGCATCAAATGAAAAAGGAGCTGCTGCGACATGGAAAATAAAACTTATAACGTTGAAGGTATGTCTTGTAATCATTGTGTAAATTCGATTGAGGGCGCTTTGAAACAAATCGGTGCGAATGGCAAGGTTGATCTAAATGCAGGTACGGTATCTGTAGAGTTCGATGGAAGCAAATTATCCGCTGCTCAAATTAAAGAAGCGATCGAAGATCAAGGTTACGACGTCAAATAATAGGATTATATGAAGTGAGACCGTATCTCCTAGTAAATTGAGGAGTGCGGTTTTTTTATTGGATCATGTTCGAAAAAGTAGTGAAAGTGTGAGGGGAGTCCGATATAACAGCAAATAAGCGAGCGTTCTTACACGTGATTCATTGCATAACGAAAAGGTGATTTCTGTGTTATGATTCGACAGGATATCGCGCTGCTCAAAGAGGGATGCGAAAGTTGTTTTTTTTCGCTATAATAGATGGTAAGTTCATATTAGATATTGAGAAAGTGGGTACAGCATGGGTCGTAAGTGGAATAATATCAAGGATAAGAAAGCGTCGAAAGATGCAAACGTAAGTCGTGTATATGCGAAGTTCGGGGTTGAGATTTATGTAGCCGCGAAAAAAGGGGAGCCTGATCCTGAATCGAACCGCGCCTTAAAAGTTGTACTTGAGCGCGCAAAGACATACAACGTTCCAAAAGCGATCATCGATCGTGCACTGGATAAAGCAAAGGGTAGTGCGGAAGAGACTTATGAAGAGCTGCGCTATGAAGGCTTCGGTCCGAACGGATCGATGGTTATTGTCGATGCCTTAACGAATAACGTGAATCGTACAGCTTCTGCCGTACGCTCTGCATTTAACAAAAACGGCGGTAACATGGGGGTCAATGGCTCCGTTGCTTACATGTTCGATGCGTCTGCCGTGATCGGGCTTGAAGGGAAATCCGTCGACGAAGTGATTGAGATCTTGTTAGAAGCAGATGTCGATGTACGTGATGTCGTCGAAGAGGACGAGACAGTCATGGTATATGCTGATCCTGATCAGTTCCATGCCGTTCAAGAAGCGTTCAAGCAAGTGGGAATTACGGAGTTTGCCGTTGCTGAGCTAACGATGTTGGCGCAGTCCGATGTGACATTGCCTGAAGATTCTCAAGCACAATTCGAGAAAATGATCGATGCGCTGGAAGACCTTGAGGATGTTCAGCAAGTGTATCACAACGTAGAGCTAGAATAGGAGTAAGTAACGGAGAAAGCCGCAGATGATGCGGCTTTTTTTGTGTTGGTTGATTCATATACATTTTTATTGGGGGATTGCATGATTAATGTTAAACTGGGATTATATGGATTCATCTGAAACGGGGAGGCTTCATGATGACAATTGTATCCGATACTTATGATCCGGTCCGCGATTCAAGAAGATGCAAAAAGTCTGTTAGAAATACAGCACTAATGAAGGAAATTATCGAGAAATTGAATATGGAATTGTTATCAACGAATACATCCGCAATCTATTTATATCAAAAGATGGGTTTTATAGAGGAAGGTAGATACAACACAGTAGAGCACGCGAATAAGGGGGATTACGATCATGACCTATCTATTTCAACCGATGACAAGAGGACATGCAGAAAGTATGATGAATTGGCGATATCAGGAGCCTTATGATTTTTATGATTTTGACAATAGCGAAGAAATGATGAGTGAACTCATGAATGGCGATTATTATAGCGTATTTATCGATAAGGATATTGAATCTCCAATAGGTTTCTTCTGTATCGGCAATTCAGCCAGGGTTCCAGGAGGGTACAACGCTGGGATCTATGACAGGTCTGATCTCATGGACGTTGGGTTAGGACTTGAACCATCCCAGACAGGAAATGGATTGGGAAGGATATTTGTTAAGGAAGGAATGGATTACCTTAGACAGCTCTTGAATCAAGAGAGGTTTCGCCTGGTTGTGGCAAGTTTTAATGAAAGAGCGATACATGTCTATCGGGAAAATGGTTTCGTAGAACATTGCAAAATCACAAGTAAAGTTCATGATCGAGAAGTAGAGTTTATATGCATGATCAGAGAAAATTAAGCAAGTGGAAAAAAACGAAAAAGAAGCATTATTGAAGCAATCATCAGTCATACGGTCAGAATAACAGATATCAAGTAGATTTTGATTATAGGAAGAAGTTGATTCCCAGGATGATTTCTCAAGCAATAATTACTAGAAATGAAAAAGTCTTAATGGTCAGACAATTCGTTGCCCGTGGAGATATCGTATGGAACTACCCGGGTGGTGGAATTGAAGAAGGAGAAACGCCTGAGAGCGCATGTATAAGAGAAGTTCAAGAAGAGACAGGGTATGTAACCAAAATTGTTAAGTTATTATTATTTTCTAGAAGTCGCTTGGGTTTCATTAGAGGATGAAGAAAAATTCGATTCCTATACTAGACCTATATTGGATTTGCATCGTGGCAAGGAATTTTCGCTATGATACATAATTCTTACTAAAGGTCTATTGATTCGGAACTTGAACGATGAGGTGAATAATGCCGAGAATCATTACTTTAGCAGATGGGAGATCAATCGAAGTCGATTGTCTTAGCTGCGCTTTGACAAGTGGTCTCATACAACCAACAGGTGGAGTTATATACGAATCAAGCCGTTTTCATATCCACCAAGATGTTACTTACCCTATAAGAGGGTTAGTTATATTAGCATCGAAGAGACATTTTTATGGCATGGATGAACTATCAGATGAGGAGCAAGTTGAGTACATATCATTAATTCATCGGATTCGAAGTGCACAACGAACGAAGTTGGGTATCGAGAAAGTCTATTATTTTTATAATGAGGATACAACTCATCATTTTCATTTATGGATGGTTCCTAGGTATGAGTGGATGAGCCAATTTGGAAAATCGGTTGAATCTCTAAGGCCTGTATTGTTGCACGCACGGAATAACCTGAATGATGAGGAGAATATGAGAAGCGTCATTGAAGGGATCAACATATTAAAGGATTTTTTCAAGAATGAACCATAAGGAAGTTATTCACGAGAACGCTTGTGCGCATTGTGATGAAAAGGTAAAATATAGATATTGAAAGGGCGTTAGGAAACGATGGAAATGATATGGCATCGTCATCTTGGCATCTACGGTATTTGTATTGAGCATGAACAATTGCTAGTCATCCACAAGAATGGTGGACCTTATACTGGAAGATTTGATTTGCCAGGCGGGAGTATTGAACCGAATGAATCGATACTTAAGACAATTGTTCGAGAATTTTTAGAAGAAACGGGTATATCAATACGTGTATTAAGTAATATTGGAACGAAAGATTTTATTGTACCTTGGAAAAGAAGCAATTTCGATCATACACATTGTCATCATATTGCTGTATTTTATGAAGTGACGAGAATGAGTGGGAGCATTGAAGAGTCTCCTAACATAGGTGATTCATTAGGAGCAGCCTGGGTCTCTATCAATGATTTGAATGAACATAATTCTTCACCCTTAGTGATCGAAGCGATGCAATGGATTCAATATAAGCAGTTTAATATCGAGACGAAAGAGTACTTAGCAGTGCTATAACCATACATGAGGAGACAGCTATAATGAGAAGGATTAATGTTGTGTACTCACTAATTACGGATCCGTCAAAATCCAAAATACTTATGGTCAAGAATGGCGATAATGGGAGCTGGACACTTCCAGGTGGACTGGTAGAAGAGGAAGAGTATCTTGAAGCAGCTGCAATTCGAGAAGCGAAAGAAGAAACAGGATTGGACATTAAAGTCTTTGGAATCGTAGCTGTCAATGAAGCAATCCTAGAGAAACAGGGAGAACATGCTGTATTTATTACTTTTAGAGCTAAAATTATTGGAGGAGAACAAGAAATTGTAAGACCCGACGAGATTAATGATATTCAATGGATTGCTGTAGAACAAGCTGATCAATTGATGCCTTACTATCTAGAAGGGCTTTGCGAGATTGTTCGTAAAGATGTTGAAGTCACATATTTTAATGAAGGAAGAGTATAGATACTTTCAAGGATGGTGGAATACGCGTGAAGCGAAATATTGAAGCTGTATTTATCGATCGAGACGGCACGATTGGTGGGAACGGTCATTTCATTCATCCGAATCATTTTGAGTTGTTCCCTTATGCACAACCGGCCATTGATATGTTGAAGTTGAATCACATCAAAGTATTCGCCTTTACGAATCAACATCGGATTTCACGCGGAGAGGCAACATTAGAAGAGTTTAAAGCGCAATTTAGAGCATATGGATTTGACGATTCTTATGTTTGTCCGCACGGGGTGAATGATCATTGTGATTATCGAAAACCCCAAGCGGGTATGTTAATTCAGGCTGCTGAGGACCATCAATTGGAGTTATCTCGATGTGTCGTTATTGGCGATGTAGGCGAAACGGATATGCTGGCTGCTCATCAAGTTGGTGCGATGATGATCTTGGTGAGAACTGGCTGGGGAGAAGGCTCGCTAGGTCCATTTCGAGACAAATGGATAGAAACCGAACCAGATTATATAGCGAAGGATCTCTTAGAAGCAGTCGAATGGTTATTACAGACTGAAGCTATGAAATAATCTTGGATGAGGGTGCATTGATGGAACATATATTAATCGTTGGCGGCACGGGTGTGCTCGCTGGCGTAACGCGATGGCTGAATGGTAGAGAACATAAGCTATCGATCATTGCTAGAGACCAAGATAAGTTAAGGCAAATCTCTAGTGGGTGTACGTTTCCTGATGATAATCATCTCATTTCATTGGATTATGGGAACAGTCATCAATTGAGAAGTAATGTTCAGGATGCACAGAAGAAGTATGGTAGGTTTACAATGATTGTAGCGTGACCCATTCGACGGCACCTGATGCACTTCGTACCATTATTGACGATATGAATCAAGATCAGTCATCCTTTACATTATTCCATATTCTTGGAAGTGGTAGTGATGTACAAGAAGTGAAGAAGGGGTTAAACGTACCGTCTACATTCCATTACTATCAAATTAAGTTAGGCTTCGTGATTGAGCATAATCAATCCAGATGGTTGACGCATGATGAGATATCAAACGGAGTCATACGCGCGATCCAGGAAAAGAACCAATTAACCGTTGTAGGAACGCTAGAACCTTGGAGTATGAGACCTTAACCTATACTTTTATCATTAAATGGAACACAATTGGTTCAGGAAGAGGAGAACGTTATCTGAATGAATTGGCAGGAAATAATAGAAAGGAAATCAAACGTATGGAAATTATTTCATATCAAGAGGTTTTTCATTCAAGTTTATTTGAAATGATTCGTAGTCACATTCGTCAAGTCCCTCCTTTCATAGATCTGAAATATGAAGAGTTCCTTCATATTCTGCATCAGCCCGGTCATATGACAGATCAATGGTATGGGGTTGCAGAACAAGATCTGAAGACATTTATGGTTCTCAAAGAGGGAGAATTGATCGCAGCAGCTCAGGTATCATTCCCCTTGTCTAGTGGTGAGGAACAACAGAATACTAGTGATAAGGAACAACAGAATACTAAGGAGAACACGGCTGAGTTGCTCTGGATTGTCGGAGATTCCAAATTCATGGATGAACTCAAAGCGTTCTATAGGCACCTTAACCAAATTGTTCTTGAGAATGGCTGTCAATCTATTCATATTTCACGAAATCCATTTGGAGCGGGTTGGGCAGGTATTCCAGACTGCTGGCCGCACTTGCTTGAAGTTGTACAAAGCGTATGTTCTTATGAGGTGGATCTTTGGGAATGTTATTGGTCGGATGGGCCGTTAAATCGACGAGCGCTTCCAATAGGGTATAACGTAGAATTAACAAATAATCTTCAAGCGCTTCAACTACACTTTGAGCTGATCTTGGACGATCACACGATCGGTGAAATCGATGTGTGGACACCTTCAACAATCGCTAGCTCTTTAACTGAAATCGGCTATGCTGCCATGGAGTGGATTGAAGTATCTGAAGAGCATCGAGGGCAAGGCATAGGACATGCGATGTTATCTTGTATGTATGACCGTTGTCTGGAATTGGGACTCAAGAGATTTATTCTATGGACAGATACACCAGAGATGAAGAGTTTAGCGATCAAATCAGGGTTTAGAGAAGGCCCCGTCTTTCACTGGATTACAACTCAAATCGAAGGATCTATTCATCTTACTGCGGAGGTTCAAAATGATTAGACGATGTACCGAGATGGATATCAATGCAATATTCCAAATTATTAACGACGCAGCAATAGCCTATAAAGGCGTTATACCAGAGGATCGTTATCATGAACCATATATGTCATTCAAAGAATTACAACATGAAATTTCAGATGGCATTGTGTTCTGGGGATATGAAGAGAACGAGCAATTAATAGGCGTAATGGGCATTCAGGACAAAATCGATGTTTCTCTCATTCGACATGCCTATGTACGTACGAATCAGCGGAATGGTGGGATTGGGACGAAGCTACTCTCTCATCTGACGGGACTAACCCCAAAGCCTATTTTAATAGGAACGTGGGATTCAGCCACATGGGCGATAAGTTTTTATGAGAAGAACGGGTTCGATCTTGTATCTCCCTGTGAGAAGGAAGTACTACTTAAGAAGTATTGGAATGTTCCGGAAAGACAGATAGAGACATCAGTTGTGTTACGCAATAGAATTTTATAAATCGAACAATGGAGGAGATAAGATGCAATTAGCGGGCAGTTATTTGTACATACCGGTAAGCCGTTTGAATAATGCAGCATCGTGGTATACGAAACATTTTAGCTTTAGAGTCTATAAAGAAGACGCGCTGTTCATCGAACTTCGTTCAGAATCCGGTGTAAGAATCATGCTCATCCCTAACGAAGAGGGTATTAATTCGCACATGCATTATTCTACAGGTACACAGGCCGTCTATGGGTTCGTTGTTATGAATATCCATGAAGTCTATCAAGAATTAAAGGACGCAGGGATTCAAGTGACAGCCATAACGGACTATGAGGGTCTATCTTTTAAATTCTATGATCCTGACCAGAATATGATTGAACTCTGGGGCGACTATCCCCAGGTGGGATGGACTGTATTCGAACCTCTAAATAAAAAATAACTCAAACAGGAGAAGTATCCAATGAACAATTTAGATAATATTTACCTGATTACCGACATTCCGGGGTTTACACCTCAAATTAGCCGTTTGATCTCAATGATGAATTATGCAAGATATACAACGTTAGAGGCGACCAAAGGCTTAACAGTCGATCAACTGGATTATTTAATAGATTCTGAGAGCAATTCAATAGGAGCATTATTATTGCATTTTGCAGCGGTGGAGTATGCCTATCAAGTTCAGACATTCGAGGGCAGAGAATTATCGGAAGAAGAATGGCTTGAATGGGGGCCTGCATTACGATTAGGTGAAGAAGGCCGTAATGCAATAAAGGGGCAGGAGTTGAGCTTCTACATAGAACGCATGAATCAAGTCAGAATGAGAACATTGGAATTATTCGGAACGGTAGATGATGACTGTTTGAATACCGAAGAGTCGTTCTGGTATGACAAGCAGGCGAATTATTACTTTATGTGGTTTCACGTCTTTGAAGATGAAATTAACCATCGAGGCCAAATTCGAGTGATTCGTAAGAGACAGGGCGTCTAAATACGAGTCGATTATTGGGAGGAACAAATGAATAACGAGAGAATCATCACAAGTACGAGCGAAGAATCGAATGATGTTCGCAATAAACTGATAGAATTTAACTCATCCCACGTACCGAATGGGCGATATGAAGTAGTGAATTTATGCGTTAAAAATGATCAGGGAGAAATCATAGCTGGTCTTAATAGTGCGATAAAATGGAACTAGATGGAGATCGATATTTTATGGGTTCATCATGATTACCGCGGAAAAGGGCATGGAAAAAGATTGTTAGAGGAAGCTGAGCGTATTGCTAGAGATCAACAATGTACATTTATAAAATTACACACTTTTAGTTTCCAAGCACCTGATTTTTACCCGAAATATGGGTTCCAGGTCATGGCAACAATCGAGAATGCGCCAACAGGTCATAGCCATTATTACTTCATGAAGGAGCTTTCTTAGTGTCGAACAACAGAGTGGAGAGTATCAGAGCGACAGTGGTGAATACCATGATGATGCCAACCCATATTGTAGCTGTCGGTGGTATTGTTGAGAATGAACAAGGCGAGATTCTTCTTGTGAAGACACGAGATGGAGGCTGGGTATTTCCTGGGGGCCAAGTAGAAGCTGGCGAAAATCTCATGGTCGGTCTGACTCGAGAGGTCAAAGAAGAGAGCGGCATCGATATTGCCATATCACATATGATCGGCGTGTATTCGAATACTAGCACGTATAAGTGGCATGATGGGATAACTGATGTTCCAACGAAAGTTATGCTAGATTTTTACTGCACTCCAGTCGGCGGAGAGTTGACTACTTCAGAAGAAACGTCTGAAAGCAAGTGGGTAAGGAGGAGCGAAGTTCTGGACCTGATTACGGCTCCTGCGATTCGTACGCGTTACCAGGCCTATTTGGATTTCGATGGAATTGTGAACTATATGGCGTATGTGACGAAGCCGGAATTCGAATTGAAGCTCACAAAGGAACTATAAAATAAAAAAGAAAGGGACGTATCATGTCCATCGCAATAGATCATTTCTTATTCCGAGTTGCTGGCGTATTCATCAAGGAGCGAAAGGTCCTCTTACATATGACGAAGAATGGGGGAGGCTGGGTATTGCCTGGTGGTAAAGCCGAAGTGAACGAACTAACAACGGATACCATCATTAGAGAATTTGAGGAAGAACTCGGATATACGGTGAAAGTTGATCGATTATTATGGATTATTGAGAATTTTAACGCTTATGGTGTGCCGGAATTGCATGAACATGGGATGTATTATGCCGTTGAAGCTCCAGGTGTTATTGTTCAAGATGCTGCATTTACCGGTAAAGAAGAATTGGGAATCCGTTACCAATGGGTAAATATCGATGAATTAGATCATGTGAATATCTATCCCAAAGCGTTAGGAACCCTGATCCGTGAATTAGCACAGACGGACGGCATTAAACATGTGATGAACAATGACCTTGAATAGTTGGGTACTACAGCTAAGGGGGGAGCATCGTTGCAAGAAGAGCAGCTATTAGTAGAAGGATTAGAGATCGTAGCGACGTGTAAGGGAACTACCGGTGATCTATGGCATGCACATTACGGTGTTGCGGCCATTGCGAGTTATTTCTTTCTCCAAGATAATCGGCTGTCTGGCGACATTCGCAGTACGATACTGAATCAAACCACAGCGATGCTGAATATGCATTCCATAGGAGAAATGAAGGAAAGTGAATCTCGCAGTGCAACCTACCCATACGCTGAAGAGAGAATATTAGATGCATTGGAAGGGACGATCGATGAGCTGCACTGGGTGGGGCATCATGTGACCTACTCTGCTTTGTCTCTTTTGGCTATAAAAGAACTAGGCTCTTGGGGGACAGAGAAACACATAGATGGCATTGTACAATTGATTCGTTCCTTTGAGAAGACGATTCCTGGTCGATCTTGGCTGGGCTTATCTACGCCTGAAGTGAAACGTCTAGCAATCCCGGCAGACGATCCATTACTACGAATTCAACACCCGAGTGACTTGTCAGTGCTAATCTTATCAGAGTTGTCTGCGTTCAATGCAATCTATAGGGCCGAAGCACATCACGATTTGATCGGTCATTTGCTTACTTTTTCACATGCACTGAATATTTTGTATGATTTAGGACATGAATCGTTGTTCCACAGAGGACTGCGACCTCTACTCAAAATGGTCAAAGTACTTCGATTGAGTCATGATCTGCAACCAGAATCCGAAATCCCATTGTATTCTCCCGTTGATCGTCTGCCGTTAGAGAAGAAGCAACCGGTGGTACACTTGCCGCTCGAGAAGGCATTCTGGTTACACGATCATCATGGATCGGATTGGGATTTCGGTCATGTGTTTAAGTTTACGTTCAGCTATTACAATCATCTAAAGCGATTGCCTCAACATATCGGAGATACTTCACTGCATAATTTTCGGTATGTGTTAAGTTTATAGTAATTGACTAGTTAATTTGCATTTTGAGAGGAGTGGTGTGGTATGAAAAATATGAATCGTACAAAACAAGTTATCGAACAAAGTAGGTATTTATCAACGTAGAGGAATCCATCGGATTCGGATTTCTCTACAACATTTAGGAGGAGTTCGGAATGATCACATTTCAAGCCATTGATAAGGCAAATTGGCAAGAATGCATTAATCTCAAGTTGAAAAAAGAACAAGAGCAATTTATTGCTTCGAATTTGTATTCTATTGCGCAGGTTCAATTTCTAGAGCGCTTCGAGGCGAAGGCCATATATGATGAGCAGCAAATGGTCGGATTTACATTATTTGGTCTAGATTCAGATGACGACAACTATTGGATCTACCGTTTTATGATTGATGAACGATTCCAAGGGCGTGGATATGGAACGGCAGCTTTCAATTCGATCATCGATCATATAAGACAGCGAGAAGATCGGACCGATGTTCTTATGATTAGCTATGCGCCTACGAACGAGCAGGCGAGAAGACTCTATGCCAAAGCAGGCTTTACCGAATTGGGCATCATGCCGTGGTCCAATGGTGAAGTCGTTGCGAAGTATACATTTTGAGTGAAATAATCAATAGATTAATAGATTAAGGCCCTGCAGCTGCAGGGTCTTTCAACACGATAGTTGAAAGAAATAACAACTTTGATCACAGAAATGAGGCTATACGTATGAGACGTGTTGATGTTGCATCCGTGTTAATCCACGATGAGCATGGACGTATTTTAGTCGTGAAGAATGGCGGTCCCTCTGCCTATTGGGGTCTGCCTGGGGGTGCCGTAGAACAGGGTGAGACGTTGAAACAAGGTGCCATTCGCGAGGCAAAAGAAGAAACGGGATACGATATTGCTATTACGGGGCTGAGTTCGCTTCGGGAGATGTACTTTACGGAGCGGGAGTCTCATGCTCTAATTATCACATTTACCGCGAAAATTATTGGTGGATCAATCCAAGTTCAAGACCCGGATAACGATATTGTTGACGTGCGCTGGATCGATGAGGATACAGCGATGGAGCTCATGCCAGAATTGACCGAAATGCTTCGATTGAACTCCGATCACGATAAATCTTTAGCATTTTATGCATTCGAAGGGGTCAAACCATAGACGGGCACATGGACTTTATATTTGTCGGAAGAGCGCTGGAGGAACCCATGAAATCAATGCTGAACATCAACCCTGATATGCCTGAGTCAAGGAGCGACGACTTGTGAAAATTAGAATCATAGGTGCCTGTGGAAGCGGGAAATCGACAGCTGCACGAATGCTAACGAAGCATTTCAACATTCCTTATTTCGAAATTGATAACATCGTCTGGGATCGAAGTGAAGAGAGCTTAAGATTCCCCGTGGAGGTACGAGACCGGACATTTCGCGAGATACTAGCCAGAGAGGACTGGGTGCTTGAAGGCGTACAGCACCATTGGACGGGAGAGAGTTTCGAGCGAGCAGACGTTATCTTTATTCTTAATCCGCATGTGTTCGTGAGAGACTACCGTATCGTGAAGCGATTCATTCGCTCCCGAAGCGGCATTGAGCCATGGAATTACGAGCAATCAGTCAGCAACCTGTGGAAAATGATCACGAAATGGAATCACAGATATGATATGGACGAGGTCCTTACCGTGACGAACCCTTACATACATAAGCGATTTATCGTTAAAAACATATCCGAGATGATTCAGCATCTCGAAGCATATGAGAGCGAAGGTACAACGTACAAAGCAATAATGTAGCTATTCGGATAGCAATAGGGCTGTGTGCCCATATTAATTTACATGCAATTTCCAATCTGTGAAAGTATCCCTATGACAAATTATTCAAATTTGTCGAATTGATTGACCGTCAACGTCCTGTCTACTAGACTTAGTTATGTTTTCCAGCAGTTGTAACTACAGGAGGTAAGACGGAAATGAACAAAAAATGGATGCTAACCGCAGGACTTACATTGACACTGGTAACAGGATTTTCACTGGGCGCTTATGCCGATGGACTCGTGAAGAAAATCTCAGCTTATCAGAATGGCAACATCAAAATTAAAGTAGACGGGAAAAGCGTGAACCTTGTTGATGGCGGCGACAGACTGATCCCAATCGTATATGATGGGCATACCTATGTACCTGCAAAGCCAGTAGCAGAAGCGCTAGGCGCGAAGATCAAATGGAACGGATCCACATCAACGATAGATATCTTAACGGGTGCGAATGGAACAGATACAGGCGCGACTCCGAATAAGGATAACGCAGCAACGGCAGTTAAAGGAGCGACGAATACATACCCATCGACAACGAAGTCCGCGGATCTGTTCGAGAGCTTCAAGCCAACGGCCAAAGACGCGCTCAAACTCTATATGGATGCGATCAAGTCTGGCGATAAAACCAAGTTGAATGCGTTTATTGAGAAGAGCGATCTATCGGTCGATGGATATGAGAACGAAGCAGCGAATGATGTGAAGAAGGCGGGCAAGAACGTTGACGGAATTCGTCTTAGCGATCAAGAGGTCATCGATGGGCTATATACTGGCATTATGGATCAGTTGAATAATGATCGTTGGTACAAATACTCGCAGCACTCTCAAACCAATGGTAGAATGTATCTCGAATATGTTGTCAAAGCGGATGATTATTCCAAACTTATCTCCGCGACATTTACGTTCGTCGTTGACAGCAAGAGCAATAAATACCACTTAAAATCGATTTATTTCTATTAAACGTAACGTTTAGAACGATTTGAAAACCCCTGCACGTCAGTGTTCTTGAGAACAGCTGTGGTACAGGGGTTTTTTATGACTAATTAGGTATTAACGGGTTCAGCATCGACCGTGAACAGAACCGTATGCATCGAGATTTTGTTGGCAAGAATGATTGGCCCCTCTTCGGATCCATCCGTCGTATTTTCGCTCCGCTCCACTTGCGCTTTCTTCCGGTCACCATGGGATTGCTTGAAGGAATCACTTTTCACCCAGCCATCAAAAGCTTCGCGATTTTCCCAAGAGGTGTTTACTTTGATCTCATCACATTCTTCTAAGTTTTGTGTGAGCCACAGCTCCATGGAGATGAATCCTGGCATGTGATGAACACCTTTCGGGTTCTGAAAACGCTCCGCGATGGATTCGCCAAGGCCTTTTCTAATTTGAATCGTATTCGTAACGACGATCATGGATCAACGCTCCTTTATATTCTCTTTTATTCTTGTTCCAGAAAAGCAACCACATCTCGCGCTGCTTCCCCGCCCATATAGGCGTGCCGCAGGAGTGGAATGCCATGAGGACCTTTGGCATGCTTCGCTTGAGGGTTGACCTGTACGATACTCTTCACGACATCCACGTATCCGAGCATGGCTGCAGCGAATAGATCAAGATGTGCTCCTTGCTCGAGCAGATAGCGCGCGATGTCTTGTCTGCCCACATGTGCGGCTGCACCTAAGGCTGTCTCCCAATCGCCGCCACCCCAGTTCATAGCTGCATGGAGCAAACCTGGCTCTACATCGAGCATCGATTGAACCGTATCGAGATCATGATGCGCACTCGCTACAAATTGCCGAACGAGCTCGCTCGGTAGGGCAGAGGGAATAGATTGTGGATCTAATTTTTGTTCCATGGACAACGCCTTCTTTCATTAGAAAATGGGTCGATCATAGACAAGATTGCTTATCGCATCGCAAGCATTGCATTAATCTCACATAAGGATAAGGGTCATCATAGTGAATACGAACGGTAATCTCAAAGACTTCCTCGAACATTTCGTGTGTAAGCACTTCAGAAGGCGTGCCTTGCGCGACCATGCGACCTTCTTTCATGACGATTAACCGGTCACTGTATTGGGCGGCTTGATTAATATCATGGAGGACGGATACGATCGTCATATTCATTTCTTTGTTTAATTGCGAGATGAGCTCTAGAATTTCGAACTGATGTGAGATATCTAGAAAAGTAGTTGGCTCATCTAACAGGAGAACCTTCGGCAGTTGAGCCAGTGACATGGCGATCCATGCACGCTGACGCTCGCCGCCAGATAAGGACTGAATCTGTTGGTCCGCGAGGTGATCCATTCGTGTCGCATGAATCGCCCACTCCACGATTTCGCGATCTTCCTTGCTCATACCCGAGAACCAACGCTGATAGGGATGTCGTCCATAGCGGACTAAATCTCTAACAGTTAGATCATGTTGACCCGTTTGCATTTGTGGCAGCATCGCTAAGATTTTGGCAATCTCGTTGCCTTTCATCGCTCGAATATCATGTCCGTCGAGAACAACGGTACCTGTATTCGGTTGCAGCAATCTTGTGATTAGGCGCAGCATGGTCGACTTGCCCGATCCATTAGGACCAATGATTGCAATCCGTTCGCCTTGTTCTGCAGAAATATTCACATCATGGATGGAGAATCGTGGGGTAGGAGCATAGGATATTCGCTCCGCATTAAGAAATGCCAATACGACCACCTCCACGTCTTAATAAATACAGGAAGAACGGCCCGCCTAGTGCAGCTAACAATATCCCGACAGGTAACTCGATCGGATCGAACCAGCTGCGCGCTGCCGTATCTGCGAATACGACCAGTGCAGCACCGCAGATGGCTGACATCGGCAGCAAAAATTTATAATCGCTACCCACGAACATTCGTACAATATGCGGAACGACGAGTCCGACAAAGCCGATTAAACCGGATACACTGACTGCAATACCCGCTAGCAGTGTGCTTACGATGATGAGGAAGAAGCGACTTTTCTCTGTCGGATGACCTAATAATTTGGCAGCCTCATCCCCAAGTAACAGAATGTTCGCATGTCGGATCGCGAAGATCGAGAGTATGAGTGCGACGGCTACATAAGGTAAAATCATATCGAGATGATACCAGCTTACACCCGATAATCCTCCGGCCAGCCAAGGGAGAACCGCTTGCACCCGATCACTATAGAGCTGCATGATCCCCGAAGTAATCGCACCGACAAGTGAATTGACAGCCACACCCGCAAGAATAATCCGTACAGGCACAGCCCCTTGCTTCCAAGAAAGCGCATAAGTGATCATCACAGCAATCCATGCCCCGACAAAAGCAGCGACAGGAATAAGATAGTAGTACTCTGGGAAAATGATCATGATGAGCACAGCCATCAACCCAGCACCTGCGGAAACCCCGATGATGCCGGGATCTGCAAGCGGATTGCGCATCACACCTTGCATGAATGCTCCGGACATTGCTAGTACCATGCCGACACATGCCCCAATGAGAACACGTGGAAGCCGGAAATTCCAGATAATCTGTTCTTCCGTGGAAGGTTCATGATGTACGAGTACGTTCCATATTGTCTGTAGCGGGACATGAACGGATCCGACGATTAGACCATATAGCATCGCGGCGATCAAAATAAACAAGGAAACGACAAGGGCAATTTGCCTGGTCATCAATCGACGATCAACAGGAACTTCTGGCTTTGTGATCGCCGATTTCGCCAATGAAGACTGGGATGGGCGAGCCAAGCTCATTATTTATCCTCTTCCTGAAGCTTTTTCGTTAAATATTGCAAAGAATCCGTTACTTTTGAACCTGCATTAACACCGAAGAGGTTGGAAGGCAGGACAATCACTTTTTTGTTCTTCACAGCTTTTAAGTTTTTCCATGCGGCATTTTTCTGGATTTCAGCCATAAAGGTTTTCTCAACCGCAGCAGGATCGCCATGTGTTATGAGCATCACATAATCAGGATCAGAAGTAATAATTCGCTCTGTGCTTAATTGGGCATAACCGCTGTATTCTTTCATGGTCGGGTAATCTTCGGCTACGTTCTTACCGCCAGCTTTTGCGAGTAGATCACCTGATAGAGAAGTGGGAAGTGCAGCGAGCAGAGCACCAGGAGCACCGTAGACGAGCAATACTTTTTTAGGGTTTACTTTGTCGACTTTAACGCCTTTGAGAAGTTTGTTCATGGTTGTATTGATTTCTGCGGCGCGTTTGTCTTTGCCGGTCATTTGACCATATAACGTAATACTTTTTTGAATGTCGCTGATCGAACTCGAGTTGCCTAAGAACACTTTGGCACCCGTAGCTTCTAGCGATTTGACATCTTTGAGATTTGCGACATTGGCAATGATGAGATCAGGCTTCAAGGCAGTAACTTTTTCATAATCAACTTTGTGCGTCGAGCCTACTTCAATCGCTTTCATCACGGCTGGTGGGAAGGATGGGTCTTGGATCGCTGGTCTACCAACAACGGTAGCACCCAAATCAGACATGATTCGAGCATCACCGGAACTCAGAACGACGACGCGGCTGACAGGTTTTGTGAATTTGATTTCTCGATTCGCAAAGTCTTTCACGGTAAAAGCTTTAGTCACCGCTGCCTTCGCAGTCGGTGCTGATTTCGTTGGTGCAGCGTAGGCGGTAGAGCCAGCAGCGAGTGGGGTTGCAACTATGAGTGCAAGGGATAGAAGGGCAATATTGAGTTTTGACATAGACCGTTTCATGCGAAAGTTCCTCCTAGAATCTTGTTCATTATGATGGAGTATCATCAACACACCGGGCCCTTGGTTATGAGAATGATATTCATTATCAGTAATACTAATTGAAAATCATTCTCAGTGTCAATATGTATTTTGAAAAAGGTGGAAATATTCTTATGAAGCGAATGATAGGGGGAGGGAACCTGGGGAAATAGAAAAACCTTATCATCTGTGGTAAAGTGTTAGGGTTGTTAATAATTACCACAATCAGTTCATGAACGCCTGGTGAATCAGATGAATGCGTTTGGGATGGAATAATGAGGTGAGAGAATGATATATTCTATTGAGAGGTTGCTTCGCGAGACATTAACTAGGGAAGTATCTCCCACAATGATCCTTCATAATTTTGAAGAGCGGATGATTAGACCAGGGATGTCTGGCGCAGCACTTCGTAAATTTGAGTTGTTTGTTTCGGATGCTTCAATATCTGAACGACTAAATTTGTCTTTAGTAGTAAAGGAAAGTTCATGGATTGAACGACGTGTACTCGATACTCTCTACAAACAGAAGATGAATGTTCCGTTTAATTTTACATTTAACTTAACCTCAGACGTTTCTGATTTCATATGCCTTCAGGATCTAGGTAGCAATCATATTCCGGATCCCTTGTCTATTTCGGATGACTGGTTGAAAAAAGAAGCCTATGAGCTCGCACGCATCCATGCAACTAATTTACATCAGGATACACAGTATGCTTGGCTACCTAGAATTGACCGTCGTTTTATTGAAACTTGGTTACAGGTCGGCTGGAAGGGCCCTTGGCAGGAAGTGTTACAAAACGAAGAGTTTGTAGATGTATTTCACTCATACATTAGTCAAATCGAGCAATCAGCACAACATATTGTCGAGGATATGAATTTGGTTATTCGGGATTCGGATTTTTTCAGTCTCATTCATACAGATCTTCATGGTGGTAACGTACTCGTTCATAACGACGAAGTTTATTTTATCGATTGGGCCGAAGCACACTATGGTTCGATCATACTTGATTTACCGCATAATTTTTGCACGAGGAGGCATGTTCAACATTATGTTGAGGCATTGAATGATTTGGGAGTGAGATTTCCAGAGACGACATTCTATAAACATTATCAGATATGCAGGCGTTACATCGGGCTTCGCTACATGGGATGGTTGCTGCATATTTGGAAACATGACAAGGGTGCGACGAATTGGATCATTCATCAAATGAACATGGCTATTGAATAACAGAGGAGACTTATATAATCATGACTCATAGTATCACACTTATACCTATCACACCCGATAATGAACTCGATTGCATCAAGCTCAGTCCTAGGGGAGATCAAATGAACCTGGTAGCGAGCAACTCAGACTCATTAATTCATGCCACCAAAGAGCTTACTTCTAAGCCTTATGGTATCTACGTAGACCAATCGATGGTCGGATTTATACTATTCGATCAGGAAATCTATCGCGACGGGTACTATTGGATCCTTCGCTTCATGATCGATGCACGATATCAAGGGAAAGGCTACGGACAATTAGCGATTCTGGAAGTTATTAACCAGTTAAGAAATAGAGAAGATTGCCGACAGATTCGTGTGTCACACATTCCTTGTAACACCGCAGCGAATCGATTGTATAAAAAGTGTGGTTTCGTAGAAACCGGCGAATTCGAAAACAATGGAGATATCATTCTTCGATACGACGCTCCAATTCCTTCATCAACGCGATAAAATGCTCAGCGGGCTTGGTCAAATAGCGATCCTTCAACCAGACCAAGCCTGTCGCGAAGGCGTTCTCGCTGTCTGTAATGGAAACTGCTTGTATATCATAACCTCGATATAATTGCAGGATCGATGCAGGAACGATGGTCGTTCCATTGCCCGTGGATACCCATTCGAGCAGCGTGACAATATCGGAGCATTCCCCAATAACATTCGCACGCAGGCCCCTCTTCGTAAATTGTTCCAGTATATTCTGATAGAGTCCAAGCCCTTCCGTACTTGGTAGGATGAGCGGGTACGGTTCAATGTCCTCATAGGTTATTGGCGCTCCGGCAAATGCATGAGAACTCGATCTGACAAAATAAAATGGCTCTGATCGTAAAGCCATCACCTCGAATTCACTGACATCCAGCGGAAGCCGCACAATGCCTAGCTCAATCGCGCGTTCATGAATTAATCGCAAGATCTGTGCCGATTCATTCTGCTGAATTCGATACGTAATCTGCGGGTAACGCTCCTGGAAGATACGCAGCAGCTTCGGCAATACAGCCGATGATAGTGTATTGACGCCTATCGTTAATTTGCCCCGTGTACCATGTCCGATTTCTTGTACTTCAATTTGCGACTCTTCCAACATCTTCGTGAGTTGAAGCGCATGTCGATATAAGGCTTGTCCCGCATCTGTCAGCTCCATGGATTTACCCGTTCGCTTCACCAGTTGAACCCCGAGTTCTTGTTCCATTCCTTTTAATTGCTGACCGAGCGGAGGTTGGGCCATATGAAGTCGTTGTGCTGCGGCTGTAATTTGCTTTTCTTCTGCAATGGCAATGAAATACCGAAGTTGCCGAATATCCATGCTTCACGTCCTCCTCATACGAACGATAAAAGTATGTAAATTAAACTCACTAAATATTTTTCGTTCGTTAAAGGCTATGGTACCATAACATCAGCACTCGATGAAAGGGAGTGTTTCATCGTGTTACGAATCATTTTGATGTATTGTGGTTTCTTCATGTTAACGGCATGTCAGCAGCCCGACAATTCTATGACAAAGGATGTGGCAAAGATGAACAATCAGCTTATTCTAGCTGCCGAGCAAGGAAATACGGAAGCCGTATTGCAATGGCTCGAACAGGGAGCGAATATTGATGCACGAGATTCGCAAGGTCGGACTGCGATCTTGGCAGCGACCCACAGGAATCATCCAGAGACGATTCAAGCATTGATTGAAGCGGGAGCGAACATCCATATCCAAGATAATCAACTGGATAATCCGTTCCTGTATGCTGGTGCGGAAGGATTGCTAGACATCGTGAAGCTGCTCATAGATGCAGGTGCGGACCCGGCGATCACAAATCGATATGGTGGTGTAGCGCTAATTCCAGCTTCTGAGCACGGGTATGTCGAAGTGGTGCGTGAGCTGCTCACACGAACGTCGATCGATGTGAATCACGTGAATAATTTAGGATGGACGGCTCTGTTGGAAGCCATCATATTGAATAACGGCGGTTCGAACCAGCAGCAAGTGATTCAATTGCTTATTGAGCATGGTGCAGATGTTACGATACCAGATAAGAATGGCGTTACACCGTTAGAACATGCTAAGAATCGTCATTTTACAGAGATTGAAAGACTTCTGGTCGAAGCGCAGCAATAATGGAATGAATATATTTCGAATAAAGGATGCGTGAAAAATGTTGAAATCATCGTATTGGTTGTCCCGAGTATTACTAGAGCAATCCTACATCGTCGAAAATGAACGAGTAACAGGAACGAAAACAAAGAGTTGTCATTTACACATCGAAAATGGTGTAATTACAGAAATTATTGATGCATCTTCACCAATCCATAGCGAACTGCCAATCTATGACGGTGGCAATCTACTCATGTTACCGTCTTTCATCGAAGGACATATCCATCTGGACAAAACTTATTTCAGTGATGCTTGGCATGCAGTGAAGCCGATCTCGAGTATTTTTGACCGGATTGAAGAAGAGAAGGTGCTGCTGCCGCAAATCCTGCCGAAGTCACAACAGCAAGCAGAGAATATATTAACGCTTATTCAAGGACTAGGAACAACACATGTTCGAACACATTGCAATATTGAGCATGTCAGTGGTCTGCATCGTCTAGAAGCGACCCAACGAGCATTAGCAACGTTCGCGAATAAAATGACGTCCGAAATCGTTGCATTCCCGCAGCATGGCTTATTGCATTCGGACTCCGTTGGTCTCGTGCGTGAAGCGATGCGCGAAGGTGCAACCCATGTGGGAGGGCTTGATCCGTATTCCGTAGACGGTGATATCGAGAAGTCGCTGCAGACAATGTTCGAACTCGCTATTGAAGCGGACGCGGGTATCGACATGCATTTGCATGAAAGTGGGGAACACGCGAAGCATACACTCCTCAGGTTAGCGGACTTAACTGAAGAAGCAGGTCTGATTGGTCGCGTCACGGTGAGTCATGCATTCTGGTTCGCGAGTGCTGAGGCCTCAGAAGCGGAATTGATGGCTGATCGGTTCAGCGAACTCGGCATCTCCATAGCATCGACAGTACCGATTGGCCGAACGCACATGCCGCTTCCGATGCTGGGCAGCAAGGGTGTGAAAGTGAATCTCGGGACGGATAGCTTGACGGATCATTGGTCTCCTTTTGGCAATGGGGATATGCTCGAGAAAGCAGGACGATTCGCTGAACTCTATCATTACAATGATGAGTTCCGATTATCCCAATCCCTTCGTTACATTACAGGCGGGATCACACCACTCGATTCGAAAGGAAACCAAGTCTGGCCCAAAGTGGGAGACCATGCGAACTTCGTCCTTGTTCAGGCAAGCTGCTCCGCAGAAGCCGTTGCGAGAAGAGCACCACGTCAATCCGTATGGTATCAAGGCCAAAAGGTTAGTGAAGCTGGCAAGTAAGATATCAGTACCTTAAAGGAGGAACGAAATGATGCCGCATCACCATGATGAAGCGTATCGAAAGGCGATGATGGCTAAGGCTATCTCGCTCGCTTATACAAACACAGAGAAACATCAGGGAAAGCCTTTCGGTGCGATCATCGTCAAGGATGGACAGGTCATCGCAACAGGCGTAAATGAAGTTCTATCTACTTGTGATCCGACGATGCATGCGGAGATTCAAGCGATTCGTGAAGCATCACGTAAGGAACGGACGGCTGATCTGTCAGGATATGAGTTGTATGCGAGCGGCCAGCCATGCCCGATGTGCCTCAGCGCCATGTATTTGGCGAATATTCAGGATGTCTATTATAGTTACGGAGAACCTGATGCTGCAGAGGTGGGTCTAAGTACGAGATACATCTATGAACAAGTTGCATTACCTATCGATCAGCGTGATATACAACTGAAACGAATTGATCCAAGCTGCTCTGATCTTAGGCCATTAGCGTTGTGGAGAAAGCTTTCGGAGAAATAATCCGTCGAAAAATATGTAAAATATGAAACGTCCATTCCTGCGGGCTTGATGCCTCGTATGGAATGGACGTTTTTGTTACCACATAGGAAAGTTTAACTTTATTAAAGCGTTAAGCGTATTATAACTTTCCTATTGGCGATATAAACAACCTTAGAACGCGGTCGCTCATCTTTGAACGTACCTCGATAGAGGTTTATCTCATAATTGTGAAGCCAATTCAGCGATACGTTGATTGACATGATCTTCGAATAGGCCACCGTGATAGGCAATAACTCGCGTAATATCATATGAAGTGAGCTTCTGGATCGAAGCGTTAGCTTGAGCTAGGTCGATTGAATATCTCGGATCTGGACCTAAGAGTTGCCCGTTCTCAACGACCATCGCATCACCTGCGATCAGTGTCTTACTCGCTTGATAATAGACGCTGAAATGTCCGGGTGTATGTCCAGGTGTATTAATGATGATTATTCCGCCACAATAAGGGAGTATCTCACCGTCTGCAACCAAGGTGTTCACGGGTGCAGCAGGTGGATTTGCGAGTAATCGTTTGAAGGGGATAGCACGTTCTGGCGGCCAAGAATCCATCGATGCGACGACCTCATCCGTAAATTTCATGATCCGTTGTTCCCCTTGAATATAGGGTTTCTCAATCGCATTACTAATGACCTCGATCGGATCTTCCGCGTGTGCAACGAAGCTAGGCAGCCCGCCAATATGGTCTAGATCATGATGTGTAATGATGATTTTGCTAAGGGTTTGAAGTGATTTACCTACCCGTTCGAAGGCTTCTTGAAATAAAGGGAGTTGACCTGGATAACCGGTGTCGATCAGAATTGTCTCATTCTCGTCCCAGATCAAGGTAGGGTAGATAATACGTTGTTCTCCCATGAGATGTGCTGAAATTTCGAGTGCTTCGATACCAATTCCTGTGTTCAAATGAATCCCTCCATTGTTCATATGACTGATGCTAGATTATAATAACGCTGCACACAAACAATGTCAAACATTAAATTTTAATCATAACACAAAAATAAAAATTTGTCAATATTTAAATTTGGCTATTTTGTATATTATGATAATCATAGAACATATAATTGCGAAAGGATTGGTTTCCTTTGGAAAATAAGACAGCGTTGGTACTCGGGGCTTCAGGATTAGTCGGAGCGGCTCTGGTTGAAATCCTAGTTTCTAGAAACTATTATCAGCAGATCCATCTACTTGTTCGAAGACCGCTGCAGCTTGCATCCGGGCGATGCATCCAGCATGTCATTGATATGGATGAACTACAGCGGTATAAACATCTTTTTGAGGTCAATGATGTATTCTGTTGTCTTGGGACGACGATTAAGAAAGCGAAGTCGAGAGAGGCATTCCGCAGAGTGGACTATGAATATCCTGTGGAAGCTGGTCAACACGCTGCACAGCATCACGTTGAAGGGTACTATATCGTGACTGCCATGGGAGCTAGCTCTAGATCATCGATTTTCTACAGTCGAGTCAAAGGAGAAGTGGAGGATAAGCTCGCTTCCCTTCAACTTCGTTCACTACATATCTTTAGGCCGTCATTGTTGACCGGAAATCGGGAAGAATATCGATTTGGGGAGCGAGTAGCAGAGAAGATCAGTCCATTCTTGAACCCGTTGTTCGTTGGACCGCTGAAGAACTATCGTTCCATCGAAGCGTCTACGGTTGCGTTATCCATGGCTCTGACAGCGGAGAAGCCGGTAAAGGGAACTTATGTACATCTTTCCCATGAAATGGCTGATCAAGTTGCACGCCACAGTTGAACGAAAAGAAATAGAGGTGGATTATGAAAGGGAATCAAATTTACTTACGATCATTAACGATCGAGGATTCTGAAGCTTTGCTGCAACTTCGGCAGCGTAATCATCAATTTTTACAACCGTTTGAACCGTATCGCGGTGCGAATTATTTAACATTAGAATGGCAAATTCAAGATATCGAGAATAGCGAATTTGGTGCAAAGTCAGATCAGTCCCATACCTTTGGTATTTTTCACAACGAATCGGATGAACTAATCGGTAGAATCGCGATTACAGGCATCGTTCGAGGTCCAGCTCAGCATGCGAATATCGGGTACTTTCTAGATGAAACCTACAATGGGAAGGGATTGATGACAGAAGCGGTGGGGCTATGCATCAAATTCGCCTTCGAGCAGCTGAATGTGCATCGACTCCAGGCTGGTGTCATGCCTAGAAATCTTCGTTCTGCAAGGGTATTGGAGAAGGCGGGCTTTAGACGCGAAGGGCTGGCTGAACGATATATTCACATTAACGGCGTCTGGGAGGATCATGTTTTGTTCGCAATAACCGCTGAAGAATACCAAGTTTGATCGGACAAGTTATACAAAATTATACAGCGAGATTCAGCTTATTTTAAGCTTCGGATGGTATGGTGACGACATGAGATTGTGTGCTCGAAGAGAAAGAGGGATTCATCATGAAAATAACTATGAAACATCTTCGAATGCTGGGTGTGACGGCCGCGGCCATCCTCGTGATTATCTTCTTGCCTTGGCATCATGGGCCTAAACATCCCTTGCGAGGAGGATTGGTGATTCTGCGGCCAAACGCAGTTGGGCTCGGAGCCAGACCTATCATTTCCGGGAAGAAACCGAACATAGCTGTTGAGGTGCCATCAGTGAAGCTATTTGACCACAAGGTCGCTGTGATCATGTACCACCACATCGATCCGAAACTTCAAAATGAAGACACCATTACGCCTGAATTATTCGCATCACAGCTCGATGAACTGACTCGGAATCATATGCAGTTCATATCCTTAAATCAGTTCCGCGCATTTATGAAAGGTGGGAGTGTGCCGGCGAATGCCGTGCTTGTCACGTTCGATGATGGATATGAGAGCTTCTATAAATATGCTTATCCGATCATGAAGAAGCGTCATATTTCCGGCGTATGCTTCGTCATAACAGGTGATCTGACGCCGCGTGCAATGGTCTTTACACCGCACATGACGCCGGATGAGATTCGGGATATGACGCAGCATGATCCCGATATGGAAGTTCAAGCGCACACGGATGATCTGCATTTTAAGGTTAATCGCGGGCATGATGGCTTAACGGGGTTCCTCATCGTGAATGGGAAGAAGGAGAATAAGCAGCAATATATGGCTCGAATCAACCAAGATATTAAGGCATGTGTTCAGAAGTTATTACCCTTAAATCGGCATGCGATTGATACGTTCGCCTATCCTTATGGACTGCACAATTCATCTTCGATCCGAGTTCTGCAAGCGAATGGCATCCATTACGCATTCACGACAAAGCCGGGGATCAGCACGACGGCGACGAATTTGATGTTATTGCCGCGTATTAATGGAGGTTCGCCTCATATTACACCGCAAGCCTTATACCAATCGATTCGCAATGCGGCTACGCCGCCGCTTACGTTCATGGGCTCCTTGTTAGAAATGCTGAAGCCCGCTTAATACGAAGAAGCCCAAGACATATGTCTGGGCTTCTTTTGGTTCCACTAGCTTGATTTTAGATAATCCAAAAACAGTCGTTTGAGGATTTGCAGCTGTCTGATGGGGTCAATATCGGTCTCAAGCATCGGGATGCTGTTCTGCAGCGATAATTTCTTCGCGAATAAACCAAAAGCATGAGTTACCGTTGCTATTGTCTCCCCGAGAGGTAGATCGGATCGTATGGATCCATCATGGATACCGTCTTTCACGATCTGGCTTAAGGAGTTCTTAATTCGTCCGATCGCTTCGGTATACAGCGGGAGATCCTCTAACGGCTCAGTGGATTGGGCGGCATAACTCTCGAATGCTTCGAGCAGCTTCGTATTCTGGCTATGTTCCGCGCCGATAAACCCGATGAACGTATCCAACATGTACTCCAGCTTCTCATAACAAGTGCCTGGAAGATTTGTGACTCGATCGAACGTCTCGATTTGCGATTCGACAATCCGCGTAGCGACGGCAACGATTAATTTATCTTTTTTCGGAAAATGCCGAAATACCGTGGCTACACCCATATGAGCTTCTGTCGCGATATCCTGCATCGTTGTTTTGTCCAGTCCTTTGCGATTGAAGATGCGCTCAGCCGCTTCAATAATCAGAACAATCCGTTGCTGTTTAGCATCCTCACGTTCTAGGTCCCATCTGGTCTTCGTATTCACGTGTTCCCACGTTCCTTCCCATACGTACGTATTAATTGGTGATTGATAATAACAGAACGGAAGTTCATTGTCAAATGGAAGCGCTTATTCGAATAAGTTGTACTTTGGCATGAAAGGGCGTATAATATGTTTTGGATATGATGATAGTCACGCTATCGTTATGATATTATGGCTATCTTAACCTAAATTAATCATTTATAAGGAGTCGGTGGACATGTCGGAAACAAATCAAGTTGTAGTTATTACGGGAGCGGGTAGTGGTATTGGCCGTGCTTCAAGCTTGAAATTTGCTACAAATGGCGACAAGGTCGTATTGGTAGACTTCAACCCACATACAGGTGAAGAGACTTTGAAGCTTGTGAAGGAACAAGGCGGCGAAGGGATTTTCGTGCAAGCGAACGTTGCGAACAGTGAAGATGTGCAGAACTATGTGAACAAAGCGGTTGAGACCTATGGACGTATTGATGTTTTCTTCAACAATGCAGGTGTGCTCCAGAAGATGTCTATGTTCGCGGATATAGAAGAAACCGAACTTGATCGTATTCTATCCGTTAACGTCAAAGGTGTATTCCTTGGTATGAAATATGTGCTTAAAGTAATGGAGAACCAAGGCAGCGGCGTTATTATCAACACCGCTTCGACAGCGGGAATTCGCAGTGAGCATAGCTTAGCTGTATATTCGGCGAGCAAACATGCCGTTGTCGGCTTGACGAAATCGGCTGCACTTGAGTATGTGAAGAAAGGGATCCGTGTGAATGCCATCTGCCCAGGTGGGGTGGATACAACCCTTACGCAAGCTGTTCCAGTAATGATGCAGACGTCGGGTTATATTCCAGAAGAGCTGCCTAATATGAGACTTGGACGCTTCGCGCAGCCTGAAGAGCTTGCAGAAGTGGTTACGTTCCTCGCATCGCCGAAGAATAGCTACATGACTGGATCGATCGTAGCAGTCGATGGTGGATTAACACTGTAATAAATAAGGAGCTTCATCATTTAGAAAAAAGACGGATCTCATGAAGAGGTCCGTCTTTTTTTTGCTCGAATTAGGGATGGGAAGAGTCGATATCCTCCTTCAGGCGTGCAATGAAATTACGATAAATACCAGAGAAGTGCTTCCCTTCAGCGCGTACCCAGCCCAGGTAAACAGGCTGCTGATCAATGGACTCGAGCTCGAGTGTAATGATTTTTGAGGCGAATAGATCTGGACCGTGAAGGAATGAGAAATCAATTCCTAGGGTTACCGCTTGATGATTGATGACGGATGTGCGAATCGCATCGGTATTGTTGGAGGTGTACAGCAGATTGACGGAACCGTATTTTTCTTGGAAGTATTGAACGAACCACGTAACATAATCATCTTGATAAATCGCTAATGTCTCATTTCGAAGCTGCTCAGCTGTGACAGAGTTCCGCAATGCGAGTGGGGATTGTCGACTGACTCCAGCAACGATCCGTCCTTGCAGCAACGGTTCGAAAGTGAGCCCCGTTAGATTTTGATGGATATGCTTGGATTTGATAATGAGGCCGATGTCAATCTTATTATGCCGAATATCATCGAGAATTTCCTGTGAGCCCTTCTCCGTGATTTCCATACGGATATTCGGATAGGCGCGTTTGAATCCCATCAGCGAATCTACCCATAATGACATCGGACCTGGGATCGAAGCGACGCGGAGTTCACCGCTGACATGGTTCGAATAACCTTCGGCTTCATCGCGTAAATCCTGAACTTTATGAAGAATATCGTAGGCTCTCTGAATGATTAATTTTCCTTCGGGTGTCAGAGCTGCTCCCAATCGGGAGCGTGTAAATAAGTGAACCCCTAATTCCGTCTCTAAATGGCTGATGGATTGGCTGATTGCGGATAGGGTGACATGTTTGTTCTGTGCGGCACTGGTTAGAGAGCCTGTCTTTGCAACTTCCACGATATATTCTAATTGTTCGAGATTCAAATTGCTTCACCTCTATTACTTAAGTAATACTTAACTAATAGTAACTATAATTAATTATTAATAAATGATCAACAGTGTTACAATGAATGCATAAAGATCAACCATTTGCAATGAAATATATCACAAACTGAGAGGTGTTGGGTGATGAGACTACAAGGGAAAGTTGCACTCATTACAGGCGGCGGCACAGGGATTGGGAGAGCGACTGCGCTCCGGTTCGCACAAGAAGGTGCCAAAGTGATTGTCACAGATATTCAGTTACAGAGCGCTCAGGATACTGTTCAAGAAATAATTCGGATAGGTGGAGAGGGATTGGCTATTCGTCATGATGTCTCCCAAGAAACAGACTGGATTCAAGTGGTGGAACAAGCGAAAGAAGCCTATGCGAATATTGATATTTTGTTCAATAATGCAGGAATTTATATTATTAAGCCGCTTGCAGAGATCACGATCGAAGATTGGAATCGCCTGATGGGGATCAATGTAACTGGCGTATTCTTAGGGATGAAACATGTGATGCCAATTATGGCTGCACAGCGGAAAGGTTCCGTTATCAATGCCTCTTCGATTGCAGGGATCAAAGGCGCTTCAGGCCACGTGCTATACGGTGCAAGTAAAGGTGCGGTTCGATTGATGTCTAAAGATGCTGCCATCGAGTACGCTGCCGCAGGTGTTCGAGTGAATTCCATTCATCCTGGTTACATTGATACAGGGATGGTTGACTATGCGGCTGCAACAACCAAGGCTTCTAAAGACGCATTAGCGGATCTATCGCCTAACGGTCGTCTTGGTACGGTTCAAGATATTGCGAACATGGTGTTGTTCCTTGCTTCAGATGAAGCATCTCATGTGACTGGCGGCGAGTTCGTCGTCGATGGTGGGGCAACGGCGAAGTAAGTTAGAGACGAATAGGGGGTATTAGCCATGAAATTACTTCATAAAGTAGCGATTGTAACCGGTGGAGCTAGTGGGATTGGTGAAGCGACTGTCAAATTATTTGCAAATGAAGGTGCGAAAGTAGTTATTGCGGACTTCTCTGATCGCGGTCAACAATTGTCAGACACATTGAATGCAGAGGGTAAGGATACACTTTACATCAAGACCGATGTAACGAATGAAGAGCAAGTAAAACATATGATTGAGGCTACGGTGGAGAAATACGGCCAATTGGATATACTATATGCAAATGCAGGGATTGCCAAAGATGGACCAGCCCATGTGTTGAATATGGAGGCATGGCAGCGTACGATTGACATTAACTTAACTGGTGTGTTCCTCTGTGATAAATATGCAATTGAGCAAATGCTCAAGCAGGGTACAGGCGGCGCGATCGTGAATTGTGGATCCATTCATAGTCATGTTGGTAAACATGGTGTTACAGCTTACGCATCAGCGAAGGGTGGCGTGAAGTTATTGACGCAGACACTGGGTATTACTTATGCCCAAGAAGGAATTCGTGTCAACGCCATTTGCCCAGGTTATATTGATACCCCATTGATTGAAGGACGCAATGAAGCGCTTAATGAACATCTTGTGAGTCTTCATCCGATGGGGCGGCTGGGCAAGCCTGAAGAGGTAGCCAAAGCTGTTCTGTTCCTGGCGAGCGATGATGCATCTTTTGTTACAGGTACAAGCTTGCTCGTCGACGGAGGATATACCGCTCAATAATTAAGTCGAATAGGTCAAAGACGTCGGTTACCGATAGAAATATGGGTAGCTGTCGTCTTTTTTTGTATGCAAAGATCTTATGAAATCGATATCGGGGGGATAGATACCAAATATCACTAGCAATGTTGGTTGCTTCACTATAAAATGGAATTATATATAATGAAACTCAGTTTCATGTAATGAAACGAAAAGAGGGGGGTGGCTTTCAATGGCATACGAATTTGTTGGTCTGGACCATGTTCAACTTGCAGCACCTGAGGGTTGTGAAAGTGAAGCTAGGAATTTCTATCATCATCTCTTGGGTTGCCCAGAAATTCCGAAGCCTGAACCGCTCAAGCAACGAGGTGGTGTATGGTTCCGATGTGGAAGGCATGAAGTACATATCGGTGTGCAGAAGGACTTTGTGCCCGCAACCAAAGCCCATCCAGCATTTCAAGTGCATCAAATTGATGCATTGCGGGCCTACTTGCTCCGGAACCACGTTCAAGTGATAGACGATACGGCGCGCACGGATGAGGGCGTGAAGCGTTTCTATGTACAGGACCCTTTTGGCAACCGGATTGAATTTTTAGAATGGATGTAATTGACAAATCATGAGTATGACATTACGATTGTGGTAGGAATTTACTTTTTATAGGAGAGGGTGAGTGTTCAATGTTGAAGCAGTCTGAATTCAAGGATCACAGAATGATGAACGTGCGTTGTAATCTCATTGTACCGCCCTTACTCGATACGTATATTTTGTATGCGTAAATAATTCATGAGTAATTGGGATAGGACCATGGTGATGTACGCCGTGGTCTTTTTTGTTGTTCAGAATAAATGAGGGGGAATACCAATGAATACAATTAGAAATTTGTATCCAAACGAAGTCGAGGGATTAAAAGTGATTCTACGGACTGTGTATCAAGAAATACTAAGTTATCAAGAAGATCGTATCCAGAATAATGAAATCAAGATGCGTGAAGCGGTGAAGTCCACATTACCTTATTTAAATCTTTTCAAAACACATATTCCTAAATACAAGCAGCGTTACATTGAATTATTGGAAAAACAAGAAGAACTGAAGGCATACGATTTGATCATTTGTTTTGATCGTGCGATATATGAACTACATGCTCGTGTCGAAGCTGGAATTTTCGCGGATCTGCCATGGAGTAAAGAATTAAGAGATTTATTGAACGAGAGACAGAACACGACGGGTGTAGAGATGACTCGAAATGAATCGGTTGTCGAGTACATCACGAGTGGAATGAGTGTAAGCCGTGGTGTTGTGGAAGGTATCGCTCGTGTCATTCTGGATGAAGGCAATATATCGGAACTCAACCAAGGAGATATTCTTGTTACTTCAATGACAGCTCCTAACTTCGTACCTTATGCAAGGCTTGTCTCGGGTCTAGTAACGGACAAAGGCGGGTTAGTATGCCATGCAGCCATTTTAGCTAGAGAGTTCAACTTACCTTGTGTTGTTGGCTGTAAAGATGCAACGAAGACAATTCAAGATGGAGAGCGGATCAGACTCGATGCAGATACAGGGATTGTGGTGAGGTTAACTAGATGAGTATTCTACCACTTATGAACGTATCCGATGAATTTTCTTATGGTGGGAAGGCTGTACAATTAGGATTTGCATTGCGAGCTGGATTGCCTGTACCCATGGGCTTTGGCGTATCGTATCAGTCTGTTCAGGAGATTGTAAACAATGAAAATGAGCATTTATTAAATGGGTTAGATGAAATTATATCTCTACTTGGAGATTCCTGTACCGTCAGATCTTCCGCTGTCGGTGAAGATGGGGTGCAGGCAAGTTATGCTGGAATATTTAGGACTGAACTTCATTTGACGAATCGATCTCAAATTTTGAATGCAATTCGGCGGGTTGCTTCCTCTATTCATTCCGATCAAGCTAATCAATATCGTAACAAAATGGGGGTGACATCGACCCCAGAGATGGCAGTTATTATACAGCAAACGGTCAAGGCTGAATGTTCAGGTGTGATGTTTACAAGGCATCCGATCACGCATATTGATGAACGGATCATTGAATCATGCTGGGGACTAGGGGAGAGTGTTGTATCAGGTAGAATTATCCCTGATCAATACAGGGTTAATAGAGGAGCAACGAGTAGTCAATTGGTTAGAGGAATGCAAGATACAGCCATGTATACCTCATTGAACGGAGGCACAGTTGAAGTTGAACTTGAAGACCATCTGAAAGACCAGGCTAGTCTCAACGATATTCAAGTTAGACAACTTGATCGCTTAGCCCAAACCAGTGAAGAGCATTTCGGAGCAGGACTTGATTTGGAATGGGCCTTTGCGAGCAATTCGTTGTATCTACTGCAGTGCCGGAAAATGACGACATAGCTATTTTACATGAAAATACCGCAATACTGTCTTCATCTTGGAAGGTTCTGTCTTCGTATTGTCCGTCAAGTAAATTTCGCGATGGGTACGTGTGCTAAGCTCTAAGTTATGCTCTTGCATGAAATGTTTCATTCTCGCGAAGCTATGTACTTCATCAGCAAAAGGTCCCATATGCAGCATTTGGACGGACTTGCCATCTTCAATGGAATCGAACACAACCTCATCAAGAGCAAGGTTCGGTTTCTTCTTCTTCGTTGCCTCTAAAGCGCGGCTCACAACATCTTCTGTGACGAAATCAGGTTGGCGAATCATGATCGTGTAGATTAAGTCGTCTAGGTTCAATGTCTCAACAGAGCGGCTTTCCTCGGCTAGATCCCACACACCTTCTAGCGGATACACCGTATATTCGAAGTAACCTGGTGGAGTATACCCTTGCTTAGGCATCATTCGAATGGCGTAAGATAGAGCATAGAGGACCTCGACTTTCGCAGAAAATGCTGTAGAGTTCGGGTTTCCTCTACCTCGAATCATTAGAAATTGCTGCTTGGGCACGGTGATGAGCACGGGTTGGTTTTTCGGAAGATAGAGATCTTTTTCTTGTTTTCTCCATTCATATTTCATCGTATTCACTCCCATTCATCTATGAATCCTTTTAGATTTGACTAGCCTCGAGGATATCTTAAATGAAATGGATTGAATATTCAAATGTGACACATTTTCACATATAACAGATTATTGTATTGTAATATATTGGAACTAATTATATAATCATACCTAGATAATCGATGCATCTAATTCCGATGTATTATTGGAGGCCGTTATGAAGATTAACAAAGAATTAATGAAAGGCAGTACTGTCATCTTGATCCTGACTTTATTAAGTCGTAAGGAAATGTATGGTTATGAAATGGTCAAAGAGCTAGAACATCGATCAAGCGGGCTATTTACACTCAAAGAAGGGACACTGTACCCCATTCTCCACACGCTTGAGACAGATGTTTTGGTAGAGTCTTATTGGAGTGATGAAGGCGGTCGAAATCGTAAATATTATCGCATAACGGATAAGGGTAGACGACAGCTTGAAGAGAAGAAGCGAGAATGGACACTTTTCCGATCAACGCTTGATCATGTGATAGGGGAGGGTCAAGCATGAATGAAGCATTGTTGGAACATGAAGCAGTTGTGGAATATCTTAATCAAGTATGCAGACAAATAAAGGTGAAGGAAGTTCATCGTGACATAAGAATGGAATTGTTGAGTCATTTGAGTGAACTTGTTGATGATAAGATGATGGAAGGGCTGTCCCAGGAGGTTGCAATCCAGCAAGCATTGGTACAGATGGGCAATCCGGTCCTATTAGGGAAGCAACTCCACACTGCACATAAACCTGTGATGGCCTGGGGGTTACTTGCTCTCGTTGCGATCTTTGTCGGGTTAGGCCTATTGGCGATGTATGCGATGAACTTTGCTATAGATCGTGATTACAGCGGAATCTTTTTATCTAACCAACTATTCTATGTCACGATAGGGATGCTAGTTATGGTTATGATATACTTTTTCGATTACCGCAAATGGCAGAGGTATTCATGGTGGTTATATGGGGTTGCCATCGGGTTAATGGTGCTCTGTCAAGGGTATGGTCGCCAAATGAATGGTATGAAGCAATTTCTCAGTCTACCCGGAGGATTTTATGTGAATATCTATGAATTTGTTCCTTATTTATTCATTATTGCTTTTGCGGGTAATATGGTGACAACGCGGAAGAAGTATGATGGTCAGCAAGTGAATACTTGGATGACGATACTATTTTATCTGATTTTACCGGGTTATTTCTACGTCACGGCTCCTTCGATCGCTGGATTAATCATTCATAGCAGTGGAATCATCGTCATGCATGTTTGCTTGAGTCGTCGTGTGAAGCTGCTTCTAGGAAGTGTGACAGTATTCTTCATGATGGGACTGGCTGCATTGTTATTCATGCATGATAAGGGGTATACAATAACGCGTATCTCTGGGTGGTTAAATCCTATGCAAGATCCATCCGGTAGTGGCTATTTCTATATAACCATCTCGAAAGTGCTTCGCTCTGCTGGAATGTGGGGACAAGGCTTTGGAGTGCGAACCAAGCTTCTTCCCAATATCCAGAATGATATGTTATTTCCTTACTTAGTCTATAGTCTTGGCTGGGGTTTCGGACTTTTATTGATCATTTTAGTATGCATCATGTTGTGGCGTATCGTTAAATTGACCCTCGAACTCATGGAACCATTCGGAAGAGCGCTGGTCATCGGGTTATCTTCGATTTTATGTTTTAAGTTTTTTTACAACATGCTTATGTCCGTTGGGCTTCTGCCGATAACTTCGATTAATATGCCATTTGTCTCTTATGGTGGAACGATGATGGTTGTTAATCTAGCCGTCGTCGGAATCATTTTAAGTGTTTACCGGAGAAAGAAAATGCTCAGTCAACTCGCAAAATAATACTTAGTGTATCACTGTGCCTAACCGTTCGAGCACCATATCCAAATTCTGTCCAGGAACTCGCATGATCAAATCTCCTAGCTTCTTTAATCGTTCTTCAATATTATGTAGATTAAACTCTTTCGCATCGGGGCGGAGAGCCACTTCGGACCAGAGCAGCGGCGTAGAGAGTGTCGCATGCGGTCTAGCGCGTGGTGTGTATGGGGCAGAGAGCGTTCTTCCATAGCCATGCTGGAGATAATCAATATAAATTAAATCCCCGCGATTTTTCTTGAACCGTTCGATTGTGAACAGCTTCGGGTACTTCTGAACCGCGAACGAGGCAATGAAATGGCCGAGCTGGCGCAATTGATCGAACGAATACCGCTCGTCGGACGGAAGAGGAACGTAGATCTGTACACCGGTAGCACCAGAAGTTTTGGGCACGGATGTAATGCGCAGCGAATCGAGAATTTCACCAATCGCTTGCGCTGCTTCCATGATGCGTGGCTCCGGGTCGCGACTCGGATCGAGGTCGATGATCCACTCGACGGGTGCCGTATGCCCTATATAATGAAGGGATGGGTGAAATTCCAGGCAGGCGAGATTGCCAAGCCACATGAGGGTGGATAACGAATTGAGGTTTACATAGTCAATATCTTCTAATGGGGCAGTCTGCACGAAATCTGGTTTTCCTGTTGGACAATTTTTCTGGTAGAATGATTTAGCCTGAACGCCATTCGGATACCGAATGGTCGTCAGATGACGATTGGCACAATATCGGAGCAGATATGGAGCAAGAAACACGAGCTTGTTCAAGTAATCCAGCTTCGTCACTTGAGCTTCCGGCCAGAGAAGCTTATGGGGATTCGAAATAGTGAGTTCGTTGCCTTCTATCGTGATTTTCTCTTTCTGGCCGACGCTCATGTGGTTGCTCCTTATCGATTCATATTTTGGGTTTACGGCTAATTTTCGGATGTCGAAGCATACCTTGATGTGTTATCTCAAGACCTGTGACTTCACAGCTTAACGGCTTAGATAGCCACAGGACGTGTTCTTTTTTTAGATCCATAGGAAGTGGTGAGAAGGGTGCGCACGAAGCCGAATGAGTTGCCGCGTAAGCCATTAATTGCTCCTTGTCTGCACCATTCAGTCCTAACGAAACACGACCGAAGTAGGCCCCATCGCTCACCATGACCATACTTGCCACTCGGCCTTCGCGAATGGTAATACCATAGATGTCGACTTCACGCAGGATGGATGTTTTACGTTTCCACCAATCTTGATGTTTCTTGCCTTCATGGTATCGGCTTGTTAAGCGTTTACTGACAACACCTTCCCACTTACGCTCCTCCACCCAGTTCCAGAGCAGGTCCCCATTCAAGAATAGATCGGTCACAAAAAGCTGCGGCAGCTTCTCCGGCAATAATTCATTCAGACGCTGATGACGCGACCGAAAAGGCTCGAGTGCCCAATCTAAACCGTTCTCATGGAGAATATCGAAGACGACGTACATCGGTTGATGATCTGGATATTGTGACTCGGTTGACACGACACGCTTGCTGCGAACACGCTGTTGGATACGTTTGAAATCGGGCCGCTGCAATACGGTATCGAACATGACGAGCTCTCCGTCAAGCAGGAGGTTGCCACTTGGAAATTGCTTCTGCAGCAGCGCTACGATTTCAGGGAAAGCAGCATTTTGCGTAAGCATGTTCTTAGAATAGAGCGTGACATTTCCTTCCGATAAAACAGCGAGAGAGCGAACGCCGTCCCACTTCAATTGATACCCAATATCAGATCCCGTCGGAAGTTGATCTTGATAGATGGGGGACATCGGCTTAATCGGAAGGGTCATACCATAAACATGCAGTCCGGTGAATCCCATCTTAAGAAGCCGTTTCCTTCGCTTTTTTGCGGCTGCGAGGCTTTGGTTTGGTAGGTGCTGGTCCACCCGTGTCTGCTGCGACAACTGGCTTCACGACATCAAGGCTCGCCTGTAATGCCGACATCAGATCTATGACATTCGTCTTCTGTGCTGCTGGTGCTACATTAATTTCTTCTCCGGCGATTTTATGTTCGATGGCTTCCAGTAATGCTACGCGGTACGTATCTTTATACTTCTCAGGCTCAAAAGGAGTCGTTAGTTGGTCGATCAACATTTTCGCCATATCCAGTTCTTTTTCGTTCACGGTTACAGGCGTCTGCGGCAAGTTCGGCACTTGGCTGACGGGTCGAATCTCATCAGGGTAGAAGATCGTCTCCATCGCAATACAATTGTCGATCACGCGAATGGCGGCGAGACTGCTCTTGGAGCGAATAGATACTTGAGAAATACCAATTTTCTGTGTTTGCTTCATCGATTCGAGCAGTAGATTATACGCATGCGCTCCAGTTTCAATCGGGGAGAGATAATACGTTTTCTGAAAATAGATCGGATCGATATCGTTCAAATGGACGAAGTCCAGAATCTTGATATCCTTGGTGATCTCTCCGGACAAATTCTCCAGCTCATCCTTCTCGAAAATAACGAATTTTCCAGGTTCATACTCATAACCCTTCGAAATTTCTTCCCACTCCACTTCGGTATCGCATGTTTTGCATTTTCTTACATAGGATAAGGGCGTATTGCATTTCTTATGAATGTATCGCATCGAGATATCTTTATCTTCCGTGGCCGAGAACATTTTCACAGGAACGTTGACTAACCCAAAACTGATGGCGCCTTTCCAGACTGTATGCATGACATATCAACCTCCATGAACGTTTTTCGTACAGGCTTGTCATTAGTATGGTCCAGGTAACTGCGATTTATAATGGGAAAAGGGAGCAGGGATTGCGAATGCTGGTCTTATTCGACTTGGATGGAACGCTGATTAGTTCATATATGGATAATCCGGATAGGAATTATGATCACTGGACAATTTTGCCCCATCGAAAAGAGATTCTACATGCCTTGTTAGCACAAGGGCATACCATTGGTATTGTCACGAATCAGGCCGGTGTTGCGTTCGGACATATTACAGAGAAGAAGGCGATGCAGAGGATTCATGCCGTATTCGATGCCCTTGAGCTCACGCCATATCCTGCTGTCCAAGTGAGCTATGGCCATCCGAAAGCACGTATTCCTCGTTATCGGAAGCGCGAAGCTGTTGCCCGTCGGAAGCCTTCCGGACGAATGCTTCGGGAGCATATCGCTATGAACCCTGAAGCGGCTTCGGAGGGTGTTATTTATATAGGTGATCGTCCTGAAGATGAAGCAGCTGCGAAGGATGCAGGTGTTGATTTCGTATGGACAGATGCGTTCTTCCGACTTGTTAGCGTAGAGCATAAATGATTTACAACCATTTTTTATCTATACATTATTTCTAGCTCCTTTAGAATGAAAGTACGTACCTTTTGAACCACCCATCCCGGTTGAGGCTATCAATAGGCATATATAAGACGAATACGGCGATATTATTGCTGGGATAAACTGTATTCATTATGCGTGGAAATGCATTGCGATCGACGCATTGTGGGTACGTGAGGACTATCGGAAAACGGGGCAAAAAGACGCTCAGCATCACCGGTCATGGTGATGCGAGCGTCTTTTGGTGCAAGGATGATATAAGGCATTATAGCGGACGAAGAGCAACCTCCGGCGTCTCCTTCAACCGTTCGATCATATCAAGCCAAGCTTGTGGTTTGTTCGGGAGTACGGAGTAATACCAAGATAGGAAGTCAACGATCAATTGGCCAGGCAGGGCTACGATCTGATCATCTTTTGGCATGAAGCAGAAGTCAAGCCCATCAACCGCCTCACCGTCATTGCCCCATGATGGATGCACGTAAGGGAAATCAAGTCGTTGGTAGCCAAGATGTGAAAGTACTTCACGCCGTACGATCGGATTCATCGGAGTTACACCGCCGAATTCCAGATCAATGGATTGGTAAGGATCATAAATTTCTGCGAACATGCCGAGCATTTGAACGCCTGCTTCGGCAGCTAGCTGGTCAAGATCGCGCTCGCGGTTTTTGTACAGGAACCGCCCAATGCCAAGGCCCGGCTTGCCAATAATCGTGAAATCGGTCATGGCAACGTTCAATGCTGTGACATAGCGGTATTCCGTTGAACCGACAACTTGTCCTTCATGGACAGCGACGAAGACACGAATATCCGGATCTTGTAACGGTTCTCGCCAGAGGTCGAAGGCAAGCACTTCTTCTGGTGGGAAAATAGATTTCATTAAGTTATGCATTTGGGTGAACAATGGATCTTCAATCGATGTAATGCGGATATATTCCATAGTCATCGTTGCTCCTCTCAGTTTGTGTGGATTCATGTCAATCGTCTATTGAAATGGGTTCTTCCACTCCATCAATAGCGCATGGTTACAGGATTCTTCGTCCTCAAGATAATTGTGGGCTACAGCGACCGGCGTACGGCCGCAGCGCAGCAGGAATGTAATGACAGGGTCGCGTAGTTCTCCCCTCATCACGGCACTTGCATATTGTTCAGGCGTCATCTGATCTGCATAGCGATGATAGCCCGGCATCCGTCCTCCGCCTAGTAGGCGCTCCAATCGAAGCTGTACGACCGTCTCATACATGGACTGCATCAACCATTTGCCGATGCCGCATTTGCGATAGGCAGGTCGGACACCGATGTCCACCACATATAAGGAATTTCCGTTCGGATTATGGTTGCGAATATAGCCATGATCCGTGACTTCCTCCCAAGTATGTTCAGGATGTCCCGGATCGAATTGCGTGATAAGACCTGTCATCGACCCAATGAGATGCCCATCACTTTCCGCGCACAATGCGCCTTCAGGGAAATTCTTCATATGACTGCGCAGCTGTTCTGCGTTCCACCATAACTCGGAAGGGTAGGGCGGCGGGAAGCTCTCTCGTTGAATATCAATCATTTCTGCAATATCTTGTTCTTGATAATTGCGTATGGTGACAGGCAATGGCGTCTCATCTAGAAATACGTAGAATGATTTGTTGAAAGTCATCAACGGCATCCTACCAATCTGGATAGAGGTCCGTACGGCGATCACGCCAAGTCGTAACGGATCCACTCTCACGGACTTGATGCAGGAGCGAGAGATCGAGGTCCGCTGTAATAATCATGTCGTTATTGATCTCGCCTTCTGCGATAATGCCACGCGGCGGAAACGGTACATCGTTCGGCGACAAGACTGCAGCTTGTCCGAAATTCCCGCGCATGAAATCGACGGTCGGCAGGGAACCGATGGTTCCAGTCGTCACGACATAGATCTGATTCTCAATCGTACGTGCATGGCAGCTATAGCGAACGCGGTGGAAGCCGTGTCGGTCATCGGTACAGGAAGGACAGAAGATGACATCCGCACCTTTCGCGCGCACCATCCGAACGATCTCAGGGAACTCGATATCATAACATGTCAAAAGGCCGATCTTGCCTTTATCCGTCTCGAACACTTCAACGCCATCGCCAGCGGACATGTTCCATTCGGTGACTTCGGTTGGCGTAATATGAATTTTGGCTTGCTCTGCTACCTGACCATCCGGATAGAAGAGATGCGCAACATTATACAATTTGTTGTTCCTGCGGATGACATGGGTTCCACCGATAATGTGCATCCCGTATTTTTTCGCGAGTCCTGTGAAGAGACTTAAGTATGCATCCGTATAATCTGGCAGTTCTTGAATGGTTAGAGCTGCGGCTTTGTCGTTCCCGATCGACATGAGCTGAGTAGTCAGAAATTCGGGAAAGAGGACAAAATCCGTATTAAACTCATCCGCGGATCTTACATAATGCTCGACTTGATCCGCGAATTCTTGAAATTTCGAAATGGTGTGTAAATGATATTGTACTGCAGATACCCGCAATTTCATTTCATCGCCTCCCCTAATTTACCTTGTTCCAAATAACATACCTATTATGAAGCACAGTAGGCAATTGAACAAGTATAAAAATAGGACCCTCCCCTGTCATATGAACATGGTGAAGGTCCTTCGATTTATGCGAGCTTATTCACGGCCTGCTGCTGCTTCTTACGATCCTGAAGCCGAATGGTTCCTGCTGTCATCAAGAGCAGCAATCCGTTAATGACGAAGACGTACGGGATTGGCAGCCATCCACCTAGCGCGCCGCCAATCATCGGGCCTGCCATCGTGCCAAGCTGGTTCGCCGATTGATTCAAGCTGAATGCGCGGCCCCGGAAGTCTGGTGTAGTTGCCTTCACGATCAGGGCATTCAGTGCAGGGTAGACGGCGGCGAAGAAGAGTCCATAGACGAACCGTAGAATACCGAATCCAACAATGTGATGGAAGAAGATTTGAAGAAGATTCCCAATTCCACCTCCAATTAAGCCAATCATCAAGATTTTGCGATAGCCGTATTTGGCTCCGAGCTTGCCCCATTGTGGTGCGGCAATAACGGTCGCAATCCCAACAGCGGAGAAAATGATACCCGAGCTGAAGGATGCATCACCATGCGTGATGCCCATATCCAGCACATATAGCGTAAGCAGTGGTTCAAGAATCATGACCGATCCGCTGACGATCAATACAGTAACGAATTGATTCATGAGAGGCCTGTTGCTTGCCGCTTGCTTGAGATCATCGATCACATGGGAACGGGCACGGTTGCGATCGAATTTCTCTTCTTTAATACCGATCAGTGCGATCAATGCAGCGATGAGCACGACCACAGCGGAGAGGAAGAATGTCTCTCGATAGCCGAAGAACCGGCTCATCGTACCGCCGACCATCGGACCAATAATACTTCCGGCCGCACTGGCTGTGGCCATAATGCCTAACGCGTGACCGACATGTTTCTCCGGTGTATTCGTACCGACGAGCGCGATGGCAGCGGGGACATAGCCTGCAAGAAGTCCTGAGAGTATTCGGACAGCGATTAGTTGATAAGGGTTCTGTACAAGTGCTGTCAAGACGTAAATCCCGGCAAGTGCGAATCCGGAGCGGAGCAGCATGGGCTTCCGGCCGTATTTGTCCGCGAGTGATCCCCAGTATGGGGCGATCATGGCACTCGCTAGAAATGTAATGCCGAACGCAATGCCGGACCATAATGATAAATTCGTCGTTACATGCAGATCACTGCTGATAAAGAGGGAAAGAAAGGGGACTGACATGGAGAAAGCCGTACTGCAGAAGAAAACGCCAGCCCAGAGTACATAGAGATTTTTTTTCCAAGAATCCACGGGGTTCACATCCTATTCTGCCTATTCACGGTCCTATTTTGAAATTTCATTGTACCATGAATATAAACATAGAGATCTTACTTCAACTCCGAAATAAGCTCATATCTGAGCATAATAGGGAACAAGAGAGGACTAGGTGGTACTAACCAAGCTTTTTCGGAAAATTAAGGCAGAAAAGTGATCGATTCGCCAGAACGTTTATTTTTGGGCAGTGGTCGTTTATACTGGAGGAATGAGTGTTTAGGGTTGTTCTTCGATATTCGAATAAGAAAGGAGAGGAAATTGATGTTCGTAGAAGAAAGACATCAAGCCATATTACATAAGCTGCAGCAAGAGAAATCGATTAGAGCTTCGGATTTGATTCAGATCTTTCAGGTATCATTTGAGACGATTCGCAGAGATTTAGAATTCCTAGAGAGTGAAGGGGTCCTAAAACGGGTACATGGCGGTGCGATCCTAACAGAAATGGATTACAGCCGTGAAATTCCTCGGACGCTGCGTGAGAATACGTATCTGGAAGAGAAGAATGAACTCGCGGAGATTGCGGCGTCCTTCGTCGAAGAAGGCCAATCCATCGCACTGGACGTGAGCACGACGAATAATCATTTCGCCCAAGTGCTGAAGCGCAAATTCGATCGATTAACGATTATTACGAACTCCCTTCCAATTGCGAATGATTTGATGTCGAAGCCAAACTATACGATCATTCTGATCGGCGGGGTTATTCGGAATTCAGAGCAGGGAACAATTGGTGACTTGGCTGAGGAGTTCGCTAGCCGGTTCCATGCGGACTTATTCTTCATGAGTATGAGCGGGGTGACCTTAACCGAAGGGATTACGGATTATGGCCTAGCGGAAATGCAAATTAAGAAGATTATGCACAAGAACGCGAAGCGTACGATCGCCCTGGCGGATAGCAGCAAGTTTGACGCGATCTCCTTGATCAAAATCTGCGGTGCCACTGAGGTTGAACGGTTTGTCACGGACTCTCATGTCTCTGAAAACATCGTGCAGAAGTACAAAGAACATGGAATCGAAATTACGTATTCTTTATAAATACGAAGAACCCTGACCCGAATGGTGTTAGGGTTTTTTTGCGCACACGAGAATGCAAATTTAATATTGTGTTTGTGTGTGTTTGTGTGGTATTGTGTTGGTACAAAATACATATGAAAGTGAAGGTGGCACAGGTGGTTGTTATCTCCCTAATACTCGTCCTTTGCTCGGGTATGGCGCACGCCGTATGGAATTTATTCACGAAGCAAAGCGAGAATAAGAGTGTGTTCTTATGGTTGATATTCATTCCTGTAACGGTCGTTCTACTTCCCACGCTCTTTATGGAGCTGGCGTCGAAATCTCTCCCGGTCGTTGCTTTTGTGTGGATGGGTCTATCGATGGCCATGCAGGCCATTTACGCAACCTTATTATCCCGAACCTATCAAATGGGGGATTTATCTCAAGTGTACCCTGTGATGCGCGGTACGGCGACATTGCTCATTCCGCTGCTCGGGGTCCTTGTATTCGGTGAATCGTTAGCGGCTTGGGGCTGGATTGGAATTACGTGTATGTTGATAGGGTTCTTCTTAATGAGTGGCTGGACGTGGAAGAAGAACCAATTCACCACTTCCTACAAACCATGGCTATATGCTCTATCTGTGGGATTGTGTGTGACGTGTTACACCTTGATTGATAAGCAGAATCTATTGTATTTATCCCCATTAAGTCTATTGGCTCTGACGAATATTGGTTTTATTATCGGATTAACACCAAGTGTGATCAAGTCCAGACGTGTGAAGTCCGTACTTCGATCCAATTGGCAAACTTTTATCATTGGTTCCGTTCTTTCACCGGGATCTTATTTATTATTCTTATTTGCGATGCAGCATGTGCAAGTATCCTACATCTCGCCGCTTCGGGAAGTGGGAATTGTCTTCGGTACTGTGCTCGGTATTCTCGTGTTGAAAGAGAAGAGCGGTATGCGTAGAATTGCTGCAGCATGCAGTGTCGTGGCGGGGATATTGCTTATTGCTTTCTCGGGATTTTAGCAGCAGAACCTATCACAAATAAAAAGGAAGCCTCCAATGTCGCAAAATGGAGAGCTTCCTTTTTATTATCACCGGTCAGACTTATTTCTCAGCAATTTGCTTCGTCTGTGAATCTGCTTCATGATCTTCTTCTTCAACCATACCTCGGGTTGAGTTGCGAAATTCCCGTAAAGTATCGCCAAAGGCTCTTCCTAGCTGTGGCAGCTTAGATGGGCCGAAGAGAATGAGCGCGATCGCCAGAATTATTATCAATCCGGATACACCGATATTATTGAACATGTGCCTTCATCCTTTCTAATTCCATTTCATGATTCAGTACGTGTCTGCATCCGACGCCATTGTCTACTCGAAATATAGATGCTTATCTCGAACAGCAGGATTAACGGAATCGTAACAGATAGATGGGAGACGAAATCTGGCGGTGAGATGCAAGAGCCGAATATTGCAAGTCCCAAATAAGCATATTTTCGCGTCATTTTGAGGCGTTCCGGTGTCAATAATCCAATTCGGGTAAGGAACAAGATGATCACTGGGAGCTCAAAGGCTGCAGCTAAGGGAATGACCAAATCGAATAGAAAGGAGAAGTATCGGTCAATACCATAGGTTTCAATCGCGCCAATGGTGTGATTCATGCGTTTCATGAATCGCAGCATCATCGGGAAGACCACGAAATAACTGAAGGACATCCCAGTCAAGAACAACAGGAACGCTACCGGAATATAAGGGAAGGCGCTCGACGCCTCCTCCTCGGTAAGTCCCGGTCTTGCGAATGCCCATAACTGATAGAGCATGACAGGAACGGTGAACAATAATGCGAATAATAAGGCGCATTTCATATAGATCAACAGCCCGTCAGTGAACGAAAACACATTCCAAGCGATCGGTTCTGCAAGAGGCTGCGACTTCAAATACAGCAAGATCGCCGGGGATACATAGAGTCCCGCACTGAAGGTCATAATGAACCAAATGGCCACGATAATCAATCGTTTGCGCACTTCCGCAAAGTGAAATATCAAGTTGTCCTGTTCCATATCAACCCTCCGCTTCTATCGATGGTGTTGTTTTGTCATACGACCATACCGCCATTTTTCAAATATTTGGCGATACCGTCTACAGCACGGTAAGCTAATGCACCTACGGTGCCAGTCGGATTGTATCCGCTGTTGTGCGGGAAGGCCGATGCACCGACGACGAATACATTTTCTGCATCCCACATTTGTAGATAAGAATTCACGACGGATGTTGAAGGATCAGCGCCCATAATGGCACCACCCGTATTATGCGTGGATTGATACGGTACGATGTTGTACGGACCTAGCTTATTCGATACGCCGATGGATGTCGGATTCATTTCCTTCATAATCTCTTCCGTCTTCGAAGCCATGAACTTGATCATTTCACGATCTTGATCTTCGAAATCGAAGGTGATTCGCATGAGCGGTAATCCATAAGCATCCTTGAACGTAGGATCGAGATCCAAATAATGATGCTGCCAAGGAAGACTGCTCCCTTGCGGCGCGACAGTCAAGGTGCTGTTCCCATACTTCAAGGATTGCTTCTTGAACTCGGCCCCCCATGTCGGTGTACCCTTCGGAACAGGATTCGTCGCAATAGGACGTTGGCCTGTCTGAGAAATCCGAATCCCTGCACCATGCAGGAAGTTCAAATCTGTATGGTCGAAGTTATCTCCATTGAAATCTGGGATTTCCATTCCGAGCGACCCTGCGCCCGCGTAGAGGTTGAATTCTTTATCATCGAAGAAACCTGTTGCGGAGCCGCCGTTTGTCTGGTAGCAATAGTTCTTGCCCACGACACCTTTTCCTGTCTTCGGATCATAAGGTTTACCCAATTTGGATGTAAGTAAGAGCCTCACATTATTGAATACATAGCTCGCGAGGATGACAACATCAGCAGGTTGTTCATATCGTTCACCCGTTACCGTGTTCACATAGACCACGCCGGTAGCTTTTTTGCCGTCGTGTTGAACTTCAACTACATTGGAGTAAGTTCTGAGCTCGAAGTTCCCGGTTTTATTCGCCACAGGGAGCACAGTCACGACGGGATCCGCTTTAGCGCCATATTCACAACCGAATCGCTCACAGTATCCGCAATATTGACACGCTGCGCGAGTAATCCCGTCTGGATTTGTATATTGTTCTGATAAGTTGGCCGATGGCATCATGTAGGGGTGGTATCCGAGTTTTTTCGTTGCATCTTCGAACATTTTGAGAATAGGTGTCTTCATCATCGGCTTGGTCGGGAAAGGCTTAGACCGCTTTCCGACGAGCGGTGTCTGTTCTTGCTCGCCTGAGATGCCTGCCACCTCTTCGAACTTATAGAAATACGGCTCTAGCTCGTCGTATGTAATCCCCCAGTCCTGAATCATCATGCCATCTGGAATTTTCTTCTTGCCATACCGCTCAACGGTCTTGCTATAGATCTCGAAGTCATAGGGCAGGAAGCGGAAGGTTTGTCCATTCCAGTGGATACCCGCACCGCCAAGTCCTTCGCCGATGAGGAAGGATCCATAGGAACGCATCGGTAGTGCTGTCATTTTACTGGTATTGCGAAAGGTTATGGTCTCCTTGGAGAGATCTTGCATGAGGTCGTAACGATGCGCATAACGCAGCTCATCATGCACCATGTAGTAGTCTTCCGTAGCACGTGGTTTGCCGCGTTCGAGCCCGACAACTTTGACGCCTTGTTTCGATAATTCGGCGGCTATAATCCCTCCGAGCCAACCCATCCCGACGATGACGACAGGGACTTTTGGCATTTTTGTTGCCATGAAAGGCACCTTCTTTCTAGCTTAATAGGGTCTAGTGTGCGATATGATCGCGTAAACTCATCGGTTCCATCGCCACAAATTCTGCTTTCTCCATAATGTTGGTGTAGCTCATCTGATTGCCTGGGTATTTGCGCATTTTCCAACCCTGCATATTCTTGTTCCCACCATAGAGCGGATCGGCATAGGCGCCTTCAAGTGTCAAAGTCCGTAACAGATTGAAAAAACTCGTGCCCGTAATACCATTGATCACTTCGATGTCTCCTTTTTCCAACGAGGTCAGAATGGCATCTTTTTGCTCATCCGTTAAATCAGGAAACTTATTATTGTATTTCTTCATACTGGCTTGTTGAATGGCGAGGAGACCTAGATTGAACACTTCGGTGCGATGGATGCTTTGATAGTCTCCTTGCGTAGCCTCACCTTTGACGTAGGGTCCGGTCCGATATTCACGTCCATTGATCCCCCAAGGGCTCGCAAGCTGATGATCAATATAGTAAGCGACGCCAAGCTCGGCAGCGCCAGGTCCAAGATCGTCTTTGGGGAATATTCGCTCTACAGCAGCCTGTGTAATTTGAAGTTGACTTTGTGTGAAGTACATCGTCGCTTGATTGTAGTCAGCAGCTGCAGCCTGTCCACCCGGTGTTGTTGGCGTAGGTGTTGGAACAGGGGCTTTTTTCTTGAAACCGCCTGCGATCGCTCCGCCAATGACACCGCCAATGACAGCACCACTAATTGCAGCGCCTGAATATTTAAGGAATTGACGTCTTGACTTATCTGGTGGCTGATGGTTATGTTGTTCTGCCAAATGTTGTACCTCCTCTGGGGAATCTGGACAATTTATGCAATTGTATTTTGTTCCAATTGGGAGTTCTTATACATGAAATGTGAAAATAGGGGCATTGTAACCGTAGCACAGTCATTTTTGAGCATGATTGAAGGGATGGTCATCAATTTGAAAAGAACAGCAGCATTACTTTTTTCTTGTTTGATTGTTATCGCGTTATCCGCTTGCGGTGGTGCTACGAGCACCAAGACACCAGAGCCTCCCAAAGAAGGGGCAGGGACTGGCGCAACAACAACAAAGGTTGATGCGGAAGCGGTCTTCAAGGCGAATTGCGTAAGCTGTCACGGAAATAATCTAGAGGGGGCTGTAGGTCCCAATCTGCAGAAAGTCGGCGGCAAATTATCCAAAGGCGATATTGATACGGTTGTAACGAACGGACGAGGCGGAATGCCGAGCTTCAAAGGGCAGCTGTCCAGTGAGGAAATTGCTGGGATCGCGGATTGGTTATCGACAAAGAAATAAATAACCTACATCAAAAAAATGCAGTCAGTTCTTGGATGAACGACTGCATTTTTGCGTTACTATCATAACCCTTAGAGGTATCTATCTTACAGTAAGATGTCTCTTTCTTATGAAGTCTTACAACAATGTAAGATACATGTAATCTGAATCGATGGGTGTTCGAACGAAAATTCGGTAAATTCTAGGAAAGAAAACAAAACATCGTCTCATATGAGGTCGGTACGGCTTCATATCACGTATAGGAGGATCTAAATGAAAACGCCAGTCGTTGAAGTGAGTAATGTGAAGAAAGTATATGGTAAAGCCGGAGAGAATCAATCGTATGCACTAAATGGTGTATCGTTCACAATTCATGAAGGTGAGTTCGTCGGAATTATGGGACCGTCTGGTTCGGGGAAAACAACGTTATTGAATGTGATCTCCACGCTGGATCAAGCGACGGGAGGCATGGTCCGCATTGCAGGCAGCGATATTACAAAGATGAAGCAAGGGGCGCTATCTGATTTTCGCTCACAGAAACTCGGATTTATATTTCAAGATTTCAATCTATTAGAGAACTTAACAATCTATGAAAATATTGCATTACCGCTATCCCTGCAAGGTGTGCCATCGCGCCAAATTGGACCGAAAGTGCAGAAGGTAGCCGAGACATTGGGGATTACCGCGATTCTACATAAGAATCCAGCTGAAGTATCAGGAGGACAGAAGCAGCGGTGCGCAGCTGCTCGGGCACTCGTTCATGAACCAGCGATTATCCTCGGAGACGAACCGACAGGAGCACTAGATTCCAAGAATGCCACGAGTCTATTAACAGCGATGACGAACCTGAATCAAGAGCATGGCGTATCCATTATGTTGGTCACCCATGATGCCTATAGCGCGAGCTATTGCGAACGAATTCTATTCATTCAGGACGGGGAGTTGTACAAAGAAATTCATCGTCAATCCTCACGTGAAGATTTCTATCGGGAAATACTTGATGTGCTCGCAGATTTAGGGACGACGAAGGCGTAGAAAGGAGGTTATTCAGTCATGTTATTCAAATTATCGATGTCAGGACTGCGCAGCAAGTATAAAGATTATATTGTTCTGCTTGCGGGTCTTGTGATGTCTATCTCCATCTTTTATATGTTCCAGACGCTCGCAATGAATAAAGCATTTATTGAAGCAAACGCGATGATTGGGCCGATCCAATTCGTCTTCTATGCGGGTTCGGTGCTGCTCTCGATCGTAACGTTCTTCTATATTCTCTATGCGAATTCATTCTTACTCTCTCTAAGGCAGAAAGAATTCGGGATGTATATGACCCTCGGGGCTCGAAAGAACAAAATTACACGGCTCATGTTCATGGAGACGGTTGTCATTGGTCTAATTTCACTCGTCATTGGTATTGCTGTGGGAGTCGGTCTAGCACAAGTCATCGGGTCAATGCTTATGAAAGAACTAGAATTTAATTCCAACGGATACCATGCACTTTATCTTCCATCCTTGATCGTAACAGCTATTTTCTTCACAGCGCTATTCCTGATCTCAGCGATCATGAATACGATCAAAATGCTGCGTGTTACCGTATTGCAGCTAGTTCATGCGGATGTCCAGACGGACAAAATTGCGAAGCGTGGGAAGAAGACGGTCTTTGCAGCCATTCTATCAATCATTCTATTGCTCATCGGTTACGCATCCATGATTTTCATGACTTACCTACAGCAATTAGGTGTTATTATCGCGCTAATTACGATCACATCAGGGACGTATTTGCTCTTCATGACCTTCCTGCCGCTCGTCATTCATGCGATGAAACGAAATAAGAACCGTACGGAGAAAGGGCTAAATGCATTTACCTATGCGCAGCTCAACTTCCGTATCAATTCCCTTACGAAAGTATTGGCAACAGTAACCATGCTGATTGCGTTATCTGCCGGTTCGATTACCGCGGGAATGTCGTTCAAGAATAACATCATGATTATGGTCGACGGCGCTGAATATTATGATGTAACGCTTCATAATCCGACGAAGGCGGAGAAGGAATTGCTCGCCAGCATTCCATTCACCGAACAGAAGGAATACCGGTATAAAGTGAGTGACAAAGGGATTTATTATCTGAAAGATGATTTGATGAATCACCCACCACGTATCATGATGAGAGCCAGTAAAGAGGATTTCGGCAAAACGAAGGTTCCGGCTGCAGAGCTCCCGACAGGAGCTGAAATTCGTGGTGAGAAGAATGACAAGCATGGTCCTCAGATGCCAAATGATTGGTACGAGGCGATGGAGATGATCCAACCGTATTATGTCTATAAAGGCGAAAGAGTTATTATTGCGGATCAGCAAATGTATGATCGTATTCAGGGGAAAGAGGGCGTAGCGCTTCTCGGCAAATCGGATCAGTACGATGCCCATTTGTCCACTTGGAAGCAGATCGATGCGATGCAGAAGAGCAAACTCAACCTTACTACTGATCAATATATCAACACGAAATATAGTAATTATACGAGCTTCAGAGCTTTCTCGGCAGGTACCGTATACATGGGCTTTTTCTTAGGGATTGCGTTCCTCGCGATGATGGCTAGCTGTCTTATGTTCAAGATACTTACTGGCGCATCGAAAGATATCCATCGTTATGAAATGCTCCGTAAAATTGGGGTTCGTCGTGAGTTGTTGATGAAATCGATGTACAAAGAGCTATTCTATGTGTTCCTGTTCCCGGCAATCATCGGAATTATCCATGTGCTCATCGGGATGGAGATGTTCTCCTTTATCCTTGTGCACCCTTACTTCCGAGTTTGGCTGCCGATCCTGATATTCCTTGTGATCTATGCGGTATACTATTTCATTACCGTACAACTCTATCGTGGTATTGTTATGCCGCGGAAGAAATAAATAAAGGATTCCTACAAGAGCGACAAAAGTCGCTCTTTTTTTATGTGTTAAAAAGCAACCACTCGGAAGGAATAGATGGTATAATATAACAAAATTTTCAACGCTAGGCTGTTGTTCGCATGCGATCGAATGGAGGTGATATCTATGACGAGTGAATTTGGCAATGTGTCAGATGATTATGCAAAATATCGGGATGCGCTCCCGCAGATCTTGTTCAATCAGCTCACTGAACAAGGTGTCTTTTTTGCTGGGAACCAGATTATTGAGTTGGGATCGGGAACGGGCATCATTAGTCGCGATTTAGCGATGTTAGGTGCACACGTCATTGGGATCGAACCATCACCACAGATGATCGAGCAAGCTGAAAGATCGGTATTTGGCACCTCAGTAGGCTCGGTACGATACATCTGTGCAGCGGCGGAGTCATTCGAAGTGGATCATCGGGTTCCGATCATGATTGCGGTACGTGCTTGGCATTGGTTCGACCGAACGAAGACACTTCAGAATATTGACAAGCATCTAACGGAAGACGGGATATTGATCATCATTAATTCCATCTTCCGATCGGATTCGGACATCGCACAGTTAACATTCGGCGTACTGCAGGATCATGGAATAGAGATGAAACCCGCAGGAAGCCATTCGAGTGCATCACTTCGAAGAAATGGTTTTCCTGTGGATTGGTTCGAGGAATGGGGACAGCATCGTTTCCAGGTCGTTGCGGAATGGCAGTACGAATATGCATTACCGTATTCCCATGACGCTTGGTGTGGCAAAATTCGATCGGTGTCTTGGCTAACGGATATTGAGGAAGAAGTGCGCATGCATGTGACAGCGGATTTGATGGGAAGATTGCAGGGACATGCAGCATTAATTCATATTCCTCATCAGGCATCCGTGGTTGTATTGCGTAAAAGGTGACAGCATGTGTAGGGGGGCAAGATGAAGAAATTTTGGATTATTTTATTTGTTGTTTTCGTAGGTGCGGGGGTATTTATTTATCTTTATATCCAGGATGAGTCCACAGCTTCACCACATGAAGCGATCGCGCATAGGATCGGTACAGGTCAGATTTACGAGGAGATCGATGTGCCGAAAGGGAGACTGATATTCTATAGCAGGGGATCTTCAATCTATGCTGACTTTGTGAAAGAGTCTTGGAAAGGATGGAAATGGGGATATGGCGGAGGACACACGATCCCTGTTTATAAGCAGCAGGCAGGGAAGTACGAGCATGTGGATTTTTCTTCGCAATATTTTCCGAGCATAAGGGGGATGGGGCTGTATATGCCTTATCCTATGCTATTCGGTGTGATTACGAATCCGAACGTTGCATACATCAGCGTACTTAGTAAACAGACCGGGGATAACTTCAGAACGGCAATCTTATCGAATGGACGTGATCCTTATCGCATCTGGTTTTTGCGGCTGGATGAGGTACAAGGCAAACAGTTCGAGATCTCGGCTGTATCCTCCAAGCATCAGATTTTGGATGTCGTTGAACTGGATGAAGGAAGCTCACCATCTAACGAGACGATTGTTAACGAGTAAACCATGCAGAAAGAGGCGTATGATATGCAAATTCTAACGGAAAGATTAATCCTTCGCGATTTTGTACGAGAAGACTGGGAGCAGGTCCATCGATATGCCTCAGATCCAGGTGTTGCGACCTTCATGATCTGGGGACCGAATTCGATCGATGAGACAAAGGCTTACATGGAATATGTGATCCGTATGCAAGAGCAGCAGGAGCGTACCGGATTTGAGCTGGCTGTTGTGCTGCGAGACACGAATCAATTGATTGGCGGATGCGGCATTCATATTGAAGGTCGTAATGCAGAGATGGGGTATTGCTTCAATCCAGAATATTGGGGACATGGGTATGCGTCAGAAGCAGCGCAAGCGCTCGTAACGTTCGGGTTCAAGGAGAAAGGAGTTCATCGGATCTATGCGACCTGCCGTCCGGGGAATTCCTCTTCTGCGAATGTGATGCGTCGACTAGGGATGCAGCAAGAAGGGCATTTGCGGGAGCATATGTATCATAAAGGGCAATATCACGACTCCTACCTGTTCTCGATCTTAGCGACTGAGGTGGAAGAACAACGGCAGTGAAAAGAAACATGCAGACAGGTTAGACCGGCATAGAGTGGATAGAAGGAAGGTGTTGGTTAGGATGCTTGCAATACTATTATGGCTGTTATCGCTCGTACTGGGTGCTGTCCTCTTGTATTGGATCATTACGAGTGCCATCAATTTCTCAGCCGTCGCTGCGATTCGGAATAAACTGAGTTCAATGAAAAACCAACAATCCAGTCAACATACCGAACTTATGAGGCAGATGCAAGAGATGCAATTATTGATGAAAGAGCAGAATGAACTTTTAAGGGATCTTGTCTACAGAGAACGACCTTGAATTCGATTGCGAGGGATCCAAAAGCTGGTGCGTGCAGGGAGGGGGAGTTCATGGTAACGATCCGAACGGAGATAGTGATTCATGCACCTGTAGCATTATGTTTTGATATGGCTCGGGATATGGATCTGCACCCTCGAACGGTCTGGCCTCGTACGAAGGAACGTCTCGTGAAGGGCAAGGTGCGAGGAAAGGTAGAGTGTGGTGACCAAGTTACATTTGAAGCAAAGCACTTTGGGATTAGGCAGCGATTGACTTCCTGTGTTGTGGAATATGAGCGACCGCGGTATTTTGTTGATGAAATGGTATATGGTGCCTTTCAGTTTATGCGTCATAAGCACGTTTTCTTGGAGCGTGAGGAACTGACGATTATGCGGGATGAACTTAAGTTCGCTGCACCATTCGGTGCTATGGGTCGGTGGGCTGATCGATACATCCTTAAAAGTTATATGACCAAATTTCTTACATACCGAAATGAACAGTTGAAGCGAATGATTGAGGAAGAATGGCGGAAGAAGCGAGAGAGATGAGGGTGAAAAGATTGCAATGGAACGAATGACTGCATATATCAAAGAGCATTATGTTGCCAGCGCGATACTGCTCGCACTGGTTTTTCTCACGGTCATCTTGTTAGGCGCTGTTGACTTATTTACATTTCGGATGACCCAAAAGTCGCATATGTCTGGGAATGGAAACCCAGCACTTATTTTTGTATTCATTTTGGTTCCTTTGTATGTGATATTATTCGGGCTAATCACGGTGATCTCGGGGGTGATTTTCAGAGATAGATTCCGAGAAGGTTTAGATAGTATAGGGATGTTCATCGTCTTAATCGTCTTTAGTGTGATATTCGCGGTTGGAGCACGTACCTATGCGGATATGATCTTTAATAGCTTGGGAGGATGGCCAGAAAATCCTTATTCCGCAATATATGGCTGGGGAGTCGTCAATCAGTATACGAATACAGCATTTATCAATGTATTTACCTATAGTCTCGGGTTGAAGTTAGCGGTCATGCTAGGGTATCTATGGGCTGCGATATTGCAAGTACACAGGGTGAACAAGAAAAAGCCGAGGCATTAGTACCTACGGCTTAGGGTAGAGGCTACAACGCTACGCGTTGGATTCGTTCTTAATCTCCGCTTGAAGGCCTTGAATACTGTGTTTCAAGTGGATGTTCTTCTCGCGGACACGTCTAGCGTTCTCCGGAGTCATTTCGTCAGCATGCTCGTCTAAGAATTCCTCTACGGCTTGATAATGCTGTACGGAGCTATCCACGGCATCTTGCAAAATTTTCGTGCTCTTGGAATTTTCGTTGGATGTAGTCACGATTGTTAACGCTCCTTGTCATATGTAGAATGCAGAACAGATTCATCCTTAAGATGACAATGATGGAAGGAAATTATACATGGAACGAGGGACAACGCCTGGAAAGGAGAGGGATGAAATGAACAAAAGAGTCTTTGTAGAATCACTCATTGTAGGTATTCTGCTGATTCTAGGTTATTACGGATGGCAAGTCCTGAATGGGATGTTTCTGACATTGAACTATAAACCTGATGTGATTGATACTTACGCAACCGTTGAAACGTTAGATGAGAAAATATCGTTTGGGACAAGCAATGAATCGAGTTCGGTGTACTGGCTGCTCGGAGGTATAGGGCTTAGCGCAATCTATTACGGAATTCGAATCACGATGATCTGTACGAGAAAGATTAGGTAGCCTACTAGGAAATGGCAGATAAATTCGTGGATGCACGGAACTCTTTGCCTATTTTAAAGTGATGAATAATGGATGATTATGGTACAATGGATGTGGTTGAACTTGCATGGAATAGGAGACACATCATTGAAATGTTTAAGCATAGATATTATAGAAATAATGTCGTAACTACTATCTTACTCGTCGCGTTAGTAGGTTATTGCTTGGTGATGTTGAACTTGCTGTTCTTTCGGGCAAGGCATGCTTTGGATATGTATCACTACAATCTCATCCCATTTGCTACGATCGAACAACTTGTGATCCATCGAGACCACTTTAGCACTGAGACATGGGTAAAAAATCTGTTCGGGAATATCATCTTATTTATTCCGTTAGGGATTTTCATTCCACTATTGAATCAGAAGTTTATGCGGGTCGCAAAATTCGTAATGCTCGTGGTGGTCCTCATCTTTGTCGTCGAATGTGCACAGATGTTGACTTATGTAGGCCGATTCGATGTCGATGACATCATGTTGAATACGGTGGGTGGATGGATAGGTCTCGTCTTAACCAGGCGGTTATGTAGGCAAGTATCACAATCAATAGATACAACAAAAGGAGTGTAATATATGGAGAAAATTGCTTTACTTATCGTGGATATGCAGCGTCTATTTTTAGAGAATAACATGGAGAAGTTTGATGTTGCTAGAGCATGCGAATACATGAATCATGTTGCGGATCAGCTTCGCACGCATGGTCATTGTGTCGTACATATCCAGGACGTTGAAGATACAACGGATGATAACGCAGCGCTGCTCGATTTCATCCCCGAAATTCACGTCGATGCGCATGATCTTCATGTGAAGAAGGTGCACTCGAATGCATTCTGGCAGACAGAGCTGGAGCAAATTCTACGGGCTCAGGGTGTTGGCATGGTTATCGTGGCAGGGTTCGCTGCGGAGCAATGCGTGTTATTCACCTATAATGGCGCGATTGAACGTGGATTCAAAACAGTTATGCTGCAGAAAGGCATTGTTAGTTTACCAGATATTATTGCGATGACAACCCGCGATCGGCACATGATCTCTTATCCGGTAATTGAGTTCATGGTCGGGAGGGGCAGTGCATGATCTGTCATAGCATGACCCCCATTCTTCGCATATTTGATGAACAGAAGGCGAAGGAGTTCTATCTGGAATTTTTAGAATTTGGGGTCGAATTTGAGCATCGTTATGAGGATGGGTTTCCGTTATATATGTCCGTTACGATGTCTGGTATTACAATTCATCTGTCAGAGCATCATGGCGATGCAACGCCAGGTTCGACGATACGAATCGGTGTGACTGGGCTGGAAGATTATCATAAGAAGCTGCTGGCGAAGACATACAAATTTGCACGGCCAGGCCTTGAACGCACACCTTGGGATAACGTCGAGATGTCGTTGGCGGATCCTTTCGGGAACCGACTCGTATTCTATGAAATGGATGCAGGATAGGAGCGTGGGATCGTTGGAGATGAATCAAGTCTATTTGGATAGTGTGAAGAAGCAGTTCCGCTATTATAAAATGCTTGGTGAGAAGGCAATGGAGCAGGTAACACCTGAACAGTTATTCTTCGCTCCTAATAACGATTCAAATACGATAGCAACGGTCGTAAAGCATTTGTGGGGCAATATGCGCTCGCGATGGACGGACTTTCGTACGATGGATGGGGAGAAGGAATGGCGGGACCGTGATGCAGAATTCGAAGTTGATCAGCAAGATCCGACAGAAGTAATGAAGCAATGGAACGAAGGCTGGACTTGTCTTTTCGATGCGCTTGAATCGATCGAACCGAATCAATTGATGGACATCATCTATATCCGAAACGAAGGGCATACCGTGATGGATGCGATCAATCGACAGCTTGCGCATTATCCGTACCATGTCGGCCAGATCATCTATGCGGCCAAAGCGCTCAAGGATGGCGCATGGAACAGTCTCTCTGTTCCGAAGAATCAGTCCAAGCAATACAACCATGCCAAGTTTGCCGAAGATAAAGGCATCCGACATTTTGTGGATGGGGAAGTGAAGAGGCTCGAGTCATAGGACTTCAGCCTCTTTTGTCGTTTTAGATGTTCGAATCAACTTGGAAAATCGAATCGACGATGATCGGCAGGTTGTCTCTCACGGAGACAGCGCCGAACACGGATCGCGCATGCAGCCCTTCATCACCGAATACGTCGATCATCAGCTCAGAGAACCCATTGAGTACCTTATTGTGCTCTTCATAATCAGAGGTTGCATTGACAAAGCCTTGGACTTTGACGACACGCTTCACTCGCTCGAGCGATCCGAGCTCGGCCTTGAGTACCGACAGTACCTCAAGCCCAACTTGCCTTGCAAATCGATACCCTTCCTCCGTCGAGAAATCGATGCCGAGTTTTCCCTTCGGTTGACCGGATGGTCCTTTGCCGGATAGAAATACGAGTCCATTGATATTCACGAGATTCGAGTACTTTGCTGCGGGCTGACTGGCTTCAGGCAGGGTAAATCCTAATGCTGCGAGACGCTGTTCTACGGTCATATTGATCCTCCTCTAATATGAAAATATAGATTATGGAAAAACATACCACAAGCCTAAAATGGATTCAATCTTAAAATCAGACCTATCGTGTTGTATTGCTATAATGTTCGACCGTTGAAAATAACTATTGCTCATTACGCTGCGTAATATGATTAAATCATAAATAAAGATGCGATTAATGAGCTGGAAGATACTTGTACTGCAGGCAGTTACATGTTCTTAAGGGTGTTGATTCTAAGGGGGAACGAGTTATTTTGATAAAAAGTAAACGAGGTCATTTTACTTCTGAAGCAGGAGAAGCGGAGTTTAAGAATGCTTATCATGAAGCAATGGCACTTCTCCCAAAGCCTAATGAGACAAAGGATATCCAAACTAAATATGGTACAGTTCGTATTTATCACTTTACTGAAGAGAAAAACAGGGACAAAGAGCCGATCGTATTGCTTCCTGGACGCTCAGCTTCCACACCGATGTGGGAGCCGAATTTGGAGGGGCTAATGAAGGAAAGGCCTATCTATGCAATTGATTTACTCGGGGAGCCTGGAATGAGCATACAGACAGTTGCAATTGTCAACCGGCAGGTACAAGCTGAATGGTTAAATCAGGTGCTTGAAGCGTTAAACTTAGATAGAGCTCATATTGTTGGAGTTTCAATAGGGGGTTGGACTGCCATAAATTTAGCGAGATATTACCCCGAAAGAATAGCATCTATTAGCCTTCTAGATCCAGTTTTTGTTTTCGCTCCCATTTCACTAAAGATGATTGCTTTATCAATTCCGGCATCTGTGCCAGTTATTCCCCAAGCTATCAGAGAAAAGATGTTAAGCTATATTTCTGGAGGTGCTAAGGCTGATGAAAGTGAACCGATTGCAAAGTTAATAGAATCAGCAATGAGAAACTACAAGCTTAAGCTTCCGGCTCCTGATCAAATTCGTGTTGAAGATTTGAAAAAGATTGATCTTCCTATTCTTGCATTAATGGCTGAAAACAGCACAATGCATAATTCGAAAAAGGCAGTTGAAAAAGGTAAAAAATATGTAAAAGATATTGATATCGAAAGCTGGCCTAATGCCTCACATGCGATAAATGGGGAGTATCCTGAAGAAGTAAACAGCAGAATACTGGTATTTGTAAAAAAGCATTCGCGGGACTAGGGTCAGTAAGATAGTCAAGCAATTAGGGAATCTCCTCTGATTGTGTTTGGCATTTATCGTATTTACGTTTTAAAGAGCTGTATTCTTTGCTGTCCTCTGGTCGGGTCTTTAAATAGTGCTCCACCGATAGATCAATAAAAGATTGAGATGCATCCATGAGATCGCGGTCTCCCTCAGGCCATGAAGCTCGATCTTCTTGAATCTGTGTAAAAGCATGGATTCGTTCATCATCCCCTTCGGTTACTTCCAGTACTATTTTCCACCAAGCCTCGGCTAATTCTTGTGCAACCGGATCTTCTGGTGCCATCCCGGACTTGGCAAGCGCCGCGGCTCTCAATGCTATTGTTCTCCATGTATGATAAAAATCGAAGGCTTCTCTTTTGGCAAAATGTTCACCCAACATTTCCTTCAGGCTGTCACTGAAAGTGTATTGCCCCCAATCCAACAGATTACTGTTCCTTAAGGATCGGATAAAACCGGTTATCAACTGCCACGACGGGTCGTTTCCAGCTGCGATGGCAGTCCGAAATGCATCGATTGAAGCAATGCTTGCATAAGCGTCTTCTATTTTTCTATAGAGTACAACCTCCTGCTCATGCAGGATTTGATCGATCTGAGATAACTTCGGACGTTTAATCACTTTGTCGCGTATTTCTTGTAAGGAAAATCCTAATGATTTATAAAACATGATTTGCTCTAAACAGAGCATGTCTTCCTTGGCATAATAACGTCGTCCACCATCAGTACGGCCGGATGTTGGCAACAGCCCGATATTGTCGTAGTGCTGAAGGGTTCTTACGGTTACACCGGTTGCCGCGGCCAGTTCGCCGATCAAAAAGATTTTATCTGTTCCGTCCATGATGCGTCTCACCTCCTTACCATTACACCACATAACGTAACGTAATGAGCAAGGAATTTTTATTTTTAAGGTACCTGTTCAATATGACATTTACTTCTAAAAGGGGCATTATTGTGTCAATTATTACGTATAAATCGACAGCAAAGTAGGATTATCCATTATTCTGATAACCTTTGTCGAATGTATTGCTATGGGGAGAGGAATCTACTATTTTAGGGTTATACCACCCCTCAACTCTAAGCGTGTTACTGGAATCAGGCATAAGCTTAAAGAGGCAACTCTTTTTGCTCATGCTTTTTTTACGCCCTTTTTAGGCAACAATTTGGGCAAAAAAACGAAAAGGAGATGATGATGCCGATATTTTTGGACGTAATCGAGGGGAATGGTAATCGACGTTGTGGTGCTGAGGGGGCAGTCTTCGCGTTAACATTCAAATATGATGAAGGAGGGGACACAAGAATCGTGAAGAAGATCAAAATCTTTACAACAATTTTATGTTTGTTAGGCATGATTCTCACGTTGGTACCGCTGTCAACGGCTAATGCGGCAGAAGGCAGCGTGAATCTGAAGCCGACTGTTATTCCAAGCCTGCAAGAATGGACAGGGGGAACAGGCAGCTTCACGCTGACAGAGAACTCACGTCTCGTACTGCCTACAAGTTACGCACGTAAGTTAGGCGCAACCGCTGTCGTATTCCAGAGCGATCTGAAGGAATTGACAGGGCGCAAATATGTATCTGCTGTCAGCAACCTGCCGAAGGCGGGAGATATTGTCCTTACTATGACGAATGAGCGAGACGATTCGATTGGTGATGAGGGGTACTACTTTGAAGTCGGTGATTATGTCACCATACGAGCGAATACAGATACGGGCGTGTTCTACGGTACGCGGACTGCGCTTCAAATTCTAGCACAAGATGGAGCACACATTCAGATCCCTAAGGGGAATGCGAAGGATTTTCCGAAGTACAAGGTGCGCGGCTTCATGCTGGATGTTGGACGTAAATTTTTCCCGATGGATTTTCTCAAAGAATATGTGAAGTTTATGTCGTATTACAAAATGAACGACTTCCAAATTCACTTAAATGATAACGAGATTTTCAAAGATAATAGTCGTACGCATTGGGATAAATATGAGGCATTCCGATTGGAGAGCACGAAGTATCCGAATTTGACGGCGAAAGATGGACATTACACGAAGAAGGAATTCCGCGAACTGCAGGATTTGGCGAATTTGCACGGCATGACCATTACCCCGGAGCTGGAGTCGCCAAGCCATGCGCTATCCTTGACGAAAATTCGACCTGACCTCGTTAAGGACACGCTTCCCGTAGATCATCTGGATATTACTCGCCCGGAGGCGGTTGAGTTTGTCAAAGATGTATGGGGAGAGTATATCGATGGCGGTTGGTTCGATGCGAAGGAACTCCATTTTGGCGGCGATGAATTCGATCGGAATGATAAGTCGACGGTGGAAGCCTATCGACAATTCTTGAATTCGATGGATGACTATTTTAAGAGTAAAGGCAAGACATCTCGGATGTGGGGAAGCCTCTCCTTCTTCCCAGGTACGACACCTGTGAACAAAGATATTACGATCAATATCTGGAATAACGGATGGCATAATCCGAATGATGCGATTCGCGATGGGTTCAATATCATTAATACGGTCGACGGTAACTTATATATCGTACCGAAAGCAGGCTATTATTACGATTATTTGAATACGAAATGGATTTATGAGAGTTGGGATCCTACATATTTCAGCAGCTCGATCAAATTAAGCGAGAACGAACCGAAGCTGCAAGGGGCCATGTTCGCGGTATGGAATGACCTATTAGGCAAAAAAGTTAGTGTCGAGGACGTCCATGATCGCGTTAAGGAAGCGCTTCCGGCATTGGCGCAGAAAATGTGGGGCGGTAAAACGACAGATTCGACTTACGCACAATTCCAGCAAATTAGCAAATCCATTGGGGATGTGCCCGGGACCAATTTGCAGCATCGTGTAGCCTCACAAAGCGAAGTGGTTCTATCTTATCCATTTGAAGAAGGTAACGGTCAAACCGTGCACGATACTTCCGGCAATGGCTATGACGGATCGATGCAGGAGGGAACGTGGGCCGAGTCGGGTAAGAATGGCAAGGCTGTACAGTTCAACGATGCGAGCGGGTTCATTACAACAGGACTTCCGGACAAAGGATTCCCATGGACCGTCTCGGCTTGGGTGAATCTGGATGAAGCAGCGACCAATGCCGCGTCCGAAGTGACCTTTATGCAGTCCGACTACGGTAAAATTCAATTGAAACAAACTGGAACAGGTAAAGTTGGATTTTCGCGTGAAGGGTATGATTACAGCTTCAATGCAGTCATTCCTACTGGCAAATGGGTGCATGTTGCACTTCGTGGGGATCTAAGCGGCACATCGTTATTCCTGGATGGGGTATTGAAGGATACGCTGAGAGATACAACACTGCTGCCGATAGCAACGATTGGTGGAAGCCATGGATTTGTTGGTGCATTGGATGATTTGCAAGTGGTGAATCGCGTGCTTTCCGCGAAAGAGATTGCAGCAGCTGCTGGATCACCGCCATGGACGATCAATATCGCTGCGCATCAGCCGGCCACTGCATCATCGTCTGAAGTGGACTATCTGACACCAAATCTCGCATTTGATGAAATCGAATCGAGCACTTCTCGATGGGCTTCGAAGTATACGGATAATGAATGGATTCGAGTCGACCTAGGAGAGCGCAAGGCGTTCGATAAAGTAGTCTTGAAATGGGAAGCTGCCTATGCGAAAGGATACAAGATCCAAGTCTCTGACGATGATCAGAACTGGAGCGATGTCTACACGACAACAGCAGGTGCCGGAGGAACAGAAATTATCCGATTCCCTGCAACGACAGCTAGGTATGTGAAAATGTTAGGAACGAAGCGAGTAGGTACTTATGGATATTCGCTTTATGAATTCGAGGTTTATCAACCGAATCCGAATGATCCGGTTACTGTTCCAGAAGCGATTCGTTACACGGAGAACTTCGAGGACAACACTATCGAGGGTTGGGAGCATGTGATTGGCAAGGGTGTAGGAACCATGACGTTAGTGGACGATCCGGCGGGAGCAAGCAAGTATGCGCTTCGTTTGGCTTCCAATGGAACGAACAATATTTTCGTGGATCAGCATTCACCTGCTGTGAAGGACGGTGAGGTCGAATTCAAGGTTCTTCCGGAGTCTGACAACATGCGTCTAGGGATTATTTTCCGATACGATTCGAATGATTCGTGGGCTTCGGTAGGGTTCGATAAGACATCGTGGTACTGGGTCAATGCGCAAGATAGCTACGGTCTGATGACCAGTGATGCCGGTGCGAAGTTAACGAAGGGGGTTCCTGCGACGGTCAAAGTGAAATTCGAAGGTAATTCCGTCGCGCTGATCGTGAACGGCGTGACGTATTATGACAACATCATCAGCGGTATTCCGAATACGGCGGGTAAAATGGGCGCGAGAGTGTTCGGTACGACAACAGCGGTCTTCGATGACTTTCATTACAACAACAACGTACCGGTTACGAATATCAGCGTCACAGGGGTCTCGCTTGATAAGGCTACCATTACAATGAAGGAAGGCGAGACAGCAGATCTGACAGCTACCGTTCTTCCAGCGAACGCGACGAATAAGCAGGTGACTTGGTCCAGCAGCGACATTACAATTGCGACAGTGGAGGCGACGGGCGCGGGTCAAGCCAAGGTCACGGCCGTGAAGGAAGGGACAGTAGATATTAAAGTCACGACGACAGATGGTAAATTTGAGGCCATTTCAAAAGTTACCATTGAGAAGTCCGTGAACAAGGAACTGTCTACGGCATTGATCGGTGCTTCGTCAGTCGTATCCGGACAATCTTTCGATGTGACTTTAGGGCTTCGCAACGTTACACAAAGTGTATACGCTCAGGATATTTCCCTGCAATTTGATCCGACAGTGCTGGAGTATGTGGATGCGAGCTCTTTGATCAATGGTGTTAGTGTGATCAAGTCGGTCTACAAGCCAGATGGAACATTGCGCTTCATCCTTGCAAGTATTGATCCAGAGCAAGCATCGACCGGAAATCCTGATATGCTGAAAATCACTTTCAAATCTAAGGAATTAACGCAGGGCACGAACACGACTCTTGCTGTGACAAATGCCGTGGTATCGGATGATGGAGGCGTAGAGATGACTGCGAAGGTATCGTCTCTTGCTATTCAAGTAACGGTCTATGAGCCGGGTATTCCAGGCGATTTGAATGGCGATGGCAAGATCAGCATCGGGGATCTCGCAATCATCGCGGCGAATTACGGCAAGACCGATAAGGATTCAGACTGGAATACCGCGAAGAGAGCTGACGTTAATCATGACGGGAAAGTGGATCTAGATGATCTAGTATGGGTCGCGCAGCGAATCATGGGTACGAACAAGAATTAAATAGGGAAATGACATCCGACACGGCTTGCTTCATGAGAACGATGAGACAATGCCGTGTCTTTGTGCTTGCACTTTCGGACTATGTAGGAGGAGGGGATTTATGACACGTCATTAGAACTTCGATCAAGATCGCACTTATGGGCGTAAGAACATGACTTGAAATGGGAGGATTATATAACCAATGAAGAAAAAGAAAAAAGTTATTAAACAGACTAGCGCAGCGATCGCTTTATTTATGAGTGTGCAGATGGGGGTTCCAGCGACGCTCGTATTCGCCGATGGGACGACGAGTGCCGTAACGTCGAACATTTCTGCCACAGCAGCAGCGGCGTTAGCAAGCTACACGAAGGATTTTAATGACGGCAATGTATCGAGTTGGAAGGTGGCAAAAGGTGCAGCTACGCTCACGGCGGATAATGGAACGTTGAAGGCGGAGACGGTTGGATCTACAGTCCTCGTGGATACCGATTCTCCTGTCATTAAGAACGGTGAGTATGAGATCAAGATGAAATTCAAAGATGTTCCATCCCGGATTGGACTACTTATTCGCTATGTCGATGCCAATAACTATGCACTTATTCATTATGATAATAATGATTGGGGCTGGGATTTCCTGAAGAACGGGACAGAGACCTATGGAGGAATTGAGACGGTCTCCAATCCCGTATTCGAAGCCAATAAAGAATATACGTTCAAATTGCGCTACATTGATGATAGCGTCCAATTGTGGCTGGATGGGAACGAAGTGCTGCATGCGACACTTTCCGATATCCCTATGGCCCCGGGCAAAATCGGTATTCGCAGCTGGTTCGCCAATAAGACCATCAATATTGATGATATTAAATTAACAGAAAAAGAAGCCGGGAATGTGAATACCCGTCCAATCACGATCACGGACACGCTCGCTTCCAACATCTTAACAACTGAGATTGATAAAGAATTCCCTAGGGTTAAGCAATATACGTGGAATGCAACAGGCAAGCTGATACAAGGCCAGATCAATGGTGCAAATGAAGTGAAAATTAATGGCGTGTCCTCCTACCCAATCGCTACAAATTACGCGAAGCATGCAGCGACTTCGACGAAAGGGGAATCGGCGACCTATACCCTAAGCTTTCCAGATCAGAACGTGGATATGGATGTTGAACTCGAAGTGAAGGATAACATTCTTAACTTCCGCGTTACACGAATAGCCGAGAATGGTACGACCAAGGTTCGAACCGTCGAATTCCCGAATCATGATCTTGTGTCCGTCGTATCTACTGAGCCAAAGGCCGATGAGACAGCCGTACAAGTCACTTCGCAATGGAACACCATTAATGAAGAATATAAGAATTTGAAGGACAATGCAGCAGATGGTGGCGGAAGCCGAACTTACGCATTCTTGAACAATGGTTATCTTGCTGGAACGATCGTGAACAATGTCATTAATGGGGACGATAAACTTCGCGTGAAAGTCTCTACGGGGACAGATAGCGTTAAGAAGGCCGCGCTGTGGAACGGGGCATGGACATATCGGGGAAGTCTTGCGCCTGGCTTTGGCCCAGAAGAGCTGCCATGGTCCAAAGTCATTATCACGCCGGATGCGAACAATGACGGTATCATCAACTGGCAAGACGGAGCGATAGCCTATCGTGCGAATGCACCTGCGCCGTACCGCAGTGATATGATACGCGATAACATCTCTTACATTGCCATTAACCTCGGCTCGACGAATACGAATCCATTCATGCGCGCATTTGATGACGCGAAGAAAATCTCGAATCTAACCGATGGATTTGGTCAAATTGTGCTGCATAAAGGATATCAAGCGGAAGGCCATGACGATTCTCATCCGGATTATGGCGGTCACATTGGTATTCGTCAGGGTGGAGCGAAGGATTTTAACTATATTCTCGAAGAAGGTAAGAAGTATAACATCAAAGGCGGCGTGCACATTAACGCGACCGAATACATTTTGGATGCCAAAGAAACGAAAATGGAGAACTTGGTTCAACCTCTAAGCAGAGGATGGGGATGGCTGGATCAAGCCTATTACGTGGATAAGACGAAGGATATCGAGTCGGGAGAGCTGAAGCGTCGTCTGGATATGCTAAAATCCGATACCGGAAATAACCTGGACTTCCTCTATGTCGATGTCTATTCCGGCCTTGGCTGGAATGCTGCCCAACTGGCGAAGTACGCGAAAGACAATGGCTGGATGCTCGGTACGGAGTTCGCAGGCCCGTTCAACGAACAAGTATCTTGGGTGCATTGGGGAACAGATCCAGGATATCCAAATCAAGGCAACACCAGTAAAATTATGCGTTTCTTACGGAATGACACGATGGACGGCTTCTTAAGTGATCCGCTCTTAAAGGGGAACAAGCAAGTTGGCGTTGGTTACTGGCAGAATAACCCTGCATTCTATGATTACAAGAAGACGACAGAAGCCTTCTTCGAGCATAATTTACCTACGAAGTATATGCAGTATTTCCAAATTACAAAAATGATCAATGATCGGATTGATTTCACGAATAATGTCTCTGTTGCCCGTCTGCAAGATGGTAAGGTGCATCTAACGAAAGATGGCAAAGATATCGCAATCATGACTTATAGCAGCGAAATTACAGATAGCACGGTATTCATACCATGGGATCCGGTCAAAGAAGATAAGATCTACCACTGGAATCCTGTAGGCGGATCCACCTCATGGGATGTACCGACTTCATGGGGTCAAGTGAGCAGTGCGAAGCTTTATAAGCTTTCGGATCTAGGGCGTGAGTTCGTTCAGGACGTCCCCGTCGTAAATGGCAAAGTAACGATTAATGCGGACCAACGAATCGGTTATGTCCTCTATAAATCAGATGCACCAGCGGCTCTAGACATGATTTGGGGCGGTAACGGCGCTGCGAAGGATGTAGGCTTCGATAGTCAAGGGTTTACGAAGTGGCAGAAATCCTCGACAGGCGGAAATGCGGATCATATCACGATTGTGAAAGACGGCAACGCGGATGATAAGCTGCAAGTCTCAGGACCCCAAGATGCTTCCGTGAAGCAAGTGCTTACCGGCCTAACACCAGGGAAAACGTACAGTGCTTCTGTCTGGGTGAAGGTGAACGGGGAACGCCGAACGACCATCAGTGTCAAGCAAGGCGAGCAAGAGAACAGTAATTACTTGGATAACACCAATGTGAAGTTCTGGGCACAGCAGCACAAATATCTAAATACGAATTTCGAACGGTTAAAAGTGAATTTTGATGCGACGGGTACAACAGCAACACTGGCGCTGAACGTAGATCCAGGCACTGCCGTTGTTCAATTTGATGATGTGCGTGTATGGGAGAATCCGTCGAAGACGGATGAGCATGATGGCGGCACATTCTATTACGAGGATTTCGAGAATATCGATGAAGGATATGGTCCTTTCGTGTATTCGAAGAACAGCCCTGTACGGACGCATCTTGTCGAGAAACTTGATGGCCAGATCAAGTCTTATGTCATTGACGGCAAAACATCGCTCAAGACCAATGAAGAGAGTACAGGCGAAGTGCTGCGTACGCTACCTCAGACATTACGTCTCATGCCAGATAAGAAATATCATCTGACCATGGCCTACAACGCTGAAGTGAAAGATATGTATACCGTATCCGTTCGCGGAAACGTTGGAGGAACGGTGAAGGACTTGGTATCACAGAAACTGGATGCAGGCAAGGGGACATTAGATCTGAGGTTCGAGACAGCGAATGCGAAGGATATCTATCTGGCGATTAACAAGAACTTCACATCGAATGCAGGAACGGAATTAACAGGAACCATGGTACTCGATACGATTCGTGTGGTCGATGAGACTACACAAACGGCAGTAACAGGTGTGAAGGTGGATAAAGCCGATGCAACACTTACGGTGGGTCAGACTGTTGAATTGAATGCAGCAGTAGAGCCGAGTAATGCGACGAATAAAAATGTCACTTGGTCGAGCAGTGATGAATCTGTGGCATCCGTCGCCGTAACGAACGGAAAAGCAGTCGTCACAGCGAAGAAGTTGGGAACGGCTGACATTACGGTGACGACGGAGGATGGTAAATTCAAAGGCGTTAGCAAAATTACGGTCTCTACAACGGCAGCGCCAACGGGTTCGATCGCGGCACCAGCTTCGGCTTACGCTGGTAAAGAGTTCAAAGTTCAAGTCGGTCTAAGCAGCGTGACGCAGGGTGTATATGCACAGGATTTGTCTGTCGATTTCGATCCAGCAACATTGGAATTCTTGCATGCAAAATCTCTGATTACGGGCATTAGCATTATTGATAAGAAGACAACACCGGATGGCAAGCTGCGCTTCATCGTTGCAAGCGAAGGGCCAGGGAATGCCGCAACAGGAACCAAGGATGTCCTCGAGCTCACGTTCAAAGCGAAGCAAGTTACAGAAGTTGTGAACAGCGTCATTGCAATCACGAAGGCCATCATTTCGGATGCTGCTGGAACTGAAGTGACAGTCGGCAATGCAAGCACAACCGTACAAGTGTCGAAGGAGCAACCGCCAGTTGCGACAGGCGACTTGAATGGTGACGGCAAAGTGACGATTGGCGACTTGGCTATTGCAGCAGCGAACTATGGTGCCACGAAGACAAGTCCGAACTGGAGCAAGGTGCAGTTGGCTGACTTTGACAACAATGGTGTCATTGACATCAGTGATTTGGCTGCTATTGCCCAGAAACTTATTCAATAACACATAACAGCCCGAGAGAAATCTTGGGCTGCTTTTTTTGAATTTGTAATGATACACAACGTATCATTGTTGGATATCGAAATAATCTCATTCGTTAGACCTAGATCTGCAGGACTATGAAATATTATTTGTCGAAAAAAGGGGTTAAAACCGCGTCTTTACAATATATTAACAGTTCTATGAAGAATTTTATAAGATTATTAGAAGTTATGTCGAAAGACTTGCAAAATGTGATGGATCGCGGTAATTTAGATACAAATAGTAACATTAATTTCGTTAATAATTTTGAACACGTTACTAGATTTAGAAGATAGGGGAGGGATGATTCGAATTTTAAGACATGCGTTAAATCATGAATTATATACCCATACTAAAAATATACTGAAATTCGAAGGGACGATCCTATGAAAACGAAATTATTATCCACGCTACTTGCCGGCATCTTATGTCTGCCGCTTGTATTGAATACAGCATTCGCAGCTACGGGACCTGCGTTCTCTTTAAAAGCAGATCAGAAGCAGGCCAAAGTAGGTGAGACGGTCTCACTAACCTTGAGCGGAAAAGGAATTAAAGACCTGTATGCCTATGAAGCTAAATTTACGTATGACCCGAATCAATTGGAAGTCGTAACCGCGAAGTCCAAAATGGAGGGGTTCTCTGTATCGCCAATTAAGAAAGATACGGAGATTACGATCGCACATACGAAAATTGGGAAGGTCAATGGGCAGGATGGAGATTTCGATATCGGCACCATTTCGTTCAAAGTTAAAAAAGAGGGCGATGCGAAAGTGACTTGGACGGCGATGAAGACCGTCGATCATAATCTCACATCGGCTACTGTAACGGTTAACAGTTCGGCTTCGTTCAAGGTTTCGGGTAAAGCAAGTGCGCCTACGCTGACAGATATCCAGAATCATTGGGCGAAGGATCAAATCCTTGAAGCCGTTGAGAAGGGCATCGTCGATGGATATCCTGACGGCACGTTCAAGCCGGATGCGCCAATCTCCCGAGCTGAATTTGCTGCTATTCTAGCGCGTGCATTGAATTTGCCAGATGGCGATGCACTCCAATTTAACGACCTGCTCAAGATTCCGAATTGGGCACAGCCGCAAGTGGCTAAAGCAGTCAAAGCAGGCATCATTACAGGCTATGATGACAACACATTCCGTGCGAATAGTACAATATCACGTACTGAAATTGCAGCGATGGCAGCACGTGGATTGAAGCTCACGCAGGGAACAGGCGATAAGCTAAATTTCGCGGATAAGGATGTCATTCCAGCTTGGGCAAAAGGATGGGTTGAAGCGGCAGTGGATAAGTCGATCATCAAAGGCCGTGAAGGTAATAAATTCGTTCCAAAAGCCGGAGCTACGCGTGCAGAAGCAACTGTCATTGTACTGCGCATGCTCGATTCGAAATAAGAAGAACCAGAAGTAAATAAAGAATAAAGATCAATCTCCAGGGCTTAGGCTCTGGAGATTTTTTGTATTTTCAAAAATAGACGGAATAAAATAATGTTTGACGTTTAAGTAAACGTGATGATAATATATCCATTGATATTATAGACACAAATATGAATTGTCTATAAAATATAATGTTGAAGGAGAAGGGATTTCGATGTTTAAAAATCCGTATGTCCGGACGATCATTTCGTCCCGTGTGCTTATTCAACTTGGCATCTGGGTAAGGAATTTTGCAATTTTGTTGTATGTGACAGATATGACGCATAACGATCCACTATATGTTTCGCTAATCTCGGTGGTTGAATATGCGCCCATTTTCATTTTCGCGATCATTGGGGGCACTTTTGCCGATCGATCCAAGCCACGAAGGACCATGATCGGTAGTGATATGTTATCCGCACTATCGATTATTACGGTCTTGTTGGTCATTCTGTATGGGGCATGGCATGCATTATTTTTCGCGACATTAATCTCTTCGATCTTGTCGCAATTCTCGCAACCGTCCGCGATGAAGCTCTATAAGCAGCATGTACCGGAAGAGCAGCTGCAAGCGGTAATGGGGATCTACCAGACGCTTACGGCGGTATTTGTCGTGATTGGACCGATGGTAGGGACATTTATTTATCAACAATATGGGTTAGAAGTGGCCCTAGCGATCACCGCCGTGCTGTTCTTAGGTGCAGGTTGGATTCTCTCTTGGTTACCGAAGGATGCTGAAGATGTACGTCTGGAGCAAAAGACCCATTTTGTGCAGGATTTGAAGGATGGGCTTCATTATGTATGGCGAAAACGAGAGCTTCGAGCACTTGGTGGCGCATTTGTGTTCTCAGGCTTCGCGGCGGGATTAGTTCAACCGATGCTGATCTTCGTCACGATGGAGAATTTAGGACTGGATAAGGGTCAATTGAAGTGGATGATGATGGCCAATGGTGCAGCAATGCTCGTGGGTGGAGCTGTCGTGATGGGAATCGCGAAGAAAATAAAACCACAGACCTTGTTAACATTGGGTCTAGCGGTCAGTACATTCACAACAATTGGACTTGGATTCTCCGTTAGCGTACCACTGTCTATGAGCTGTCAAGTGTTAGGAGGCTTTTTCTATCCGTTCATTATGATCGGCATCAATACGTTGATGATTAAGAACACCGAAGGTGCGTTCATCGGCCGTGTCGGTGGCGTCATGACACCGCTCTTTATGGGGATGATGGTAATCGGGATGTCGATAGCCGGGATTCTCAATACCGCATTATCGTTATCGACGGTCTATCTGATAAGTGGTTGTTTGTTCTTCATTGGGATGTTGGTTCTATTGCCTCTGTATCGTAAACATGTACAGGATACAGTGGAGGTCCCTCAAGTTGTTCAAGATTCTGAAGCGTGATGGGTGCCATTAATTCTGTGTCGTAGGCTTCCACCGTGTTAATCCGAATGGGCCATGCATACGCTGTGAGTGACATATGATTAATAGATGGTGGTGAGTAGATGGGTGCAATCGTTGGTGTTCTCCTCGATCCGAAGACATATGCGGGGATACGAAGCGGGAAAACAGGCAGTGAACGCATTGCCTTATATCAGAAAGCGGGTCAAGAACTTGGCATTACGCCCCTCTTTATGTCACTAAGGCCAATTCGGAACAATGTTGTTGTCGGACTGATCTATAGACATCCTAAATTTCATCTTGTAAGACGTCCTATCCCGAGTGTGACGCATAATCGCGCGATGGCTTTGTCGAAATCGAAAAAGCAAATTATGGCGACGTTGGCTGCACGCAGTACCATTTTTAATCGCGTTAATCGGTTTGATAAATTGCATATCTATCAGCTTATGTACAAAGAAAAGCGCATGCGGCGTTTCCTGCCGTGGTCTGTGAAATTCACACTTGCACAACTTCGTAAAGCGATGGTAAAACATAATGCACTCTATATTAAACCGACGAGCAGCAGTGTGGGGGAAGGCATCATCAAGATTCAGAAAGACATGAACGGATTATGGATCTTGACCTGGAAGAAGAGAGAAACGTATCTGTTAAATGAGGACAGAGCAATCGCCTGGATTAAGAAGAAGGTTGGTCGACAGAAATATATGATTCAAGAAGCGATTCAATTGGCAAAACACGATGGGAATGTCTATGATTTACGTGTCTCCGTCCAACGAGGGGGAGATGGAAGGTGGCAGATTACTGGGATCGTAGGGAAGGTCGCTGCGAAGGGAAGCCATGTCACCAATGTCGCCAAAGGCGGGAAGGTGAAACGCACACAGGTATTGTTCCGCGGGAGCGGCTTCCATCCAGTGATCATGAAGCGTATGGTCGAGAGGTCTTCCCTTCAGATGGTCAAATTCCTAAGCACCAAGCTGCCGCTTTTGGCTGACGTGGGACTAGATATTGGGATTGATGAGTTCGGGCAAGTGAAATTGATTGAGATGAACTGCAGGGACCAACGTTATTCGTTCCGGAAAGCAAATATGAAGAAGACGTTCTATCGTACGTATGAAACGCCGCTGCGGTACGCCAAATTTCTGCTATTGAAGAAAAAGATCTCCAGATTGAAATTACCAAATCTTGAACAATCGAAAAAGAAAGTGCTACAATAGACTTTTAGGAAGAATGCACTAGATTCTACCATCGATTCGACAAAATTTGTAATAGGCGATCAACCATTCAATAAAGGAGCGACATGGAACCAAACAAGCAGCCACGTAAAGGCTTAAAATTATCGGCAATCATTTCAATTGTTGTACTCATCTCCGTCTTCGTTACGATTATTATCAATACGATTGTCGGTTATCAAGCAGAGCGCATCTCGTTATATAACAACACGATAGAATTTAACAAAATCAACGCGACAGATCTAAGTAAGACGACACAATCTCTGATGGTATCGATGAAGAAGAGCATTAAAGTGGCGGCTCAATATTTCGCGGATGTGCCCCTAACCGATGCGAATGTCCTGTCACAACTTGATTTCTTTATGGATACCAACCATTATTTTAATTCAATTGTAGTTGTGAATGCAGGGGGGACGATTGTATCGACTTCACCGAGCCATCTGTCCTTAATCGGCCAGAAGCTTAGCTCGCAGGCGGCGCAGCAGGCGCTAGAACGTCGTACCCCTCTTATTTCAGAGCCGTATCTGGCCATCACGAAGCGGTTGATCGTGCTCGTCAGTCACCCGATCTTTGATTCGAAGGGCGTTTACAAAGGATTTGTTGCGGGTTCGATCTACTTGCAGCAGCCGAATATTTTTCAGAACATTCTAGGTAACCAAAATAAAAATAAGAATGGATCGTATTATTATGTCGTCGATTCTTCGGGCCGATTAATCTATCATCCGGATTCATCGCGTATTGCGGAGAAAGTAGACCAGAATCCTGTTGTGCAGAATCTAATCAATGGGGTTAGTGGACAGCAATTAGTGACAAATATTAAAGGTGTCCGGTATCTGGCCGGATTTGCAAAGGTTGATGAAGTCGGCTGGGGGATCGTATCGCAAACACCAGAGAGTTATATTCACGCGCGCAGCAACAAGCTCATTAAGAATATGCTCGTGTTCTCGATGCCTTACTTGATCGTTCTATTATTGTTGTCGATCTGGCTTGCACGTCGCTTGTCCAAGCCCTTGTATCAGCTTGCGAATGCCGCATCACGCCTCTCGCAAGGGGATGAGAGTTTAACCTCTATCCCGCTCCAACCGAGTTGGAATTATGAGACGAATGAGCTTGCGAAGACGATTGCAATCGCCTTCGATCGGATGAAGCAGAAGACCGATGAGCTTTCACAAGAAGCAATGACGGATCCGTTGACAGGTTTAACGAACCGAAGAACAATGATGGCTATCACGTCACTCTGGGAAGAGCAGGGGATATCCTATGCTTTCGCCATGCTGGATTTAGATCGGTTCAAATCGGTTAATGATACATATGGTCATCAACTTGGCGATGAAGTGCTGAAATTTCTTGCGCAAGTGATGATGGAAGAGAAGCGGGACCAAGACTTCTGTTGTCGGTATGGCGGTGAGGAGTTCACGATCCTTATGCCGGATACGACAGAACAAGAAGCATACATAGTTGCAGAGCGGATACGAGAAAGAATGGAATCATCAATAAGTCCGATCGGACGTCCAGTGACGCTGTCCATCGGCATTTCCTCGAATGCAGAGGGTTCTGAAGATACGATGGAACGCTTATTGAAGAAGGCGGATGAAGCGTTGTATGCGGCCAAGCATGCAGGGAGAAATCGGGTCGTTATGTATCACAACATGGAAGACATCATGTCCTCGAAATGAGACGCATAATGTTAGACAAAAAGGTGTGAGCTACAAGAAGATATTTTCTTGAGGTTCATGCCTTTTTCGATCGGATTTGTGATATCTTGAGGAAAGAAGATGAAACGTCATGGTGGAGAGGATGTGCGATGAGAGGATGACGATGAACAGGAAGGAACAGACGTCTGTAAGACTGCGTGTGCTGACATACAACATACATCATGGAGAAGGCATGGATGGGGTTGTAGATTTACAGCGAATTGCGAATGTCATGCAGTCTCTGCAACCGGACATTATTGCGCTGCAAGAAGTCGACAAATATGTACCGCGCAGTGATGACGTGGACCAGACCGCTGAACTTGCTCGGCGAATGGGAATGACAGGGGTATTCGGCAGAGCCATTGATTTGATGGGCGGGGAGTACGGTGTTGCGGTATTATCTCGGTTCCCCGTAATCGATGAACATAAGACGTACTTGCCGAATATCGAGCATGGAGAACAGCGAATACTCTTAACGGTAAAGTTGGATCTAGGGGAAGAGCTTCCGCCGTTAACGTTCTCCGCTGTCCATCTGGAGTGGAATCCGAAGCAGATTCAAGCTGAGCAAGCGGCAGCAATTATTGAGCTGCACAGTACGGAGACACCTTATGTTCTCGCAGGAGATCTAAATGCAATACCTGGATCGGATACGATGAAGCTGATGTCAGCCGTGTGGACAGATGCCACGGCGAGCATTACGGACTGGACGAATGCAGAAGATGGTAAAATTGATTACATCATGGTTGGGGCGAAGGATCAGTGGCAAGTGGGAGAGCCGATCTTGATGAAGGAAGATATCGCATCGGATCATCGCCCGGTCCTTGCTGTGCTAGACTGGATTAGATAGTAGCAACAACGTGCCAGCCCTAGCGTTTATGATTAGCGATACATGAAGAAGGACATCCGTTCATTCGTGAACGAGATGTCCTTCTATTTTTCCAATTACTCTTGCGGCGCCTGGAACCATGTACGCTCGCCATGTCGAATGATGCGTGCTGCTCGTGCAGGAATGGTCTCGCTGCCAACTTTCACTTTGTGATCTGAGAAGTTCGCGGTAACTTGTAACTGATCGCCATATGAAGCCTGTTGAACGAGCCTATCTTCAGACAGTATCTTGAAATCTGTCATCGATTTCTGGACAGCTTCCGCATGGAAAGGGGACCACACCTTCAAATAATCCGTGATACGCTGCTTGTTGATGCTCCAAGCACGCTCATTCATATGATAGAGCGGAGGGACATTATAGAGGAGCTCTTTCAGCATTCTTGTACCGACTTCACCCTTAATTTTGAAGGAACCCCACTCCCAGTGCGCTGTGGTAATCACGGAATCGTTATACACCAATTTGAAGAGTGGAAGGGAATACGTAGGGTCAATATAGATATGATCATAGAGTTCCTTAATTGGAACTTGTTTGTTGTAACGTTCCGGAATTTGTCCGGGCGGTCCCCAATAGCCACCGATATAATAAGGACTTTGTTTGTTCGTCCGCATGTCGGCATCGCCCCATTTGATCACAGGCGCCTCCATGCCATGTGCAAATGCTATCGTCTGGCTCGCATAATCATTCCCTGTCTCCGAACCGATCACCATATGCTGCTCGTCACGGATATATGCCATACGATCAAGCTTAGCCTGCATATCTTGCGCTTCTGTTGTCTCATGGCCCGGTGTGTAATCATCATTGAAGTCACCCGCGGCATCCACGTCGATGAACCAGGAATTAAAGGCGACACCGGTACCCATAATTTCTTGCAGCCGCTGCTTGACACTTGGCAGTGACAAGATCGGGTTCAGCAGACGGCCTTTCTTCAGAAATCCTGTCTTTTTCTCTCCATTTGCCTTTGTAATGGTACCATCTTCGTAAAGACTTGCATCTGGGAAGAAAGCTGTCTCCCAATCGCCAGTCTTCTCTTGATGTATGGAATGATAGGAGTCATAGGGCCCAATCAGATAGCCGAGCTCCGCCGCCTTCTTAACGAACTCAGGATTCATATAAGCAGCAGTCCAATCGGACAGACCTAGCCAAGCTTTTGTCATATCGGCTTGCTGGAACTGCTGTAGTAATTGAACGGTATTCTTCTCATTCCAGTGATCGACTTCGACGACGGCATTGCCGAGTTTAGCCTTCAGCAGACGTTTGTTCAATTCGAATAATTGTACGGGATTCAACTTGTCGATTCCTTGGGCGATCAGCGTTTCGGTTGCCCGATCCAAGGATTTGAATATTTCCGGCTGGTAGAAATCCTTGGATTGGAGCAGCGCGTTAAACCCGCCGATGATGCTATTTTTCTGATATTTATCATAATAATCCTGCTTCATGACAGCACGGAACTGGGCTGCTTGCTCTTTCCCTTCATCACTTGCACGTGGTAACTGCGAAGTGATCCAATCGAGAAATGGCTTATCGAGTTTCGATTTCAACTTCGGCCAAAGGATATCCTCCTCAGAGAGGAGAGATTTATTCCACATATAAATATGCGGTGCACCATAGAGCTTCTCGATATTCGGATTGTTCACAGCTTTCTGCTGGAGTGTCGTGAATTTTCCTTGTGCGAGCAGTTCATTTTTATAAATACCGGCGATTGCTACGGGATCATTGTCGGTTACATAAATACGGAAATTATACGATTTATCCGGATTAATAGAGGGAAAATCATGCGTCAACGAGATCGTGATCCGTGGGTCGACCGTGAAATCTACCGTATTGTTATAAGGATTGTCGAGAACATACATGATTGCATATTGGCTCTTGTTCACCGTCATGAAACGCATGGAGAAGGATTCATTGAAGGACAGACTCTCGTCCGCCAGGAATGCTCTCCAGTGCTGATCATGACTAGGAATCCATTTCCCTTCCCCCCAAGGTATCATATAACTGTCTCCGCTTAACGTTGGCCATGTGATGGACTTCGCTGCGGTCGACGTCATTAGAACTTCAAGAGCGTCTCTTGCCCGTGTTAACTGAACCTGTAGGCCATCGTCAGGATATGTCCATGATATTTTATCGCCCACACGTTGAACATTTGAGACTTTACGTATGGGTTGAGGCTCGGACGCGATCTCTGTCTTGCCGTCTTTTGTAACAGAGATTTGGAACGTCTCGGGCACAACATCATACGTAAATGGAGAAGCAGGATTCACAACAATCGGTTTGGGTACAGCAGTTGGAGCAGCAGGACTTGAACAGCCTGTAATTCCGACGGATAAAATAAGTACTAAAGTTAGTAGCATAGACATGGTATGTTTCATGATGGAACTCCTTTGGAATATATATCACAATATAGATCGTATTACGATGTACTTAATGAAATGAAAACCCTTGATGAAGTGATGAGATCATTTCTTCATGGCAAGGGGCAACGTGTAACGTGCTTATTCATGAATTTGGAACTTTGCATGTTTGTATTGATTGACCAAGACATGTATCACTTTATAGCATCCGAATCCCATCATACCGCCAATTAAGTTCAATATCAGGTCATCCACATCGAAGCTGCCTAAGGTGAATGCATACTGCAGCATCTCGATGAGGACACATCCGGTAAATGAAGCAAGAAAGATGCGATGAATTGACCGGAAGTAGGGGAAGAGCAAGGGTAATAATAGACCAATCGGGATGAAAACCCCGATATTGCCGAACAAATTCAAGAAGATCGTCGAAAAGGTATAGCGATGATGATTCACGATATAATCACGCAAGGTGTGAAAAGGGACTGTATTCTCGTATAAGTGCATACTCTGCGTATGTCCATACTCAAGCATTTTACGTTTCCATTCGATTGTAAACGCCCGACGTGCCCAGCGGTCACTCGATAGGAGCATGACGTAGCTGAGGAGGGAAGTATAGAGAATGAAAAGCGCTAGAATCCATTTGCGCATATACTTGTCCACGAGCGGGAGAGCATGACATAGCTGATTGCGGATGAACTGCGGCTTCCCGAATCGTTCGATGGCCATAGCTGAAGCCGTGTGCTCGTCGCAGCCTTCTTCGATCAGGTCCATATGTAGTTCGGTTAAATGATCCTTGAGCTCGTCCTGCATATCTTTCTTCTCACGCTTGGAACAAGGCAAGCCTTGAACGATCTGTGATGTATATTGTTCAAAATCCATGCTACTCGCTCCCTTCATGCGTTAGGGTCACGAGGCGCGTCAGCGTTTGCCAATCTTTCATTTTCGCTTGCAAGATTTTGGTTCCCTCGTTCGTAATTCGGTAATATTTACGGCGTCCGCCTTCAATCGATTCTCCCCAGTAAGATTCGACGGCTTTTTGGGACTCTAAACGCTTAAGGGCTGGATAGAGTGTGCCTTCTCCAATTTCATAGACATCATTACTAAGCAATCGAATTTTTTTGGAAAGCTCGTAACCATATTGATCCTTCTGAGCGATGAGGTTCAGTAGGATAAGATCAATACTGCCTTTTAATAGTTCTTTGTTCACGATATTCACTCCTTTCTAATTCGTGATTAACAGAATATCACATAGTATATCGTATTACAAGGTAATTGGCTTTCCATATTCTTCTTGACAATAGCTCTGCGATATTGTAGATTTGTCGTTAATATTCAACAGTGTTGACCGAGAATCATGGTATTCAGCCTTTCGTCGCGTCAGAGAGGAGACCCCTTGGCTGCAAGGTTTCTAGCTACGAATGAATGCCCCTGTCTTGTGAGCTGTATTGGTGATTGCGGCTTATCCAGTTTGACAACTTTACCAATACCGGGTTCGACCGTTATATCGACGAAGAATCATCATACGCCGTGTGATGATTAAATAAGGGTGGTACCACGACACATTCGTCCCTGACGAATGTGTCTTTTTGTCATACAGAGAAAGAGGAGGAGTATACGATGCGTCAAAGTCAATTATTCTCACCTACCCTGCGAGAGGCACCATCGGACGCAGATGCGATCAGTCATCAGCTTTTGCTTCGAGCAGGCATGATTCGCACGTTAGCTGCAGGAATCTATAGTTATTTGCCGTTAGGAAGGAGGGTGCTGCGGAAAATTGAGAACATTATTCGCGAGGAGTTAGACATGGCAGGTGCTCAAGAAATGCTCATGCCATCGATGCAGCCAACGGAGCTCTGGAAGGAATCTGGACGGTATTCAATCTATGGACCCGAACTTATCCGTCTTCACGATCGTCATCAGCGTGAATTCGCTCTTGGTCCTACCCATGAGGAGGTCGTCACCACCATCGTACGCAATGAGATCAATACGTATCGTAAGCTGCCTCTCATCGTGTATCAGATTCAGACGAAATTTCGGGATGAACGAAGACCTCGATTTGGGTTGCTGCGTGGTCGGGAATTTCTGATGAAAGACGCATACTCTTTCGATACAGACATGGCAGGTCTCGATCGGTCTTATCAAATCATGTCTCAAGCCTATCATCGGATCTTCAACCGTCTCGGCCTTCATGTCAGAGCGGTAGAAGCAGATGCAGGCGCGATTGGCGGAGATGGCGGTACGCATGAGTTCATGGCACTGGCAGACATTGGAGAAGATACAATAGCGTCATGTGATTATTGTGAATATGCGGCGAATTTGGAGAAAGCGGTAGCTAGACTCTCAAGTGAACAGACGGGAAATAATAATAATAATAATCGGATTCTTGATATGCCTGAGCGATTCTATACCCCTGGCATGCATACGATCGACCAATTAGTGCAGCTGCTGAATCTCAATCCGAAGCACATAATCAAGACGTTAATATATCGTATAGGCGATCATGTCATTGCTGCGTTGGTACGCGGTGATCATGAGGTCAATGAAATCAAGCTCATGAATGCGCTTGGCGTCGAACAACTCGAATTGGCCGATTCAGCTACCGTTGAACGTATCACGGGGGCGCCAGTCGGATTCGCGGGACCACTCGGTCTTTCCGTACCGGTCTATGTTGATCATGCTGTAGCACGGATGGAAGAGGCTATTGTGGGAGGGAATGAACAAGATTATCACATCCGACATGTACGACCAGGGCATGATTTTGGATTGAATACCGTATTAGATTTGCGGAATGTTGTTGAAGGAGATGTATGTCCGCATTGTGATCAAGGTAGATTGCAGTTCAGCCGTGGTATTGAAGTCGGGCAAGTCTTTAAGCTTGGAACACGATATAGCGAGAAGATGAGAGCAGCTTTCTTAGATGCATCTGGACGCGAACAGACGATGGTTATGGGATGTTATGGGATTGGCGTGTCGAGAATATTGTCTGCCGTCGTTGAACAACAGCATGATGATCATGGGATATGTTGGCCGGAAGCGATTGCTCCATTTCATGTACACCTTATACCAGTATCATTGCAGGATAACAGTCAAGCGGAATTGACGGAATCCTTATATCAACGTTTGCGAGCTAACGGTGTCGAAGTACTGCTCGATGATCGCGAGGAAAGACCAGGCATTAAATTCAAAGACTCAGATTTGATTGGGATACCGCATCGAATTGTTGTTGGAAAGCAAGCAGCCGAAGGAAAGGTTGAACTGAAGCAGCGCAGCAGGAAGGATACCGAAGTGCTGACAATCGAAGAAGTTATCGTGCGAATGTGTTCATAGGAAAAGGAGGTAATCCATGGTTCAAATGTTAAATCGACGAGCATTAAACCGCGCATTACTCGCGCGCCAGCTATTATTAGAGCGTGCTGATATGCCCGTCTACAATGCGATTGAACATTTAGCAGGTATGCAATCACAGGTGCCCAATCCACCTTATTTCGGATTATGGTCACGACTTCGAGATTTTCAACCAGATGAATTATCGGCATTAATCTTATCTCGACGTGTCGTACGCATTAGTCTGATGCGATCCACGATTCACCTTGTGACCAATCAAGATTGTCTCACTTTTAGACCTATGCTTCAACCTGTGATGGATCGCGGTCTTCAGGGCTCTTATGGGCGACAGTTACGGGGAGTTGATCTCGCTGAGATTGCCGAGACTGGCCGAATGCTGGTCGAAGAACATCCAAGAACATTCGCTGAATTAGGCAAGCACCTACAGTTGCAGTGGCCTGACCATGATGCTGCTGCGCTAGCCAATGCCGTTCGGAATAAGGTTCCGCTTGTCCAAATTCCGCCGCGGGGTCTCTGGGGGAAGAGCGGGAGTGCGACGCATACGACAGTCGAAGCATGGCTGGGTCAATCGCTCACTGCCACCACGACTCCTGATGCAATGATTTTGAGATACCTTGCTGCCTTCGGCCCGGCAACGGTGCAGGATATGCAGACATGGAGCGGGTTAACGAAGCTTCGTGAGGCCGTAGATCGTCTATTACCTCAGCTGCTGACGTTCCAAAATGAAGAAGGACATATACTCTATGATTTACCAGAAGCACCTCGTCCGTCAGCGGATACGCAAGCGCCCGTTCGATTCCTAGGTGAGTTCGATAATATGCTGCTATCTTACGCGGATCGAAGTCGGATCATAGCTGATGAATATCGTGCCCGTGTATTTACCGATAATGGTATCATTCGGTCGACTATACTGATTGACGGGTTCGTCCAAGGGTTATGGAAAATTGAGAGCAAGAAGAAACAAACGGTATTAACGATTGAACCTTTTGCTCCGCTGGAACAGGATATACGACAAGCATTGATGGAGGAAGGGACAAGGCTGCTGTCTTTCACAGCGCCAGGTACCACTTTCCGGGAAATACAAGGGATTTGAAGCACACAGATCGGTATTTTTAGTGTATAGTAGTAGGATGTGTTTTTTGTGAAGTATTTTTCTTAATGATTTGGAGGCAAAATTCGATTGACTACGTACCCATTTGCATTTAACCCCGGAGAGTCTTTCATGAAACAAGCTGGTGATTGGATCGCGGATGTATTCTATGAGATTTTACCGGAAGCCGGCTTTGAAATCCGGGACGAACAGATCTATATGGCGTTTCAGCTGGAACGGGCCTATAGTGAGAAGCAGACGATTTTCGCTGAAGCGGGTGTTGGAACCGGCAAGACGCTCGTCTACCTGCTCTATGCGATCAGTTACGCGAGATATACGCGGAAACCTGCAGTTATTGCATGTGCTGATGAGTCCTTAATCGAACAATTGGTCAAGCCGGAAGGAGATATCGCCAAGCTTGCTCGCTATTTGGACCTCACGATCGATGCGAGATTGAGTAAATCCCCGACACAATATATTTGTCTGAACAAACTCGATGAAGCCAAGTCAGGATTTGAGGATGCAGAGAGCTACCAAACGATTTATCAAGATCTGCCGGATTTTGTTCATTTCCCGGACACGATGCAAGCGTTCCACCCATACGGCAACCGGAAGGAATTTCCGCATCTATCGGATGAGCAATGGGGGAGAATTGGCTGGGATGTGTTCCAAGACTGTCTCGTCTGCCATCAGCGTCATCGATGCGGACAGACATTGTCTAGAGATCATTATCGAAAATCGACGGATCTCATTATTTGCTCCCATGATTTCTATATGGAACATGTATGGACATATGAAGCAAGGAAGCGTGAAGGGCAACTACCGCTCCTTCCGGAGCATAGTTCCGTTGTTTTTGATGAGGGACATCTCTTGGAGACGGCTGCGCAGAATGCGCTCACGTACAAGTTAAAACATAATTTATTTGAAAGTCTTGTCGTAAGACTGCTGGAGGGCGAAGTCAGAGAATCTCTAGCGGTAGCGGTAGAAGAAGCGATTATGCAGAGCGAGTTATTATTCGACATGATCGATCGTAATAGTCGTCAAGTTCCAGCTTCGGACCGGCGAGAAATCATGCTAACAGATACGTTGATGCAGGAAGTGAAACGATTCCGTGATCGCATAGCCGTCATTGAAGAAGAGTTGGTGTTCGAGAGCGGCATGTTCTCCCTCGATGATTATCAGCTAAAGATTGTTGAAGAGCATCTGGAGATGATCCAAATTGCACTTGCCCTATTCGAACAACCGAACCAACTGATTACTTGGGTCACGAAGGATGAAGACGGGATCACGCTCATTATTATGCCGAAGACCGTGAAGGAAATTTTGAGTGAGCGTGTATTTGCGAAGAAGATGCCTGTTATTTTCTCCTCAGCAACATTATCAGTTGATGGATCCTTCGATTATATGGCGAACAGTCTTGGAATTCATGAGTTTTTATCATTCTCCGTGCCTTCGCCTTATGATTATGAAGATCAAATGCGAAGTCAACTGATACTGGATGATCCTGCTGCGGATAAAATGGATCAAATCCGCCGACTTCTTGAACAATCGGAAGGAAGGGCATTGATCTTATTCCCATCGCAAGAGGAATTGCTGGCGTTCAGACACAGGCAGACGCAGACACCAGGGCTTCTCGGTTACCGATTCTTATATGAAGGATCTGCGGAGATTAGTCATGTGATTGCAGACTTCCAACGTGATGAACAGAGTGTACTCTGCGCGGTTACGCTCTGGGAAGGATTGGATATCCCGGGTCCCTCGTTATCACATGTCATCATCTGGTCCTTGCCATTCCCACCGAATGACCCTGTATTTACAGCGAGAAGAAAGGATGCAGCGGATCCGATGGAAGAAGTGGATATGCCTTATATGCTGCTCCGTCTGAGACAGGGGATCGGACGATTGATTCGCTCGAGGGATGATCGAGGGATCGTGACGATATTTGGTAAAGAGCTGCACCAAGCATCGATCCGATCGAGAATCGAAGTATTATTACCACAGCCATTAGAGGGGATACAAGTATGATTAACATTACAGCATTTGAAGTGGAATTGATTAAGGATCCCTTTGGGATATTGTCAGGAACACGCTATGAATTTAAGCTTGATATTGAGGTTCCTGAAGATGACGAGCTGTGGTCTGAGAACGGTCTTTACATTCGCGTGATCTATGTTGTCGAAGAGAACCGGACAGGCATCGTGAAATATGAGCTTTATGAGAAGACGACCGGACAGTATTTAGATATGGACCTTGAAGAGGATGAGGTCGCAGCGGTCGATGCTTTCTGTCAGGCGCATTATGGAGAATCGTCAGAGTAAGAAGAGGATATGAATACGATAAAGTCTGGGCCCGCAATCCTGCGTGGTTCAGGCTTTTTCTAATTACTAGTTTCTTTTTAGATATATAGCTATTACACTGGGTAAGGAGAAAGAGAGAAAGGTTGATCAGCACATCATGATACAGACATTTACAATGAATCAGAAATTAAAGCAGGTCGTTATGATTCTGCTTCCAATCCTAGTGACACAGGTTGCCCTGCAATGTATGAGCTTCTTCGATACGGTCATGTCAGGTAATTTCAATAAGGAAAATTTGGCTGGGGTGGCCGTTGCCGTAAGTTATTGGGTGCCTGTATATACGGGTTTGACGGGGATATTCCTTGCGGTAACACCCATTGTTGCTCAGAATATGGGCGCAGGGAATCGATCTAGAATCGCCTCAAGTGTGACACAAGCTGCGTATTTATCGGTTGTTTTCGGGGTTGCTGTAATCATCTTAGGTATTTTTGCTGTGGACCCGTTGATTAACATGATGCACTTGGAATCCGAAGTGGATCGCGTCGCGAAATCATTTCTCAAGGCGATTGGGATTGGTGTTGTCCCATTATTCGTGTACACCGTTATCCGTGCAACCATCGATGGCCTCGGCATGACTCGAGTGACCATGTTTATTACGTTGTTGTCATTCCCGGTGAACGTGCTGCTAAATTACTTGTTCATCTTCGGTAATTTCGGTTTTCCTCGTCTAGGGGGTGTTGGATCCGGCGTAGCAACCGCAATCACTTATATTGTCCTCTTGATCGTTGCTCTATTCTTTGTGAAACGGAATGCTACCATGCGAGAGCTGGCTTTATTCTCACGGTGGGAACGCGTTCGATTCGCAGAGTGGCTAGAAATCCTTCGCATTGGCGTGCCGATTGGATTATCGATTTTTCTAGAAGTGGGCGTATTCTCGATGGTGACGCTGCTTATGAGCGGTTATGATACGGTTACGATTGCTTCCCATCAATCCGCACTTAATTTCGCTTCACTCTTGTATATGCTCCCGCTGAGCATTGCGATGTCACTAACCATCCTTGTCGGATATGAAGTTGGTGCGAAGCGGTACAAGGATGCCAAGCAATATGCAAGAATTGGAATGGTCTCTGCCGTATCGCTTGCTGTGATATGTGCCGTGTTCCTAGTCATCTTCCGAGTAAAAATTGCAGGGCTATATTCCCATGATCCGGTCGTGATTGCAATGACGGAGTCCTTCTTAGTCTATGCTCTGTTCTTCCAACTATCGGATGCGATTGCAGCACCGATTCAGGGGGCGCTGCGGGGATACAAGGATGTGAATAGTGTATTTATGATTGCTCTAGTATCCTATTGGGTAATTGGCCTTCCCGTCGGAATGGCGCTTGCGAAGCTGACAACACTTGAGGCTTATGGATACTGGGTTGGCCTGATCACGGGTCTTGCTGTCGGGGCGATTGCATTATTCTGGCGACTTGGTGTCATTGAACGCAGCGTGCGAGTCAAAAATGTTCGAATTGAACAATAGGTTGATCTAGGCAGGAGTCATCATGACTGCTGCCTTCTTAGGAATGATAATGGCATAGGGGAGATGAATCCATTGACGAGCTGGAATTTAGTAAAGACGCATTGTCACCTGTTGATCTGCAACGGTAGCAATAGCGTGAGGCGAGATGTGGAAGAGCATGAGGTGCGTAAATGAGTCGCTATATCGCAACTGAATCCTTGATTCAAGATATTGAACAATCGGAGATTGATTACATGGTGGACCGGATGCGATCGATTCAGCTTCGAGATGACAATCCGGAGGGTGTCGAAATCGTACGTCTGGGTCGTGCGACATGTTTCTATAGCAAGACCATGCCTTGGCCTATGTTCAATACCGTAAAAGGATTGAGAAATGAAGATCTTGACCTCCTCGAGCCAATCCTGGCATTCTATCGAGAAAGAGATCGGCAGCCTCGAATTGAACTTGTCCCATCTCAAGTGGATGTGAATTTCATGGCTAATCTCGCACAGCGGGGGTTCTATCAATCGGGCTTCCATACCTCACTTTACATCGAACCTATGCAATATCAAGTAGATCGGCAGAATTCGATAGTTATTCGTGAACTGCAAAGTGATGAATTCGATGTGTATGCATCGATTCATTGTCTCGCGACGGGTCTCGGCACTCAAGGGATTCCGTATGTCTCAACGAACAACCGAATCCTGCATGATCGAAAAGGGTGGAATTTCTATCTTGCAACGGTTGATGATGTTCCGGCTGCGGTTGGCGTAATGTATATGCAGGATGGTATCGCGTCCTTGACGTTCGGGGCTACGCTCCCTGAATTCCGGAATCGCGGACTTCAACAAATGTTAATTCAATATCGAATCGAAGAAGCGTATCGTATGCAATGCAGACTGGTCGTAAGTCAATGTTCCTTTCTATCCAACAGCCATAGGAACATGGAGCGAGCGGGGATGCGGATCGGTTATGTTCGAGCGACATGGGAGCGAGGATCGTGAAATCAACCAAACAATTGTCGCGGCTTCGCAATGTGATTGCGAATGTGCAAGTTCATCTGTCCGTCGCAGCGCATACGAAGGTAGATCACGGATGGCGATCTATCAACTACGTACCTGACTTTAACCGCTTCTATTATATACTCGAAGGGGAAGGTCAGCTGACGATAGACGGAATTACGTACCGACCGAAGCCCGGTCAATTATTCGTAATGCCCGCAGGGGTTCGGCAATCGTATAGCGTCGTGAACGAGAATACATTCAGTAAATATTGGTGTCATTTTACCGCCCAAATCGGAGATATGGACTTATTCAAGCTGCTCAAGCTGCCGCATTTTATCGATGTGTCGAATCACGAGCATCTTATACAGCTGTTCCAACGGTTAATTCATTATCAAGAGAGTAAGGATTTCACGGCGATTATTATGCAGCGTTCTGTCCTACTGGAGATTGTAAGCGTCTTCCTCGAGGGGTCCTTACAAGGTCAATATGAACATCAATTGCATTATGATGCGAATCATCGGATGCACAAAATCCAAACCGTCCTGAAGTATATCGATCAGCATCTGGATCAGAACATAACCGTGCAGGAGATGGCAGAAGTGGTGCATTTCCACCCGAATTATTTTATCCGCTATTTCAACGAAATGATGGGGGTTACGCCTATTCAGTATGTTCACCAGATGAAGATGGAGAAGGCGAAATATATGCTAACGGCAACCGATGATTCGGTCTCCGAAATCTCCCAGGCCCTAGGTATGGAGCTATGCTTCTTCTCACGGGTATTCAAGAAACATACCGGTCTTCCTCCCTCGGGTTATCGTAAAATGTTTTGAATTGATTTGACGAAAAATAGGTTAATATTGTTCAAATTCATGTGAACATTAGCTATGTTATCCGATGTCGTTCATGTTTAGAATAAGGGTAGATTTTTCGAAGAGTTCCAATCCTGACCAGGAGAAATGAGGAGGTCTACACATGAGCACGAACGAACCGCGTTTATTAACCGATGAACAGATGAGACAGTTTATTACAGAAGGGTATTTACTGCTTCAGACGGATTTCTCGTCCGAGTTCCACCAACAGTTGCTTGAGCAATTGAATTACGTGTATAACCATGAAGGAAACCCCGGTAATAACCTGCTGCCCCGTGTTCGCGAGTTACAGAAAGTGATCGATCACCCGATCATTACGGGAGCCCTCACGAGTGTACTAGGACCGGATTATATGCTTCATGCACATCATCACGGTCATTTCAATAATTCGCCGCAACCTGGCGGATGGCACAAAGACAGTTACTTCGGCTATGGACGTATTCGCAATCACCACCCATGGTGGGCGATGATCATGTACTTCCCGCAAGATACACCAGTAGAGCTGGGACCTACAGGCATCATGCCGGGAACTCAGAACTACGCTACGAGAGTGTTCGAGCAAGATGAGAGCGAATCTGAGGCAAAGGCAAGTGGAGGCGCAGGTACCTTTGCGCTGATTGCTTATGATATCTGGCATCGGTCTACGGCGAACATCTTAGGTAAAGAGCGTTATATGCTGAAGTTCGAATTTATGCGTACGCAGATTCCAACTGTACCAAGCTGGGATCATCAACAACCTGAATGGGTTACACCAGCAGCTTTCTCGGCACCGATTCACCCGCATGAGTGCATTTGGCAGGAGACTTGGAACTGGATGCGTGGTGAAGTTGGAAGCAGTGCATCGGCAGCTGCATCTCAGGTAGGCGAAGTGTCCAGCCTGCTCGAACAATTGAACAGCGGCTCGAACGAGGAGCGGGTTACAGCAGCAGATCAGCTCGGGCTTTTACGGAGCAATAGCTCGGCAGATGAAGTGGTGACAGCTTTGGCAAAGGCGTTGGAAGATGTTTACGAACCCGTTGCATTGAATGCAGGTTATGCATTGGCACGGTATGGTGATCATGGCATCCAAGCGCTGCTCGAAGGGTTGCGTCATGAGGATCGTATCGTATCTTTGTCCGCTGCCTATGGTCTTTCCGTCGCTGGAGCGGGTGCAGTTGAAGGATTAACCGAAGCTTTAGACAGTGATCGTGAGGAGACCGTGACTCGTGCGATATTTGCTCTAGGTGAACTGCGGGAGCTTGCATCGGACAGCGTGCCACTCTTGATCGGACAGCTTCGTCATCCGTCCGCGAATGTTCGCATTAGTGTGGTTGAAGCATTAGGGAATATTGGACAGCCGCATGACATTATTGTTCAAGCTCTAGCGCGTTGCCTCAAAGATTCTGATACGCAAGTGCGCTTTATGACAGGTCTTTCTCTTGCAAAATTGGGAAAATCGGCTGAGGAGGCCGTGCCATCACTTATCGAGGCGCTGGATGATGAGAATCGGTATGTCCGAGCGCATGCTGCAGAAGCGTTATACTATATAGGAACGGAGAAGGCTGAACGTGCGCTGATCCATTTCCTCAAAATTGCACGCTGGTGCCCCTCCACGACACCTGCGAGCACATTCTATCCATAAACAACAGGATGCCGGAGCGATTCATTCGCCCGGCTTTTTTCTTGTTCAATTTGGTGGGCAATGAGCATAAAAGTGATGCCCTGAGACACACTAGGTAGGAAATAAATGTATCCATGCTATGGTTAAAGGGGCTAGCCATGAAGAAATCCGACTTACAAGATCAATTGGTGATGCGTCAAGTGGATGTATCAGAGATGGAGCAATTCTATGACTTGTTAAATTATGTGTTTCAGATCACGAATCATGATATCCAAGAAATCGGAAGCGAGTTCTTGAAGGAACAGAAGAGACCGTTGTTAAGCTTATGCGAGGTCATCGGATGGTTCGATCAAGATAAGCTGGTCTCCCAATTAATGATCTATCCATTTCACGTGAATATACACGGGGTGATCTACGCGATGGGAGGCATTACAGGGGTAGGGACATATCCAGAATATGCAGGTCACGGATTAATCCATACGCTGATGAGAGAAGCGCTGCGTCGGATGAAGGAGATGGGACAGTGCGTCTCCTATCTCTATCCTTACTCTATTCCGTTCTACCGGAAACAAGGGTGGGAGATTATTTCCGATCGCATCAAATATAAAATACGAGACACGCAGCTTCCGAAGCTATTTGACGTTCCAGGACGAACAGCACGAGTGGATTGGGATCATCCTGACAAAGAGCGCATCTATGAGTTATTCTCCGCACGAACCCATGCCGCGATGATCCGCGGGCATCTCGCTTGGGATGAACGCTTCCGTTGGGAACGACATGAACTATCGCTAGCGATTTATTATAACGAGGACAAGCTGCCCTCGGGATACCTCTGTTACAAAGTGGAAGAAGAAATGTTCCATGTACGAGAGATGGTCTATCTTGACAACGAGGCGCATCAAGGATTATGGAATTTCATCCATGCGCATTTTTCCATGGTTTATCATGTGAAAGGCACAATCTATACCAATGAGCAGCTTGCTTTTTACTTTCATGATGGAGAGATCGAGCAGTGGATCAGCCCGAATTATATGGCGCGAATCGTGGATGTTGAACAATTCCTTATAAAGTACGCGTTTCATCAAACGGCTCATTGTGAGCTCGTCCTCCGGATACAAGATCCGATGGCAGATTGGAATCAAGGAACCTTCTTCGTACGTATTGAGGCGGGGCGAGTAATTTCAATTCAACAGGTTGAGAATCGCAATGCAGATGTGGAGATGGATATTCAGACGTTCACAACGATGATGTTCAGTTATCGGAGTCCCGCGTATCTTCATAGTATCGACAGAATTCATGCGTCACTACAATGGATTGACCAATTGGAACAGATTATCCCTGATGCGCAGCCTTGGTTCGCTGATTATTTTTAATGACAGAATTCTTAATGCATTGATATAATGCGTGATGAGAATGATGTTGAGGGGGAAGGTACCATTGGATCGATTTGAGCAGCAATTATACAAATACGCAGACCTACTGATTAAAGTCGGCGTAAACTTACAACCAGCTCAAGTGTTGTGCTTAGAATCTCCTATTGAGACCCCTGAATTTACACGCATTGTCGTCCGTAAAGCTTATGAGGCTGGGGCGAAGTTCGTACAAGTCGTTTGGGTCGATGAGACGATATCCAGAATTCGGTTCGAGTCTGCGCCAGACGATTCGTTTACATACTACCCGCAGTGGACTGCTTCGACGATGGAGCAGTTATGTGAATCAGGAGGTGCGCTGCTTAGCTTGTTGGCAGACGATCCTGACCTGCTGAATGGGATCGATTCCGGTAAAATCTCAACGGCTGCCAAGGCAGCATCGATGGCAAGACAGAAATTCCGCAGCTATATTCGTACGAACAAAATAAGCTGGTGCCTGGCCAATGTTCCAACGCGGGCATGGGCTGACAAAGTGTTCGCTGATTTTCCGGAATCAGATCGTGTGCAGGCGTTATGGGATATACTCTTTAAGATCAATCGGATTGATCACGATGATCCCGTTGTTTCCTGGCAGAATCATATTCAATCCCTTCAGAATTTATCGGGGTTATTGAACGAGAAACGTTATAAGAAACTCCATTACAAAGGTCCGGGGACGGCGTTAACGGTAGAGCTCGTACAGGATCATGTATGGGTTGGAGGCGGTGGATGGAATCAGGATGGTGTCTATTTTGTCGCGAATATGCCGACGGAAGAAGTATTCACGATGCCGCACAGATCAGGTACGAACGGCTATGTATCCAGCACGATGCCGCTCAATTATAACGGAGGACTTATTGACGGATTTACATTAACCTTCAAAGATGGTCAAGTGGTTGATTATACAGCCAAAGTCGGCTATGAATCTTTGAAAGAATTGCTTGAGAGCGATGAAGGTGCTAAATACTTGGGAGAAGTCGCACTTGTTCCGCAGGACTCGCCAATTTCGAACTTGAATCGCGTTTTCTACGATACAGGCCTTGATGAGAATGCATCATGTCACTTGGCCATTGGTAGTGCATATCCATTTAATGTTCAGGAAGGGACACAATTGTCCAAAGAGGAACTCGAAGCACGCGGTGCGAACATGAGTATGACACATGTTGACTTCATGATCGGATCCACATCACTCGATATCGATGGCGAACTTGCTAATGGGACCACGGAACCTCTTTTCCGGCAAGGCAACTGGGTGATCGCAACAGCATAAACATGACAAGAAGACCATGAGAGCCTCATTCGGCGCTGCATGGTCTTCTTGCGTGAAGAGGGCTATCCAGACATTCTTATATGCACGCGCGGGTAACAATTACGAGCAGAATGAACAATACGAGGATTGTTCCAGTGCTAGTAAACAAGCCTAATCCACCTACTTCTCCCATGTTCCTCCCCCTCTCCAAGAAGACTTTGTACTACATGGTATTGTATGATAAAAGGACAAGGAATGATTGGGCAAATTACCGCACATATATAGGGTTAACGCATAAGATGAGAGGATACGGGTCAATTGTGTAAATAATACTTTCATATAACAAGTTATTGACTTTTGCTTATGATGTTAGGTATGATTAATCCAAGTTAATATTTCGGCGATGATCAAAGACATGATCTTCAATGCGGGCTGTCAGAGAGGGAAGTGTGTGGTGTGAGCTTCCTCAGTTAACGATTGTAGATTACCCCTTTGTAGCTGTGACGTTGAACCTGCATGATATTGCGGCGGTAAGCGTCACCGGCTTATCCACGATAATGGATACCAATAAGGATTTTCCTTCTGCCACCATGGACCAAGAGTCTAGCATGGCTGGAAGGGGATTGAATTAGGGTGGAACCACGAGCTGAACGCACTCGTCCCTTGCCGGGAGAGATGCGTTTTTTTGCGTTCAATGATAGATTGCGATAACGAAGAAATGGAGGAATTCACATGGAGATTCAAGTAACTTTGCCAGATGAAACAGTAAGGAGGTATGCACAAGGCACGACCATTGCGCAAGTGGCTGAATCCATAAGCCAAGGCCTTAAGAAGCAGGCGATTGCTGGGTTAATCCATGGGAATCCCTATGATCTGAGTCATTCGCTAGTGGAAGATTGCCGTCTTGAAATTGTTACACTGGATAGTAAGGCAGGACTTGACATTTATCGGCATAGTACAGCTCATGTGATGGCTCAGGCGATCAAGCGGATTTTCGGCCAAGATGCCGTTCAACTCGGGATTGGACCTGTCGTCGAAGATGGATTCTATTATGACATTGATATCGAACACCCACTGTCAACGCGTGATTTAGAGGCCATTGAGAAGGAAATGGGTAAAATCGTGCAAGAGAATCTTCCGATTGTCAGACGCGAGGTTCAGCGTGAAGAGGCCGTTCGAATGTACGAAGCGCTTCATGAGCCACTGAAGCTAGAACTCATTGCAGGACTACCAGCGGATGTTGTCATATCCATCTATGACCAAGGAGAGTTCTCAGATCTCTGCCGTGGACCACACTTGCCATCGACTGGACGAATTAAGGCATTTAAGCTGATGCACGTCGCGGGTGCGTACTGGCGCGGTGATTCGAACAATAAAATGCTGCAGCGGATCTATGGAACGGCATTTCCGAAGAAAGCGGATCTCGATGAGCATTTGCATATGTTGGAGGAAGCGAAGAAGCGGGATCATCGCAAATTAGGAAAAGAACTTGAGTTATTCATGTTCTCCGAAGAGGCACCCGGCATGCCGTTCTATCTACCGAAGGGAATGACAATCCGCAACGAACTGGAACACTTTGCTCGCGAGCTTCAGGTACCGCGTGGATATCAAGAGGTGCGCACGCCGCTTATGATGAATCAACGTCTATGGGAGCAGTCTGGGCACTGGAATCATTATCAAGAGAACATGTATTTTACAGAGGTCGATCTGACGAAATATGCGCTTAAGCCGATGAATTGTCCAGGGCATATGCTCGTGTTCAAGAACAAGTTGCGTTCTTATCGTGATCTACCGCTTCGGATTTCAGAATTTGGTCAAGTGCATCGGCACGAGTTCTCTGGTGCATTAAATGGGATGATGCGGGTACGCTCCTTCTGTCAAGATGATGCGCATATGTTCGTACGCCCTGATCAGATTGAGGAAGAAATCGGTCGGATCATCTCGTTGATTGATCTCATCTATCAAGTATTCGGGTTCTCGTATAAGATCGAGTTATCTACTCGGCCTGAGGATTCGATGGGTTCGGAAGAACTGTGGGACATGGCGGAGAAGTCGCTCCAACGTGTGTTAGATGATCGAGGCATCGAATATGGGATCAACGAGGGTGATGGTGCGTTCTATGGTCCGAAGATTGACTTCCATATTCTTGATGCGCTGAAGCGCAGCTGGCAATGCGGAACGATCCAACTGGACTTCCAGATGCCTGATAAATTCGACCTTTCTTACATTGGTGAAGATAATCAGAAACATCGTCCGGTTGTCATTCACCGAGCAGCATATGGCTCGATTGATCGATTTATCGGCATTATTACCGAACATTTCGCCGGAGCCTTCCCGTTATGGTTGGCACCCGTGCAGGTGAAGCTGCTGCCTGTCTCAGCGAATGAGATGGATTACGCCATGCAGGTGAAGGAAGCGCTGGAAGCCGCACAGATTCGCGTTGAAGTTGATAGTCGGGAAGAGAAGCTTGGGTATAAGATTCGTGAGGCCCAGCTGGAGAAAACGCCGTATATGTTCATCCTTGGCGCCCAAGAAAGGCTTGCGAATTCCTTATCCGTTCGGAAAAGAGATGAAGGAGACTTGGGTGTTAAGCAAATCGATGAGATGATCATCAAGCTGCAGGAAGAGATTCGAGCACGGCGGTAGGTCATAGGATCGCTTTACCACAAACCTTACATTTATTGGTTTGCGGTGAGGCGATCTTTTTGGCGTGTATATTCAAGTCCGATTCGAGCAAAATTAACACAAACTGGGATTCATTGGATCGGTTTCATCATTGGAGGGGAACAACATGGATAGTTTATGGATATTAGGTATTGTTATCATTCTTGCCGTTGCTTTTGATTTTATAAATGGGTTCCATGATACGGCGAATGCGATTGCTACATCGATCTCGACAAGAGCATTAACACCCAGAGCTGCCATTCTGCTCGCTGCTGTCATGAACTTCATCGGGGCACTCATGTTCTCGGGTGTCGCGAAGACGATTGGCGGCAGTGTGGCGGACCCTGCAACGCTCGATAACGGCGTTCAGATTGTAATAGCGACGTTAATCGCGGCGATCACCTGGAATTTAGTAACTTGGTGGTTCGGCATTCCATCATCCTCATCGCATGCGCTCATTGGTTCCTTGGCTGGTGCTGTGTTCATGGGAGCAGGTTCCGATCACGTGAATTGGAGCGGATTTATTGGCATTGTTAAAGGGCTTATCTTGTCACCGATTATCGGTTTTGCCATTGGTTATGTCGTCATGACGTTGTTAAAATGGATTTTCGCGAGCCGAAGCCCGCATGCCGTGAATCGCGGATTCCGGATTACGCAGATTTTCACGGCAGCGATGCAATCCTTCGCGCATGGAACCAATGATGCACAGAAGGCCATGGGGATTATCACCTTTGCGCTTGTAGCCGGAGGGGTTCAAGATACGTTAGATGTTCCGCTCTGGGTTAAGATTACAGCCGCAACTTCGATGGCACTGGGTTCATCCGTTGGCGGATGGAAGATTATTAAGACGATGGGGACGAAAATCTTCCGAATTGAACCAATCAATGGGTTCGCAGCAGATATTTCGGCAGCAAGCGTGATTCTAACCAGTACGTTACTGCACTTGCCCGTGAGTACTACACATGTCATTACTTCATCCATTCTGGGGGTGGGGTCCGCCAAGCGATTCTCATCGGTGAAATGGTCACTCGCGGGACGAATTGCGATGACTTGGATTATAACGATCCCGATAACGGCAGTTCTAGCGGGTATTATTGTGAAGGTGTTATTCTAAGGATCGTTCAGATGCAAATAAACCCATTTCAGATATCCATGGTTGACGGATAGATGGATGGGTTTTTTTGTGCTTCATTCAAGTTTGAGCCTCGTCTATACATACAATTCCACATAATGGTAATATAGGGGTGTTCTATGAAAACGTAGCGAGGAATAGAAAAGGGGGGTCAATGTATGACCACAAATATGGATTGGTTAATCGAAGCTGATATTGAACGAATGCAGGCAGCAATGGAATCAGGGAAACTCCGTGCTGTGGAGCTTGTAAAGTTCTATCTGGATCGAATTGATAAGTATGACGAGAAATTGAATTCCATTCTGGAAATAAATCCAGATGCACTTGCCATTGCAGAGGCATTGGATGATGAACGTCAGCTTCATGGCAGCAGGGGGCCCTTACACGGGATTCCCATTCTGTTAAAAGATAATATCGACACCCATGATAACATGCATACGAGTGCTGGTTCGATCGCACTTGCAAATTCGTATGCTGCAGAGGATTCATTCGTAGCAGCTAAGCTCAGAGCAGCAGGGGCGATTCTGCTCGGGAAAGCGAATATGACTGAGTGGGCGAATTTCATGTCGAGCACAATGTGGTCAGGATATAGCTCCAGAGGAGGTCTCGTATTGAATCCTTATGGACCCGGTGAAGTCTTCGTGGGCGGATCTAGCGCCGGATCGGGTGCATCGATCGCGGCCAATCTGGCCGCAGCTGCGATTGGTACGGAGACGTCGGGCTCGATCATCTGTCCTGCGAGCCAGAATAGCATCGTTGGTATCAAACCGACGATTGGACTTGTGAGCAGAACAGGAATTATCCCGATTGCGCATTCCCAGGATTCAGCGGGTCCTATGACAAGAACCGTTCGGGATACAGCGATTTTATTGGGTGCGATGACTGGGGTAGATTTGAGAGATCCTGCAACGGCTTCGAGTGAAGAACATGCACATTCCGATTATACGCAATTCCTAGATGCAGATTACCTTCAGAATGCACGAATAGGCGTGCCAAGATGTTATATTCGGGATCTAGACCCTGATCGGCTAGAGATCTTCGAAGCGGCGATCGAAGTCCTTAAGCGTAAGGGTGCTACGATAATTGATCCCGTCGATATCCCGTGTGAACATACGGCATGGGGTCCTAATATTATGAGATATGAGTTCAAGAAAGGCCTAAATGATTATTTGGCGCGATTAGATGATTCCGTACCCGTCCGTTCCTTGCAAGATGTGATTCATTACAATGATGTCCATGCAGAAATTGCATTAAAGTATGGCCAGGATGTGCTGATATGGGCTGAGGAGACGGTTGGGGATTTGTCTGAGCCTGAATATTGGGAGAGTCTTGCACTCAACAAGGAGATGGCATCTGACCAAGGGATCGATCGCGTACTGAAGGAACATCAACTGGATGCCCTAATGCTGCTAGCCTTTGAGGATGGAGTCGATCTTGCGGCAAAGGTAGGATATCCTGTTATCACCGTACCTGGCGGCTATGCGATTGACGGAATAACGGCGGAGGGCGGTTATAATACGAAAGGACCGCAAGGAATTACATTTATCGGAACGGCATACAGTGAGCCGACGCTGCTCAAGATCGCTTATGGTTACGAGCAAGCAACGCTGCATCGTGTTCCACCTCAGTTAGATGCTCTCATACATGGTTAACAGGCATCAAGGCATCATTTTCATTTCAATATTCCCTCTGAAAGGTGTTGAACAATGATCACGAAGTCGGAGCAAGAATTAGCGATTATGCGTGAAGCGGGACGAATTGTTGCCGAAAGTCATGCATTTCTCGCGGAGAAGATTAAACCAGGCGTTACAACACAAGAGTTGGATCAGATGGTGGAGAATCATATCCGTAAAAGAGGCGCGCTACCAAGTTTTAAGGGACATCACGGCTTTACAGCCTCCATATGCGCTGCAAGAAATGATGTCATCTGTCATGGGTTTCCGGATGATGAGCCCTTGCAAGATGGAGATGTCATTACGATCGACCTCGGCGCATTCTACAAAGGGTTTCATGGGGATTCGGGTTGGACGTATGCCGTAGGGCAAGTCTCTGATAAAATTACGAAGCTGATGAAGGATTGTCATACAGGTTTGATGCTCGGCATCGAGCAGGCGGTGATTGGAAAGCGAGTGGGTGATATTGGGCATGCGATACAGTCCTTTGCCGATCAGCACAAGTACGGGAATGTTAGAGAATTTACGGGTCATGGCATTGGTCAAGATCTTTGGGAAGAGCCGGCTGTACCGCACCATGGTCGTCGAGGCACTGGGGCACTGTTGAAAAAGGGGCTAGTTCTTGCCATCGAACCGATGTTCACACTTGGGGATTGGCGCGCTTTTATCGATGAGGATGGTTGGACCGCTCGAACAATGGATGGCTCGATCTGTGTACAATATGAACATACCGTTGCGATTACGGAACACGGCCCTGAAATCTTAACGAAATTATAGATTTGCCAGCATTTTCTTGATATTCACCTTGAACTTCGTTATAATGACACTATTCTGCACTTAAGGGAGAGACTTTGATGTTGGTGGTCGTTCTTAACTAATCAAATTCCATAGAGAGGATTCGTACGCGCGAATGAACGTTGTTGAAATTTTGAAATTGACAATGTTAATTTTGTGCTGCAGAGCGAAGGACCTCGGAATTAGTTAAGAACAGCGGATATCATACAATGCCCTAGGTGTATACCTATCATTCATGACGCCTAAATCCGTGCTGTTTTCAGCGCGGATTTTTTTGTGGTTTTTTTACGGCGGATATGTAGGTAGGACATCAAAATTTAAGGCAGAGAATGACGACGGTCATTCTCTGCCTTTTTTTTATTCAAAGGAGGAAATTAGAAGATGGATCAAGCAAATCTGCAACGACTGGAATACGGGAAAGTGAAAGAATTATTAGCGCACCATGCCGCTTCTTATCTAGGAAGACGTCATATTGAGGCGATGGAGCCGATGACGCAGTTCAAGATGATTCGCCAGAAGCTGGATGAGACAGCTGAGGCCAAGGTGATTCTTCAGAACGGTGGGAGCGTACCGATCCCTTCGCTCGAGGGCTTCGAGCATATCCTGGATCTGATGGATACGGGCTACGTCTTCACAGAGCAAGACTTCTCGCACATCCATACCTTTCTGCACAGCTGCGCGCAGCTCATTAAGTATATGGGAACGAAGGCCATGATTGCACCGCATATTAGCGCCTATGCCGCATCGATGTATGAACTCTCGACGCTCAAAACTGAAATTGAACGCTGCATTCGAAATGGTCGAGTCACGGATTTCGCGAGTAAGGATCTTGCGAAAGTACGCAAGCGGATCGCGGTGATTGAAGAGCGCTTGAAGAGTCGGCTTGATGCTCTGATGAACAAGCACAGTTCGATTTTGCAAGAGAGGATAATAAGCATGCGTAATGATCGTTATGTGCTTCCCATCCGCAGAGAACATCGCAAACAAATCAAGGGTACCGTCTTGGATGAATCGGCTAGCGGTCAGACGGTCTTCATTGAGCCTGCGGATATTGCACATGTCCAGCATGAGCTTGCGAGCTACAGAGCGGAGGAAGCGCGAATCGAAGCCAAAGTATTAAGCGACTTGACGGCATTCGTCGAGCAATACACTTATGAGATTCAAGTGAATGTCGATACGGTAGGGATTTATGACTTCGTGTTCGCGAAAGCGAAATATGCCATGACCATGAACGGCAAAAATGTACGATTGAATGATGAAGGTATGATGGATGTGATTGAAGCTAGACATCCCCTGCTTCGGAATATGGTGCCGCTTCATTTCGCAATAGGACGTTATTATAAGTCCCTTATCATAACGGGCCCGAACACGGGCGGGAAGACGCTTGCACTGAAGACCGTTGGACTTCTTACCTTGATGGTTCAATCAGGCTTATTAGTTCCCGCAGCGGAAGAGAGCATGTTCTCGGTCTTCGATCAAGTGATGGTAGACATTGGTGATGGACAGAGTATTGAGCATGCCCTCAGCACATTTTCAGCGCATATTCGTCATGTCATTGATATTCTTCAAGTAGCAAGCCGAGGAACGCTGATTCTCATCGATGAGATGGCATCAGGAACAGATCCGGGCGAAGGGGTTGGATTATCGATCGCGATTCTTGAAGAGCTTCACCGCCGAGGTTCGACGGTCGTGGCGACGACACATTTTACCGAGATTAAAAATTTCGCTTCGTTGAATCCCGGGTTTGAGAATGCAAGAATGGCGTTTGATCCAGAGACGTTGCAACCTGCATATCGGCTTATTATCGGGGAGGCAGGACAGAGCTATGCGTTCCTGATTGCGAAGAAGCTAGGACTCCCTGAGGAGATTATCACACGCTCACAGGAAATCACCTCGCAAGGTGTGAAAGCGGAATTGCCGCGCGATCAGACATTCGTAGCGTTCAAGTCAGTTGATGATCGTGTGATCCACAATATGCCGAGTCAGCAGCAGAAACAGCTGGAGAAAGCTTCAGTAGATCGAGGGGAGGAACGTGCGCTTGTTCGTGAACCACAATCGAACGAAGTCAATGCCCTGCATGCGGAGAAGGAAGAACGTCCAAGCAAGCAAAGGCCGCTGCAGCTGGGTGACCGCGTTCGGATACCCTATCTCGACCGAACCGGCGTGATCTATGAGACCGAGGACGCCAGAGGGGTCATCGGTGTTATGATTCAGAAGCAGAAACTGAAGATCAATAAGAAACGAGTCGAGCTCTATATTGAAGCCAAAGATCTCTATGGCGAAGACTACGATCTGAGCATCGTGCTCGATTCGAAAGCCAATCGTAAGAAGCGTAAGCTCATGAATCGCAAGCATGTGGAAGGATTAACGATTGAGATGTCCTCTGACGAGTAAGTGCGGTAGAACAGGTTTCCAAACCATCGTTTTGCCGATATAATTGGGATATTGAGCAGCGGAAGGAGTCGGCTGAAGATAATGGAACGATTATATCAACAGATGGAATTCATCATTGAATTGGATAAGTTGAAAAATATTATTCGAAGAACCAAATTGATCTACACGGATCGGAATGAAAACGACGCGGAGCATTCTTGGCATCTGGCGATGATGGCGATGAATCTCTGTGAGCATGCGAATGAACCGAACTTAGATGTCAGTAAGGTCATACGAATGGTCTTGATTCATGATATTGTCGAGATTGACGCGGGAGATACGTATGCTTATGATGTATCCGGTCATGCGGACAAATATGAGCGTGAATATCAAGCGGCCGAGCGAATATTTGGCCTACTGCCTGCAGATCAGAAGCAAGAGTATATGGCATTATGGCAGGAATTCGAAGACGGGAAGAGCGCTGAGGCGAAGTTCGCCATGGCGCTCGATCGCTTGCAGCCGCTCATTCACAACTATAAGAATCAAGGGAGTATATGGGCAGCGAACGGAATTAAGATTGCACAGGTCCGGGAACGCAGCCACAAAATCAGAGAAGGCTCGGAGTCGCTATGGAAGTATGCGCAAGAGATTATCGATAAGAGTATCGCGCAAGGGTTTCTATCGGAGTAAATGATCGAATTAGAACTAGTGAACGAATATTACATCGCCTGTCCGACGCCTTAGACCGTGTATTGTAGGAGCGAATGAAAATGTTAAAGTATAATATTTGTTTTATTAAGCGAGGGGAAGAGATTCTCTTACTAAATCGCGAGAAATCCAGCTGGATGGGATGCTGGAATGGGATCGGCGGGAAACTTGAAGCCTATGAGACCATCCGAGAATCGATGATTCGTGAGATTCAGGAAGAAACCCGAATGGATATCGAAGATCTTCAGTTTAAAGGCATGATTACATGGACCGTCGACGAGGTGTATTATGGCGGGATGTATATCTATTTGGCTGAAGTACCGGTAGATTTCGAGTATCCTACGCCGATTCGAACCGATGAAGGCATACTGGATTGGAAGACCGTTCCTTGGATCGTTCATCCGGAGAATCATGGGATTGCGACGAACATTCCACATACCTTGCCTATGATATTAGAGGATCCAATATGCTATGATCATCATTGCATTTATGAAGGGTCGCAGTTCAAACAGATGACGTCCCACGTCATTGACGCACGAATGGAAGATGATGGTGCACTGTTGCAGGAGTATCTTAAGCAGCATGCGAATAAGCAATTGTCCATGGCCTAAGCAGATCGTCGGCATAAACGAAAGCCCTTCGCAGGAACGTGAAGGGCTTTTTGTGATGAACGCGTAAATACCTCGCTGACCAACCACCTAAAAAATGGTAGAATATCTTAAAGGGAGGGGAGGTCGGTTGAAGGTAAAGCGGACAGCACTGGGTGGGTTGACCATTGTTCTAATTTTGGGAAGCTGGATATTCAATATTCTTTATTTTCAACAGTTGCATTTGAAGGAGCCGCTATTTTTCAAATATCATATGATCGTGAATATGAACCATGGTAAAACAATCTATATTAACTTTCTCGAAAATAAGAATGAAGGCAAGAAAGTTACAGGTATACAATTCGTAGATTTCCCGCAGATCCGTTTTCAAATCTACCCAGATCAATCATATACGCATCACATGATGATGAAGGCAACTGCTGATTTGCAATGGAATGATGATGAGCTCCGTGGGAAATTGCCGGCGACGATCAACGAATTGTTCGTGTACTACAATGAGGGTCCGCCTGCCATGGTACCGATTGGCGAGATTCGGATTGTGGAGGATAAAGAGTCAGATGTTGTTGATTTTCTAGGTTCAAGTGGATCTTCAGATGGGTCGGGTACTTACACGATACGCACGACGCGGAAGGTTAAGCTTGAAAAAGTGGATTTTGCTGGTAATGAGCGATTGAAGGCTTGGTTGGATCTGAAATTAGCGGCTGTACCGATCAAAGATTTGAAATTGCCGATGAACATTGAGAAAGGTGAAGTACTACCATTGCAATATCAATGGTCTGTCCCGGATGCTGAGCATGCTGCCGATGAAATATTCCAATCCAAGATTCAAATTCATTTCCGAACGCTAGACGGTCGTGTAGTTATAGAAAGTGTGCCCATAAGCCAATACTTACGTCTAACCAATGCCCAGGTGCGTCATTTGGTTCGAACCGGGGGTGAGCTCGAATGAAACCAGAAATATACCGTGCGTATAGACGGTTAGGCTGGGGATTTGTCTTTGAAGTGATTGATTTTCGAGCGTTTTATTTTGACGTATTGCCGGATTTCGTAGGGTATATCATGATCGCAACCGCACTTTCTCAACTAAGTTCATTGCATACCGTATTTATTAAGGCGAAATGGGTCGCGATTGGAATGATTTTCGTAACGCTTCCGCATGTTCTCATGGCATCTAGCGTTACATTCTCGAATTTTGGTTCCTTACCGCTCTATCTGCACATCTATTCAGAAGCTTTATTAGGATGCCATGTTCTGATTGTTTTCTGGATCTGTCAGGGGTTCGAGGCTATCGCGAGAGCCGAAAGGCAAACAAATTTACATATGACAGTTATAACTCGAAGGAATCTGTATATGGTCTTGGCCATCGCACAGCTTATCTTTTATCCGTTCTTATTGAATGTCGAAGAGAGCTGGATCAACTTGCTACTTATCTTCGGTGTATTGCAAATGATCATGGAAGTGCTGTTTATTCGGCTACCGTTTCGGTTCTCACAGATAAAAATTAAGCAAATAGACTTGCGTGTGTAGGAGGGATAGATTGAGATGGAGATGAAGGAGCAAGTAACGATGCGAACCGAACAAGAAATGTTCGATCTGATTCTCGGCGTCGCGAAGCGCGATGACCGTATACGTGCGGTATATATGAACGGTTCGAGGACGAACCCGAATGCTCCGAGAGATATTTTTCAAGATTACGATATTGTGTATGTCGTGACAGAGACCTCTTCATTTATTCAAGATGAATCGTGGATTCAAGTATTCGGAGATCTGTTGATGATTCAGGAGCCAGATAAGATGGATCAGGCTTCTGGAATTCCGATGAATTTCGATCGATCCTATACGTATCTCATGCTCTTCACGGATGGAAATCGGATCGACCTACATATCGAGACACATGAATCGATGCTGGAAGGATATGTAAGCGATAAACTGACGGTTGCATTGTTAGACAAGGATAACTGCCTACCATCGATTCCAGCGCCAACAGATGAAGATTATCACGTACATAAGCCGACAGAAGTTCAATTTCTCAATTGCTGCAATGAATTTTGGTGGTGTCTGCAGAACGTAGCCAAGGGAATATGGCGGGACGAAATGCCCTATGCAAGATCTATGTATGAACACACGTCAAAAGCCATGTTGGATCGCATGGTAACTTGGTGGGTCGGTTCAGAGCATGAATTCGGTGTTTCAACGGGGAAAATGGGGAAATACTTCAAAACCTATCTACCATCACCGTATTGGGAGAAATACGAATCGACTTATGCGGATCGCGAGCATGAGAAGTTCTGGGACGCGGTCTTTGCGGCCTGTGAGCTGTTCAGGATGCTCGCAGTTGAAGTCGCTGAGGACGGCGGATATACCTATATTATGAGAGACGATGAGAACATGCTGAGTTATCTGCGACAAGTAAGAGGTTTGCCGCATGATGCAATAGGAATTTATTAATGGTGATGTAGGCTGCAGGAAGAATGAGAGGAGACAGCATATGTTGAACTATCAAACGATACTATTTGACCTAGACGGTACATTGACGGACCCGAAGCTAGGCATTACGAAATCTGTACAATATGCCCTTCGCAAATTCGATATCCACGTCGAGAATTTAGATGAATTAGTGCCGTTTATCGGTCCACCACTTGCGAATTCATTTCAGGAAGTCTATCATTTCGATGAGGAACAAGCGAAGCAAGCGGTAGATGATTACCGGGAATATTTCAAGGATAAGGGAATCTATGAGAACGATGTCTATCCGGGGATCCGAGATTTACTTACAATGCTACGAGAGCAGGGGAGAAGGCTGATTGTAGCCACTTCTAAGCCAACGGTGTTTGCGAAACGGGTCGTAGCTCATTTTGAACTCGATATGTACTTTGATGACGTCTGTGGAAGCAACTTGGATGGTACGATGTCCGACAAAGCAGAGATCATCCAATCGATTCTTGACCGATATCAAGTAGAGAAAGACCGTGTGATTATGATTGGTGATCGTAAACATGACATCATTGGTGCACACAAAAATGATATTGCATCCATTGGGATTGAATACGGGTATGGCAGCAGTGAAGAAATCGCAAAAATCAAGCCAACTTTTATTACGAAGACGGTTCATGAACTGATTCAATTATTTTCACATGAATAGCAAAAAAAAGAGGAGCACTTAACACTCCTCTTCTTACGAATTACATATGGGAAATCACCTTGTCGATGATGCCGTATTCCAATGCTTCCTCGGCGGACATGAAATGATCACGGTCCATATCTTTCTCAATTCGCTCCAAAGATTGGCCTGTATGCTTCTGCGTAATCTCGTTCAGTTGTTGACGCGTCTTCAAGATCCTTTTGGCAGTAATTTCGATATCTGACGCTTGGCCCTGCGCCCCGCCACTAGGCTGATGAATCATGATCTCGCTATTCGGGAGAGCGAAGCGTTTGCCAGCGGTTCCAGCCAACAGCAGAATGGCGCCGAAGGAAGCAGCGAACCCTGTACAAATGGTGTGAACAGGTGCCTTGATATATTGCATCGTATCGTAGATTGCAAATCCTGCTGTTGTGGAACCGCCAGGACTGTTAATATACAGGGAGATGTCTTTATCTGGATCTTCTGCGGAGAGGAAGAGCATCTGCGCGACAATGCTGTTCGCGACTTGATCATCTATGGCGGAACCTAGGAAAATGATTCGATCCTTCAATAATCGGGAATAAATATCGTAGGATCTCTCGCCCAAGCGAGTCTGTTCCACGACATAAGGGATATAGTTACTCATCTTCATACCTCCAAGGGGTTCGTTATGGTCATTCTTCTGGTAAACGAATCAGTGAAGGCATAGGATACGGAAGTTATTCCATTTGGGGTAAATACAACTTTATTTATGAGCCGCGTATCTTATGAAGAGAACCATTCGTTTGCTTCATAAGGGGAATGTTGTTTATTGAGCAAAGGAGGTTGTGAAATGGTCTATATCGAACCTATGCAAGTAGAGAAGGTGTATCATCAAGATCGTGTGGATCAGCTGCAGGTTGTACTTCGCCGTTACTGTCTTTCCATAACGAATTCCTGGGATGATGCAGAAGATTTGGTACAAGATACATGGGTTAAAGCTTTAAGTGCCAGTCCAGGACTGACACATCTGAACCCGGAAGCATTACTGCTTCGGATTGCGAAGAATACATGGATCGATCAGATGCGGAGAAGAACCCACCTGAACCGAATCATGGAGCAGTTACAACTAGAGCCCATGTTGTACCCAGATCACGGCCGGCTGGAAGTAGAGGCTGCTTTTCATCACCTGATGAAGCATTTATCGCCGCGCCAACGAACAGTGTTCCTACTAAGGGATGTGCTCGGGTATTCCATCGCGGAAGCATCTAAGATCATGAAGACATCCGAAGGAGCTATAAAAGCAGCACTTCATCGTGCTCGCCAAACACTAGCGGATATTCAAGAAGAGAAGAATATCGATTCGGCTGTTACCGAAGATCATATCGCCAAAGAACAAATTGAGCGACTCGCGAGCACCTATCTAGACGGAGATATTAGCACATTAATTCAACTGATTCAGAAGAACAATATGGAATCTGTTGCGATGATTGGTCTGATTCAGAATAAAATGCTGCAAAGATCGAGCACGGTTCAGGCCGGCAGATCGAAGTCCTATACCAATATGATGATGGCGGCTTAATTTTACATTGGGAGAGCGAAAATGTTTACGAAAGGGGACGGTTGTTTTCCGCATACGTACGTCCCTTTTTATTGTCTAGAGAAAGTCTTGTCATAGAATGCAAACTGATTCAGCATGGAGGGAACAAGGTGGCACGATCAGCACAGAAAGTCCCTTTCGGTTATGAACCTCCGGTTCTAACACGGAAAGGGACGTTAATTTACTACGATGCATTTGAGCATGCGACAGATCTTGATCTGGAACTTGCTGCTGCGTATGCTTCTACTCACGATTTTAAGGAACTGGTAATGTACCCACTCCATGAAGAGACGGTAAGACGGATGACGAAGGAGCCGGTGAGCGCCTTCTACAAACGCTTAGATCGTCTCGTGGATTGGCAGCAGCATCATTCAGGAATTCCAGCGAAGATCGAACAATTCGATGGTAAACGGAAGAAGTATACGCCAATCGATTCTGCCTTACGTCATCTCAGCGATCAATATGCTGCACCCTATTTCTTATATCTCACGCCTGAGGTAGCCAATCAATTTGCATCCTACGATTCCTTCGAATCTTGGATTGTGAAGCTGCGTCTTGTCTTAACGGAGGAACCTCAGAGGATGCATCCGAGGCTCGCACAGTATCAGCATCGTTGGTCGATCCGAGCATGACCAATTACAATCGAGTAAGGGGCCGCTTTGCTGGCCCTTCCATCACCTCACCATCGATCGAGAAACGTGATCCATGACAAGGACAATCCCAGCTTAAATCTCCTGCATTCCATTCCACTTCACACCCCATGTGGGTACAAGTTGTATCCACCATATGCAATACCCCTTGCGCATCGCGATAAGCGCCTGCTCTTTGACCATCCACGGTGACCACATCGCCTTCGCCCACTTCTAAATCCTCAGGTTTCTTACGTACCATCTCCAACTTGCCGGCAATGAGATGTTTTGCCACATCCGCATTTTGCACGACGAACGTTTTAATATCGGGATCGGCATGGAACCGAGACGGCGTATACAGCGCTTGATACGGATTGTCACGCCCAAGTATGGTATCCCGCAGCAGAAGGGCTGCTAGGGTCCCTTGGGTCATGCCCCATTTCCGATACCCTGTCGCCACATAGACGTTCTGAACACCAGATGAAATCTGCCCAATGTAAGGGATTTTGTCCAATGTAACGAGATCTTGTGTGGACCAACGATAAGGAATGTCTTCGACTTTGAACTGCTCCATCGCAAAGGTCTGCAGTGCTTCGTAATGCCGAATCGTACATACACCTTGACCCGTCTTATGCCCTTCACCACCTACCAACAAGAGGGTATCGCCATTCGCCATCGTGGTACTGCGTATGGATCGCGTTGGATCCTCAGCGCGAATATACATCCCTCCAGGGTATGCCTCCGAACTCTTTACCCCAAGCACATAGGAGCGCTCCGCATGCATTCTTGAGAAATAAAACCCCATGCCGTCATAGAACGGGAAATGTGAACAAGACACGGCGTGACGACATGTGACATGATGCCCATCGCGGGTAACGAGTTTTGGTTCAGGTTCATTCTCAACGGTCGTAACAGTGGTGTGCTCATAAATTTTCCCGCCTAATTTCATGAACATCCGGACAAGTGCATATAGATAATGTAAAGGGTGGAATTGAGCCTGATTGCGCATGACGAGTGCTTGCTTCATGGATAGTGAGAGGGGCATCGATTGGACAAGTTCGCCATGAATGCCGAGCTGCTCGTAAGCCTTCATTTCAAGCTCTAATTTCCGCAAATATTGCTCATCGTTAGTGTAAATATAAGCATCTTGATCTATTAATCCACAATCGATGGACTGTTCTTGGACAAGCTCTTTGATAAACTGTATCGCTTCTTGATTCGCATGATAGTAATACTGTGCCTTCTCCAGGCCCACATGCTGAATCAACTCGTGATAAATCAGGTCATGTTGTGCGGTAACTTTGGCTGTCGTGTGCCCCGTGGTGCCCTTTAGGAGCTCTCCAGCTTCGAGGAGTACGACGTTCAATCCCTCTTTGGCTAACAACAATGCGGTCGTAATGCCGGAAATTCCACCTCCGACGACGGCTGCATCCGCTTGGATATCCTCTTTTAATGCGGGGAATGTCATTGGTTCCGAAGAAGCAATCCAGTAAGAATCAGGGTATTGCGGGAACGCATCAGTTGTCTTCATGGGTATCCTCCTACTTCGATGTTCTCGCTGAATTTTTCCCATTTCGCACCAAAAAAATGTATGGACATCCCAAATAATGACATCAAGAATTCGTGAATACGAGCCCAGTTGGTTCGATTCCGCTTAGGTCGACAAATAAACAAGTATTCCTCACAGACCGTTTGACATGCTTTTTACGCTCAAATGTGTACAATCTAACCTATATTGAAGCAGGTTTACTTCATCACTTATAAGGAAGAGGTGTAATCATGCGTAGATTAATTAATCATCCATTATTTGTATATGTATTATGTTTGACGTTGCTTTTGACAGTAGGTATGGATTTCCTCGCATCCACAAAAGCAGCGGGTTTAAATCCAAGTGACCTTAATTCTCATTCGGAATCAACTTCCGTTATGGAAGAGGCCTCCATACTAGGTCCCATGGTTCCTGTTCATCTAAGCGCATCAAAATCTGTATCGAAAGAATTGAGTCGGGTAACAACCCTGTCTATAAGCAAGCCGTCTCAGAAAAACAAGGTAACTGCCGCGAAACCATCTTTTGATCGTTATGAAGTTACTGCAACTTACCTCAATGTACGAGCGAACCCTTATGCAACATCCAAGAAAATCGATACAAAAAAGAAAGGGACCGTCCTGCAGGTGGAGAGCAAAACACCAAATGGCTGGCTTCAGCTGAAAGGCGGCGGTTATGTGCATGGTGGTTATGCGCAGCATATGCCTGAAATTGATCCAGATCGCAAATTTCCAGATGTCGTGACCATGACGAAGCGTCCTGCACGAACCATTCCCACACCTACACCTGTAGTGACGGAGCCAATGAAGCCGACATCATCCATCCAATCAGACTCCGGGTTATCGGAGGAACATATTGCGCAGTTATTCAAAGGTACGGCGCTGGCGGGTCATGAGCTCGAAGAAGCGGTCTTAGAGATCGAAGAAGAGTATGGAATCAATGCTTATTTTACAATTGCCGTGATGAAGCTGGAGAGTGGCAATGGCAAGAGTAAGCTTGCGAAGACGAAAAATAATTTGTTCGGCTTAAATGCGACGGGCGGTTCGAATAAAAATGCATTTCATTTCAAATCCAAAGGTGCAAGTGTGGAGAAGTTCGGTCAGCTGCTATCCAAAAATTATGTGAAGAAAGGCTATACAACCGTTGAGAAGGTCGCGTCGAAATATTGTCCTGTCAATCCGAAGTGGCCGAGTCTGGTCAAAGGTATTATGAAAAGTGACTATAAGAAGCTATAATTGACATAGATCGTTGTAAGAAATGAAGTACATAAGAGCATGAATTTAGGCGAAAAAAGATAACGAAATAGGGTTGACTTTGACGTTGCGTAAAGGTGTAACCTGAGGGTGTCAGGAGGCGAACATGTGGAATATACAGTCCAGAAACTAGGCAAACTCGCAGGGATCAGCACTCGAACGCTTCGATACTACGATGAGATTGAACTCCTTAAGCCGGCAAAGGTCAATTCGTCAGGTTATCGAATTTATGGTCAGAAGGAAGTCGACCGATTGCAGCAGATCTTATTCTATAGAGAACTCGGAATGAGTCTGGATCGTATTAAAGAGATCGTCACTTCTCCCAGCTTCAATGGGGCCATCGCGCTTCGAGAGCATCGAGAACAACTCCTTGACAGAAGACGGCAATTGGATGCGTTAATTGCGAATGTAGACAAATCGATTGCCTATAACGAAGGGAGAATTACGATGACAGACCGTGAGAAATTCGAAGGTTTTAAGCAGAAAATGATCGATGAGAATGAGCACAAATATGGGGCTGAAATCCGGTCGAAATACGGAGATGATACAGTCAACAAATCGAATGAGAAACTGAAAAATATGTCGCAAGAGCAGCATGATGAAGTCACGCGCCTTGCTAATGAAGTGATTGCTGTATTAGGCGAGGCCATCCAGACTGGGGATCCAGCAAGTGATGTTGCGCAGCGTGCGGCGGACTTGCACAAGCAGTGGCTTACCTATTATTGGAGCGAGTATAGCAAAGAGGCTCATGCGGGTGTCGCACAAATGTATGTTGATGACGAGCGTTTCCGTGCATATTATGATAACCATTACCCTGGGGCTGCGGAGTTTTTGCGTGATGCCATCCATATTTACACAGGACAACAGTCCTAATCAACGAAGTTCAAGAAAGCTTCTTCCCGTGATGGAAGGAGCTTTTTCTTTTGGAAGCATAGCAGAATTCATGTTTTCTTAATGATTGAAAATAAGCTATTGTCAATGGCACGCCACGTGTGTTAATATCTTCCTTGTTATGATAATGATTATCACTATCAATATAATATGTGGGGGAGACATACATAATGAATGCACAGTTTCGCAAATGGGGTTTATTGACGGGGGCTTTGTTACTAGCACTCGCTGTTGGTTGCAGCAGTAAAGAGAAGACAGCAGAAGCAGGACAAGAGACGACTACACAAGTTGCAACAGAGGAGAAAGCAGCAGCTCCTGCGTCAGCTTATACCGTAGACGAGACCAAAGCTTCAGAATTACAAGCACAATTCGGGGATTCAGCGCCGAATAAAGTGGTTGTGGCTTCCGTTGCGATCTCGGAAATTCTGAACGAATTAGGCGTTATGCCGGTCGGCGTTCCAACATCAACGCTAGAGTTACCCGCAGCATTCAAGGATTTGCCTCGGATCGGATCCGCGCTCAAACCGGATGTCGAGCAAGTAACGAAGCTGCAGCCGGATGTCATTCTAGGGCCAGAATCGATTAAGACAAGTCTTGATAAGCAATTTAAGCCTGCGAATTTGAATACAGCTTATCTGCCAGCCGATTCACTGGAAGAGTTGAAGCTAACAACGGTCGTTCTCAGCCGCATTTTTAAGAAAGAAGATCAAGCAAATGCGTTCCTTGTGAAGCTCGCTGAACAAGAGAAATCAAGTGTAGAGCAAGCAAGTGGAAAGACACAGCCGAAGATCATGATTCTATTCGGCTCTGCAGAATCGTTCATGATGATGAATGAGAATACATTCGCAGGAAGTATTGCGAAGAAATTAGGAGCATCCAATGTGGTGTCCGATGTACTGAAATCCGAAGAAACTTATATATCTCTAAATATGGAAAATGTCGTCGCGGCGAACCCTGACGTGATTCTATTGGTTGCACACGGCGATGCCAATACAGCAGTGAAGAAGTTCGAAGAAGATGTGAAGAAGAACGGTGCGTGGGATAAATTGAACGCATTTAAGAATGACAAAGTCAAAGCGCTGGATTATAACTTGTTCGGCGTAGCGTCAGTCGTCAAAGCGTCGGATGCCTATCAACAGATGCTAAGCATTCTGTACTCATAAGGACGTAGCTCTTGGGTTCGTGGAATAGGGGGAAGACAAGTGCTCGTACATAAAAAGGCAACCAAGTTAACGATAAGCTTGACGTTCGTCCTACTCATCTTAGCCATTATCGTATCGATGGGGCTTGGCAGCGTTCAATTCTCACCTGAAGAAATTATTAAAGCACTCTTCGGCCATGGCGGCGAAGTATCGGATACCATCCTGTGGGATATTCGAATTCCTCGTGTCATGCTCGCAGCAGTGATTGGCATTAATTTAGCATTATCAGGCGCGATGCTGCAGGCTGTTATGAATAATCCGCTCGCGGACCCGGGATTAACAGGGGTATCCAGCGGTGCATCCGTAGCTGTATTATTTATCTTGCTGGTCGTACCGCAATTCTCATCGTTCATCCCTTTCGCAGCGATCATTGGCGGCAGCTTGTCAGCGCTGATGGTCTATGCGCTTGCATGGAAGAAGAGGGGGATCACACCAATACGGGTTATCCTTGCTGGGGTTGCTGTCAATTCTGTCTTCGGCGGCATTATCGGATTGTTATCACTCCTTTATAGCGATAAGCTGCCTGGAGCCTTGCAATGGTTGAATGGGAGCATGTCGGGCAAAGGTATGGGAGATCTGCGCGTGATGTTGCCGTACTCGGTCATTGGCTGGATCGTTGCGTTATTTTGTATCCGGCAAGCGAATATATTACGTCTCGGGGAGCAAGTTGCCTTGAATCTAGGCGAAAGCCTGAATCGCGTTCGTATTCTTCTCTCTTTCGTCGCTGTCTACTTAGCGGCGGTATCGGTATCAACGGTTGGGATGATTGGCTTCGTTGGACTCGTTGTTCCACATATGGCACGAATGCTGGTTGGATCCGATTACAAACATCTGATTCCGATGAGTATTGGACTTGGCGCACTGGTATTGCTTGTTGCGGATACGATTGGTAGAACGTTCTTCGCTCCACTCGATATTCCTGCGGGCATTGTCATGGCTGTTGTTGGTGGGCCGTACTTTCTATATCTGATGAGGAAAGGTGATGTATAGCATGCTGGAAGCTACCTCGCTATCCATAAGTTATGATGGGAATCGTATTGTGAAAGACGTCTCTCTTCATGTCACTGAAGGAGAAATCGTCTCGATCATTGGCCCGAATGGATCTGGTAAATCGACGTTGCTCAAGGGGATGTCTCGTCTGATCCCATGCGAGAGCGGTCGTGTATGTATCGCAGGTCAAGAGCTGAGTGCGATGCGCAGCAAGCAAATTTCGCAGATGATGTGCATCTTATGCCAATCCAATCAGACGCCGGCTGATATGACGGTGGAAGAACTTGTCTCTTACGGCAGAACACCGCATAAGAATTGGTTCGAGCGATTGACGCGGGAAGATCATGAGATCATCGATTGGGCGATAGAACAGACAGGGATGACTTCGTATCGGAAACGCCTAGTCGTATCCTTGTCAGGAGGCGAGGCGCAGCGAGCATGGATCGCTATGGCTTTGGCTCAGCGTCCTAAGGTATTGCTGCTCGATGAACCGACAACATACTTAGATATTGCGCATCAGCTTGAAGTCTTAGAGTTGGTGAGATCGCTGAATAAAGAGCTTGGCATTACCGTTATCATGGTCCTGCATGATCTGAATCAGGCAAGTACGTATAGTGATAAAATTTGTGTCATTCGGAGTGGCGTCGTGGAGTTGGTCGGTAAACCGTCCGAAGTCTTAACACATGAGATGATTCGCAATGTATACGGCGTCGAGGCAGAAGTAGAATTCACACCGAATTCGACCTCGCCGCGCATTCATCCAATTCGTAGAGCAGTTGCTAATGCAGGCTAATTTTGAGGAGGAATATCAGATGAAGACAATGGATATTGGAACAATGAAGCAGAAATATGTTGATTTTACGAGCAGTCGCAAGACATTAGTGATTAGCAGCTTGGATGAACAGGGTATGCCATTCATTAGCTATGCGCCCTTCGTGAAGCTTAATGACAAGCTGTACATTTATATTAGCCGTATCTCTGATCATTATCGCTATGTGGAGAGCAATGACCGCGTTCATGTCATGATGATTGCGGACGAGAGTGAGACGCAGAATGTATTTGCTCGCGAGCGTGCACGTTGGTCTTGCTCGACTGCGAATCTTGGCAATGAGGGTCATGAAGAAATTTTCGAATTATTTAACACTTCGTTCGGCGAGAAAATGATGACGATGCTTCGTGGATTGGATTTCTCCTTATTCGAATTGACGCCAATCGGAGGCCGATTTGTTGTCGGGTTTGGTCAAGCATTCGATGTGAACCTGTCAGGTGATAAATTCGAGCACGTCGTGGTTGATAAGAAAGATAAATAAGGAATTTGAAGGAGGTAAACTCGACCATGTCCTATGAATTCGTTCGTCCCGTATGGAGAACCGTCCGTGATCGGTTCCAGAAATCGATGTCCACTTTGAAATCTGAAGAGTTGTCGCTGAAACTCTCGGATGACTCATCATCCATTGGTTTTATGGTTCGGCATAATGCTGAAGTAGAGTATATGTTCGCGGAGTGGTTCTTCCAGAAGCAAGCTCCGGAAGGTCTGATCTATCTGACCAATGGTCATTCGACAGATGATTCTGCATTTGCGGATCTAGCGTCGTTGCTCGCGTTCTCGGAAGCTTCGGATAACTATTTAACTTCCGCGATGGAAGAGCTTCCTGCAGAGGCATGGGATCAGCCGGTCACTACACCGATGGGTGTGTCTACGCCGCGTGAAGCGTTGGGACGCGTTCTTTATCACGCGGGACTGCACGCAGGTCAGATTTCTTTAATCCGCAAATGTGCCGGGCAAGCTAGTCGAGTTTAATACATAACAGGGAGCACCTTAGAAGGTGCTTCTTTTTTTGTTGATGCAGGAAATATTTTGCTAAAAAATGGAGGTATTTACCTGATGTTGTCGAATACAACAGGATTGAACTTTGATCATTCTGTTTGAAAGGAAGCTCTCTACGATGTCAAAACTATTTCAAGTATCGCTATTTGTGCCGGGGGTTCTACTCATTGTCCTTCTTTTTTCGATGTTGCCAGTTGTTTTTCAGGCTGATCCTGTGAATGGCGCGCTGCACTTTCAATGGATGAATGGCTTCACGAAGATCGGGGAGTATATTGATGGCATTTGGACCGGGCAATCCTTCCGCTATTACGCTGGGATCAATGAACTATCGTTCTGGGAGCAGATTGGTTACGGCATTAAAGTTACATCCTTTTATATGGTTCTCGGTGCAGTCATGGGCATGACGGTTGGTATCTTGCTTGGCGTCTATTTCGCCGTTTCACGTGCGGAATGGTTCAAGCGTCTCCTGGAGTTGACGGGCGCAATGCCAGACTTCATTATCGTGATCGTCCTGCAATTCATCATCGTACTCGTCGCGATGGAGACGGGCTTGGTCATTGCCAAGGTCGCAAGCTTCAATGATAATGAACCTGCCATCCTACTTCCGCTGCTATCAACAATCATTATTCCTGCGAACTACATGATCCGTAATGTTGCGCTTCATATGAAGCATACGTTTACGGAGGATTATATCAATTTCGCGAAATCGCGAGGACTGCGGAAGGGGTATATCATTTTCCGCCATGCCCTACCCAATGTATTGCCCTTCATCAAAGCGGATTTGCATAAATTTATGGGGATCTTGTTCGGCAACCTGTTTATATTCGAATATTTGTACAATTTGCACGGGGTTACACTGCTTGTATTCACCAATGCGTTTGGTATGAATAGCTATCAGTATAGTCTGGTCGTCAACGGCATTCTGACGTTCTTGTTACTCTACGCGATCGTATATCTGCTGCTAAGGCTTATGATTCTAGGGTGGGAGAAGGTGTTGACACGATGAATCGAGCATTGATTGCAGGTCTCATCATTACCCTTGTCATGATTGCTGCTTCCTTCTTCGGACAATACCTAGCACCGCATCATGTGGAGGATCAGGTTGCAGTCCATTATGTTGTCGATGCGAATGGACAAGGCACATTAGTCGTACCGCCGATCTCTCCGAATGCTGAGTACCCATTTGGAACGGATAAGGCAGGAACGGATCTGATGGCGAAATTAATCGCTGGGTCCAAATACACGATTATTGTATCTCTCGCTGTTGCATTTGCTCGTATCTTCATCGGTGGGATTGTCGGTCTGCTCCTTGGTTATTTCGGTAAAGAAAAGAAGTCTCGTGCGAAACGACTGCCCCTATGGAATGTATTAAATGGGATTCCTATGTTCATCATCGTATGGATGGTCATGATCGGCATTTCGATCAATCCGGTGGTTTCCCCTGTCTATTTGTCGATCATACTCGCCGTCGTCATGACGATCGTCGGAATTCCGTCCGTCGCCTCGACGATTAAAGATAAAACGATGGTTATCCGGGAGAAGCAATTCATTATCTCGGCGAGATCGATCGGTGCAGGCCCCCTGACCATCATTCGAACGCATATTTTCCCACATATGAAGGAAAGCTTCATTATTTTGTTCGTACAAGAGATTATTCTGATTTTGGGATTGCTCGGACAATTGGCTATTTTCAATGTATTCGTAGGCGGTACGACGATGTACTTTGATCCCATTGAATATGTGAGCCGAACGAATGAATGGACTGGGCTAATCGGCCAAGCAAGGAATTTTTTGTTAATCTACCAATGGATCTTAGTTATTCCGCTTGTTGCTTACATCGTGTTTATTTTTGGCTTCCATCTCATTTCCGTCGGACTGGAGTCCATCTACAAAGAGAAATACTCCAAAGTATCTCATATTTAATTCTTCCGTGTTCGTCTCATGATTTGCTCGAGATTGTGACATAATAGCTATATGTAGAAGGGCTGAAGATCAGCATGTAAGGTGCTGCTGCAGTCCTTTTATTGTTCTTCAAGGAAATGATTCAAGCTTGGGGAATATTTGCTTAATGAGAAGGAGTATTCGATCTCATGCTTCAAAGTGAACTCGAAGAATGTTTAATCCGATGCATAACAGATTACCAAGCAAACATTTACCGTCTCGCATATAGCTATGTTCGGAATACCGAGGATGCCCTTGATATTGTCCAAGAATCGATACATAGAGCCTTAGTATCCGCCGAATCGCTGAAAAATCCCGATGCAATCAAAAATTGGTTCTTCCGCATTGTTGTTAATTTGTCGCTTGATTTCTTAAGGAAGCACAAAAGGATTCGAATTGTAGACGATGAAACTCTGGAATCGTATAGTTCGGGCACTGCAGATGTCTATCCAGATCTTGACCTGAAGCGAGCATTAGAGGAGTTGCCTATGAAGTATCGCAGCATCGTAATCCTTCGATATTTCGAAGACATGAAGATTGAAGAAGTTGCAGAAGTCCTGCAAGAGAACGTGAATACGATTAAGACGCGTCTCTATCAAGCGCTCCGCATTCTTCGAATCCAACTGAATGACGACAGTTCTGAGGAGGTACAATAGATGGACAATCCGATCGAACAATTAAAGAAATGGTATCAAGACATTCCAGTACCTGAGGAACTAGAACGTGTTGTTGAACAGGCAATCAAGCGTCGTAAGGGAAAGGCATCAGCCTCGAAATGATGGGGTGGCTTGTCGGAGAATCTAGTCACGTCCTGCTTCATAGATTCTGTAAGCGACGGACCGCGGGTCGGTCTTGGCTGTCGAGAAGTGGTCGCCAACGCCTTGAATATAGCGGAATAATCCAAGCCGACTCGACATGTGTGGATGCCAACCGTAGGAACCGTCAGCTTGTGGGGAGATCGCTGTATCTTCTGTCAGATTGACATAACTTCTTGGAATCGTTAGGTTGTAGAACTTCTTCAGATCTAGCCTCTCAAAAAGCGGTCCTGCGGGCTCAGACGGTGTTTGCTGATACATATGGGAAGCGAACTCGAAGCTTGCGGTGTTAGCGAAGTTCTCACGAAAGACAGGGAAAGGGAGCTTGATTGTATCATCAGGTGAACTTTTGCGTAATTGTATGAACGTTTCACGGACAGCAGGTGGGAGTTCTTCAGCGGCACTCTCTCCGTCCTTGAGCACGAATGCGTTCCAGAAGACCATTCTGCGAATGCGATCCGGTATTTGCTCAGCCACCTTCTGAACCACAGTCCCCCCGAAGCTGTGACCAACGAGGATAATATTGTGAAGGTTGTGAGACACAATGTAATCGACAACAGATTGCGTAATCATCGCATGCGTCACTGCTTTGTTCGGATCTGCACCATGTCCAGCGTATTCCGGTACATACACTATATGTCCTAATTGCCGGAGCTCAGCTGCGATTTCATCCCAGAAGCTTGTATCAGCCCATGAACCATGAATGAGGACGAAAGTCAATGGCTTGGGTTGTATAGCATAAGTGGGACTTTCGATATATGGCCAAGGATTGGAATATCGAACGTAGGGAAAGGGTACAAACATTTGTAATCAATTCCTTTCAGCGTATAGGCTCTTCTATATGTTTCTACGATATGCCCAGAGCGCCCAATTGGTTAATCTGAATGGATATTAAAAAATTGAAACGATCTGGAGTTCATCCACGTACTAGAAAAATACATGTCAACCCATGTGGATCAGAATGAGGGGATTGAGCGATGGTGGATGAACAAAGGACGACTCGAATGGAAACGAGTGAAGAATTACAACAAGAACTTAAAGGGATAACCAAATGGGAACAGGAGCAGCGTGATTTATGGATCTGGGATCGAATCGCTCGCTTTCCTTTCAAAATATTAGATCGACTTACACCGAAGTTCATTCATGAAAAAATTGGCAAGGCACTCGACGAGCTTGGCGGATATGTTCAAGACGGTGGTAAATATCTCGTATCTAGTGGGCAAATCAATCAGAAATTACGAGAAAAAGGCGACTTCCCGAATAGTATTGCTGTTGATCAATTACCGTTATCGATCATGGATGCCGTAGCCGTTGATCTATCCAACAGCCGGAGTAAACTTGCGACCTTGCAAGGCGCAACGACAGGCATTGGAGGAATATTCACCCTCGCAATCGATATACCGGCGATCCTAGGATTATCCTTGAAGGTGATTCAAGAAATTGGACTATGTTACGGGTTCGATCCGAATACGCAGCAAGAACGGGTCTTTACGGTGAAGGTCATGCAATTCACATCGTCAGATATTGTCGGTAAACGCGCCATTCTGGACGATTTGAATGCTGAGACGGCTTCGGAGTATAAGGATTCTGAAGCGGGTAATGCAACCTTGTCCCGTATTGAAGGCTGGCGCGAAGTGATGACAGTCTATCGGGATAACTGGGGTTGGAAGAAGTTGTTTCAGATGATACCAATTGCAGGAATGGTGTTCGGCGCTTGGATTAATCGCGGCATGATGCAAGATGTAGCAGATGCAGCACATAAGTTATATCGGAAGCGGAGAATCCAGATTAGGCTTGCGGAATTAAAAAATCGTCACGCTTAGCAAGGCTTGTTATTGGAAAATAGAGTAGAGTAATAGGGGCATACTTCGGTATGACTCCTATTTTTATTTGTGTAAGAAGCATTGGACAGGGCATGCTCTATCTTCTGAGGCATATAATATATCGATTTACGATGAAAATGGGAGGTAGCGCGTAATGAACACCCAAATTCAGCTTCAGATTACGGGGATGACCTGTGCGGCCTGTTCGGCTAGGATCGAACGAACGCTTCGCAAGCTGCCAGGTGTCGATACCGTCTCCGTGAATTTACCATTCGGACAGGCCCATGTTGAGCTCGACTCGAAGGTGATTCAGGTTCATCAGATTACCGAGAAGATCCAGCAGATCGGTTATGGTGTGAAAGAGGAACTTGAAGATGCACATACGCACGCTAGCAACGAAATTCGATTTTACAGGAATAGATTCGTTGCATCGGCTTTGATGTCAATGCCATTATTCTGGGTCATGTTTAGTCATTTTACTTGGATGCCGGGCATTGAGGTGCCGGCGTTCATCGCCTCACCTTGGACTCAGCTGCTTATCGGGACGATCCTGCAATTCCTCATCGGATTCCCTTTCTATTACGGAGCATACAAAGCATTGATTCAGCGATCTGCGAACATGGACGTCCTCGTTGCGCTTAGCACGTCGATGGCATATCTTTATAGCCATTATCTCATTTTTAATGCGATGCATACCCAGGAGATGCACCATACCCATTATTACTTCGATACAAGTGCGATGATCTTTACCGCCGTGTTGCTCGGGAAATGGCTCGAATCTATCGCGAAAGGGAAAGCGCTCAAAGGAATGAGCCACATGCAATCGCTGCAAGCACAGATGATTCGTCTTCTTGATGGTACACAAGAGAGATGGATACCCGTAGAGGATTTAAGCATTGGAGCGACCGTGATCGTCTATCCTGGAGAAGTCGTCTCTGTCGATGGGAAGCTGATTCGAGGACTGACGGAGGTGGATGAATCTTTCTTGACAGGGGAGAGTAAGCTAGTCCAGAAATCTATGGGTGATATGGTGTACAACGGCTCAAAGAATGTTTCTGGCGTCATTCATATTCGAACTGCTGTAGACAATGCTAATTCACAGTTGTCCAGGATGATTCAGCTCGTGGAACAGGCACAACATAGTAAACCGCTCGTTCAGCGTCAGGTGGATCGATTGGCTGCATTATTTGTTCCGGCGATGATTCTGTGCGGAGCCATTACCTTTCTGATATGGAACTATATGATCTTGCCAGGGAATCCTGAGATGGCATGGCATCACGCGATGGCAGTATTATTGGTCTCCTGCCCTTGTGCCCTTGGATTAGCAACACCGATATCCATTCTGATTACATCGAGTTTGTCAGCAAGGCGAGGAATTTTGTTCAAGGAAGGCAAGTATATTGAGAGCCTCTACCGAATGGATTGCTTCCTGCTCGATAAGACAGGGACACTCACGGAAGGCAAACCCAGTGTTCAAGCGATTGATGCTCCAGGTCAATCCGAGAATTATATTCTCCGCATTGCAGCTGCCTTGGAGCGGTGTTCCGCACATCCGTTGGCTCAATCCATTGTCACAGCTGCTGAGAAGAAACAGTTATTGTTGCCTGAAGCTTCAGCCGTGACGGAGATTGCAAGCCAAGGCATTATGGGGTGTGTTGAAGGCATACAGCTTCATATTGGAAAAGAATCATGGCTGCAGTCGATGGATATCTCAGTCCCAGGTGCATTGAAGCCGCGGGTGAAACATGCAGGGGAGACTCGACTTCATGTCGCATTGCATGGCGTATGGAAGGCGACGATCTATTTATCTGACCCGATCCGACCTTCTTCATCGGAAGGGATTGCACTTTTGAAGAAGCACGGTACCGTGATGATGGTGACCGGAGATGAGCAAGCTGTAGCGGCTGATGTTGCTGAACGTACAGGGATTGAATACGTATATGCTGGCATGCTCCCTGCTGACAAGTTACACCTTGTGAGTCGTCTGCAGTCGGAAGGGCGTAGAGTTGCGATGATCGGAGATGGCGTGAATGATACGGCGGCACTCACCGCTGCGGATATTGGTATCGCGATGGACTCAGGGACGCGAACGGCGATCGAAGCCGGGGATGTTGTTCTGCTGAGAGGGGATCTCACCCATGTTCCAGCTGCAATTCAACTAAGTCGAAATGCCATGCGCAATATTCGCCAGAATCTCGGATATTCACTAGCCTACAATATGATCACGATTCCAATGGCAGCCGCGGGTTTCCTGGAGCCAATGACGGCTTGTGTGCTTATGGCATTTAGTTCAGTGACGGTTGTCTGCAATGCGCTTCGACTGATGAAGCAGCTCAAGAATTGAGAAGAATTAGGATCATTGTTTATACTAAATTGAGAATCGAGTGAGAATGAACAGCTCGTGTATAAACCTCTCCAAAACCGCAATGCTAGTAAAGAGGGAGGTGAATATCACATGGCTAAAGACGTACTATGCGAAGTGAATAACTGCAAATTCTGGGCGAACGGCAACAAATGCAACGCGACTTCTATCTATGTCGTAAGTAACCGCGGTTCAAATGCTAGAAATTCGGAAGAGACCGATTGTAAAACGTTCGAATCAAAAATCTAATGTAAATGGGGTAGCGTCGGAAATGATCCGGACTACCCCATTTACACGTTATAGAGGGGATTACCTTCTGGAAGCCACAGTCTGTGAACTCGTAAGATAAATAGGATTCTACTCCATTGTTACATATCGGATAAATCCATACACTTTGATACACATTATAGAACGTAATGAGATGTGCACTGGAGGTAAGCAATCATGGGGCCATATGGACTTATGACGGTAATTGTTCTATTTTCTCGATTAATTTCACCTGACAGTTTCGTTGTGGAATGGAATGGAGAGACGCTGGCAACCGTTCATCGAACGGATTATGCGCTGCCTCAGCCGGGTATTCCGCTGATCAATGAGAAGAAGTTCCAGAAGTTCCTCGATAATATAGGCGACAAAGTGTATCTTGCACCCGTAAATGCGGGTCTAGATGATCTTGGGAGGATCACTCCGGAACAAATGGGGAGAAAGTTAGATCGGCGTTTGCTCATGGAACAATTTTATCGATATATGTATGAAGGGGGTTCTTCCAAGATCGAAGTCCCACAGCGCCCCTCGTTTCCTAAGGTCGATCGGGAGCTTCTCTCCATCATCCGAGAGAAACAAATTGGTCAATACATAACGTATTTCAACCCGAGGAATAGGAATCGTTCCCAGAATATTGTCCTGGCGGCGCGTGCAGTGAATAATCAAGTTTTGTTTCCAGGAGAGAAGTTCTCCTTTAATCAAGTCGTCGGTATACGGACCGAGTCGAAGGGATATCAACGTGCGCATGTTATCGTCAAAGGGGAGATCGCAGAAGGCGTTGGGGGTGGAATTTGCCAAATTTCTTCCACGTTGTTCAATGCGGTTGATCGCGCAGGGCTGCGTATCATTGAGCGCTATTCTCATAGCCGAAATGTCCCCTATGTGCCCCCTGGTCGAGATGCGACGGTTAGTTGGGGAGGTCCGGATCTGGTGTTCCAGAATAAGTACAACCAGCCCATATTTATTCGAGCATTGGTCCATGGCGGACAAATTCAAGTTCTAATCTATTCGTCTGAAGGGGTTAATTACAAGTCCCGCGGTGTGCCGAGCGCCTCGGAACAGCTGCCGGAAGAGATTTTCTCAGATTCGTATCAATTAGATATACAACAGTTTAATACAGGAGGTTAGATCAGATGAAGGATCTATTGAATCGTTCGTTATCGTTAGGGATTGGTATTATTGCTCAAAGCAAGGAACAAATTGAGAAGACGGTGGAGGAACTCGTCAACAAAGGGGAACTAACCCGTAAGGAATCCGCTGAATGGGTTGATGAACTTGTCAAGAAAGGCGAAGAAGCGCGTCAGAAGATCGAATCGAATGTGATGGAGCGTGTACAACGTACCATGGGGGAACAGCAGACTGGCGGCGTGACGCGGGAAGAGTTCGATGAACTATCCCAACGTCTTGCGAGACTGGAACAGCGGTTGGCAGAGAATCAATAAAGGTTTGATTCGAACTCAGATAAATCCGGTACCGAGGAGGGTGCTGTATGCAGATTAGGAAAAGAATACGCCAGCTTAAACGGTATCGGAAAATTGCCATTGCGCTTGTTCGCAATGGCTTCGGTTTTATCGTCCATGATCTTGACTTACTGGAATTGGTTCCGTTTTTGCGTAGCAACGAAAGACATGATGTACATAAGAAGTCCATTGGTGAGCGAATTCGTCTGATTCTTGAAGAGTTAGGTCCTACCTTCGTGAAGCTCGGGCAAATTGCTAGCACGCGACCGGATTTGTTGCCAGCGGATGTCATATCAGCGCTTGAACAGCTGCAGGATCAAGTACCACCGTTCCATTCTGATGAGGTAGTGGAGATTGTTGAGGATGAGCTTGGAGATCGTCTTCAGCATGTTTTTCTTGATTTTGAATTGGTTCCTTTGGCTTCTGCTTCTATTGGGCAAGTTCATCAAGCGACATTGCATGATGGCACACAAGTCGCCGTGAAAGTACAACGACCGCGAATTCAAGAGATCATCGAGACTGATCTCGGGATGCTGGCTGAATTTGCAATTCTTGCGGAGAAACGCTTGGAATGGGCGAGGGACTACCGCCTTACAGAAATTGTTCACGAGTTAGCCCGTTCACTCCATGCGGAGTTGGACTACTCCGCCGAAGCGCGTAATGGTGAGAAGTTCGCGAAGCAATGCAAGCATTTGCAGCATGTACGGGTACCTTCATTATTTCTTAAGTATTGTACGCGACGCATCCTAACAATGGAATATGTGACAGGGATCAAGCTGTCTGACCACGCAGGGTTGATGGAAACGGGACATAATCGCACAGAAATTGCTAGACAATTCGCATCGGTTATTTTTCATCAGGTTCTTATTGAAGGTTTCTTTCATGGAGATCCGCATCCTGGAAATGTGTTGGTACAAGAAGATGGAGATCTCATATTGCTTGATTTTGGGATGGTGGGACGGCTGTCGGATGCCATGAAGAAGCATTTCGCGCTTCTTGTTATTGCACTGCGCAATCAGAGCTCCAGAGGGGTCATTCGAGCCATTGGGAAAATGGGGATTGTTCCGGATGATGTTGATGATGCTGCTCTACGCTTAGATGTCGATGAGTTAAGAGATAAATATATTCATGTCCCGCTGAGCCAGGTGCACATTGGCGAGGCTGTGAATGATTTATTTCGGGTTGCTCGAGATCACCGAATCCGTATCCCTTCCGAATTAACGATGCTCGGTAAGACACTCCTCACCATGGAAGGCGTTGTAACAGCTCTGGACCCTGAGTTTAGCATATTTGAAATCGCTGAGCCTTATGGGCGTAGGCTATTCAAAGAACAGTTTAACCCGATTCGTATCGGTAGGCAGTTGCTCGATGACATTCCAGAATTTTTTGACTTGCTCACCGAAGTGCCAACGAGTTTGAGAAATTTACTCACTCAGTTGCAGAGAGGGAAAATTAGGATCGAAGTGACGGCTCCGGAATTAACGAAATTTCTACACAAATTGGATCGTGTGGCGGATAAAGTATCGTTCAGTATTGTTCTGCTCGCATTCAGTATTTTGATGGTAGGTCTCATTATAGGGTCATCGATTGGTCATAAGACAACTCTTACGAGATTTCCGGTGATTGAGATGGGTCTTGGTATTGCTGTATTGTTCGTCCTATGGCTTGTCTTCGAGATGATCAAGTCTTTACGTTCCAAGCAGCGATGAAGAAGGTTTTGAATTCCTTCGTTCATTTCAAAATCTTGCGCTTCCATTCAGGCAGGCTATCATCGGGTCAGTCACTTGGTTATACTGTTCATAGAGGTGAGACCCGATGATGGATCAGATTCCAGATGTGCAGTGGCAAGCTATTCTGCAGAATGATGCTGCCTATGATCATCAGTTCTACTATGCTGTGAAGACAACAGGCATTTTCTGTAGACCTTCCTGCAAATCCAAACCGCCGAATAAAGATAATGTCAGTGTCTTCCGGAATGCCGACGAAGCGCTGAATGCCGGATATCGACCATGCAAACGGTGCAAGCCTACGGGTCAGCGATTACCTGATGCGGAATGGGCTGACCAAATATCTCGGTTTATAGAAGAGAATTATCAACACTCCATATCGCTTCAAATGATTGCAGATACATGTCATGGAAGTCCTTATCATCTGCATCGAATTTACAAGCGTGTTACGGGAATTACGCCGGGTGAATATGTTCAACGGATGAGATTAGAGAAAGCTATGGAATCATTGCGCAAGTCAGATATCGCGATATCTACGATTGCCGGGAGGGTAGGGATGCCGAACATCCCTTATTTCGTAACCTGGTTCAAAAAAAGCACAGGATTCACGCCGGCAGCGTATCGCGAGTCCTATCGAAATCCGTTAATGGAAGAGGTGTGAAAAATCTATGAAAATCATAAATCCATTGAACAACATTTACTGGTCATCCGTCCTTCATGATGGCTGGAAGCTGTACTTCGCTTCGACGGATAAGGGGCTCTGTTATGTCGGGTCGCCGAATCGACCCTTCGAGGAAATGGTTGCCACCGTTGCAAAACATCGTACCGACCATCCTTGGATTCAAGATGATGAAGGGTTGAAGCTCATCCGCGAAGAATTGATGGAATATTTGGAAGGCACGCGGTCCAATTTCTCCATTCCGTTCGATCCGATCGGGACTTCCTTCCAGCTTGCGGTATGGCAGGCATTGTGCAGTATTCCCTACGGGGAGACCAAGTCGTACGCAGATATCGCTCATTCCATTTCAAAGCCTGCTGCAGTACGTGCGGTAGGAGCAGCAATTGGAGCGAATCCTGTGCTGATAGGCATCCCATGTCATCGTGTTATTGGAAAGAACGGCGCATTGACTGGTTATCGTGGTGGATTGGAAATGAAGACAAAGCTGCTGCAATTGGAACGGAATCATGCGCGAATGCGTGTCACAATTTAATATGAAATTAGATATAGAAATCCGCTGCGAATGTAGCGGTTTTTTTTGTCGTCGATATGCTGTTGAATCGATATTTAGGTATCTATCGCTATTAAATAAGGAATGCACCTAAAGAATTGAATCCGCAAGTGCATATGATAGGGAGGTGACAGGCATCCCGCGTAAGAATAAGAAGAGGTGATCTGAACATGAACCAGCATTGGCCTATCCATGCGCGTAAGAAATGTATACGAATGGAGCCACAATATCAACAACCTAGGCGTCGTATTAGACGAGGATGTCAATTATTCTATTGCCATCCACGGAGAAGGGTAAATCTAACGACGATTGAAATGGATCAGCTGATTGTGTTGGTCGAGCAGCTTCGAGTCAAGGTAGATCCAATGCGGCAGATAAGTCACTTTCAGCATATACAGCATATACAGCATATACAGCATATCCATCCTATCGTTAAGAACCTCCAGCAATTTATGGATCGGTTGCATCTACCTCCTTCCAGATTGAAACCTGTAAAGTCATCTTTGCAGCAGCTGCTAGACTTGATGAGTCAAGGGAACATGTCTCTGGCAAATCAGAGTTCTGCACTGCAGAACATGCTGGATGCATTGCTACATTTTGCACTGCATGGGACAAATAATCATAAACAAATCACAGCCCACATTCATGCTATACAATTAATTCTATTCAATATCGATGTGAAAATGGCGGCTTCAGCGTTTGATATCAGATCAGGCGTTGGACCTGTAGGTGCGGTGGGTCCCACAGGGCCTGTTGGCCCAACAGGTGCTAGTGGCTTCATAGGATCTTTGTCTGTCCAATAACGATCCCGATGGATTGGTAGAAGCCGTTGCATCACCAACGCAGTGTCATTTGATGCTGCGTTTTTGTTGTTGTGATGTACTTAATCCGAATGGTCCCCTCATATAATACGATGAATGCGGTTTACGTCGAACTTTGTCCATCCTAGACCCCGGTGAGGAGGGAGGAGATATGCAGTTTCTTGGTTCTGAAGAACTTGAGATGACGCGCTCTGTTCTTCGAGACTTTGCTCGCAGTGAATTAGCACTTCGAGTGAAGGAGCGTGATGAGGAGCAGTCATTTGACAGAGCGATTGTCAAGAAGATGGCAGAATTGGGTCTCACAGGGATCCTCATTCCAGAACATTACGGAGGTGCAGCGGGAGATTGTCTGACATATGCGGTTGTGATGGAAGAGCTGGCGGCAATTTGTGCTTCTTCAGCTGCTGTGCTGGCAGCACATACCGCTTATGCGAGTTGGCTGTTATACAGCAACGGTAATGAAAGACAGAAGGCTTTGTATTTGCATGATTTGGCGCTGGGGGTGAAGCTCGGGGGGATTGGTTTTCCGGTCGGGCGTGCAGACAGCGAGAGTCAGAGAGACCAATTATTGGCACATAGGGCAGGGGATGTCATGGTCTTGGATGGGAACCATCCTTGTGTCGCTAATGTGGGGATCGCGAATCTTTATATATTATTTGCATGTGTTCCAAGTGGGTCGAGAAAGCGATATCAAGCTTTTATCGTAGAGGAGGGGAATCCGGGGTTCAAACTTGGCAAGCTGCAGCGCAAGATCGGACTTCGATCGTATCCAACGGCTGAAGTGGTTCTGGAGCAATGCGAGGTGCCCTATTCGAATCGTCTTGGATCTGTACGAAGTGGGCGTAGCAAGGATGTGTCATGGGTTGATTTAGGCCATCTTAGTGCGGCCGCACAGGCCGTAGGAATTGCTCAAGGTGCACTCGATCGAGCAGCAGCTTACGCAAAAGAGCGGGTTCAATTCGGCAAAAACATTGGCCGTCAGCAAGGGATTGCTTTCAAATTGGCAGATATGGCCGTGAAGTTGGAAGCCTCACGATTGCTTACGTATCAGGCCGCATGGCGAATGGATCAGCGATTATCCTGTAGGAAGGAAGCGGCAATGGCTAGATTGTACTCAGCAGAGGCAGCAGTTGCAATTACGACCGAGGCTGTACAAATCTTCGGCGGGTACGGCTACATGCAAGAGGTTGGGTTAGAACGTTATATGCGCGACGCGAAATGTTTGGAATCGGATTATGGTACGGGTGGATTCCATATGGATGTGAGGAGACGTATTCGGTCCGATTCGAAGGTGGTGAAGTGATGCAGGATACCGTGATTGTCTCGGGCTGCCGAACCGCATTCGGCAAATTCGGAGGCATGTGGCGAGACGTCAAGGCCGTTGATCTGGGTGGCGCGGCCATCCGCGGAGTCCTGCAGCGTAGTCCAATGGATCCTGCAGATGTGGATGGCGTTATCATGGGGATGGTGCTTCAAGCGGGAGTGGGACAAAGTCCTGCGAGGCAAGCAGCAATGCTCGCAGGACTCAGCAAGCACGTAACGGCGGAGACGGTGAATAAAGTCTGCGCTTCCGGGCTTCGAGCGGTTACTTTGGCAGATCAGATGATTCGAGCGGGTGACGGCTCCATCTTCGTTGCAGGTGGGATGGAGAATATGAGTCAAGTGCCTTATGCAGCACCTAACATGCGGTGGGGTGTTAGGATGGGCTCCTCTGAGCTGATTGATCTGATGCAGTATGACGGTCTGTTGTGCGCCTTCGAACAGGTACTCATGGCACAATACGGCGATGAGGCGGCTCAAGAGCAAGGGATTAGCCGGGAGGAGCAAGATGAATGGGCTCTGCGAAGCCACAACCGCGCAGTTGCAGCGATAACACAAGGGAAAATAAAAGATGAGGTGATCTCTGTATCCACATCACAAGGTCAGAGGGATACGGATGAATGTCCGCGAATGGATACCAATCTTCAGAAACTGGGCCAGTTAAAACCAATCGTTGGCGATGGGGGGACTGTGACGGCTGGAAATGCGCCAGGTGTGAATGATGGTGCAGCAGCATTCCTACTTATGACGAAGGAAGAAGCCGCACGTCGCTCCCTTACGCCCCTTGCCCGGATTATCGGTCATACGTCGATTGGAATGGAAGCGCGTCATATTGCGCAAGCACCAGCTGTTGCGATTCAGAAGCTGCTGCAGAAGACAGGGCATCGATTGGATGAGATTGATCTCTTCGAAGTCAATGAGGCGTTTGCCGCAGTTATTCTCACTTGTTCACGAATGCTTGCGTGGGATATCGAGCGCGTGAATGTGAACGGCGGTGCGATTGCGCTAGGACATCCGTTAGGTGCGAGTGGAGCAAGAATTTTACTGAGTCTGATTATGGAACTACGGCGCAGGGGAGGGGGCTTAGGGATTGCAGCGATATGCAGCGGCGGTGCGCACGGGGATGCGATACTAGTTCAAGTGGATGGATAGAATGAGGTGATTCCAATAGCCATTCGAGAAGTTACGGTGCTGGGTGCAGGTCAGATGGGAAGTGGAATCGCACAGACTTTTGCACAACACGGCTACCAGGTTGGGCTCTATGATATCGAATCAACGGCCGTCGAGCGAGGGATTGCAGGGATCGAAGGTTCTCTAACTCGTTTCGTACGGAAAGGAAGTTTGACGGAGGAAGACAAAAGTCGGATTATGCAGCAGATTCAACCATCTACGGATCTAGGCATCGCAAACCGTTCACAGCTTGTGATCGAAGCGGTCCCTGAGAAGATGGAACTGAAGACCGCGATTTTTCAAGCATTGGACTCCATTTGCATGCCGGATGCGATTCTTGCAACCAATACATCGTCGCTCTCCATCACCGCGATTGCTGCAGTCACGGGTCGTCCAGATCTGGTGATCGGGATGCATTTTATGAATCCTGTTCCGATCATGCCGCTTGTTGAGATTATTCGAGGATTGGCCACGTCGGATGCGACCTTCGAACAGATCCAGACCATAACACAGCAGCTGGGAAAAACTGGCGTGGAAGTCCAGGACGCACCCGGTTTCGTCTCCAATCGAATTCTAATGCCGATGATTAACGAAGCCATTTATACCGTCTATGAAGGGGTGGCAGCACCAGAAGCGGTGGATCAAGTGATGAAGCTTGGTATGCATCATCCGATGGGACCGCTTACGCTTGCTGATTTCATTGGACTCGACACATGTCTATCCATTATGGAGATATTGCACCAAGGTTTCAGTGATTCGAAATATCGGCCATGTCCTTTATTACGTAAATATGTGAGTGCAGGTTGGCTCGGACGAAAAACGGGTAGGGGGTTCTTCGTATATGACCAATAAGAATCACGCGCTTCATGAGAGAGGAGTGCCTGCGGATGGAGCTCAGATTGTCGAGCGAACAAGAGCAGTGGCAGAGCAGGGTGCGGCAGTTTGCGGAGACAATCCTTGTATCTCATGTGGCTCCTATGGAACTCGAGGGTGCTTTTCCGCGGGAATTGCTGAAGGAGATGAGAGCGAGCGGCTTCATGGGCATTCCCATCCCGAAGCAATGGGGAGGCGCGGGGGCTGATTTCATATCCTACATTCTAGCGATTCATGAAATCTCAAAAGTCAGCGCTGCTGCGGGAGTCATTCTCTCCGTGCATACTTCGGTGGGCACGTTGCCGATTCTTCATTACGGTACTGACGAACAGAGGGAGAACTATGTACAGAAGCTGGCATCAGGTGAAGCACTTGGTGCGTTCGCGCTGACGGAACCTCATGCCGGCTCCGATGCGTCATCCATTCGAACGATGGCAACGCTTGAAGGGGATCATTATCGATTGACGGGATCGAAGATTTTTATCACGAACGCAGGCGTAGCGGATACTTATATTATTTTTGCAGTGACCAATGCAGTACAAGGGGCTCGTGGAATTTCTGCTTTTATTATTGAGAGGGATAGTCCTGGATTCAGCATTGGCAAAGCGGAAAAGAAAATGGGTCTTCATGGCTCGAATACATGTGAGATTACACTGGATCAGGTGGAAATTCCAGTGACTCAGCGCCTAGGAAGAGAAGGTGAAGGTTTCGTGATTGCGATGGGAACGCTCGATGGTGGGCGCATCGGTATCGCAGCACAAGCATTGGGTATCGCGCAGGCAGCGCTTGAACTCGTGGATGGAACAGATAGGCATAGGATCGATGATCGCGGACGAAGACGGAGAAGGACACCATCGGACCTCGATCTCATTGCGGAGCTCATGACGCAGGTTGAAGCCGCAAGGCTGCTTGTCTATCGTGCCGCTTCGTTTCGCCAAATGGGCATGCCTTGTACGAAAGAATCATCGATGGCTAAGATGTTCGCTTCGGATACAGCGATGCGGGTCACTGGCGCGGTGATACGAATCCTTGGACGCCAAGGCTGCATAGATCATTTTACGGCAGAACGGCTGTTTCGCGATGCGAAAGTGACCCAAATCTATGAAGGGACGAATGAGATTCACAGGATCGTGATCAGTGGTTCAATGCTTCGATAAGGTATGAGATGTTCTGTAAAGGAGGTAACCGTCTATGGTAGACTCACCCGGTCTACGATTACGTCAAGCAATAGAAACGGAGCGTCCTCTTCAAGTCGTGGGTGCAATCAACGCTTACTCCGCTATGATGGCGGAACAAATTGGATTTCAAGCGCTCTATCTATCGGGTGCAGGGATTGCCAACGCTTCCTATGGGCTTCCTGATCTCGGAATTACTACACTGCAAGATTGTCTAGAGGATGTCAGGCGAATCTCAAGTGTGACCAAGCTGCCGCTACTTGTCGATGCCGATACGGGTTTTGGTGGGGCATTTCAAATCGCACGGATGATGCAAGAGATGCATCGCGCAGGTGCGGCTGGTATTCATATCGAGGATCAAGTTGCTGCCAAACGATGCGGTCATCGACCGAATAAAGCCATTGTCCCTCAAGAGGAGATGGTGGATCGCATTCGAGCGGCTGTCGATGCTCGCGTTGATCCGCAATTTGTCATTATGGCACGTACGGATGCTATCGCCGTCGAGGGTATGGAGGCTGCCATTGAGCGCGCATGTTCATGCGTTGAAGCAGGGGCTGATATGATTTTTCCCGAAGCGGTGACAAGTCTGGAGGATTATCGTCGCTTCGCAGAGCAAGTCAATGTTCCTGTGCTCGCGAATCTTACAGAGTTCGGCCGGACTCCATTCTTCACGCTTGAGGAACTGCGGACTTCGGGTGTACGCCTTGCGCTTTATCCGTTGTCAGCCTTTCGGGCGATGTCTGCGGCAGCCATGCAGGTCTATCAGGCTATTCGTCAGGATGGTACGCAGCAGAACGTGCTGGATCGGATGCAGACGCGTGCCGAATTGTATGACGTACTTGGTTATGAGGGCTACGAGCAAAAGCTGGATCGGTTATTCGCTACGGAGAGGAGTGAACCAACTTGACGGATCGGCACAATAATGGATTAGCGGATGTCATCGCAGGACAGACGGCTATTTCAACAGTAGGGAAGGAAGGTAAAGGACTTACGTACCGAGGCTATAGGATTCATGATCTTGCCCGCGCAGGGACATTTGAAGAAACGGCGTATTTGTTGATCTATGGAGCACTTCCGAATAGCGAAGAACTGCAGCAATATCGAACGAAGCTAACGATGTTAAGAGATTTGCCTACAGGATTGCAGACAATTCTAGAACAGCTCCCTGCCACGACGCACCCTATGGATGTACTGCGAACTGGCATTTCTGCGCTTGGGGCATTTGAGCCGGAATCCGAAGAGGGAACTGGACAGGATATTGCAAATCGTCTTATCGCGAGTAGTGCTTCAATTCTCTTTTATTGGTTTCATTTTCAGACGAAGGGCGTACGTATTGAGACTGCAACCGGGAGCCGATCTGTCGCAGGTCATTTTCTCGAGTTACTGCATGGCAGCGAGGCTAGTGAGCTGGATCAGCGGGCGCTGGATGCCTCACTCATTCTGTATGCTGAACATGAGTTCAACGCATCGACATTTGCCGCTCGGATTACAGCTTCTACACGATCAGACTTCTATTCGGCGGTAACAACCGGCATCGGAACACTGCGCGGACCTCTACACGGGGGTGCGAACGAAGCGGCAATGGATTTGATTGAACGATTTGAGAGCCCAGATGCTGCGGAGATCGGGATTAAGGAAATGTTGGAGCGTAAGGAACTGATTATGGGCTTCGGTCATCGCGTCTATTCTATCTCCGACCCCCGGTCAGATATTATAAAGGCTTGGTCGAGAACGCTGTCGGAGGAGGCGGGGAATATGCGACTTTATGAGATCTCTGAGCGGATCGAGAAGGTGATGTGGGACGCGAAAAGGTTGTTTCCGAATCTTGATTTCTACAGCGCATCCGCCTACCGGATGTTGGGCATTCCTACAGCTCTGTTCACACCGCTCTTTGTCATATCCCGAATTAGTGGGTGGTCGGCGCATATTCGTGAGCAGCGGGAAGTCAAGCGAATTATTCGCCCTCAAGCTGATTATACCGGGCCTGAACCGATGTCATGGGTCCCAATCAACCAGCGTTCATGAATAGGGGAGGGAGCTTCATATATGTCTCTATCTCATCAAGCTGCTAGGCCGCAACCTGATCAGCTCCTCGTCGAGATTGCAAAATATGTGTTGGAACAATCGATTGATAGCGAAGAAGCCTATCAGACGGCAAGGTTATGTTTATTGGATACATTGGGCTGTGGACTGCTAGCGCTGCGCTATCCGGAATGTACGAAGCTGCTAGGTCCGATCGTACCCGGTACAATCGTGCCGAACGGTGCTCGCGTTCCTGGCACATCGTATCAGAGCGATCCAGTGAATGCTGCCTTCAATATCGGGACGATGATTCGCTGGCTGGATTATAACGATACATGGCTTGCCGCGGAATGGGGACATCCATCAGATAATTTGGGTGGAATTCTCGCAACGGCGGATTATATTAGCCAGAGCCGCACAGCCGAAGGCGGAACTACGCTGCATATGCGGGATGTACTTACGGCGATGATCAAAGCCCATGAGATTCAGGGCGTCCTTGCACTTCAGAATAGCTTCAATCGAGTGGGGCTCGATCATGTAATCCTGGTGAAAGTCGCTTCTACTGCTGTGATAACAGCGATGCTGGGCGGTACGCAAGAGGAAGTCATTCAAGCGGTGTCGAATGCCTGGATCGATGGTCATCCGCTGCGAACGTATCGGCATGCGCCGAATACGGGGACCCGGAAATCTTGGGCGGCCGGAGATGCAACGAGCAGAGCTGTGCAACTAGCGCTTATGACATTAAAGGGAGAAATGGGATACCCTTCGGCTTTAACAGCCAAGACGTGGGGATTTCAGGACGTATTATTCCGTGGGCAACCATTGCGCGTTGAGCGGCCGTTCCAGTCCTATGTCATGGAGAATATTTTGTTCAAAATCGCATTTCCTGCGGAATTCCACGGCCAGACGGCGGTTGAATGTGCACTGCAGCTTCACCCGAAGGTGAATCATCGTCTAGCAGAGATTGATACCATTCAGATTACAACGCATGAATCTGCGCTGCGGATTATCGATAAGATTGGGCCGCTTTATAATCCTGCGGATCGTGATCATTGCCTGCAATACATGGTTGCCATTGGGCTTCTCCATGGCTCGCTCCATGCGGATCATTATGAAGATAACGTTGCAGCGGATCCTCGGATCGATGCATTACGGCAGAAGATGATTCTCGTGGAAGATGAGCGGTATTCCTGTGATTATCTGGATGAGCATCGACGTTCTATCCCGAATGCGATACAGATCACCTTCGTAGATGGTACAGCAACGGATAAAGTAGAGATTGAATACCCGATCGGACACCGCAGGAGAAGACAAGAGGGTACTCCTCTCCTGATGGAGAAGTTCGAATCCAATGTACGAAGTCGATTTGCTGTGAAGCAAGCGAATCGAATCTTCTCAAGTTGTGCGGATCAGGCGGAGCTTGAACAGATGCCCGTGCATCAGTTCATGGAATTATTTGTCGCGAAATGAACGCAAAGAAGAGCTGCCGACGTATCGGCAGCCTTCTTCGTGTCTAGGTCATTCGGTTGATTGGAACGACTTGAATCTGATTACAACTTTCTCTTCATATCCCCAAGATACTTCAGAGCAACCCCGAATGCGCCGACGTAATATGCTCCGAGGAGCAAATAGCCAGTATAATCCAGGGAGACGATGTTCGCAAGTACGAAGAGTGGAAGCACGTAATACAATACGTCTTTCAAATAGTCAAGAAATAGAGAGCTGGAGAACTTATTGTCTACGAGTGCACGGTACAATCCAAGCAAAAAGCTAAGACCCATCAATCCAAACAGAACCCACATCGTGTAAAGCATCCAACCTGTTAGCACAAATGTCATTTCAACTCACCTCCTCCGCAGGAGGATTGACTGCGTACTATACTATATGTGAGACGGATCAAGGTTGTACTAGGACAACGCATAGGGTACCAAAAACAATTTTAACGAAATATTATCATTTCCTGAACCTAGTAATTATGGTAATATCATTGTGTTTCGTTAAACGCATGATACAAACATAACGTTGAGTTAATGATGGAAGGGGTGCCTATGAACCAAAAGTTGAAAGCCGAAGTGCTGTCTGTTCTGCAACAGGTGAAGGCGAGCGATGTTGTCTATTGGATGCATTGTGATCGAAGTAAAGACGGCAAGGGCTTTGCCAGTACGTATCTGATTCTTACGAGCGTTGCACTTCATATCGTATCGAGTACAGAGGGTCAGATTACACAGAAAATATTCAAAGGGATTCAACGAACTCCGAAAGAAACGCCGCGCACAACTACATATCAGTTCGTAGAATCCATTCCACTCCACAGTATCGAGAAGATTTCCATCGTTAATTTAGTTGCATCCGGACTCGTCGTTATACATGAACAAGAAGAGCGTGCCATCGGTGCGTTCACGAACGGGGAAATGGCGCGAGCCGCCAAATTAGCCTCCTTCGTTACAAAGCTGAAGAATCAGGAAGAGATTCGCCAGGATGAAATCGAAGATCATTCGGAACAAGCTTCATGTCCGAAGTGTGGGATGATCTATCCGGAAGAAGGCAGGCAGATCTGTCCGAAATGTATGAAGAAACACGCGATTTTCGGGAGATTGCTCTCGATTGCAGGCGGGTATAAGAGGCTTATTGTCCTCATCGTGCTATTCATGCTGCTTAACTCGGCATCGGGTCTTGTCATTCCGTACTTGCAAGGAACGGTACTCTTCGATCAAGCGCTTAACAATACGGGAGCTTTTGCTGGGCAGATTGGTCTCGTCATCGTACTGATTTTAGCGTTTCGAACCATTTCACTTGGATTTGGCGTTGTGTTCAGCATGTTGAATGCAAAACTCGCCGCCAATGTAGCATTTGATCTCAAAGCAAGTGTGTTCGAATCCATGCAGCGGCTATCCCTGAACTTCTTCCAGAAGAAGCAGACCGGCCAGCTCATGACCCGTGTCAATAATGATGCGACGGAATTGCAGTATTTTTTCGTAGACGGGATTTCGTTCTTTATTGTGAATGCAATGAACATTATCGGGATTACAACCGTAATGCTCATCATGGATTGGAAGCTCACTTTAATTTGTTTCATTCCAATTCCAATCGTCATTCTGCTGATGCGCTGGGTATTCCCAAAGCTTTGGCGATTGTCTTGGCGCAGACACCGACGCGTGAGCATCATGAATGCATTGATCAGTGACTCCATCCGTGGAACCCGTGTCGTGAAGGCGTTCGGTAAGGAGCGGCAAGAGTCGGAACGGTTCCAGCGAGCTAATCACAATTTCTCGGATGCGGAACAATCGTTCAACTTGATGGGCAGCACCATTTTTCCTATTCTGAACATGCTCACGCAAATCGGTGGGATTCTGATCTGGGCATTTGGCGGTTGGAAAGTGATGAGCGGCGAGATCTCATTTGGTCAGATCATGACGTTCGTTAGTTACATCTACATGCTCTATGGCCCAATCCAATTCATGAACAACATCGTGAACTGGTGGTCGTATTGCATGACAGCTGCACAGCGGATATTCGAAATTCAAGATGCTGTACCGGAAGTTGCTGAACAACCCGATGCGATCCATTTGGAGCGGATGAAAGGTGAAATTCAAGTGTCGAATATGACATTCGGTTATGAGCCTAACAAACCGGTTCTACAGAATGTAACGTTTCGTGCGAAACCTGGCCAGATGATTGGGGTTGTCGGACATTCGGGTGCGGGCAAATCAACGCTCGTGAATCTGATCTCTCGTCTCTATGATGTGACAGATGGTGAGATTCGAATCGATGGACATAATGTTCGCAGCTTGAGCATCTCATCGATGCGTTCGCAAATCGGCATTGTATCGCAAGAAGTCTATGTCTTCATGGGTACGATCGCTGAAAATATTGCCTATGCGGATCCGGATTGTACAATGGAGGATATCATTCATGCAGCGAAAATTGCGAATGCGCATGACTTCATAACGAAGCTCCCTGATGGCTACGATACGATCGTCGGTACAGGCGGGCATAATCTATCGGGTGGTGAGAAGCAGCGGATTTCGATCGCGAGAGCGGTACTGCATAACCCTCGTATTTTGATTCTGGATGAAGCAACGGCCTCGCTAGATACGGAGACGGAGCTTCAAATTCAGGAAGCGCTTGAATCACTTATCGAAGGTCGAACGACAATTGCCATTGCACATCGATTATCAACCTTACGGAATGCAGATTATCTCCTTGTCATGGATAGCGGTAAAGTCGTTGAAGAAGGAACCCATGAACAATTACTTGCTAGAGACGGCATGTATGCCGGTATGGTGAAAAAACATGACGAAGCGTTGAAAATGAGAGAGGTGGTCTAATGCAATCCATAGCTGATGAACGCACGGATTTATCCGTTGCCGCGCAGTTGAATTATTTAACGGCTCAGAATGCGGTTTTTCGTAAAACAGACGGGAATATGCTCGCTGTTCAAGTAGGAGATGAAGATTTTCAGGGGGTGTATCTTCATTGCTCCTTCCCTCACACGAATCGAAGAATCTATATCTCCGTACGTACGGGCGAACATAAAGAAGTGGGTATCATCAAAGCATTAGATGAAGATTTTCCACCAGAAACAGCTGTGCTGCTCGAAGAACAAATGGACATTCGATATTTCGCACCCGTCATTACGAAGGTGATCTCGATCAAAGAAGAATTCGGATATTCCTATTGGAATACAGAGACGAGTGCTGGCCATTGTCAATTTACGGTTCGAAGCGGCAGTGGCAATGTGAAGTCGGTTACCGAGAACAAGCTGCTGGTCATCGATGTGGATGGCAATCGCTTCGTGATCGAGAATGTGAAGCAGCTAAGCGAGAAGGAATTCCGGATGGTGGAAATGTGTATATAGGAGGTCGACTGCGATGAATCTGCAATTCGAACTGTCCGAGCAAGATCATCATGCGGTAATGGAAGTGTTGGATGAGCCCATTACGTACTGCGTTCCGGCAGATTTAGCGCTTGATGGAAGAAGAACGAACGGTTTCTTTGTCATCGGGGAGACGAAGTGGGTGGTTGTCATGGATGGAGAGGTTATTGAGACCTGCGCCATTCATGAGACGAGTGATTACAAGGTGATTCCCTTAGTAGGCAATGTCATTATGGAAGCTACCCATCGCGATGTACGGAGAATTATCATTCGAAGTACGATGCAGCATGCCGCGCGTGTAACCTACATGGCGCAAATTCTCAACTATATGTCTTCGAATAGCAAGATACGTATTTACAATAATGAGGCAGAACAGATCTGTACGAATTGCGGAGGCGCGCTTGTACCAGGTACGCGATTATGCCCGAAATGTATGAATAAGGCTGCAGCGTTCAAGAAGCTCTGGCAAGTCTCGAAATCGCATTGGCGCATGCTTGTTTTTGGACTCATCATTTTATGTGTCATGTCGGTGGTTACTTTAACAGGACCCTATTTCCAGAAAATTCTCGTCAACTCAGCGTTAGCGCCGCCTGCCGGTCAAAGTGCTAACCTGACGATGTTCTGGTTTGCGATTGGTGGGATTGTGTTCGGATTGGTCGCGGGGGAACTGTTAGGCGTACTTCGAGGCAGGGTTATGGCTCGTGTCAGCTCGAGAATTGCTGCGGATTTGCGTAATCTCGTCTTCGAGAAGGTGCAGAGTTTATCCCTAGGATTCCTTACCTCCCAGCGTGCCGGAGATATGATGAACCGGATAACATCCGACACGGACCGGATCCGGAACTTGATCCAAGAAGTATTCACGATGGCATTGTTCCAGATGATTATGCTGGTAGCTGTCGGAGGATTGTTATTCAGTACCGATTGGCGCCTTGCACTGATTATTATTTTGCCTGCGCCACTCGTTGCTTATATTCAATATTTTGTCTGGCGCGCCATACTTCGCAAATTATTTCACCAGCAATGGCGGGTTTTCGATAAAGCGAACTCCTTTCTACACGATGTCCTTAGTGGGATTCGTGTCGTGAAGTCCTTCGGGAAAGAAGAGCGAGAGATTAAGCGATTCAGACAATATAATCGAGAATTTGCCATGGCAGCAATTAAGAGTGAGAACGTTTACAGCTATCTATCGCCGATTTCATTCTATCTCATTCAGATCGGACAATATTTCGTATTGCTCGTCGGCTGTAACATGATTCTAGGTAATGAGCTGTCCCTCGGGGAACTAATCCAGTTCACAGGGTATGCAGCAATGATCTATGGTCCGCTCGCATGGCTTATGAATATTCCAAGGTGGATTGCGAATGCGTTGATCTCTATTGAGCGCGTATTCTCAGTTATCGATGAACAGCCAGAGATCAACGATACAGAGAAATCGGTCAAACATCAATTGCACGGGGCCATATCGTTTCAGGATGTTACGTTTGGATACAAATCCTATGAACCGGTATTGAAATCCATTCATTTCGAGATCAAGCAAGGGGAGATGATCGGACTTGTAGGACATTCCGGTGCAGGCAAGTCGACGTTCATCAACCTGATCTCCCGATTCTATGATGTGAACGAAGGCGCGATTATGATCGACGGCGTGGACATTCGTGATATTAAGCAAGAGGATCTCCGCTCACAAGTGGGTGTTGTCCTTCAAGAAACGTTATTATTCAGCGGTACGATTATGGAGAATATCCGATATTCGAAGCCAAATGCAACGATGGAAGAGATCATTCAGGCGGCGAAGATTGCGAACGCGCATGATTTTATTATCAAATCGCCTGATGGCTATGATACCAAGCTCGAAGAGAATGGTAATAATATATCGGGCGGCGAAAGACAGCGGATCGCTATTGCTCGTGCTGTGTTGAACAATCCACGCATCCTCATCCTAGATGAAGCTACGGCTTCTCTGGATATTGAGACAGAGTCTGAAATTCAAGAAGCACTGAAGCGGGTGACGAAGAACCGTACGACAATCGCGATCGCGCATCGTCTGGCTACCCTGAAGAATGCAGATCGACTACTGGTTCTGGAGAAAGGGGCTGTCGCCGAAGTGGGTACCCATGATGAATTAATGCAGCAGGAAGGCATTTATTACAAACTCGTCATGGCGCAGCGGAATATGTCGAAGACGAAGACGGATGCAGAGCCGAAATTAGAGGAAGTCGTGAATAGCTAGAACATCAGTTTAATAATCAACAGAACCACGTGAAGGGGTAACACCTCTGAGCGTGGTTCTTGTGTTTTCTCTCCCAATCGCATCGAATCGTGAACGTTCTTGGAAATTAACGTGTGATAACGTGTTATAATATGAAATAAGTTAAAGACTTCATTATGTAACATAGGGAGACGGTATAATGGATTACCAGGATTGGATTGCACCAGAGTATTATAATTTGACCTCGGAGATGGATCGTCACGATCCGAACAAGCTCGCGCTCAAATGGCTGAATGCGGCTGGAGATTACGAGGAGATTACATATGGAAAATTGCTGCAGCAAGCGAATCAATTGGCTCAAGGGATGAAGGATCTCGGATTGCGTCAAGGAGATCGAGTTCTCGTGATGGTTCCGCGTCGGATAACGGCATATGTCATTTATTTAGCGTGTTTGAAGCAAGGACTTGCCATTATTCCATCTTCAGAGATGCTGCGAGCGAAGGATCTGTCTTATCGGCTTCAGCACTCTGAAGCTCGCGCCGTGATCGCATGTGCCAGTGGAATTACAGAAGTGGATCAGATTGACAGTGAGCTACCTGCCTTAGATTTCCGGATTGCTGCCTTCGAGACGCGCGATACAGCACCTTCCAATTGGTTGATTCTGGATGAATTGATGGAGGACAAGCCAGATTCCTTCGAGACGGTAGTAACACACCGTGATGATATGGCTATACTAGCTTACACATCAGGAACGACAGGCAATCCGAAAGGGGTCGTACATCGTCATGGCTGGGGTTATGCACATCTGCGGATCACGACGCCATGGCTTGATATTCAAGAGAATGATATGGTGTGGGCGACGGCTGCACCAGGGTGGCAGAAGTGGATTTGGAGTCCTTTCCTATCGGTGCTTGGTCGAGGAGCGACTGGGTTTGTCTATGACGGTGGATTCCAACCGAACCGATATTTGGAGCTTATCCAGAGTTACCGGATTCAGGTCTTGTGCTGCACGCCGACGGAATATCGACTGATGGCGAAATCGATGAACTTAGGCCAATTTGACTTATCTTCACTCCGCAGTGCTGTATCAGCTGGAGAACCGCTGAATCAAGAAGTTATCCATTCGTTCCAACAGCAGCACCAGATTACGATCCGAGACGGTTATGGTCAGACCGAGAGTACTTTGTTAATTGGAGCTCTAAAAGATGCGCCTTTCCGATTGGGATCCATGGGGAGATCTATTTCTCCAGGGTTGGTCGAAGTTATTGATGCGGAGGGGAGAGTCCTTCCTGCTGGAGAAGTAGGGGATATTGCCGTTCATCGCGATATGCCTGCATTATTCGAAACCTATTTCAAAGACCCGGAGAAGAAAGAAGCGAATATTCACGGCGATTATTTCATCACAGGGGACCGTGCTTCCAAAGATGCGGACGGATACTTCTGGTTCGAAGGACGCGGGGACGACATCATCATTAGTTCAGGGTATACGATTGGACCGTTTGAAGTGGAAGACGCTTTGATGAAACACCAAGCTGTGAAAGAATGTGCGGCGGTTGCTAGTCCTGATGAAATTCGAGGCCATGTGGTGAAAGCCTTTATTGTTCTCAAGGAGAATGTAGAGGGTTCGGAGGATCTAGTAAGAGAGCTTCAGAACCATGTGAAGCAGCTGACGGCACCATATAAGTACCCTCGCAAAATTGAATTTGTTGAAGATTTACCGAAGACGAACTCGGGCAAAATTCGTCGCATTGCATTACGAGAGCAGGAGAAACGGACAGCGGGCAACTAAGGAAATCAAGTCTCGAACTTCACGATTAACACCTTGTCATAATGGGAACGCTATTTTTCGAGCAAAATGAATCAAAGGCACAAATGCATGAAGGGATTCCTGGATTGCATTTGTGCCTTTTTTTTACCATGATTAGGAATAGCATTGTGTGGAACGGGGATATTATCTATGGGTTGATTGACATCACGATTGGATAGGAAAGGGGAATAAACATCAAACATGTACGATATCTGACCGTTATGATCCTGCTGTTCGTCATGACGGCGGTGCCATATACGAATCAAGCAGCTTATGCATCGAGCACCAATCCGTACCATTTTGGATTTAAGAAGAGCAAGAATCATCAGTCGGCCTCCATTCAAGAAGAAGGATTTAAAGATATCTTGATGCGTCAAAATTCTATTTTCCTCGGCGATGTGTCGAAGAAGGAATTATATTTAACCTTTGACAATGGATACGAGAACGGCTTTACACCGAAGATCCTCGATATTCTCAAGGAGCATCAAGTACCTGCAATCTTCTTCGTTACAGGGCATTATGTCAAAGAAGAGCCGGATTTAATTAAGCGGATGGTTGCTGAAGGTCATCTGATTGGTAATCATTCATGGAGTCATCCGGATATGAGCCAAATATCGAATGCAAAGCTGCGTGAGGAACTGGACAAGGTAAGGATCGAAGTGCAGCGAATCACGAATCAACAATCGATGACATATTTACGGCCGCCGCGGGGGATTTTTAATGAGCGAATCCTTCAGGCTAGCAAGGAACTCGGTTATACGAGCGTATTCTGGTCGATTGCTTACAAAGATTGGGATACGAACGCGCAGCGCGGTTGGCGGTATGCATATGATTCGGTAATGAACCAGCTTCATCCGGGCGCAGTGATATTGCTTCACTCGGTGTCTCGAGACAATACGATGGCTTTAGGTGCGATTCTCGCCGAAGCGAAACGACAGGGTTATGTGTTTAAGAGTTTGGATCAGTTGCAAATGAAAAATTATTAGTGAAGAACCTGGCCGATGGCCAGGTTTTTTTGTTGGGTGAAGTGGTCCGATGATCTTTAAAATGAGAAAGATTGCCTGAATGTTTTCAGACAATCTTTATTTTGCGTATTCTTTATCCTTCATATGAACGATTCATCATCGAGTGGCAGTTATTGTACATTTGTTCTAATTCCGTATCATTCATCTGTGGATGCATTTCCTTCATGAATGGAAGCATGTCCTTGAAAGAAGCGGGTAGATAATTTGACGCATAGGCTACGGTTCCTATTCCTAATGTGATTACAGCGGTCATAAGAACGGCAAATACTTTCATTTTCATTGATGTCACCTCCAGTTGGTTATACGAATGAAGCATATAAGATAATGGTGTAGAAAGGATATGATCTATATCATGTAAATCTTGGATTAGGCGACTTGGAAATGGTGACCCATCTACCCAAGATAAATTGCGTCTTTTGGGATTTTCTGCTATAATTTTTTGCGTGATATTCATTGGGGGTGGTGCAGATGGCAATTCAGAATTGCTCATTAGCTAGGAAGTCCTCATGCAAAGCCTAATCTAGGGCGATACTTTGCGTGAGGTGCGATAGAATTGATTCGATCGCCCAAACTTAACTTTATCGTTTCTAATAGTGGGCTTTGCACCTTATGATCTTTTATAACAAATAAGGGGCTGAAGAGCTATGAGTACACCATTTATTAGAAACCATCAATATAACGTGATTAAGAAACAATCGGAATTCCTTCAGAATACACTGCGAACCGTCGCAGATCGGAGCGTCTTGGAGACCGTAAGATATCGTGCTGCATCGATCATTATGGAAGCAGTTCCCGATCTTACAGAGAGTCAGCAGCAGATGCTGGAACAAATTACGACCTTCGAGACGGCATATGATTTCCAGAGATATCTTAGCGCATTAGAACAATACCTTGAGTCATATCCGCCGATTACGCTGAAGCAGATTCAGAAGCTATTCCCTAAGAATAAGAAACTGAAAGTTCCTGATTTATCATCCATCGATTTTCGATATGTGACGTATCTGAGCTGGGTAGATGTTGCCACGAACAAATTATTCGTTGTATATCCGTTCGAAGGACAGTTCATCGGTATCGAGGGAAGAATTACGCCGACACATAAGAAAGGGTATTGCCTGTTCTGCAATCGGCATCAAGAGCTTGCATTCTTCACAGTCAAGACCAAGCCTGCGAACGCTTCGCCGGATAATTATTCTGCTATTGGTCAATACGTATGTATAGAGTACCATGGATGCAATCAGAGCATTACCGATACAGTAGCACTGGAGAAGTTCATTCTCTCCGTTCGCAAATAACGCAATAATTCAGATGGATATGTTCTTGAACTCTGTTACCCAACAGAATAACGTGTACAAAGTTCTTGAGCGAAATCATCCGATCTGTTTGATTTAACAATCCCGCAATAGCAGTGTAGTTGCTTGTAATTGTTGACAAAGCCGTGGTGAACGCTGTTCATCACGGCTTTTTTGCGTGCGCAGTCGAGCTCGCTGATCTAAGCATTCACCTGAATCGTGGCAGTCATCCCAGATTCTCGATGTCCGGGCAGCGTACATCGTACCTCATAGGTGCCGGCCTCTTCGAAGAGTACGATTTGGCTGCTCTTCTCACCCGCGGCAGCATGAACATGGATGTCGGTGCCAACGATCTCAAAATCATGCTCCAACTGACCGGCATTGTCGAGTGTAATACGAACACGCTGGTTCGCGTGAATCTGAAAGTCGTTAGGTGAAAAGCTGAATTCATTAGCAGCGACATATAGTTCTTGAGCTGCATCTTTGCTCTGATCTCCAGGTGAAGCAGCGTGGTGATGACCCGTATTGGCTTGATCAGGAGAAGGATTTGCGAGTGGTGGATTCGTTGCGGATGAACTAAACGGCAGCTGCAGCCCACCTCCAAGTACGGCGATTATTACGATGAACATACGAATTGGTTTTACGAATAAGGATGATTTCTGACGGAGCTGTTCAGCTTTCAATTCGCCTTGGAGCATGATGAACAGCAAGAATAGAATGCCGCTGCATAGAATCGCCATGATTTTCACGGTGACGGTTATATAAGCCGCAGGCATCATGAACATCAGCATCGCGCCCATCATCCCGCCCATGATGCCAGACAGGAGTCCATCCATGATCGCCATAAGACTGATAGGCCACCCGATGATAACGCCAGCGAGGCCGCCAATCAACATACTGATCATGGTCGATTGAAAGAATTGACCCGGCAGCCATACAGCCATAAAGGTTCCCATAACAAGGCCAACAGTCATACCAAGCGTCATGGCTGACATCATACCTACCATACAAGAGATTTGCCGGCGGAATGTAATTACGAAACCTGTGAGCCATGCAGAGAGTATTACGATTAAACCTGTTAACACAGCTATTATCATATACGATGCCCCCTATCCCTATATGCATATGCTTGGCCTGATTAATTATGCGAGATGTTAGAAGCTTAAGGATGACGACTGATGAAACGAAACGGAGCTGATATATAGATGTTTAACGTTTTTGATGTTTCAAGTGCGATAGTGGAAAATATCCGGCAGCAATGCCCGGATGATATTGCGATTGTTGCCTGCTATGGATCCTATGTACAAGGCTCAGCTAATCCGAGATCGGATTTGGATTTCTTTTTCATTCCTGCAAATTCAGATGGTTATCGCGCGAGTATCCAGTTCATTATTGATGGCATTAGCTTTGATTTCTGGCCGATTAGCTGGGAACGAGCTGAACGGATGGCGAATTATGAAGAATCGAACACTTCGATTATTGCGGATTGTAGGCTATTATATGTCCGCTCGGATGCGGATCGTGACCGGTTTGACCAGTTGCAAGAGAAAATTACGAATCCTCCTGGTCTGAAATTACTTGAACGAGCAGAGTCTGAACTTCAAGGTGCCTATGTACATTTGTACAAAATGAGATCGACACCCTATCAGGATAACCTAGCTTTTTATCGAACAGAATCTCGAGGGATATTGACGAAGGTGCTCTATAGTCTGGCATTGATCAATCGTATGTATTTGCGAAAAGGGTGGGGAAAGAACACAGAGCAAATCATGAATTTCATGATTAGACCGGCTCGACTTGAAGATTACATACATATCTTGATTCATTCTAATTCATGCCGAGAAATGCAAGCGAACTGTGAGCTGCTCACACAGGAGACCATAGAACTCCTCACAAGACAGCAGGAATCTTATACAGATGGGCCTTCCTACACCGATCGAATGAAAGGTTTCTATGAAGAGTTCAAAGGGATATTCAATAAATTAGCTGAAGCGTGTGAAAAGAATGATATTGATACCGCCTATTATTGGTCAACCGGCTTACAAGATGTCATAGCCAAGTTCCTGTATTATTCAGAACGCGGTTATTGGCCTGTGGAGCTGGAAGCAAGTCTAACCTATCAAGTCTATTACGAAAATGCCGGATTTCCGAACTTAGTCGCACTGTTCGATCCTCAGAATTTATTGCCTTTAGAACAAGCTGTACAACGACTTGAATCGATGTTCGTAGAAGTTCTAACAGCGAAGGGGCTAAAGATTCTTCAGTTTAACTCGGTGAATCAATTTCGTGATTTTCTTCGTTCTCGCGAGTAAAGAAGCGGTTGCGTAGGCAGAAATAAATCATAAGTTATAGAGATTAAAACCTGGTGCTCGACTGCTAGGTTTTTTTCTATGTCTGAAAGGCAGAATTGACTTTAAATTTGACAAAACAAGAACATGTGTTCTAATATAACAAAAGTTTATGGTCGTTGTAACGAAAACGATGAAAATAGACGTAAATCAGATATTATGCGTGAAATAAAAATACGTGTTTGCACGTAATATCTCCACTCGCTTGCATCAACCATACGTTAGCGATACCTATCAATGTTCCAGCAAACCATACGCAAGACGTATCTATTTACTACGAAATCGGTACGCATCATTAAATCATGTACAAAAGAAGAGAAACACGAAAAGAAAAATCGACATTTTTCGCATTGAATGCGTAGACATTGAACGCAGAAGGGCTTTAGATCTTGAGGTATCACGTATTTTTAATGCATACGAAATGGAATATACTAGATTTATAGAATTTTGAGTATTGAAGGAGGACAACGAAAATGCGTAATTCGGAAGATAAAATGGTCAAAACAAATTCCCTCGGACATATCGTGAAGGTCCAGCAAGTTATGGATTTTATGGTGCTTACCGAACTGAGACATGGTCGTCGATATGGTAAACAGCTAGATTTGATGATCACAAAATCTCTTGGCGGCGTAGGCGTGAACGATTCTTATTTGGCTCAACGACTAAAGGTTCTCGCGGAGAAAGGCCATGTTAAGAGCCAGTGGGAATCAGATAACCGATTCAACCGATTCTATGAAATCACAGATAGCGGCAATGAGTATTTAGAACAACTAAAGCGCGATTTACCGGAGCGAGTTGAGATTGCACTGAAAGTCTATAAGCGATTTGAAGCGTTCATGAACCAATCGTAGAAAATAAGTCGGGGAGGAGGTGTCCCTTTTTAGCGAGTTCAATTGTTATATCAGTATAAGCATTGGGAGGTGAGGGTGACGACGAACAAATCGATTGAAGAGCATATTGTAGCAGTACAGCAAGGCGAAGTAGAAGCTTATCGCTTCATCGTGGAGAGCTTCCAACGTCCAATCTATGTCTATTGCTACCGTTTGCTTAGGAATGCGGAAGAAGCAGAGGATGCTGCACAGGAGATTCTAATAAAAGCATATACTTCGATACAACATTACAAGGCTCGTGTTAGTTTCTCGGCTTGGTTATATCGGATCGCCCATAATTATTGTCTGAATCTCTTAAAAAGAAGGCAGCGGCTTGTTAGACTGCAATGGTTTTTGCGTAAGGAAGACGCAGCGGAGGGCCCTGAACGTCATTTGGAGATGACTGCTTTCAGCCCACCTTTGGATCAAGCGTTGACTTCGCTTGCACCGGATGAACGAAGTCTATTAATTCTTCATGTATTCGATGAACTAACGTATGTCGAGATCGGGGAAATAAAGGGTAAGAGTCCGGATGCCATCAAGAAAAAAATAGGACGGTTGAAACAGAAAGTGAGAAAACGAATGGCGAAATGGGAGGAGGAAGAAACGTGGACAGATCACAACCAAATGATCGACACGCAGATTTAAAATACTATGCAGCGCATCCCGATAATCTCCCGCCGATTGATTTGACAGATCGCGTGATGGCGAAAGTGAGAAATCTACAGCCTTTCCCTAAGAGATTTCGCTCGATGAAGCGCTCTAGTGTATTGCTTACTGCGATAATTCTCACCCTTGTCGCTTCTGCTACAGCTTATGCGGCAGCAGAGTATATTCAAATTCGGAATGCGAAGGGTAAGGTAGTGATGCGAACCGCCCAATATTGGCCTCCGCTACCCCCTGATCATAATCGTACGGTCCTTTCAAGTTACGATGAACAAGTACGTGGAACGTTGAAGCAAGGACAATTGGTTGCATACTATATTGATAATCCAACGCTCAATGCTTACGGTAATCTCGTCAAGTTTGTCTATAAAAATGAATTCAAGGATTACGATGATTACATCCAGGAGGTGGAGCGAACTTCGGCGCCAAGGTTATTGCAGCCGGAACGAATGCCTAAAGGATATCAATTTAGTCTAGGACAAGTTGTTCCAAGTTTTCTTTTTGGTGATGATCCAGAATACAAAGAGTTATTAAATCGATTCATTGCTAGAGCTACAGCTTCTAAAGGGAAAGAAAAGCTATTTACAGAAGAACTGAATTGGAAGACTTCAGGTACAGCCATGTTGATCTACCAGAAAGATGAGAAGAACTTCCTTTATTTAATCGCAACGAAGGGGATAGGTAGCACAATGACTCAACCTAAAGGGGCTAAAGCTGAACAGCTAACGATAGACGGCCAAGATCTCATATATATTGATAATCGTAATTTAGATACGAAAGTGAGCGAGGGCAAGAATAAGATGGGCTGGTTCAACGAGAAGACGAACGTTGTTTACAACTTGTATGACTCCGCGTCCAGCGATCTGAGGAAACAAGATTTTATAGCCATGGCGAAAAGTATCATAGAGCAATCAAAATAGAATGAACATGAACGCCAAGCGGATTGGGAGTGTGTTTTCTGGTAGAAAAATCCCAACGCTAACAATCGTGAACAAAAAAAAGACTTCATCCTCCGAATTCGGATGACGAAGTCTTCTTTTTGCCAACGAAACTATCGCTGTACACTACTTTTTGCTGCAACCCTGGACCAATGCGGTGGACGTATAAGAGATGGAGGCAGCTTCGTTGCTGCATCTCCTCTAGCTGCGTTAATCTGAGACTGTGTTAGGAATAGACTCTCGCTTAAATTGGCACCACAAAGGTCAGTATCGCGGAAATCGGCACCAATGAGATCCGCCTTGCGAAGATCAGCGCTTCGCAGGTCCGCTGCAATCAAATAAGCACCTCTTAAGTTCGCACCGATCAGATTCGCACCTCGGAGATTTGCACCCATGAGATCGGCTCCCCGACCGACTTTCTTCGGATACCGCGGTGGATTCTTAAGTTCACGGAGTGCTTCGGTTCTGACGAGTTCGCTAGTCTGAAGCAGCAATGCATTTACATCCATGCGATGTAAGGCAACATCCACTTTCATCAGATCGCTCCGGGTAAGCATCGTAAGTCGTTCCGTCTCTTCCAACATCGAACGAAGCTCTGGATGTATCAACTTAGCAGCAGGCAGCATTAACGCTTCACTCAAATACCATAGCAACTCGTGCAAATGCCACATTTTCGGGAATAGCTCGAACATTTCTTTTGCAGCTTGCTTGTCCTGTCGCCAATCATTTCCTTCATAAGTCAGCTGTGAAATCTTCTGGCCGGCTCCGAAGCAATCGAATACCGTACATCCTCGAAATCCTAAATGAACTAGATTCGTATGAACCCCACACCGGAAATCTTCTTGCAGATTGTGGCAGGGCTGCCCTGCACTTTTGTCGATCGCGAAGTCAACTGACGCAGCAAAAGCCAGTGACACGCAGCACAATCCGAAGCAGTTCTCACAATCCGCTCGCAGCTGGGCGTTTCGCTCTTCGAGATTCGTAAGGGGATGATTTTGATTATCTTTCAAGGCCGATATCCTTCTTTCCGTCATCTAATTTCTATAGGATACAATAGTTATTTTCATGTCGTCAATTGTTCGATATGCGCGTTCTCTTTAACAGTGACCTGGTCATATTTGTTGACATGTTTGTTAGGTATGTTATATTGTTCCTGTCAAAATCACGGTAGGGAGAAGAGGTCAGCGATGATGAAACATAAGAATGAAGCATTAAGCAAGCATTATTCAATTTTCCCAGTTCCACAAGAAATGAATGAGCTTGGGGGTGAAACCCGACTCACAGATCGCATTCATATCATTGCCCAAGAGGGATTGAAAGAGGCAACGTTGCCTACGCTGCAAGAATTGTTAATTCAACTTGGCTACAAATATACGGTATCCGATACTCTCGAAGACAATGTAACGAATATATACCTTTCGACACAAGGGATGCTGAACGACACGCTATTGAAGACACACTTGTATGGAGGTGCTTTGGAAGCGTTATCTCATAAAGAAGGATACAGCCTCATCGTTCATAGCGTTTCTTCTATTAGTCAAATTGCCATTATCGGGCATGATGCCGATGGAGTTCATTATGGTGTTGTGACCTTAAATCAGATCTTAAGCCAGGTGCCTGACCGCACCGTCCATCATATGAGCATTACAGACTATCCTGAAATTTTATATCGTGGCTATATCGAAGGCTTCTACGGGTACCCTTGGAGTCATGAAGATCGTATCGATCTGATGAATTTCGGTGGTGCTCAGAAGCTGAACACCTATATTTATGCGCCGAAGGATGATCCGTATCATCGAAAGAGCTGGAGAGACTTATACCCAGCAGGGAAAGCGCAGGAAATTGCGGAACTAGCAGCTGCTGGGCATCGGAATAATTTGAATTTCGTATGGACCATTCATCCAGGGGATTCGATCGATCTTGCTCTTGAAGAAGATTTCCAATCATGCATCATCAAATTAGAGCAGCTCTACAGCCTTGGCGTACGTCAGTTCGGCGTGTTGTTCGATGATCTCGTTGGCATTCCGAATGGACCTCAGCAAGCGGAATTCATCAACCGAATCGATACGGAATTTATCAAGGCAAAAGGCGATATTCGACCGCTCCTCACGGTTGGTACGCGATATTGCGAAGCTTGGGGACCGTCTATGACAGAATATCTGAAGCCTTTCGTTGAGATTCTCCATGATGATGTAGAGGTCATGTGGACCGGTGCTGCGACGATGTCCAATATATCGAGAGAACAATATGATTCACCGAAACGGACAATCGGGTCAGACAAGAATCTTTCCGTATGGTGGAATTACCCGGTCAATGATTACTGCGACAACAAAATCTTGATGGGAAAAATAGAAAATGTTAGCTCAGATCTAGATAATGTAAACGGTTTTTTCTCAAACCCGATGAATCAAGCACAAGCTTCCAAGCAAGCACTGTTCTGCATCGCGGATCATAACTGGAACACCGATGCATTTAACTGTGATTTAAGCTTCTCCGCTTCCTTCAAGGCGCTTGCTCCCGAAGTCGCAGAAGATCTTGAAATCTTCGCGTCGAACAGCTGTTATTTGCTCGATGATGGCGGCGTAAGCGGCGATTTTCTATTCGACGAGAGCTGGATGCTTAAGGATGATATCCATGCGGTCAAAGAAGGCATGGTGCAGGGAGCTGACGTAAGTATGGCAGCGAACAGACTTCTGGCGCAGTTCAATCGTATGGAGGGTGCCGTTGATAATATCCGTGCAAAATGTCCTAATGCAAATTTGCTAGAGGAATTGGCTCCCTTCTTAGAAGCGTTCCACCGTATGGCACGTGCCGCGCAACAAGTGGTTCATGCAATCATCTCCATGCATACAGGTGACCTTCAAGCGATGGAAACGCAGCATGAATCAGCATTAGCACTACTTAGTTCAATGGAAGAATGCAAGGTCAACCGCCTGAAGGAAGGGGTTCCGACTGAGTTTACAGTTGATGTAGGAACACATGTAATCAAACCATTTATTACGGATATGGTCGTCTTGACAGCCGTTGCTGCTGGAACAGAACAGATGAAGGTACAACCGAACTATGATATGAAAAATATTGCGTTGAGTTCTCTTGGCGTTACAGCGACAGCTTCGAGCAGTGCAAACGATAGCGAAAATGCAGAAAAGGTGATTACAGGGGCGATTGCGGGCGGCAAATGGTGTTCGACAGAGCTTCGACCGCATTTGACGATTGATTTGCAACATCCTCAGACGATCAAGCAATATCGGATTATTAATTGTGGTCATCCAGAGGCCAGAGAGACACCATTCTGGAATACAAGGCAGGCACAAATTCTGGCTAGCAATGACGGTGAGAACTTCACAATGATAGATGAAATTCTGGATAACAAGGAACATACGATTAATCGCATTCTCTTGCAAGAAGTGACAGCCAGATACATTCGATTACAGATTATTGAGCCGGCGCAAATCAGCATAGATGGCAGCGGACATACACGGATTTATGCGTTTGAATTATTCGATGAGCGCTATCCAGAGTTGTCGGATAAAGTGTTAAGTTCTGATGTGCAGATTGAACCATCGGGTATAGTCACGATACAGCATGTGAAAGAAGGGGACGTTGTTTCCCTCTATCCTTCTCTTACGGCAGACACGCCGCTCGCCACATCCGAAGAAGTGACGATGGGTTCTACTTCTGTTAAGTTTGAAGGCGTATCACTAACCACCTTGGATCATCGAGTGTTCGTAGAGAGAACAACCAGAAACCATCTTCCAAGTGTTCGAACATCGAAAGGCTATACAATGAACTAAGTTTGATATAGATCCCAGTCCCATTCGATCATGTGTGGGCTGGGATCTTCATATTTTCCAAAGGATGCACTTTATTGTATAATTTGTGGTATTCAAGAGTCTACTTAATTTAAGGAGAATGGTTATGTGCCGGAACATAAAAACGTTATTTAACTTCGATCCACCTGCGACGGAGGATGAAATTCAAGCGGCTGCATTACAATTCGTACGTAAGCTTTCGGGATATAACAGCCCGTCCAAGGCCAATGAAGAAGCCTTTAATCGTGCAATTGTTGAAGTATCTGAATCAGCCAAGAAGCTTTTAGAGTCGCTCGTTACACAAGCTGAACCACGCAACCGTGAGACAGAACTTGAACGAGCGCGCGAACGGAACACGAGACGATTTGGTACATCAGGCAACTAATTCTTTAATTTCTAAAGTCTATTTCGTCGACGAAAATACAGCGCCATTCGATTTTTTTCATCGAATGGCGTTTCTTTTTTTTATAAAAAGAAGGAAATTGGCATCGAAAGTCGAATTTTACAGCCTGACGTCGTAATTTTTTTGGTAAATAACGGCGAATACATCTACGAAAGGAGTAACTAATACATTGAAGAAGCTGCTAATCACAATGCTCTCGGCTGCTATCCTGTTTGGTGCAAGTGCTGGAACCATGTATGCGTCGGAAAAGCCTGATCTCAAGGTTGCAGTCAACGAAGTGATAGGAACCCCTTACAAATGGGGTGGTACGACAACGGAGGGGTTCGATTGCTCCGGGTTCATCTTGCATATTTTTAACCAATTCAAGATTGAACTGCCTCGTACATCCAAAGAACAATCCTTGTTCGGTACATTGGTGGAACAAGTGGACTTGATGCCGGGCGATCTTGTTTTCTTTAACACGGACGGTAAAGGGGTATCCCATGCTGGTATCTATTTAGGTAACGATCAATTTGCTCATTCCTCGAGTTCGAAAGGGGTTATCATCAGTAAATTATCCGATACCTATTATAAACAGCGTTATACGGGTGCTCGTCGGGTGATTGCGGAACCTATTAACCTTGCGTTGGTGGAACCGACACAAGTACAAGCTGAAGTGCCGATTAAGTAATCTTACTTATGAAGTACAGGAAGTGGATTGTAGCATTGATCAATATCTTGGTTCTATCCCTGATCTGGATGTATCGAGACCAGTTGTTCAGCTGGATCGCATCCGATCAAGATCGAAACCCTATGATCATGATATTGATTTTGACCATTATTGCAGCGGTCCCAGGAATACCGTATGGGATTGTTGGGGGTATTGTTGGAGCGAAGTACGGGATTATTGAGGGCAGTATATACAACTTGATCATTTCTTCTCTCGCAGCTGCCACGATTTACGGGGTAACGAGATATTTATTACAATCCTGGGGAAGGGCTCTTCTGGCAAAATCGAATATGATCGAACGATGCAATCGAACGATTCATAACCATCTGTTCTGGTCACTAATCATTGCCCGGATGATACCGGTTCTCCCCGCGGTTGCAATTAATATCTATGCCGGTGTGTTTCGTATTCCATTCTTAACATTTATCATGACAACGATCATTGGTAAAATTCCGATCATGGTCGTATACGCCTATGTGGGGGATAATCTATGGTCAGGCGCTTATCAATGGGTCATGGTCATTGCGATTTACCTTGGTTTTCTAACCATTGTATATTCGATATACAAGTTGTTTCTCATGCGTAGATCATCATGAAATCACCCTTCGGGGTGATTTTTTGTTTCCGAAGAATCGTAGTTTACAACAATAGGAGTCTTTTGCTATTATAATAAACAATATTCAAACGCGATGACGAGAAGAGTAAGGGAAGACGTTCTTGTACAGAGAGCTCCGGCAGCTGAGAAGGAGCAAAGAACCATTCCCCGAACCAAGCCTCTGAGCAGCATACCGGAACCTGTAGGGGATGGTGTGACGGGAGCTCCCGTTACAGAGCTAGAGTATAAGCATCGCTTGCAATGCCGTACTTGAAGAGGTTAATATGGCGACATATTAATGAACCTGGGGTGGTACCACGAAAATTTCGTCCCCAAGACAGAGGTCTTGGAGGTGAAGTTTTTTTTTATTTTATGGCCACAATTACAGTTCATTAGGAGGCGTCCACCATGGATCATGAGAATAGTCATATTAATGAAAATTATTTATATAAACTGATCAGCGAGGAGCTAGAGAAGGACAATTTTAGCAGGGAGATGTGTACGCGGTTTCCGCCAGAGCCTAATGGCTATCTTCATATCGGAAGCGCCTACGCGATCCATACGAATCATACGATGGCTAAGAAGTTTAACGGGACATTTCATTTGCGCTTTGATGATACGAATCCACTGAAAGAAGATCTTAAGTATGTGAACGCTATTATCGAGGATATCAAGTGGCTCGGCTACGATCCCGGAGAACACATCTATTATGGATCAGATTATTCGGATGAAATCTATAACGCTGCAGTTACATTGATCAAGCAAGGGAAGGCTTATGTCTGTGATTTGTCACCGGATGAAATGAGAGAATACCGTGGGACTTTGACGGAATCTGGTAAGAACAGCCCTTACCGAGACCGCTCCGTCGAAGAGAATTTGGAGCTATTCCTGCAAATGAAACAAGGAGCTTATCCAGCGTCTGCCAAGGTTATCCGCGCTAAAATCGATATGAAGTCCCCGAATCTGACGATGCGGGATCCCGTCATTTATCGAATTATCCATGCAGCACATTATCGAACAGGGAATGACTGGTGCATTTATCCGATGTACGATTTTGCGCATCCGATTCAAGACGCGATTGAAGGAATTACGTATTCGTTATGCTCCCTGGAATTCAGAGATCATCGACCGTTATACGAATGGGTCTTGCATGAGCTCAAGCTTCCAGAGCCTCCGCGCCAAAGGGAATTCGGCCGATTGAATTTAACGGGTGTCGTGACGAGCAAACGGTTCTTAAGACAGCTCGTTGAAGGAGGCCATGTCGATGGATGGGATGATCCCAGGCTTCCTACAATTCGAGGGTTCAGAAGGAGAGGCTTCACGCCGGATAGTATTCGAAGCTTCATTGAGGAAATTGGCAGCATCCGTGCGTATAGTACCGTGGACATTTCACTGTTGGATCACTGTCTCAGACAGGATCTGAAGGACAATACGGATAGCGTTATGGCCGTTCTGCAACCTCTGAAGGTCGTGATTACCAATTACCCGGAGGATGGGCTCGAATGGTTATCGATTGAGAATAACAGTGAAAATGAATTGCTCGGAAGAAGGGAAGTACCCTTCTCTCGAACGATTTATATTGAACGGAGTGATTTCATGGAGAAACCTCCGAAAGGCTTCCATCGACTAACCCTGAATGGCGAGGTAAGACTGAAAGGCGCATACTTCATCACATGTGAGGAAGTCGTTAAAGACGCCAATACCGGCGAAATCACGGAGCTCCGCTGCACGTATGATCCGCTTACGAAGAGCGGCACAGGGTTCACGGGCCGTAAGGTTAAAGGGACCATTCATTGGGTCTCTGCAGATCATGCGGTGACGGCAGATGTTCACTTATATGAGAAGCTATTGTTAGATCAAGTTGCGGCTCAGGATGATGAGGGGGATTGGACCGATCGAGTGAATCCTGATTCACTCGTGATCGTGCAAGATGCTAAGATAGAATCGTCTATCGCAGAAGCTCTTCCGGAACAAAAATTTCAATTCTTCCGCCATGGATATTTCAGCGTCGATCCTAGATATACAACGGCCGATCGAATTGTCTTTAACCGAATTGTCCCGTTGAAGGACTCGTGGAACAAGCGATAAGGCTGATCTCAATGGACTATTTGGTGGAGACTTTTTCGAACAGAAGTGGAGTACCATCAAGCCGTGTTTTCAAATAGGACGAAAGTTCTTGTAATACCGATTCGATGGATATTTCCGTGAATCGGTTTTTTTATTTTAATCCCACAATGAGGGAAAGAATAGGGGTATGGTGTATGCTTTTCATTTTATTTGAAACTATTTCACACGCCCGACAGTCTAACTATCGCTAACGTCATTAAAGAGGTGAACAATGTGAATACGAAAATAACTGAACAAGAGTTCGGTGAACGTATAGAAGCCTGTAAAGAAAAAATGTATCGGTTCGCTTATTGCTATGTGAAGAATGAACAGGAAGCGCTGGATATTGTATCGGAAGCAACATATAAAGCTTTTTTAGCCTATAAAAGGATGAAGAATCCAGAATACTTTGAGAGCTGGATGGGGCGAATCGTCATCAACTGCGCGTTGGACCATATCCGTCGGAACAAGAAAGTCACCTATCTCGAGGACAATCAGGTTGAATTTGCAGCCAAAGAAAACGCAGTATCACTTGAAGATAAGATGGATTTGTATGATGCGCTGGATCAACTGGATCCGGAAGATCGAGCCATTATTATTCTCAAAATTTTTGAAGATCAGCGATTTAAGGATATGGCGGGCGTATTATCGATGCCGGAGAACACGGTCAAAACGAAGTTTTACCGAATCATTGAGAAGCTCAAGAAAAATCTCATAAGAAAAGAGGTAGACGCCCTATGACAGGAAAAGAACGATATGACAACATTGAAATACCTGCCCGACTATCCGAAGTCATTCAGCAAGCGCAGCAACGGGGACGAATGGAGAAGCGAAGAAGAAACGTTCTGCGAAGATCTACCTTAACAGCTGCTTGTGCTGCTGCCATCATGATAACGGTCAATGTCCCGAATGTGGCCATGGCATTGTCTGATGTGCCTGTCATCGGTTCGATTGTAAAGGTGCTGCAGATTGGCAGTGGGGGGCAACGAACAGACGGTGTCTCCGTCACGACAACTGCCGAAGAGAACACCTTAAATATCAACTTCAGCTTGAATGGGGAACAAACGTCGAGTGCTCCAGCTTACACGGTGGATTACAAAGCAGCACCAGATCGCCTTATATTCTCATTCTATGGGGTGCGTAATCTCGACTATATGAAGCTGCAAGAGGATATCAAAGGGTTGTCGAATGTCAAAGATGTCTACAATAATGTGATCTTGGATGATTCAGCGTTCCGATTCGTCGTGGAATTGAAGGAGAATATCAATTATTCCGTATCGGAGTACCAGCAGCCTGGATACATTCAGTTGAAATTGTTCGGTGCGAAGAAGCCAGAGCAAGCTCACGATGTTTATTATGTCCGAAGCCAAGCGATGGAGCAAGGTGAATCGATCGCCGTTCTCGACGAACAATATGCAGGAGATGATAGCAGCGTTATCAAGACCAAGCAAGGGAAATTCATCGTTGCTATGGGTGGATTCAACACGCGTGAGGAAGCTGAACAGCTTCTGCAGAAATTATCTGCAAGGGAAGATTACTTCGAACCACTGCACATCGATCATTGGATGAGCAACGCAAGTCCTGAATAAGTGATACAGACTGTCGTTGAACAAGCCGCAGCCTACCGGAAGACGGGGGTTGCGGTTTCTTTTTGTGTCAGAACATAATATTTTCAATCTTTATGAGGAGATTATTCTATTTTTATTACTATTTTCAAGACTTATAATGATAACAAACTGTAGGTTGAAGGAGGTGGGAAATCGTTATACATAGGCAAGGATTACCAAGTCACGGTATAAGGAATCGACACGATGTGTAAGGCATAGAGACGAACAAAAAAAGGAGTATCGATGAGATGAGTTTAGAAATTCATGCAACGAAGCGTTTCGCAAGAATTGCGACCGTATTATCTTTGGTCATGATTTATTCGGTACTTACAAGTTGGATCCATCCCGAATCCCAGGGATTAGGTTCGAAGGCTTACGCATCTGCCGCAGGGAGCGTCAATGATAATGTATCGCTCTGGTATAACAAACCCGCCACGCAATGGGAGACTCAAGCCCTCCCAATCGGTAACGGCCATATGGGTGGCATGGTGTTCGGCGGAGTAGAGCAGGAGCGTATCCAATTTAATGAGAAGACGTTATGGAGCGGAGGACCGGGGTCGGACCCGAATTATCAATATGGCATTAAAGACGGCGCTCAAGTTCACGTCGATACGATCAGACAATTGTTGAAGGACGGAAAAATCAATGAAGCAAAGGCGCTGCTCGGCAAAATCACAGGCGTTATGGGCGCGAACGATTCCGCTTTTGGCGCCTATCAAGCATTTGGTGACGTCTATCTGGACTTTGACAAGCAGTCAACCTACAAATTAACAGCAAGCTCCGATCAGAAGCCTTACGGTGAAGGCGTTGAAAATGTAATGGACGGTTCCGTGGATACGAAATGGTATTCGGGCGATGGCTCTCCGCCGTTCTGGCTGCAATGGGAGTATAGTGAGCCTAAAGTGATTACCGGATATTCATTTACCTCCGCGAACGATGTGCCGAACCGTGATCCGAAGGATTGGACACTCAAAGGATCAATGGATGGGCAGCAATGGACGATACTGGATAATCGCTCGAATGAAGAATTTGCATCACGTAAAATGAAAAAGTCATACACGTTCACCAACCAGACGGCGTATAAATTTTTCAAATTTGATCTCGTCAGCAAGGGTGGAACGCAAATTCAAATGTCCGAGGTTAGCTTTGTTGGGGCATCAGGGGAAAATAAACCGGTAACGGACTATCGCAGGGAGCTGAATCTAGTTGATGGAACAGCGAAGGTAGCCTATACGCGCGATGGTGTACGCTATAAGCGAGAATTCTTCGTCAGCTATCCGGATAAAGTCATGGTCATGCGTATTACGACAGAAAATAATACCCCAATGAGCTTCGATGTCCGCGTTACTGGCGCACAGCCTTCCAATTCGGTCATCACGGAAGGGAATAATTCACTTGTATTAAGCGGGCTTGTTCCTAGTAATAAAATGGCTTATGAAGCGCAGCTAAAGGTGTTGAATGAAGGTGGGTCTGTAGCGGCGAATTCGGGTAAAGTTACGATCAGTAATGCGAACGCTGTCACAATTTTGTTATCAGCCGCAACGAATTACGCGAACAAATATCCGACCTATCGCGGGGATAAGACGCCGAAGGAAATCGTTCAGTCCTATATGAACAAAGCCACATCGAAGTCATTCCAGCAGCTTCGTGATGCACATGTGGCGGATTATTCTGAATTATTCGACCGTGTGTCGCTTGATTTGGGTGGGGAAACCTCATCATTGCCTACCAATGAATTGTTAAACAAATATAAAACGAACGGTACCGATGCGGAAAAACGCAGTCTTGAGACGCTATTCTTCCAGTATGGCCGTTACTTATTAATTGCTTCTTCACGTGAAGGCTCCCTGCCAACCAATCTGCAGGGCATATGGAATCAGGTCAATAATCCGCCTTGGAATAGTGATTATCATACCAATATCAATGTACAGATGAACTATTGGCCATCAGAGGTTGTCAATCTAGCGGAGACGGATATTCCGTACATCGATTATATCGACGCACTTCGTGATCCAGGACGGGAGACTGCGAAGAAACATCATGGTATTCAAGGGGAAGGCTGGGTCATCCATACGGTCAATAATCCGTTCGGGTATACAGCGCCAGGTTCTGATTTCTATTGGGGATGGTCGCCTGCGGCAAATGCATTCATGGTCCAACAAGCATGGGATCATTACGCTTTTAGTGGGGACAAAGATCTGCTCCGTGATAAGGTCTACGACATCATTAAAGAAGCGACGCAGTTCTGGGTTCAATATTTGGTAGAAGATACAGATGGAACACTTGTATCCTCACCGTCTTATTCCCCGGAGCAAGGGGATGTTGGGATTGGTGTAGCCTATGATCAAGAGTTGGTCTGGGAATTGTTCACGCAATTTATGAAGGCCAGCGAGACCCTTGGTGTTGACCCAGATCTTCGAGCTCAAGTAAGTACGATGCGCAGCAAACTATCGATGCCGAAAATCGGTCGATGGGGCCAAGTGCAAGAGTGGAAAAATGATATCGACGACCCGAACAATCAGCATCGTCATATCTCGAACTTGGTGGGCCTATATCCAGGCACACTCATTAATAACGTCGACACACCTGATCTGTTCGCCGCAGCGAGAGTGACATTGAACGCTCGAGGAGATGGAGGAACGGGCTGGAGTAAAGCGAATAAGATCAATTTATGGGCGCGTCTGCTGGATGGCAACCGAGCACACAAGCTGCTCGGGGAACAATTGAAGGGCAGCACACTCGAAAATCTATTCGATACGCATCCGCCATTCCAAATCGATGGCAACTTCGGTGCAACGTCAGGCATCGCCGAGATGCTGCTGCAGAGTCACACGGATAGCATTGATCTCCTGCCTGCATTGCCAGATGCATGGGCGAAGGGAAGCGTAGAAGGCCTGGTAGCAAGAGGGGCTTTCGATGTATCTATGAATTGGCAAGCATCAACATTAACAGGTGCAGTGATTACGTCCAAGAAAGGCAACACAGCCAAGGTTCGCAACAAAGTGTTTACCCAACAAGATGCCATCAAGGTAACCCGAGTGAGCGATGGCAAAACGATCAACCATACGGCTGATAAAGATGCCATTCAATTTGCAACATCCGCAGGAGAGCAGTATCGCATCGTAATTAACGCGAAAACACCTGAGGAACCGGTGAAGCCGATTAAGGTCGACGATCGCGATCCACTCGTTGTATACGACGGAACATGGAACCATTATGAAGATGGTGGCGATTATCAAGGAACAGAAACATATAGTAATACTGTGAATGCATCAGCATCGTTGACATTCGAAGGTTCCGAGATTAAATTCATTAGCGCCTTGCAGCGTAATCACGGCAAATTCGATGTGTATCTAGATGGAGAACGCGTGGCCGAGAATATCGACGGTTATGCGCCTTCAACGAATAAACAGCAAGTACTGTTCCAGAAAACAGGATTAGCGCGAGGAACACATACGATCAAAATCGTCGTCAAAGGATCGAAGAATAGCTCTTCTCTGGATACGATCGCGATGGTTGATGCATTTGAATATGTGCCTTTCAAGAAATTAGCTGATCCAGCAACGACATTAACGAGTCCAACAGAAATCCAGTCAGGAAAGGCGTTCAAAGTACAATTAGGACTCGATAGCGTAAGTCAATCGGTCTATGCCCAAGATATTCAGCTTCAGTATGACGCTGACCGGTTCGAATTCGTGAACCATACTTCGCTCATGGATGGCGTTAGTGTAGTTGAAGCGAAGCAAGAACCTGCTGGAACGCTTCGCTTGATCATAGCCAGCCAAGGAGCAGATCATGGGATAACGGACAGTGGGAAGGTAATTGAATTGACCTTCAAGGCGAAGGAAGTATTTAAGACCGAAAAGGGAACGATTGCAGTAACAAATGCCGTGCTAGCCGATGACCAGGGAACTGAAGTAGATGCTAGCGTATCCAAGACGGAGATTGAGATCGTTGCTACGGTTGAGCCTGGCCATCCACCAGATGTCAATGGCGACGGCAAAGTGACCATTGGTGACCTAGCCATCGTAGCATCCCATTACGGTAAAAATACGAGCAGTCCAGATTGGCAGCAAGCGAAACGCGCAGATATAAACGGAGACGGCAAGATTGATATTACGGATCTTGCGACGGTAGCGGGTAAAATTTTGACGTAAACTTGCGTCATCACCCGGATATGAAATTAGGAACAGAAATACATCACCTTCGATTCATTTGGGGTGGTGTTTTTCTGTTTTATAGCAAGAATCTCAAAAGAATATCATGTTCAGATCACTCACTGAAATGGAAATTATTACAAATAATTTGTTGAGACTTTTTCATGAACTCTCCCGTCTAACGCATGTAAACTTCATGAAGCTACAACAAATGCTTAGTATTAAACCACAAAAATTTACTCACAAGGGAGATTAAATAGTCATGAAAAAGCAAACGATCGCATTATTCACAGCAGCAACACTTTTAGCAGGTACGGCACTTGTCGGTTCCTTGAACACCATTTGGGCGCAGCAGCCTACAGCACTGATGCAACAGCATGTCAAAGATCAGAATTTCCGGAATGTTAAAATTGCGGAATCTACAGTCACTTACACAATCAAAGGGGAAGCCCAAGTACACGAAGGAACATACCATTATACATTGAAGCAGCACGGGAATGTTCTGGCCAAGGGGTTCGGTACGGCTTCGATGGGTGCACCCGAGTGGGGGACGATTAACCAACAGATTTCGGTATCGAGTAATAAATTTGCAGGTAACAAGGGATTATCCTTGGAATTGTACGAGGTCGATTCAGCTACAGGCAACAATGTTAATAATGTCACGGTTCCACTCAATACGTCGAAAAATACGGCAAAAAATAAAGTGTTTCGCAATTTGAAGTTGTCGGAATCCTCCGTAACCTATACGGCAAAAGGAGAAGTCAAAGTGAACGAGGGAACGTATCACTATGCGGCTAAGCAAGATGGTAAAACGCTAGTGAAAGGTTTCGGAACAGCGTCCATTGGCGCTCCGGACTGGGGAACCTTTACGCAACAAATTACGATTCCAAGCAGCAAAATCGCTGCGAATAAATCACTGTTCTTAGAATTGTATGAAGTCGATCAAGCGACAGGTAAAATCGTGAACAAAAAGACAATTCAAATGAAAAAAGCAGAACAAACGCAAACGTTTGGGAATAAAGCATTCCGTAATGTCCAGTCATCCTCGCCTGTCGTAACTTTCACGGTGAAAGGTGAAGCGAGTGCATTTGAAGGAACGTATCAATATGCCGTGAAGCAGGATGGTAAGACACTCGCAAAAGGGTATGGTACAGCATCGATCGGCGCCCCGGATTGGGGAACTTTCTCGCAGCAAGTAAGCATTCCGATGAACAAATTGCAGGGCAATAAACCATTAACATTTGAACTCTATGAAATCGATCAAGAAACAGGTAAAGTGGTCAACAAATTGGTTATGCCTATTAAATAACTTCAGCTAACCGCAGCGCGCATCGTGCTGCGGTTTTACTTTTATGACTTCGAATCGCACGGAATGTATAACGACGAAGGTAAGCTGAGACAATATGCCATAAAAGATAGGTAAAGGGGATTCATGTGCGAAAAAAAATAATGCCATGTCTGATTATCATCTTATTGGTATCAGCTATCATTGGATGTCGACCTCAACAACAAGCCGCAAAGTCTAACGAGCAAGATCTATTACATATTCAATCAACCAAGCACCAAGCTTCTAAGAAGGTTATTTTCTTACTGGTTGATGCACTGATGGCTCAAGCCATTGACCAGGGGATTCGGAGACAAGAGCTGCCGACATTCCAATATCTCATTCAACATGGTCAGTATTATAAGGACATGGTCAGTTCATTCCCAACCATGTCGGTTACGATCGACAGCTCACTCCTAACGGGAACCTATCCGAATGAACATCATGTCCCCGGACTCACGTGGTATTCAACGGAAGCCAAGAAGGTCATTAACTATGGTACTGGTCCCATGGAAATCTTCAAGAACGGTATCGAATCCGTTATGTTGGATGGCTTAATTCATTTGAACGCAACCCATCTGAATCCTCAATTGCCCACCATCTATGAAGACTTGGCACGTCACGGATTAAAGTCCGCTTCCATCAATGGATTGATCTATCGGGGGATAACTCCTCATACGCTTTCGATCCCTTCTTGGGTTCAAGGGCTAACCTCCATTCCAAAAGAAATCAAGGTCCATGGTCCGGATTTTATGGCCCTAGGCGCATTATCTAATCCGCTGCAGGGAAAGACAAGTCTGCCTAAGAGCGTCTTCCGCAAAATGGGAATGAATAGTGCTTATTCGATTGAAACGCTGAATTATTTGATTCAAGCCAAGACACTGCCAGATTTTTCGTTAGTGTATTTGCCAGATATCGACCAGCAGGTTCATCGAAAAGGTCCTGCGAACATGAAGGATGTCAAAGGGATCAGAGACGTAGATCAACAACTTCATACCATGCTGCAGGCATTCGGTTCACCGGAGAAAGCGCTTAGCGAGGCTGTAATAATCATTGCTGGGGATAGCGGGATGACACAAATTTTGCCGTCAAATGAAAATCCGGTCATCGATTTACCTGCTTTGTTACAGAATGATCAAGTGTTACGCCCAGGAAAAGCAGTCTCAGCAGACACGGAAATCGTTCTTGCCGTGAATGAAACAATGGCGTATGTATATAACATTGGGCAGAGGCAATCACTCAGAGGCTTGGCTACGAAGTTAAGTCTTGATCCACGAATGGATTATATTGCTTGGAAAGAAGATGGATGGATCTATGTGAAGCAAGGCAATTCAGATCGCGAACTTAGGTACAAGGTGAAAGGTGACTTTAGCGATCCATATCAACAAAGATGGTCAGTAGAAGGGGATATTGACGTGTTGGACTTACAAGTCGATCACGAAAACCACACCTTGCATTATGGTCAATACCCCGATGCATTGCAGCGATTGCAAGGCGCGCTTCATTCACATCCTGGTGAATTTATTGTTGTAGGAGCTAAGCCTGGATATGAGCTGGTCGATCGCAGCTCACCCACGCATAAAGGCGGAGGGGGTCATGGATCTCTCCGAAATGAAGAATCATTGGTTCCGCTTATCTTATGCGGGACGGATCAGAAGCCGAAGCATCTTCGGATCATCGACCTCAAACCATTTATTCTGCAATTATTAATCAAAAACGAGGGAGAGTAGATGCAACATTCGACTATACGAATTAATCGGAACAAGTTATGATTTATTCGTAAGGGGGAATCGAATTGACGTTGCAGCAACTGAAATATGTCATTGAGGTCGCCAATCGCGGCTCCATCAATGAAGCAGCCAAGCGGCTGTTTATCTCGCAACCAAGTCTATCCAATGCGATTAAGGATTTGGAAGAAGAACTGCAGATAGCGATCTTCGATCGATCGAATAAAGGGATTTCGCTCTCGAAGGAGGGTGTGGAATTTCTAAGCTATGCTAGGCAGGTTGTCGAACAGGCGGAGCTGCTCGAGAGCCGATACTTAAATGCGAAGCCGTCTCCTCAGCATTTTTCGGTATCGACGCAGCATTATGCTTTTGCCGTGAATGCCTTCGTAAGCCTTGTTCAACAATATGGTCATGATGAATATGAACTATCCTTGCGAGAGACCAAAACCTATGAAATCATCGAAGACGTAAAAAGCATGCGTAGTGAAATCGGGATATTGTATCTGAATGAATTTAATGGAAAAGTCATCAACAAGCTGCTAAAAAGCGCAAATCTTGAGTTTCATAGTCTCTTTACAGCCAAACCGCATATCTTCATCAGCATCAAGAACCCGCTAGCCAAGCAATCGATCGTAACGATCGACCAGCTCCAGCATTATCCTTATTTATCTTTTGACCAAGGGGAATATAATTCATTCCATTTCTCGGAAGAGATTCTGAGTACGATGTCACATAAGAAGAGCATTCGCGTCAATGATCGTGCGACCTTATTCAATCTATTAATCGGGTTGAACGGCTATACGATCTCGACAGGGGTTCTCAGCAAGGACCTTAACGGTAATGAGATTATTCCCGTACCATTGGATTGCGAGGAGACGATTAACGTCGGCTGGATTGCGCATCGCAATACGTCGATGTCTAAGCTGGGGCTGGCCTATGTGGATGCACTCATCGAGGCGATTCGCCAATAACGTTAATCCATATGTTCTGTGATCTGCTCTTGGATATAGCTAATGGCTATAGCTAGATATAGTATTAATCAGTTACGCTATACCTAAGAAAACATGGTATCTTTCTTGTAACAACATTTGGCAAGGAGTGTTACGAGATGGCGAAAAGCAGTGTACTGGGGTATCCACGGATTGGTCAGAATCGTGAATGGAAGAAGGCGCTCGAAGCGTTCTGGGCGGGCAAGCTCGACGAATCCACGTTTCAGAGTCAATTGCAGGAGTTAAGACTGAATCATTTGCGGAAGCAGCAAGAGAAAGGGATTGACTTCATCGCGGTCAATGATTTCAGCTACTACGATCATGTATTGGATACAGCGACGATGTTCGGGGTGATCCCGAGTCGTTTTCCATATGAAGGCGGTGTTGTACCGTTGTCCCTGTATTATGGGATTGCCCGCGGTACGAAGGATGCAACGGCAAGTGAAATGACAAAATGGTTCAATACGAACTATCACTATATTGTACCTGAGCTGGGCGGGACGGAACCGGTGGTAACGGAGAATAAACCGCTGATCGCATACCGCGAGGCGAAGGAGAAATTAGGGATTGAAGGGAAGCCTGTTATTCTTGGACCATTGACCTTCTTGAAATTGTCCAAAGGCTACAAGATCGAAGAGACAGATGCATGGTTGGCGCGTTTCGTCCCCCTCTATGTTCAGATTCTTCAAGAGCTTGCAGAGGAAGGCGTTCAGTGGGTTCAAATCGATGAACCGATTTTGGTAACGAAATTAGGGGGAGATGACATTGCGCGGTTGAAGAAGATTTATGAGACATTCGCTTCCGCTGTGCCTCATCTGAACATTTTGCTGCAAACTTATTTTGAATCGGTAGAGCACTATAATGATATCGTGCAGCTGCCTGTCCAAGGGATTGGTCTCGATTTCGTACATGGATTGGCTGGCAACTTGAAGTCGATTCAAGAATCAGGATTTCCAGCGGACAAGTTTCTAGGCGCAGGGATTATTGACGGTCGTGGCATTTGGAAAGCGGATTTGCGTGAGAAATTAGGACTCCTTGAGGTATTGTCGAAGATTGTAACGGAGGATCGTCTCCTAGTACAGACTTCCTGCAGTCTGCTGCATGTTCCCGTAACGGTGAAGAATGAGACGAAGCTCCTGCCTGAATTGAAGGATGCACTCGCATTTGCCGACGAGAAGCTGGACGAGATTGCTCTATTGACCAAAGCGGTTGTTGCAGGGGCGGATAGCATTTCAGAAGCATTAGCACAATGTTCTAAGGAGCTTCTCGGGCTTAAGCAATCGAGTGAACGCAATCGCAAGGACGTTCAGCAGACAGTTGCGACAATCAGTGCGCAGCATCCAGAGCGCAGTCGCCCTTTCACTGATCGTCATTCCGCGCAGCAGAAAAAATGGCAATTGCCGATATTCCCGACAACGACGATCGGCAGCTTCCCGCAATCCGCAGAGGTACGCAAGGCTCGTCAACTATGGCGCAAAGGGGATTGGACACCGGAGCAATACGCCAGCTTTATTCGGGATCAGATTGATATCTGGATCAAGCTGCAAGAAGAGATTGGATTGGATGTCCTCGTCCATGGCGAATTTGAGCGTACGGACATGGTGGAATTTTTCGGTGAGAAGCTTGCCGGCTTCGCATTCACACAATTCGGATGGGTACAGTCTTATGGATCTCGCTGCGTGAAGCCGCCGATTATTTTTGGCGATGTTGCCTTCGAGGAAGCGATGACCGTCGAGGAGACCGAGTATGCGCAATCGAAGACGGAACGTCCGGTTAAAGGCATGCTGACAGGACCGATAACGATCATGAACTGGTCATTTGTCCGTGATGATATTACACGTGAGCAGATTGCCTATCAACTGGCGTATGCGCTGAGACAAGAGGTAGAAGCGCTTGAACAAGCAGGCATTGGCATGATTCAGGTGGATGAACCAGCCGTTCGCGAAGGGCTTCCTTTGAAAGAAGAAGATCAGGCGACTTACCTGGCTTGGGCTGTCAAAGCATTCCGTATGACCACATGCACGGTTCAAGAGACGACACAAATTCATACACATATGTGCTATTGCGAATTCCATGACATGATCGATTCGATTGAAGCGATGGATGCGGATGTGATCTCGATCGAGACGTCCCGTAGTCATGGTGAGCTGATTCATAGCTTCGAGCAGAACACGTATGAACTAGGCATCGGACTCGGCGTATACGATATTCATAGTCCACGGGTTCCACAAGTGGAGGAAATGACGGGGATGATCGATCGCGCCCTGCGAGTCCTCGATCCGAACCTATTCTGGATTAACCCAGACTGCGGATTAAAGACGCGTGGTCTTGAAGAGACGGTTGAATCTTTGCGTAACATGGTTGAAGCGACGCAGATCGCTAGAGGGAAGTATTCTGCATAATTGCATATAGAGCAGGCTGCCTTGGCAGCCTGTTTTTTTATTGTGTGTTGTTTATCGAAGAGATATTTATAACGATTCTTGACATAGAATGAGACCCAGTGCGTTTGATACAATATGTACTTAGATGGATAGGAAAGGGGATAGAAGGGATGCCACCTTGCAAATGATCGTATTGAAAAATGAAGATGAATTCAAGGAGGGTATCTGTGAGTCATTCACCTAACCATAGTCATGACGTTTTCACGATTGAATGTGAAAATGTTATTTTACGCGAATATCGGATCGAGGATTTAGACGCGCTTCACAACCTAACCTGGCAGCCACATTTCCATGCGTTTTTGCTGGATTGGAATGTAACTAGGGAGCAAAGAGAGGAGTGGATCAACCAATACGAAATCCCGGAGAACAGACGGTTTATCGATGCAGTCTCAGAAGGGAAAGACATTGGAGAGCTTCGATTGCGTCTTGGGATCATTCATAAATCAACAGGTGAGTTTATCGGCGTATGTGGTACAGGGATATTAGATCGCGTATCGCCGCCGAACCGAGAGATTTATTATGGCATTTCCAGCACTCATCATAATAAAGGTTACACGACCCAAGCAGCAAGGGGACTCATTACTTATTTGTTCGAGAACACTAACACCTCTGAGCTTATTGCAATTGCACAAACCCGAAACGTGCCTTCCAATAAAGTAATACAAAAATGTGGGTTTGAAATTCAACACAATCTAACGATTGAAGATAGGGAATATCATTATTACAAGCTGAGAAAGAACTAGTAGAAGACGAAAATGAACCTAACGGAGCTTGCCAAATTAAGTTTGGCGGCTCTTTTTTGCTGTCACCGCCGGAATACATGGTTCATGCAACTTTTCCCAATTAAATGCGTCTGAATAAGATGTGAGAATTTAGCGATTTCTAGGAGACGTGGACGCGTTTATTAGTGGAGGGAATGGAGAAATGACAGAAGAAGTGAACACAACAGGCTGGGACGCTATAGACCAGGAAGTGACGAAGATATACGGAGAACAGGAGCCAAAACATTATGGGACACTCATTCCATACGCATTGGGAGGCAATGACCCTTTAGATGGAATTAGTGCTTACAAATCAGACGAGCCTGTGCCGCATTGGCATTTTGTAACGTATGGATTTTCTGAGCTCTACGACAAAGAATTCGAGGATTCCGATGTGAGCGGTTATGGATTTGAATTGACGTTTCGGTTAGCACGTGCAATGGATGAAGAAGAACCTCCGGCCTGGGCACTCAACTTGCTGCAAAATATGGGGAGATATGTGTTTAGCAGCGGCAATATTTTTCGCTCAGGTGATTATTTGGATGCGAATGGTCCGATTTGTCTCAATTCCGATACCAAGCTCAAGGCATTGTCCTTTATTGAGGATCCGGAGCTATCAGCAATCGAAACACCCAATGGCCGGGTTGAATTTTTGCAGATGGTAGGCATTACAGTTGATGAGCTCGAAGCGATGCAGACATGGAATACGCTTGGTGTGCTATCTGCTTGCCAAGCCTATATGCCTCAATACATAACAGACTTATCGCGAGATTCGCTTCTCCAAGTTGAATCAATTGCCGAAACCGTTCAACAAGGGATGGAAGAAGAGGGATCTAACACCGGTTATCTATTCGTCGGTCAGCTGGGCTGGGAGACAGGGAAGAAAGGCTGGTTGAAAAAGACGCCGGACATTCTTAAATTAGGTGCCAAGCAAGCTGGAATCATTGGAACGTTGCTTCACGGGCGTATTCTGAAGGGGAAAAATCTCACGCTGGTCGGTTCAGATGTTCGAGTGATGTTTGAACCGGGTGACCATCCATCCTCCGTTGTGGTGAAGTTCGAATCATCCTTGATGGCAAGACCGTGTCAGAGCTTCGTCAGCGACTGCAGCCGCAGGAGAGTAAGTTCGATTTTCCTTCATTGGAAGGAACGGTCGTTCAAATCGACAAAACCGAGATCAAGGACAACGATGGCAATGTCGTTGAAATCATCGGTTAACTGAAGATATCATGAGGGGAATAAATCGATAGATAGTCAAGAGAGGTATCAAATCACCATACAAGGTGAGAGTGATACCTCTTTCCTTTATTCAAAATGATTGTTTCTTTTGCTATACTGTATAGAACCTTAACAAATCCGAGGGGGATCAGAATGGAAGATTTACAACTCGTGACAACAAAGTTCAGAGAAATTAAAAATGAATTGTCTAATTATTTTACGCAGGTACTGCCTCAATATGAAGTCACGCCAATTATGATGTATACGATACAATTTTTACGTAAAAATCCGGATTCGATTGCTGTCGATATCGCTAACGAATTTGGTCTGACACGCGGAGCCGTAACACAATTGCTCGATAAGCTAGAGCAGGATGATCTCGTACAACGCAAACCTCATCCCGTAAGCCGCAGAAGCCTGCTCATCCAAGTGACTGACAAAGGTACACGTCTTAGTGACTCGATTTTGAATGAATATAACAATAAGATTGAGCGTTTACTTGTGAACTACACCGCAGAAGAGTTGAGATCACTTCGCCTGCTGTTGGACAAGTTACCCATCTAAGCAAAAGAAAACGACATTGACATTTTTGTTCATTTCATATACTGTTTAGATACTATACAATATAAAATTTGAACAAAGAGGTGTTTTTATGAATAAAATTATTTGTATTACGGGTGCTTCATCAGGTGTAGGCTTAGCAACAGCCCTTACTTTCGCAAGGAACGGATGGACCGTATATGCTGGAACTCGGAACTTGGAGCGTGATCAAGCCCAGTTCGCCACGGAAGGAAACCTTCATTTTCTGGAAATCGATGTGGTCAATCCTGATTCAATAGAACGTGCCATGCATGTTATAGCAGAAGAGCAGGGACGAATTGATCTGTTGTTCTGTAACGCGGGGTTTGGGTTTATTCGTACGCTCGGTCAAGCTTCGTTCGAGCAAATTCAAAGTGTCTTTGATACGAATGTATATGGCGTTATGCACACGATTCGCGCTGCGCTTCCATTGCTAATCAAAGCTGAATCAGGACATATCATCGCGACCTCAAGCGTTGGTGGCTTGGTGGGTCAACCGCTGAACGAGATATATTGTGCAAGCAAATTTGCCGTTGAAGGCTTATTGGAAAGTCTCGCGACGTACTATAAACCTCTGTTCAACATTGATGTTACGCTGATTGAACCTGGCGCGATTGAGACCCAATTTGTGAAAACCGCGCTGGACCAAGTTGCTGCGACGGGCGGTGTGCTCGATGATGAATATAAGCCGATTGTCGAGACGTATATCGATATGTTCACAAAACGCAATGCCGTATCACAGACGCCGGAGTCGATAGCCGATCTCATGCTGGAACTTACTCAAATGGAAACAAAACCGCTCCGAATTCGGACATCGGAAGCAGCAGAACGGTTTGTTAATCATAAAGTTCAAGAGGATCCGACAGGGCTTAAGGGGATTGCTCAAACGCGTAAAATTCAGCTTGGGTTGGAGTAGAACCCGTATATTGAGACTATCTCTCTGTCATGCGGATTATTCAGTTATTTTCGCTATTTAACAATCCCCAAACAATCAATCGTTATAATGGTATCTTCTCAGCTAATGTTACAAAAGTTAGGGAGGTATCATCGCAAGTGGAAAAAGAAAATAATTCAATGAAGCACAAACCAGGACTCAAATTACAGAGATTGGTCGAAGTGTTTCTGGTATCCATGAAGCTCGGGCTCACTTCATTCGGAGGACCAATTGCCCATCTAGGTTATTTTCATGATGAATACATTCGTCGTCGTAAATGGATGGATGAACGCAGCTATGCGGATCTGGTTGCGCTATGCCAGTTGTTACCTGGCCCAGCCAGCAGTCAGGTTGGTATGGGCATCGGGTTGATTCGAGCTGGCTTGCTCGGCGGGATCGTAGCTTGGATTGGTTTTACACTACCATCGGTCCTTGTGTTGATTCTGCTTGCCTTCTTCATGCAGGGATTTGATATAGGTGCCGCCGGATGGATTCATGGTCTAAAGCTCGTCGCCGTCGCCATTGTCGCGCAGGCCATCCTGAGTATGGGTCAGAAGCTAACGCCAGACCGCAGCCGCGCGACATTGGCAATTATCGCAATGACGATTACACTCTTATGGCCAACAGCATTGAGTCAGGTTCTTATCATTCTCGTGGCAGGCCTTATCGGGATGTTGTTCTATCGGAAATCAGAACTATCGTATGGCCCAAACCTTTCGATTCCGATTCGTCGTAGAACAGCTGTCGTATGCTTGACAGTGTTTGTAGGACTATTAGTGATATTGCCTATCCTTCGGCCAATCGTAAATGGAACCGGGTTGTCCTTATTCGATAGCTTCTATCGCTCAGGATCGCTTGTATTTGGAGGCGGACATGTCGTGCTTCCTATGCTTGAACGTGAAGTCGTCCCGACAGGCTGGGTGACCAAAGCTGATTTCCTAGCCGGATATGGGGCTGCACAAGCTGTGCCAGGTCCATTGTTTACCTTCGCTAGTTATTTGGGCGCGATGACGAGTGGGGTGAAGGGAGCGATCATAGCGACGGTGGCCATTTTTCTCCCTGCATTCCTATTAATCGTTGGGGCATTACCATTCTGGAGTTCCATTCGGAGAAGCCCCAAGCTTCAAGGCGCATTCACTGGCATTAACGCAGCCGTTGTCGGTATTTTACTGGCAGCGTTATATAATCCGCTCTGGATAACGGCAATTCTTACGCCTGTTGATTTTGCATTTACTTCCATCTTGTTCTTGATGCTCGTCTTCTGGAAGCTACCTCCTTGGAGCGTCGTGATGACTGGAGCGATCGGTGGTACAGTAATTTCACTTCTGCTCATGTGACATGCTGATCGTACCGGGGGCTTGGCTCCCGGTGTTAGCAACAATCCTTGACTAATCTTTGCATCAAGGTTATTGTAGATAAATAAAGTCTATAATTGATTGGGGTGAGAAGATGAAGTTCTCCAAAGCGACAAACTATGCCCTTCATACAATGCTGATTTTGGTTGCATTCGCACCGGATAAACCCGTCGGCGTACAACAGCTTGCTGAAAGGCAGGGCGTATCTTCTACCTATCTGTCGAAAATCTTGACGAAGCTGGTAAAGGCCGGATTAATTGAATCGGCTTCAGGGGCTAGCGGAGGCTATCGACTGAAAGCAAAGAAAGAAGATATCTCGTTCTTGGACGTTATTCATGCTATTGAAGGTACGGCATCCTTGTTCCATTGCGGCCTTCATGATGATACGGAATGTGCGATTCAAAGCGTGATGATTTCTGCCGAAGAAGCGATGGAGCAGCAGCTTCGCAGCAAAAAAATCTTCGAGCTTGCTCAAGAAATAACGTTGTCTAAGTAAGGCATCGTTATTTTTTGGCATCAATTATAGATATAATATATCTTTGATATCTTTTAAAATTCGGAGGGATGATTCTTATGATGTGCGATTGTGCTATTGTGGGCGGAGGCCCAGCGGGGTTAAATGCCGCGTTGGTGCTGGGAAGAGCTAGGCGGAGTGTAGCAGTAATAGATAATAATCAGCCAAGGAATCGCGTTACGCATGCGTCTCATGGGTTTATTACGAGAGATAACGTCACACCTGCCGAGTTCAGGCGTATTGCCTACGAAGAGATACTACGTTATCCATCCGTACGGCATTGGCAAGTTGACGTAACCCATATACGCAAAACAGAGCAGGGGTTCGAAATCAAGACCCAATCGGATGAAATCATCCAAGCAAGAAAGGTTATATTGGCTACAGGGTTGAGGGAAGTCTTTCCTGACATTGAAGGTCTGCACGACTTTTATGGATCAAGCTTATTTAATTGCCCTTATTGTGACGGATGGGAGCTCCGAGATCAGCCACTTGTCATTGTGTCAGAAGAAGCTGGAATATTTCATACGGCTAAAATTATGTATAACTGGAGTCAGGATTTGGTTGTCTGTACGAACGGACTTGAAATCTTAACGGAAGAACAACAAGATATCCTCTTATCCAAAGGACTTCGTATCATGAATAAACCAATCAAAGCTTTCACAGGTAAAAATCGTATGTTGGAGGAAGTGCATTTTACTGATGGCACTTGGATCAAGCGGAGCGGCGGGTTTATTACCCCTACCTTCGTATCTAAAGCAGCGTTTGGCGAACAGCTTGGCTATGAGACGACAGCATACGGGGGTATTGTGACCGATCCAGCAGGAAGGAGCTCTGTTGCAGGTCTATACGCAGCAGGAGACGCGGCTTATGTAAGACCTTCTCAAGTTATCTATGCTGCAGCTGCAGGGAGCAAAGTTGCAATGACTGTCAACGCTGACCTAACAGATGAGGATTTTTTATAAAAAATAAAGAATCACGGCGTGTGAAATAGATAATGAAAGAGCAAGATACAAGTAAACGTTTTCTTGGTATTAAAATCACCCATTTTTTTATTTGCAGCCATCTTTTTCGCGTTTTACAAGGTTATCAATATGGCGTAATATTCAATGTTGGAAATGAACATTACAAGATAAATCATTACAATAAATTCTCATATTCGCTGAGTTTTCCGTTAGGGAAAACGGGGGAACCAACGTGATGGATAAAAACATATCATCACATGGGGTGAATCTGCAGTTATGCAGTAGGGTGACTCTCACCATCCGAATCCGACAGCTAACCTCGTAAGCGTTGATCGAGAGAGAGGATATGAATACTGTGATCGCGTCAATATGACCACAGAGGTTCACGCCTCTGTGGTTTTTTATTGTCAAAATTCGTGAATGACGGCTTGGAGGTTGGTCTTTGAGATGGATAAAACATCGCGATACAAGGGATTATAGCTACATATTCAGACAACAAGTTGTATTAACCAAAAGGGGAGCAATACTTACGATGTTATCCATTTTAAAACGAGTATTAATTGGAAGACCACTCAAATCAACGGAATTGGGCGAACAAAAAATCAATAAAACGAAAGCATTAGCTATTCTGTCTTCAGATGCTTTATCCTCTGTCGCATACGGTCCAGAGCAGATTTTAATTGTTCTGATCACCATTAGCTCAGCTGCATTTTGGTATTCGATCCCCATTGGAATAGGTGTCTTAATTCTATTAACCGCTCTAATTTTATCCTATCGTCAAATTATTTTTGCATATCCGCACGGTGGCGGGGCTTATGTCGTATCCAAGGAAAACCTTGGCATGTACCCTGGGTTGGTCGCGGGCGGATCTCTATTAGTTGACTATATTCTTACGGTTGCCGTAAGTGTATCTGCGGGTACAGATGCCATTACGTCCGCATTTCCGAGTCTACATGAACATAACGTAGGGATTGCTATCCTATTTGTTGTGTTTATTACGATCTTAAATTTAAGGGGCGTAACGGAGTCGGCTTCCATCTTGGCTTATCCAGTATATTTGTTCGTACTTGCTTTGTTCATTTTATCGGGCGTGGGCATTTATAACATCCTGACAGGTCAAGTATCCCCTGATCTGCAAGCCCCAATCGGAACACCGGTCGCAGGAATCAGTTTGTTCCTATTATTAAAAGCATTTGCATCAGGAAGTTCAGCCTTAACAGGCGTAGAGGCGATTTCGAACGCGATACCGAACTTCAAGGATCCTGCACCGAATAACGCAGCTAAGACGTTAATTGCAATGGGATCATTACTCGCGCTCTTATTTTCAGGGATCATCTTCTTAGCGTACTATTATGGAATTTCTCCTAAAGAAGAGGTTACGGTAGTATCACAGATCGCTGAGCAGACCTTCGGAAGGAACTTTATGTATTTCTTCATCCAAGGAACGACGGCATTAATCTTGATCCTTGCGGCGAATACAGGGTACTCTGCCTTCCCATTACTAGCGGTTAATCTGGCCAAAGATAAATTCATCCCAAGAATGTTCACCATGCGTGGAGACCGACTGGGATATTCGAACGGAATTATTTTCTTAGCCGTCATGTCCATCATCTTAATTGTTGCATTCGAAGGGAAGACGGAACATCTCATTCCCCTGTATGCGGTCGGAGTATTTATTCCATTTACACTGTCTCAGACCGGGATGATGCTGAAGTGGCTCCGTGAGAAGCCGAAAGGCTGGGTTACCAAGTTTATTATTAACACGACCGGCGCTACGATTAGCTTGATCGTCACACTCGTGTTCTTCATCACCAAATTTACACAGGTGTGGTCCGTATTAATCTTCTTGCCGATAATTATTGCTATATTTCATCAAATTCGGAAGCACTACGATGCGGTGGGCGAGCAGCTTCGCATTACAGATTGTGAGCCTGCCCCACCAATTGAGGGAAATGTCATTATTCTTCCAGTCGCAGGGATTACACATGCGGTTGAGAACTCGCTGAATTACGCGAAGTCATTGTCAGCTCACCAGATCATTGCGGTACACGTTCCTTTCGAACGAGAAGATGAATTGATTTTCGAGGAAAAATGGAATAAATGGCAGCCAGACGTGAGACTTGTGACCTTGCATTCACCGTATCGAAGTATCATTAACCCATTAACGAAGTTTATTGATACCGTTCAGCGGAAAGCCAGCGAATCCAACTATCAGGTGACGGTCATTATCCCACAGTTTATTCCGAAGAAAGGCTGGCATAATATCTTGCATAACCAGTCGAGCTTGATGATTCGAGCACACTTGTTATTCCGTCGAAATGTGATAATCACGACTGTACCGTATCATTTGAAGAAATAATGCATCGATTATCAGCTGTCTCAATTCGTTGAGGCAGTTTTTTTGATTAAAATATTAGTATATGATAATATGCTCATATATATCGATAGGGAGGTTGAAATGAATGCGGGCAGAAATTGATATTCTCATCATTGGTGCAGGTCAAGCTGGATTGGCTGCTGGATATTATTTGAAACAAGCGAACAAGTCATTCTTGATTCTTAGTAAGGAGAAAAGCATTGGTGATGTCTGGCGAAATCGGTATGATTCCTTGGTTCTATTCACCCCGAGATGGTACAGCGCCCTACCTGGACTTCGACTGGAGGGTGAACCGAATGGATTCGCGACGAAAAATGAAATTGCGGATTATTTGGCCCGATACGCGATACACTTCGATTTACCTGTTCAGCTTAATACAGAAATACGCTCCATGACCAAGGAGAAGGATTTCTTTATTGTTCGGACGAATGCCATGGAGTTTATCGCCAAGAAGGTAATCATCGCGACGGGTCCGTTTCAAAAGCCATTTATTCCAGATATAGCGAGTAAAGTACCACATGATATGTATCAAATACATACGGCGGATTACAAGAAACCTTCTGATCTAAAAAAGGGTCCTGTACTTGTCGTTGGGGCAGGGAATTCTGGCGCACAGATTGCAGTTATCGATGATTTTATCGTTGCTGGGATGTCACCAAGATTCGAAGATATGCCATATGATTTTACCGATATGGTTCAACGCTTACGAGATGGTGAGACAAATGTGAAGTTCTCGAATGAGCTCAATAAACCTGTTCTTGAAGTGGCGGCTATGTTCGACGAATACCGGAAACGCGTTGCGGAAATGGCCATCAAATGGAACGACTGGCGTCAAGGTAAGATCAAAGGAGAGCCAGCCGCGCAGCAGCCGGAACAGCAGTCGCAGACTGAAGAAGTCGAAGCTCCTGATTCTCAAGGTGAAGCCGATAGCTCCGATTCTTCTCCGCCTAGTGAAGAGGTTAGCTTTGAATCTGATGGTCCATCTGATGAATCTGCAGGTGACGCTAAATCTGATCCTGCCCAAAGTGGCGTTACGGACACGGAAGATAAGCAGGAGATCACTGCTGTAGACGTTGATGCAGATATTCTTGAAGCGTATATCCTTGAACATAAACCGCAGTTCGACGACGTAGAGCTAGATTTCCCTGAACTTCTAAGACAGCGTAAGGAAGATAAAAAGACCTGGATGAACATCGCGACTAGTCTGAACATTTCTAGCGGCAAGTTCAGTGCGGCGTGGAAGTCATATAAAGATTTGGATGCGAAGAAGATGAAAGCGGAGGGAGCGGCGTAAGCCGTTCCTTTCGTAGAGAAGAACTCGCTAAGCTATCCCACCTGCATATACAGAATTTTTGGGTAAGCAACTTCTGGAGAATTTATTTGTTAACGCCTAGCTGAACGGATATTAAGGAGATGGCAAAGCCCCACTCAATGAGCAGGGCTATGATTTAAATATTTATTCTTCTTCAGGTCGTTTCACTTGAAGAGGAGGAGGGATTAACCAGCCTTTTTCTTTGGTCATTTGTAGAATTCGCAGGCCCAAGGCGGTTTTAGTGATATGGTATTTTGCAAATAAAGCACCAATATCTTCTCTGATTGTTTGACCCATTGCTTGACTACAAGCAACAAGTCCGATAGAAGTATCTGCAGCGATTTTAGCAGCTATTTCAGGATCACTAAATCTTGCGCCGACAGGGATGTCCTCAAGGTTTGCGGATGGTCTATCAGGCATAATTGGCGCAGTGGGGATTCCATTATCAGTGAGCAATGTATCGCATTCTTTAATCTCCAACTTTGCCTGATCAATAAGAGCTTCCAATATTTTTTTAAGATCCTTGTCACCTGAGTGATTTAAATATGCTTGGTAGCAGGAAACAGCACCTCTCGCAACTATAGAGGCCGACCAAACGCTAAAAATCTCACCATAATGCATTGGTTCATCTTTTGGATTTCCACTTAGAATACCCATTAATCTAACTCCTTTTAATGTTTTTGTACAAAACTTTAAAACCTCGAGACATGTAAACGAGCCGCCAATCAATAACGTGGGGGTAGTATTGTTCGGCGAGAAAGTGAGAGCAAGACATACACAACGATTTACTCAAACCCGTGACTTAAAAGCAATCGTTATGTACCCCACAATATGATAACCAAACTGATTATTAGTATTCATAAATTGATTAAAGGAGAGGTCAAAACCAAGAGGAGAGAATGGAGAGATGAAAACAGCTTCATAGAAGGAAGCTGTTTTATGGGCGGGTGCATGGGGAAGCCAATGGAACCACCATATTGTAATAAGTGTTTCGAGGAACTCTTGAATAGAGGAAGTGAACCGAATGATGTTAACGGATGAAGCCATAGAAGAAATCTGGAACAAAGCGAATTGTTCACGGGGTGATGAAGCACATCTTCGCGATGATGTATTTGATCTAATTAATGATTTGCAGGAATCAACGAAAGAAGTAAAGAGATTGAAAGGAGAAGTTAACGCAGAAGATAGTGAATCATTTCTTACTATTCAAAAGAATGAAGATAACTTGAATAACGCAATAAGAGTTTTAAACGAGATAGCGAATAAAGGCGGTCTAATTATGCCAGGAATTGATTGTGCCAGATTAGAAAGCATTAAATTTGTCTGCGACAGTAACTGCGGCTATGAAGACACTGATTGGAAATTGACCAAGGAACAGTCAGGAAGTGTAGGGGAATGATTGAATGGGCGTTACAGCATTACATCCATACGTTTATACTTCTGCTAGCATTAATAGTTGTTGTGGACAATATCGCAGCGAATTGGGCGAAGGTTCGTTATTTAAAGAACAAATCAATAATCCGATCAAAAGGCCATGAACGGACCCAATCCGCAGAATGGATCACTCGGTATAATAGTGAGAAGAACAACTTCCACAAGGCGAATAAAGAGAATGGGATTTTACGCCAGCGCGTCGGGGAGTTGGAAAAGGAGTTGCAGCTGTCTGCAGACGGAGGCAGTAAGTAGACACAACAAAACCCTGCGTCTTGATTGGCGTCAGTGCAGGGTTTCGAACAAATGATATTCTCCTCATCCAAATATATCACACGAAGGGATTGAGGGGAATGACGATGATGTGGGGGCAGGGGGAGCTATTTGCTTTAGCGACGAAGGAAGAAGTCCAGCACACTAAATTCCTACTCGAGAAATATAACAGCATGGTTTCGCAGATGAATGACTTCGAAAGATTCGAGAAGGAGATGTCGCAAGTGGCCGTTGATGGCGAGTCGGCGCGCAGAATAGACAGCGAGGAATATGATGCGAACAAGACCGCCAACGCCGTAATATTGATGGAAAAGCAGCGCTGGGTGTACCAAGAGTACAGCTTTTATACCAGCATGCTACTCAGGGCGTTCGGGCTAATAACAGATGAGGAAGTGCAAAGAGTTATCGATCTGCGATTCTTTCAAGGTTTAAGTCGCAATAGGACCATATGGGCATTAAGTGGAACGGGTTGGAGTCCCAGCACTATCGATCGTCGACAAGAGGAAGGAATTACTTCAATTGCCAACACATTGAGGATGTATGGCTTCTTCGATAGAGAGACGTTTTTTTAACACAAGTGTTATACAAAAAGACCGAACTAAAATCGGTCCTTTTTCTTTGGTAAATAAACCCCTTTTAACATAGCCAAATTAAAAACGCTAAACAGAATAAATTACTCTAAACAAGAGAAGATAAATAAGACTTAAATACTTTAACCAAAGGAGACTTAAAATGAAAAAATTAGTACTATTAATTTTGATTTGTGTTGGGTTAGTGACTCCGCTATATGTGTCAGCATACGGGTCTAACACAACCAATAATATGGGTACAAATGGATACAAAAACACAACCCCAATGAATATGAACAACACAAACTCTAACATGAATATGAATGACAACACAAACCCTAACATGAATATGAATAGCTACAGAACCAATGCAACTGGAGATAATAATATGGACTGGGGTTGGCTAGGTTTACTCGGTCTTGTAGGATTGGCTGGGTTAATGAGAAGGAATCCGGAACGCACTTAGAGTTAAGTATAAAGCCAATATTGAGAAAAGGGTATTTAGAAATCTTGACGACTACCTAAAGAGGTTACAAAAAAGCTGGCCCGTAGCTTATCTACGGCCAGCTTTTTATTAAGCTATCGTGTTCCGTTAGTTGAATCGTCGACGTTTTTTCAACTTTTTTGTTAAGTAATATTCAACTATCGCCATACCAGAAGAGACTCCAAATGCTACTGAAAATGCAGTTCCTATATTCAAATCAGGCTTAAAAATAGCGTTTAGAATTAGGTTTCCAACAAAGAATATCGAAAATATTGCTAAATAATTAAGTCCAATTCGCTTCAAGAAATATACCCTCCATTATTACAAAGCGTTTCTCCAGGTTAATTTACCCAAGCATTAGGAGAATATTCATTAGCGCAATCTGTCCAGCATCTTCTGGTGGTTCGCCAAGCTAGGGCTTCTAGACGCAGCTAGTGGGAGTAGAATAGGGGAGTTTATTCGTAGGCAAGGTGATCCAATATTCGGATTAGAGTTAAAAGCTCTCCTCCGCGGGGATAAAATTCGTATGAAGCCGAGAACGTTAAGCGTGATACAACATGCGGTTACATTCGAGGACGGAAGTGAAGTTGAAGTGGCAAATATCATATGGGCGACAGGCTTTCATTCGGATTATGGATGGATACATATCTCAGGTGTATTGAATGACAGGGGGATGCCTATTCACGATAGAGGCGTTTCAGTTGTTGAAGGACTATACTTCTTAGGACTGCCATGTCAATATCGGAGAGGTTCTGCGCTTATTGGCGGGGTTGGGGAAGATGCAAGTCATATTGTAAAAGCTATCATCCATGAAAATAATAAAGATGAATGACGAACCCATTATATTCCTTTACAGGAATATTCCGAACGTGATATATTATTTATACATCAAATCATGAGTTTTATTTAGGAAGGAAGCGGGTTCATCGATGAAAGCAAGCATATTCAGTGCCCTTGCCGAGCCGAACCGGTTTCAAATAGTCGAATTGCTGCAATCCAGTCCTCTTACTGTTGGAGAAATCAGCGAACGGTTAGGTATCCGGCAGCCTCAAGCCTCCAAGCATTTACGCGTACTTCTAGATGCCGGGATCGTTGATGTGATTGCAGACGCCAACCGTAGGATATATAAGCTGCGCCAAGAGCCTTTTCAGGAGATGGATGATTGGCTCATATCTTATAGACATTTGTGGGAGGACCGATTTGACCGGCTAGATGCGTATTTGCAAGTGCTGCAGAACAACAAGAAGCCTCAATCCGATGAAGAATCATCAACGTAATGGATCTGTGAAGTATGGTCGAAGCCGGAACATCTGGTGAATTGGTGGGGGCTAGCAATAATTTAATAAGATGGAAATAATTCTAGAAGTTTTGTCGAAAGTATTGCCGAATGGCATACTTTCCCCTATTTTAAATAATGTAGTGTTCAAGGCATGATCTTATGGAGGGTTCTCTTTAAGTTTCATGCCTTTTTTCTAATTCAAGAAGAGGGGCTCGCGCATGTACAATTTGATACTAGTGGATGATGAAGAAGATGTTAGAGAGGGATTGATGCAAGAGATCGACTGGGAATCATACGGCTTCCAAGTGGTTGAACGAGCGGAGAACGGGAAAGAAGCGATGGAACTGATCGAGAAGGTTATGCCAGATATTGTGGTGACGGATATCCATATGCCATTCATGAATGGTCTTCAGCTGGCTGAATGGGTTCGGAAGACGTATCCCTCGATCAAAATCATTATTCTGACCGGGTATGACGAATTCGAATATGCGCAAAAAGCCATCAAGCTTCAGATCGATGAATATGTGCTGAAGCCGTTCTCCGCTTCTGATTTGATGGAAGCCCTCCTAAAAGTGAAGCGGCAGATGGACAAAGAATTGTTCGATATGCAGAACCTGAATGCTCTACGAGAGAAGTATCACAAAAGTCTGCCTGTATTGCAAAGCGTCTTCCTGTCTTCCCTGATTACACGTTCTTTATCGGAAATGGAGATTCACGAGAAGTGTGCACAGTATGATCTTCACCTCTTGGGAACCTGCTATATGGTATCGGTCATTCAAATCGATAACCATCGCTTGGAGCAGGGGGATGCTTATCTCTTGCAATTCGCGATGCTGAATATTGCGGATGAGATCGTACAGAATCACTGCCATGGGCATGTGTTCATCCTTCACAATCATGTCGTTGTCTTATCGATGCTAGAACATCATGACAATAATTGCCTCAGCGAAGTTACAATCGGGGTGCTGGAAGAGATCCGACTGAACGTGCATAAGTTTCTGAAATTAACGGTGACGATCGGTGTTGGTTCGATTCAGAGCAGTTTATCAGAACTGCATGAGTCTTATCCCGACGCCATACAAGCGCTCAATTATCGACTGCTTCTGGGGAATGATCGCGTGATCTGGATCCAAGACGTTGAGACCAAGCGGCATAATCCGCTTATTTTTGATGAGATGAAAGAACAAGCACTCATTCGGTGTATTAAAGTAGGGATGGCAGATGAAGCGCAGGAAATGATCCAACTGCTATTTCATGTCGTGGAAGATGCTAGAATCTCGATACAAGATTTTCAGATCTATTGTATAGAAATCTTAATGGCGATCATTCGTGTCGCTAAAGATATGGAGGTTGAGCTCGAGACATTGTTCGGCAGCTCGCAATTACCGATTGCTGAGATCTACAAGTGCAATAATGTACTTGAAGCTAGGCAATGGATCACGGATATATGCCTGCAATTAATGGATCATATCGCTGTGGGTCGCCAGACCAGCTACAAAAATCTCGTAGATGAAGCGAAAGCGTATATCAAGCAACATTTTGCTGAAAGTGACATGTCGATCCAGCGAATTTGCCAGCATCTCCATATTAGCGCGGGATACTTCAGTAGTATTTTCAAGAAAGAAGTCAAAAGCACATTCGTTAATTATCTGCTGGATCTACGGATGGAAGCGGCGAAGGAACTGCTGCGCACGACAGATTTGAAAGCGTTTGAAATTGCGGAGCGTGTAGGGTATAGCGACCCGAATTATTTCAGCTTCTGCTTCCGCAAGAAATTCGGCATGTCACCAAAAGATTATCGAAATGGTGCCCGATCATGAAGCACTTCAAGCGGATTCAATTCATTATTGCGTTATCTTTCATCCTGATTACGGTCGTCACCGTCTTGATTGTCAGCTTCATGCTATATAATAAATTTTCGAATACGGCCGAAGACAATGCGGATTTAAATATGGGTCAGGTCGTCGAACAGGTGAAATACAATCTGGAGATGTATGTCAAGAATATGACCAGTATATTCGATGTGGTGGAAGAGACGATTAACCGAAGCCCTTCGTATTCGAGCTCCATTCTGAAAGAGCAATTGAACTCGATCATGAAGACGCGAGAAGATTTGATATCCATCGCTGTGTTCACTAAGAATGGAGATCTTGTGGTAAATATTCCGAAGATGGAAATGAGGCCCTATACGTTACTGCAGCGTCAGAGCTGGTTCAATGCGGCTCTGGAAACGCCGGATCAATTATCTGTGTCTTCTCCCCACATTCAGAACCTATTCAAGACATCATATAAATGGGCTGTCTCACTTAGTAAACAAACAACTTACCATCGTGATGGACTTGCCAGTAAAGGCGTACTGGTCGTAGACATGAATTTCAAGACAATTGATGAGCTTAGCAGACAAGTGGTATTCGGGAAGCGAGGATATGTCTATATCATTGATTCCTACGGGAATATCGTCTATCACCCGCAGCAGCAGCTTATTCATGCTGGACTAAAATATGAGGATTTGGAGCGCGTACTTACCTATTCGTACGGAAGTTACCAAGATGAACTGAATGGGGAGCAGCGAATGATCACGATCAAGTCCGTGAACCCCATTGGTTGGAAGGTGATTGGGGTCGCTTATAAAGACGAACTGCTCACGACGAAATCGGAGCTGAACACATTCCTCCTCTGGTTCTTGATCGTTGTTATTATTTTTGTTCTGTTATTAGCGATATTCGTCTCCGCGCGGATATCATCACCGATTCAGCGATTAGCCAGATCCGTCAAGATGATGGGTGAAGGCCACCTGAATACACCGATTCCTGTATCCGGGATATATGAGGTCGAACAGCTCTCCAGACGGTATCATGTCATGCTACAGCAGATCCGGCATCTGATGGATCAAATCATCGTGGAGCAAGAAGCGAAGCGGAAGAGTGAACTCGATGTGCTGCAAGCGCAGATCAATCCGCATTTTCTCTACAATACGCTCAATTCTGTCATTCGGCTGGTGGAGAAGGGACAGAGTGGCGAGGCGGTCACGGCCATCACTTCGTTATCCCGATTTTTTCGCATTAGTCTAAGCAAGGGGAAGAACTTCATTTCCGTTCAAGAAGAGCTGGAGCATATCCGGCATTATCTCATTATTCAGACCATCCGGTATAAGAATAAGTTTCACTATACGATTGAGGCTGAGGATGAGGTACTGCATTGTCTCACGATGAAGCTGATCCTTCAACCGATTGTCGAGAATGCGATCGTGCATGGCATTGAACTGATGGCTGATAGAGGGATGATTCGAATTTCGGCGAAAGTAGATGCTGGCAAGCTTCTATTTGAAATTGCGGATAATGGACTCGGCATGTCGCGCGACGCGCTGGACCAATTATTGAAGAATACGCCTATTAGTGCGCAAGGTTCAGGTGTGGGTGTGCGAAATGTCAATCAACGGATTCAACTTCACTATGGTCCAGATTACGGAATCCAGTTCGAGAGTGAGTTAGAAGAAGGGACAACCGTACGGATCTATCTTCCAGTGGAAATATCGCAGAAAGAGGGTGAAGTATGATGCCTAGGAAGATGTTGTTCTTACTGATGGCTTGTTGTCTGCTGTTATCTTCTTGCTCCGTAGATGGGGGATTACTCACGGACAATCAGGAACGGCATATCGATCTTATCGTGAAGATGGATCACGGAGATTATTGGAGTACACTGCGCATGGGGGCAGAGGTCGCTGCGAAGGAGTTCAACGTGAATCTCCGATTCCTTGCGCCTCCGAATGAAGGTGATATTCAAGGTCAGATTAACCTCGTCAATGATTCGATTCAGAAGCATCCCGATGCCTTGCTGCTCGCGGCAAGTGATTATATGAAGTTGGCGCAAGTTACGGACCGAGCGGCTTATAATAGCATCCCCATCATTTCAATAGACTCCGAAGTCGGTTCGGCACGTGTGAAGAGTTATATTGGCACGAATAACTACGAAGCGGGCCAACGTGCAGCCGAACGAATGATTCATTTGTTAGGCGGTAGTGGCAAAATCGCTGTGATGAACTTTGTGCAGGAAGCGCGTAACGCGAATCAACGGGAGGAAGGTCTGCTTGATTATGTCGCTCGCTATCCGAATGTGCAAATTGTGGATATAGCCTATTGCCAATCCAGCAGGGAGATGGCTTCTGCAATAACGAGGGAGTGGCTCCATAACTATCCGGATCTCGACGGGATCATTACTTTGAACGCAGAAGCCTCCATCGGCGTAGGCCGAGTCGTGAAAGAGGCGGGACGAGGCGGACTGTTGAAAGTGATTGCCTTCGATAGTCCGCAAGAGACGATGGAGATGCTTCAGGATGGAACCGTGCAGGCATTAGTCGTTCAGAACCCCTTTAACAATGGATATCTAGCAGTTCAGTATGCGGTGGAATTAATCGAGGGTCGCAAAATTGCAGACCGTATCGACACCGGCATTAAAGTCATTGATCTGGAGAACATGCTATGGCCGGAGAATCAGAAGCTCTTATTTCCTTTCGTAAGATAAATATCTCATGAGAATTTTTATAGAAATGATGAGGATTTTGGATTCATTACGAATAGCTAACGCGAGATAATGTAAGCGTAGTCAAATGGATTTGAATATGGAGGAGGTCTACAGAGATGAAGAAGTTAACGTCGATGTTATTAGCCAGTGCTCTATTCGTTACGGTGATTAGTGGTTGTTCAACGGGTAGCAAAGAAGGCGGGGACAGCGGAAGCGAACCAAAAGTCGGGGTAGCGATCTACAAATTCGATGATACGTTCATGACAGGGGTTCGGAACGCGATCGAAGCAAGTGCCAAAGGGATTGCCCAAGTTGAAATTGTAGACAGCCAGAACTCGCAGCCTACGCAGAACGACAAAGTGGATCTCTTCATTACGAAGAATACGAAGGCGCTGGTCATTAATCCAGTAGACCGTACAGCTGCGGGCGTCATCATTGACAAAGCAAAGCCGAAAGATATTCCTGTCGTCTTCTTGAATCGTGAACCGCTCCCTGAAGATATGAAGAAATGGGATAAAGTCTACTATGTTGGCGCGAAAGCGGAAGAATCCGGCACCATGTCTGGTCAGCTGATCGTGGATTATTGGAAAGCACATCCAGAAGCGGATAAGAACAAGGACGGCGTCCTGCAATATGTCATGTTAAAAGGGGAGCCAGGGCACCAAGACGCAGAGCTGCGGACGAAGTTCTCGGTGCAAGCGATTGAGGATGCAGGCATCAAAGTCGAGAAGCTCGCTGAAGATACAGCGATGTGGGATCGCGTGAAGGGGCAAGAGAAAATGGCTGCATTCCTCGCTTCTCAAGGCGATAAAATCGAAGCGGTGCTCGCCAATAACGATGACATGGCGCTAGGTGCGATTGAAGCTCTTACAGCGAACGGCTACTTCAAAGACAATAAGTTCATGCCTGTTGTAGGCGTCGATGCGACAGCACCAGCTCTCCAAGCACTTGAACAAGGAACGCTGCTCGGTACCGTCTTGAATGATGCGAAGAATCAAGGGAAAGCATCGATTACTCTCGCGAGTGTTCTAGCCAAAGGCGAGAAGCCATCCAAAGAGAATGTCGGATTTGACATTACAGACAACCAATACATCTGGATTTCCTATAAGAAAATTACGAAAGAAAATATGGCCGACGCGAAGTAAGCTGTCGTTCGATCTTATAGCGCAATTTCATGCTGAGGAGGATGAATGTCTCGAATGTCGAGGCTTCTCCTCTTCATTTCGGATATAGGAGGCAATAGGGATGCCACAGAATGAATATGTGCTCGAAATGAACAACATTGTCAAAGAGTTCCCTGGCGTCAAAGCATTGAATCAGGTCACGCTTCAGGTGCGGCCGGGTACCGTCCATGCCTTAATGGGAGAAAATGGTGCGGGGAAATCAACGTTAATGAAATGCCTATTCGGGATCTATTCACCAGATGACGGTGAAATAAAACTCAATGGTGAACCTGTTGTAATACCGAATTCGAAGATCGCCTTAAGTCTTGGCATCTCGATGATTCATCAGGAACTACATCCGGTTCCGTATCGGAATGTAATGGAAAATTTATGGCTGGGGAGATTCCCAACGCACGGGTTCGGACCGATTCAGTTCATTGACCACCGTAAAATGGCACAGGATACCAGGGATTTATTCCGTGGATTGGATATTGATCTATCACCCGATACGATGGTTCATTCGTTATCCGTGTCAAAGGTGCAGTCCTTGGAAATCGCGAAGGCGGTCTCATTCCAATCGCGAATTATCGTGATGGATGAACCGACTTCATCGCTGACCGATGTCGAAGTGGAGCAATTGTTCCGGATTATACGAGGACTCCGGGAGCAAGGGGTCGCGATCATCTATATCTCGCACAAGATGGAGGAGATTCTGAGAATCTCCGATGAAGTGACGATTATGCGGGATGGCAACAAAATTGGTACTTGGCCAGCAGCAGATTTAACAACGGATTTGATCATTTCGAAAATGGTAGGACGGGATCTGACGAATCGATATCCAGAACGGGAACATGTTTCTGGGGAAGTCCTGCTTCAAGTGAAGGGACTGACTTCACCGTTACCAAAATCATTCAAGGATATTAGCTTTGATCTGCGGCGAGGGGAGATTCTAGGTATCGGCGGACTTGTTGGAGCCCAGCGGACAGAATTGGTAGAGGCGCTGTTCGGCCTTCGTGAGATTGAATCGGGATCTATTCTAATCAATGGGCAGCAGGTGCAGATCAAGTCTCCCGAGGTTGCGAAGAAGCATGGCATGGCTTTGTTAACGGAAGAACGAAGAGTGACTGGAATCTTTCCTGTGTTATCAGTCCATGAGAATGCCGCAATTGCGAATATCGATAAATACCAAAGGCCGTATCTGCTCTTGAATGAAAAGAAGAAGCGCGTTGATGTTGATGCGATGGTCGAGAAATTACGTACAAAAACGCCGTCCACGAAGGAGTTAATTATGAATCTATCAGGCGGCAATCAGCAGAAAGTCCTGCTCGCGCGTTGGTTGCTGACAGAGCCTGAAATTCTGCTCTTAGATGAACCGACGCGGGGAATTGATGTCGGCGCAAAATACGAGATTTATTCCATCATTGTGGAGCTTGCTAAGCAAGGTAAGAGCATCATTATGATCTCTTCGGAGATGCCAGAATTGATCGGGATGTCAGATCGGATCCTGGTGATGTGTGAAGGGAAATTAACGGGAATAGTCGATAGGGAGCAAGCGTCAGAAGAAGAAATTATGCGGTTAGCTGCACAGCACTAGTGTGTGTAAGGGAGAGAGCGAAGTATGGAAACCAAACGAATTCAGAGCTTCATATCACAGAACGCCATTTATATTGTACTAGTCCTTCTGATTGTGGCCATCGCAATCTATGATCCATCATTCCTCGGGCTGAATCCGCTTCGAGATGTCTTGAATCAATCGTCCACACGGATTATTATCGCGCTCGGCGTTGCATTTATATTAATTACAGGCGGAACAGACCTTTCCGCAGGTCGAATTGTTGGACTTACCGCCGTCGTGTCCGCTTCTATGCTGCAGGTGACGGATTATTCACGCAGATTCTTTCCGAATCTCGGGGAGATCAATTTTCTCCTCCCTATTGGGTTAGCTATTCTGGTCGGTCTCATCTTCGGATTGATCAACGGGGTCATTGTGGCCAAATTCAAAGTCCCGCCGTTCATTGCAACGTTAGGCACCATGGTCGCGGTGTATGGTGTGAACTCGCTTTATTTCGATATGGATCCGAATAACTCACAACCCATTGGTGGACTTCGTGATGACTTTACGAAAATCTTCGGTACAGGAAGCATCGGATTCGGCGGTGTCTCGATCCCGAATATTGTACTTATCGCGATCGCCGTTTCGATCTTGGTCTGGGTGATCTTTAACAAAACAAAGCTAGGGAAAAATATGTACGCCATAGGCGGCAATCAGCAAGCAGCCAAAGTATCCGGTATTAACGTGGGCAAAAATCTAATCTATATCTACTCGATTGCAGGCGCATTATACGGCTTGGCGGGTGTAATCGAAGCAGCGCGTACAGGCGGGGCAACGAATAACTACGGTAATATGTATGAACTCGATGCGATTGCAGCTTGCGTTGTCGGCGGTGTATCGACGACAGGCGGGATTGGAACGGTGCCCGGCGTTGTCACGGGTGTACTTATCTTCACCGTTATTAACTATGGTCTGACTTTTATCGGCGTAAGTCCGTATTGGCAGCTCATCATTAAAGGCTCCATTATTGTGGCAGCAGTTGCCTTCGACATGCGGAAATATGCAGCGAAACGGTAGATAGAAGTGTTACAGTGAAAAGATCGCCAACTCCCTGTTTTGTTAGGAGGATGGTGATCTTTTGGCGTTCTGGCATTTACATTCCTTCCGAAGACGTACGTAGAAGCTGAACGAAACTTTCCGCTGCAACAGATAATTTCATGTCTCTTCTCACAGCAAAGCCTATGCTACGAGGAGGGAGGGGATCGATGAGCCTCAGTTCAAACAGCTTTCCATGTAGAAGTTCATCATGTACGAATGAACGACTAATGAAAGCGGCCCCGTAACCTAATCTTGCAAATTCAACGAGTAAGTCAACGCTCCCGAGCTCAATATCTGGCTTGACCAAACGCCCTTTATCCGCAAACCATTGTTCGATGAAGATCCTCGTACTACTCCCCGGAGATAGCAAAATCAACGGCAGTGCTGCAAGTTCCTCCGTTGTAAGCAATCGATCTGCGAGCTCCTGATACGCCTCCCCAACGACAAAACAATCCTCCAGCACAGCTAGCGGTTGAATATGTAACTTTGGCTCTTGAATGGGCATGTGTAAGATGCCACAGTCGATCTCGCCTTCTATGAGGCGCTGCGTGATTTCGGGTGTCTTCCCATGAGAAAGACGAATGCGGATGCCCGGATATGCCTGATGAAAAGCATTCAATTGTGGCAGCAACAGATGCTTAATAAGCGAATCACTCGCCCCGATACGGATTTCTCCCTCGTTCAGTTGCTTCAGATTATGAAGATGTTTCTGACCTGAATCCAGCATCGCAAACGATTGCTCCACATATTGGAGCAATGCACGTCCTTCTTCCGTGAGTTCCACGCCTTTGGATTGTCGATGGAACAATTTCAGTCCGAGCGCCTCTTCCATTTGCTTTATCGCATAGCTTACAGAGGGCTGCGTAATATGGAGCTGCTGTGCGGCTTTCGTTAAATTTCTACATTGGGCTGTATGTAGAAAGATGCGATACCATTCCAAGTTCATCATGATATAGACCACCTCTATGACAACATGATAAAATTCCGATTTCACTTATTTCATACACCTTATTATAATCAGATTAATAGATAAAACAAAAGAGGTGGACGGAGATGGTATTCAATCAGCCGGATTGGGAAGCGCGTTCCCCGTGGTCGACCCACAACGATAAACAAGAAGTGAGGATCAATCCTCCTAGATCACCCATGAAAGGGAGTATTCGTGTACCAGGGAGTAAAAGTCTAACGAATCGAGCATTGATCATTGCATCACTAGCTGACGGAAAATCACAACTTCAAGGAATCTTAAAAAGTGATGATTCGTATTGGTGCATCGATTCGTTAACGAAGCTTGGTGTAAAGGTCGTCATTGATGGTGAGACCGCATATGTCGAGGGCACAGGAGGGGTATGGCCGAACAATGCTGGTGAACTCTATGTCGGTGCTGCAGGAACGGTGGCGCGATTTTTGCCCGGAGCGCTAGCCGTAGGTCATGGCGCCTGGACCTTGAAAGGGAGTAAACGATTGAGCGAGAGGCCGCTCTCCCCATTGCTAAGTGCTTTGACGACCTTAGGTGCGCAATTTGATTATCAGCAGTCCGAACGTTGTCTACCCTTTACGCTCCAAGCAAAAGGTCTACAAGGTGGAGAAGTCCATCTACCAGGCTCTACATCCAGCCAATTTATAAGCGGGCTGCTATTAGCCGCTCCTTACGCCACTGAACAGATCACTCTACACATAGATGGTGAAGTCGTTCAACGGGACTATGTCCAAATGTCACTCGATATGATGGCTTCCTTCGGGGTAACACCAGAAATATCCAATGACGAGCAATCCATCGTGATTCCTACAGGACATTATCAAGGGCAGCCTTATTTGCTTGAGCCAGACATTTCTACATGCTGTTATTTCTGGGCCTCAGCAGCACTGACATCAGGGTGCATTCGGATTGAAGGGGTGAACGCAGCGAACGCGAGTCAACCAGACATTGAAATCTTAGATGCATTAGAGCTTATGGGATGCAGCGTTCTCCGTGGCGACAGCTTTGTCGAAGTGAAAGGCCCGAGCCAGCTCAAAGGTGGCTTTACCCTGAGTATGAAGAAGTGGTCAGATCAGACGCTAACAATTGCAGCGATGGCTCCTTTTGCCGATGGACCGATTACACTGAAAGACGCTGCTCATATCAGGCATCATGAATGTGATCGTATTGCTGCGATCTGTAAGGAGCTCAGCAAACTCGGTATTCGGGTAGAGGAGCATCACGATGGCTTAACCATATATCCAGGCCAGCCGAATCCGGCTTTGCTAGATTCACATGACGATCATCGGATGGCGATGTCGCTTTCCTTGATTGGTCTAAGAGTACCGAATATACGGATTATGGATCCAGGGTGCGTGTCGAAGACCTGTCCAGATTATTTTGAACGATTGTCTGCACTCGGTGTAGACATCACATATTGAACGAGGGGGCGTATTGCAAATGGCAGGGAACACTTACGGTGAGATGTTCAAAATAACAACCTTTGGCGAGTCTCATGGTGCGGCAGTCGGTGTCATCGTGGATGGCGTGACGCCTGGCGTCGAGATCGACGAGACGTATATTCAGCGACAGATGGACAGACGAAAGCCTGGTCAATCCTCCGTGACAACACCTCGCAAAGAATATGATAAGATTCAGATTTTATCTGGTGTATTTGAGGGCAGAACAACGGGAACGCCGCTCGCGATCATGCTGCATAACCATGACATGAATCCTAGTGCATACGATGATATCCAGCACGCCTTTCGACCAGGACACGCGGATTTTACGTATTTGCAGAAATACGGCATTCGGGATTATCGGGGGAGTGGACGCGCTTCGGGACGAGAGACAGCTGCGAGAGTTGCTGGTGGTGCTGTAGCCCGTAAGCTGCTAGAGAGCAGAGGAGTACAGGTGGTGGCATATACCCGTGAGATCGGGGGGATTGCTTGCCAGACTTTCGACGAAGAAGCCATTGAACAGAATGCTGTGCGCGCCTGTGATCCCATAGCAAGTGCTGAAATGGTTCGTAAGATTGAGCAGTTGGCCCTGATTGGCGACAGCTGCGGAGGCATCGTAGAATGCAGGATTCGTGGGGTGAATCCCGGTCTTGGGGAACCGGTATTCGATAAGTTAGATGCCGAGCTCGCTAAGGCCATGCTCTCGATTGGCGCGGTCAAAGGCATCGAATTCGGAGCGGGATTCGCCGCAGCTTCCATGCTGGGAAGTGAGCACAATGACGCGATGAGCAGCAGCGGCTTCCTAAGTAATCATTCCGGTGGAATTATTGGTGGGATTAGCACCGGGCAGGAGATCGTATTTCGGATCAGCGTTAAACCGACTTCGTCGATTTCAGTACCTCAGAGAACGATCAACGTCAAGGGAGAGGAACAAGAGATTAAGACGGAAGGTAGACATGATCCATGCATTTGTCCGCGGATCGTGCCCGTCGTCGAAGCGATGGCATGTTTGGTGTTGGAAGATCATTACAAGCGGCAAGCTGCCATGCTAGGATAAGATCAGTTAACGAGAGCCCCGGATCGATTCGGGGCTCATTCACGTGCGTGTTACAGGAATACTTTGCTGTCGACGTACAACATGGGCTCTATCGAAGTCATGTGGGAGTCAATGGATACCTGTGTATCGTTATTCCGAGAAACTGCCCGTACCTTCACCGAACAATACAATTACTGCATACCCGATTATGATGAAAAAGTAAGTCCCTATATCGATCAAATTCGCCAGAAATCCAAATAATCAATACGCGTACAAGAGGAGCCTCAACGCAGAAAGGGGCTCTTTTCTATGGAAGAAGTTTAATGTCTCCAAATTTTTGAGTAGATGAAAGTGCTTACATCGATTAAGATGTAGCTAAGGCCGATAGAAGGGAGGAACAGTCTGCTCGTACATATTGATTCGATGTGTTAGAAGCATATTATACAATTCTAGGAGGAATACATGAAAAATAAAAATGCTAGATATAAGCGTATTTTATCTTTTGTATTACTACTCCCCCTTGTCGTTAGTATGATAACACCCGAGGCTTATGCCGCAGTGAATGGTGACGGAACGGATGTCATTAATGAGAATTATGCCGATCGGCTGAGCCTTCAGCCATTAGCACCGGCTTTCCGAGTTGAAACCCTACTGCGATGGTCTCCGAACACCGATCCAGACGCAGATTTGAACCGCGCAAGTATCCCCTTGAACACGAAACGATTCAAAGGCTCTCAGATAAACCCACTTGCACATCCACAGGCAGGCATTACCTCGGCTGCAATCACCACATGGAATCATGATGAAGCAAGCTCCGTCGGCAGCAATGAGTTCAATGTCTATGCTTTTGATAACTGGCAGCTGTTAGATTCCTATATTTATTGGGCAGGAACCAATGAAGGCATTTTCGCCATCCCATCCCCGGACATCGTCGATGCTGCGCATCGTAATGGCGTACCTGTTTACGCAACCGTGGGCTTCCCTTGGGGGTCCGGAACCCCAGGTGCACTGGCTGAGGTAACGGTGTTCACACAGCAAAATCCGGATGGAACGTTCCCCGTAGCGGACAAAATGATCGAAGTCGCTCAATACTACGGGTTCGACGGTTATTTCATGAACCAAGAGACCTATGGTGTGAGCAAGGCGACGGCAGAGCGTATGAATGAAATGATGCGGTACGTCAAGCGGAAATCGAACCTTCGGTTTAGCTGGTATGATGCTCAGTCCAATAATGGTAACGTATCCTACCAGAATGCAGTCAACAGCAATAACGATATGTATGTGAAGCCAGCTGCCGATGGGGCGTATGCGGTTGACGAGTTCTTCTTGAACTACAACTGGGGGACGAGTCAGATCAATACAACCGTTAGCACCATGAAAAGTCATAACCGTGATCCTTATGACGCTTATGCAGGCTTTGAAATCCAACAGAATTCGTATAATACCAATATAAATACAACGCCACTCCTCAATGAGCAGAAACAGCCCAAAGTTTCGATCGCCCTCTATACACCGAACTCTACGATGGGATTAGCCGCAAATCCAGCAGACTTTCATGAGAAAGAGAAATATTTATGGACAGGTCCGCAAGGGGATCCAACGCTTGCCGACGATTCATCCAATTGGAAAGGGATGGCCCGATTTGTAACCGATTCATCGGTCATTCAAGAGATACCTTTTACAACCAATTTCAATAGCGGACACGGGAAACAATATTTTGCCGATGGAAAAATAGCCAGTTCACAAGAGTGGAACAACCGCTCCGTGCAAGATATTATGCCAACCTGGCGCTGGTGGATTCGTAGTGTTGGCAGCAGAATCAATGTATCCTATGACTTTGATATGGCTTATAACGGCGGGAATTCGCTCAAATTCAGCGGTCCATTAAATGCGACTTCCGTGAATGACGTCATGCTGTACAGCACCAAGCTTCTGGTCACAGACAAGACAAGGGTTCGACTGGTGTATCAGAACAAGGCGGGAGCCGATGTTTCGCTTGGCGTGGCTTACAGTGCGGATTATGCACAGGACCAGATGAAGTATTATGCGCTGCCGAAGACCGGTGAAGGATGGCAATCGACAGTTATCGACCTGGGCGGAGAATCGGGGAAAACTGCGTATGCCCTAAGTCTTCGTGTTAGTAATACCGATAACCTGGAGAATACTGCGACTCATTTAGGCCAAATTTCTGTCTATGATGCAACCGCACCAATACTATCCGCACCGGAGAACGTCAAGATCGATGAGCAACTGATACGGACCGCCTATGATGCAGAAGCCCGTATGAGCTGGTCGCCGAAGCCGAACGTGCTCCATTACGAAGTCTATCAAAAGAATGCGGATGGGGCTGCAACACTCCTAGGTGTCACGCCGAATACCCACTTCTATGCATCGAATATGACGAGAACGGCTGCGAATGCTTCGCCAGATAATATCACAACGCTACAAATTGTTCCAGTGAATCAGGACTATAAGCGTGGTACAGCGACTGGAGTGGCATTCCAGTGGGGCATAGACACTTCAGCGACGGAAATCAGTGACCACTCGTCCTCGCCGAATGTCGCGCTGCACGCCAAAGTAACGGGGGTATCGGCTGCGAACGAAGCTGAGCCTGCTGCGAAGGCACTGGATGGAACAGCGACAGGGAACAGTAAGTGGTGCGCTACGAATAAACAGAGCGGTTACATGTCAATTGATCTTGGCGAGACGAAGACCATTCGCCGTTGGCGTGTGGAGCATGCCGAATATGGCGGTGAAGCCAAGGACATGAACACGATTGATTTCGAGCTGCTGTACAAGGATGAATCAGGAAATTGGATCAGCGCCAAGCGGATCCGTGATAATCACAGCGCAGTGACAGATATTATCCTGGATCAGCCTGTGACAGCCCGTGAATTCAAACTTCAAGTATACAATAGCGGTTCATCCCCATGGGGAGCGATCCGTATCTATGAATGGCAGATGTTCGAGCGGGGAGCTTTGCCGAAAACCGAGAACATCATGATGCATTTCGTAACCGCTAAGAATCTGGAAGGGGCTCAGGATCAAGTTGTACTGGAACGCGTTCGTCAGGGTCAGACGGTTCGATTATACAAATCATTGGATGCGAAGGAAGCATTAACGGAGAAAGTCGCTCCCAAAGACGGTACCTTAACGATTGAAGGGTTGGATTTCGGCCTGGCAGCAGGAAGAATCTATTACACGGTGCAAAGCGATGGATCTGATGAAAGTCTCAAGTACAGTACGGCATACGCCAAAGAACTCGGATCCAACCAACCCGAAACAACACTTACGGCTGATAGCAGCGTTGAATCCGGTAAGGAGTTCGGTATGAAGTTCGGACTTCGCGACGTAACCCAGAGCGTATACGCGCTGGACATGACGATGGAGTACGATTCGAAGTTGTTCCAATTTATCTCTGCCGATCCTGCTAAGGATGGAATCAGTCTCGTGTCGACCGTCAAAGACCAGCCTGGCAAACTGCGCTTCATTATAGCAAGTAACGGAACCGAAAATGGCATGAAGGGTGAGGTACAGCTATTGAAGCTGAAGTTCAAGGCAGCCAGGGTTGAGGAAGCCGCTGCAGCATCCATTTCAGTCAAAAATACCGTAATGGGCGATGATACCGGAATGGAAACCAAGGCATCTCCTATTGCGATTTCTGTTCAGATCAAGCCGGAGATCGTCCATCCAGGCATTCCGGGTGATGTGAACCAGGACGGCAAGGTAAGTATCGGAGATTTAGCGATGATCGCAGCGAATTACGGTACAACTTCCACAAGCCCGGATTGGGAACGCGTCAAACATATGGATGTGAACAAAGACTTGAAGATTGATATTGAGGACCTTGTGTTTGTGGCGAGCAAGATTATACAGTAAGAACTCGAAAGATATGGAACGCGCAACGAATTCATTGATCCCGTTAAGTCACTGACTTAACGGGATATTTTATTTGATATGTCCCATGAAAACATCACTACGCTCTAAGAATTGATCATCGACAAATAAGTCTTCAGAGAAACCAAGCTTTTGAGAAATTAATGGATGAACAGTGGATTATTGAAGTTAAAGTGGAAGGACTCCAATATCCATTTTTTTATACGATCCATAAACATCAACATTCTACATAAGGCCATAGAACATGACACAACCGATAAGAGATCAAGTATACTCGCTCCGCTCGATAATTTAATATGGGATCGGACGTTAATCAAAGAGTTATTTGATTTTGAATATCGATGGGAAGTGTATAAGCCAGTCGCTGAAAGATAATATGGTTATTATGTATTGCCTTAGATCAAGATTTTAAATTTGATTCATTTTAAAAGACCTATCACACGGACGCAAATTTTGTTTACATTTTGACATCATCCGACATCCTGCATATTCACAAATTTGCAAATAAGGTTATACTGGTATATGCGTTTTAAAATAACATACATGAATTGCACATCAGGAGGATATGGATGGGACAAACAGAGGGATCATTACAAAAAAAATTAAAACCTAGACATATCAGTTTTATGGCTATGGGCGGCGTGATCGGAACAGGAATTTTTAAAGGCAGCGCCGAAACGATCGGACTGGCAGGTCCGGGGGTTATCGTATCCTATGTAGTTGCAGGATTACTGCTGCTAGTTGTTATGGCTGCAATGACAGAAATGGCGACTGTATATCCAAATCGGAATATGAAGGACTTTATCCGAGAAGCGTTCGGAGAAAAGGTCTCATTCACTATGGGTTGGATGTACTGCTTTATGTGGTTGTCTGTATGTGTTATAGAGGTTATTGCTGCGGGCAGCTTTCTGCAATATTGGTTCTCAGATGCGCCGTTATGGTTGCTAAGTCTGGTCTGTGCCGCCTTTATTATTATAATTAATTTGATGAGCGTAGGTACCTTTGGAGAATTTGAATTTTGGCTGGCGGGCATTAAAATTGCCATGATTATCATTTTTATCGTGTTGGGTGGATGTCTGATATTCGGTATTATTCCAAGTGATAATACGCCTTATTTGCAAAATTTCACGAATTCCGGAGGGTTTTTTCCGAATGGCTGGACTTCAGTATTATCTGCAATGCTTGTCGTAATGTTCTCTTACGGTGGGTCTGAGCTGATCGGATTGACTCTTAATGAAACGGAGAACGCTGAACGTTTATTACCCAAGGTGGTTCGTAATTTTATTTTACGAATCATTCTGTTTTTCACCCTGCCGATTCTGGTTATCTGCGGTTTAATTCCATGGAATCAGTTGGGATCGGAGAGCAGTCCATTCGTACAAGTGCTTTCAGCGACCGGGCTGTCAGGCGCAGCTCATATTATGAATTTCATCCTGGTCACGGCTGTTCTATCGGCGGCCAATTCTGGTATTTACGGTGCATCACGAATGCTATTTTCCATGGCTGCAGCAGGAGAAGCTCCTAAATCACTAGCCAAGACGAACCGGAAGGGTAGTCCGGTAAATACGCTTTTGCTGTGTGCGGTCATTTTGCTTGCCGGATCCTTGTTGGGGCTAATCGCACAAGATCAGCTTTTCCGTATTTTGATGGCTGTTCCGGGATTCGTTGTGATTTTGGTTTGGATTTGTATCGCTTTATCCCAGCTGAAGCTGCGTAAGCAATATCCTGTTAAGCCTACCTTCAAGGTTTGGGGATATCCTTATGTAACAGGGTTTGTAGTTTTGTGTCTCGCTGTTATTGCAACCATGTTCCTGTTAGACAGTCAGAACCGAATTAGCATAGGGACTTGCCTTGCAGTCCTGCTCATTCTGATCGTAACGTCTTTTATCAAATTTCGTTCCAACCAATTAGGAAATAGAGGTGAGAACACACGTTCCGAAAATTAGTTGACATTCTATCTCATCGAATATATACTAATATCAAATTGAAAGAGTGCGGGAGAAGCACCTCGCAGGATTGGCTATCAAGCCTTTCTTGTGGGGTGCTTTTTTGCGCTTCTTTTGAAGATCATATGAGATTAGGAGATGATTGATTTGTTGCAAAGAAGAGGTGCAGATAACCGATATAAGATCGGTCTAGTAGTTCTAATTTTATGTTTCTTGCTGTTCCTGGTTAGACCACCATTTGTAGAAGCTTCAGATACTGGGTGGGATAGTGCGTTAACAAGCATTGATCAATTGCATGATAGCTTTTCCGCTTTAGAACTAACCAACAAACAGGATAAGCAGCAAATTCAGGTACTGCGCAAGCAAAACAATGAGAAGCTAAAAGAAATCAATATTCAAGTACAGCTCATAGACAAGGAGAAGCTCGACAGGTTGAAAACGGAAGCAGACAAGAGTCAGAAGAAATTCGCACCTTTACTTGCGGAATACACTGATATTGGCAAGAAAGCAGCAGAAGCCAGGAAACGCAAAGATCATAAATCAGTTCTTCTGTTTGAACTCAAGCGGAACCGTATGAAGGCTTCTGTTCTTGCAGCACGACAGGAGATCATGTTGAAAAAGGATGCTTTAACTACTGCGAAGAAGCAGGCTTCCGAAAAAGCCAAAATTGTAAAAGATATTTTAGTACCGGTGCAAACGCTAAAAAAACAAATTACAGCTGAGAACAAAAAAATAACAGATTTCAATAAACAAAGAATTGAGGCTGACAAACGTTATAAAGCAGCTGTCAAGCAGGGGGATGCCGTGAAGGTAGCTGCAGAATTGAGATTAATCGTTGGAGATCTAAGTCAAATTCATGCATCACAGAAAAAAATAAACGAATGGGAGACGATGATTCGGAGTGCCATTTATGCTGCAGAGGCCAAGCTTCCGAAATAAACGTATGGAAGAAATGCGAGATTACAAGCTGCAATGATTCTGAGGAAACCTAGTTGTTTTGGTGTGTTGTCATTTCTTTCCGTATGGTTTGTCCTTGAGATGGGTACAATTTAACTGATTTTCCCAAGTTGGTTAGAAAGGTGCGGATTGAAATGACAGACTTCGTTGACACATTACGAGACCAATTCGCATTACGATTTCAGGATCATACGAAGATTGTTATTCGTGCCATTTCATCCAATACGGCTGTATGTTATTTGCCTGAACTTGTGGACACAGACATGCTAAACAAGTTCATTCTTGCGCCGCTGCTGCAAGTGAAATGGATTTCGAATTCTGAAGACCTTATGCGAATATTGACGGTTGGAGAAGTTAAGCCATTAGAATCGTTGAACGAGGCCATTCCTCTCATGATGAAGGGGTGGGCTTATGTCGCGACACCGGATATAGGAGTCATCGCGAATGTAGCTAATCTGCCAAAACGGCAGATCGGCGCTCCCGAGAATGAGACGACGATCCTTGGCCCGATGCTCGCTTTTTCCGAGTCGATTGAGACCAGTACAGCGTTACTGCGTTCATCGATTCCAGATCCATCATTACAGAATGAGGAGCTACACTTTGGGAATAAGCGACATACCCTTGTTCGGCTGATGTTCATGTCGGACCGTGTTGAAGAGAGCTGCGTCAATGTGGTACGACAACGGATCGAACAGCTTCAGAACAATGATGTCACGGGAAGCGCCGAACTGCTGCACATGATTCAAGACAACGACGGCAGCATTTTTCCGCAGATGTTGTTAACAGAGCGCGTAGACTTGGCTAGCCACTCGCTGCTTGAAGGAAAAATCATCATACTCGTTGACGGAAGTCAGTTAGCGATTATCGGCCCGGCGGAATTTACGGATTTTTTCTTGTCCACGGAAGATCGCTATATGGGCTGGGGCATCGGGACATTTCTCCGCTGCCTGCGGATGCTCGCACTATTTATCTCGGTCTATTTAACACCGGCCTATGTGGCTGCATTAACGTTTCACTATGAGATCATTCCATCTTCTTTGCTCGTGTCTCTCATTGAATCGAGATCAAAAGTGCCGTTTCCGCCCTTATTCGAGACGCTAATTCTTGAGATTACGATGGAATTGCTTCGGGAAGCTGGTGCAAGGCTGCCTACAAAGGTTGGTCAGACGATGGGTATCGTTGGGGGTATCGTGATCGGACAAGCGGCAGTGCAAGCAGGCTTTACGAGCAACATTCTAATCATGCTCGTTGCGCTTGCAGCACTGGGCTCCTTTGCTACACCGAATTATTTTATGAGCAGTACACTCAGGCTCGTACGTTATCCAATGGTCATTTTTGCAGGTTTCTGGGGTAGCATTGGGATCGTTTTTATCTCTCTCTTGGTGGTGATCCATTTAATTCGTCAGACGAGCTTAGGGCAACCTTATTTTTACGCCATTCACCCGAAGGACCAATCGAATACGTTAAGCCAAGATATGCTAATGCCTGAGCCTAAGGGGCTGACCTCGACAGGACACAGTATCCGTAAATTTATCAAGTCATTCCGTTTATCCTCGTTATGGGCGGGGGATATCGACAACTAACTTAGTTAAGGTGGAAAAATGACCAATCCTGAACATACACCAGCCAAATACCAGTTCAAGGCACATATGCTGTTGTTCCTGATTCCCAGTGTTCAGATTGGCGTTGGGATCTTTGGATTCCAGCGGTACATCTACAAGGAATCAGGGCATGATGCATGGATCTCCGTTATCCTCGCCGGCATTGTAACCCATATTGTGATGTGGATGATGATCACGACCATGAAGAAGAACAATGATGATGATCTGTACGATATCCATCGTACGTTGTTCGGCAAATGGATAGGTAATGCATTAAGCGTTGTTATCATGCTATATTTCATCACGAATATGACAGCCATTGTTCGAACCTACATCGAAGCCGTACAATCGTGGATTTTCCCTGATTTCCCAACTTGGTTGTTAGGCCTAATCTTAGTCGTCTTGATGGTTTATGGCAGCCTTGGCGGGATCCGTGTCGTACTGCAGCTTAGCTTTATTAGTTTTATTCTGATCGCGGCAACGACGATCTTGTTCTATTACCCGCTGCAATACGCAGATTGGCGGCGTCTGTTGCCGGTCTTTGATACCACGGTACAGCATTTGGTCGCGGGAGCGTTGAAGATGGGCTTTACGATCGCTGGATTTGAAGTGATTTTCTTCTTATATACCCTTGTGAAAGATAAAGACAAGGCATTACGGTATGCCCAGGGCAGCATTTTATTCAGCAACTTGCTGTACCTCCTCATTATGGTGATCTCCATTGTATATTTCAGTGAGAATCAGATGCCTAAGACGATCTGGGGCTCGATCAACTTATTAAAGATCATTAAGTACCCGTTCTTGGAACGGATCGAGTTCATCGCAATCCCATTCTGGATGTTCGTCGTCGTACCGGGATTTATGATGCTGGCATGGATTCTCGTCCGGGGAACGACCAGGATTTTCAAATGGAACCAGAAGCTCACGATTTATGGTATCGCAGCCGTCGTACTCATTGCTTCTACATGCTTCCAGAATCGTCGGCAAATTGATCAGCTGAATAATTATATCGGACAATATTCGGTTGTTGTATCGTATTACTATCCATGCTTGTTGTTCATCATGACGTATATTCGTCAGTGGTGGAAGGATCACAAAGGGAGTAAGGAATCATGAAATCGAAGTGGAAGATTGCCGTGCTTATCATCATAAGTTTATGCCTGCTTGTAGGTTGTGTGGGGACCAGTGTGCTAGAAAAGCTCGGTCTTAGTGTAGCAGTCGGGTTTGACGGATTACCGAATAACAAGCTCAATGTCACGTCCGTCATACTTAATCCCACAACAGAATCTGCCAAAAAATCCAAAGTGATATCTACGATTGCGAACAGCACTAAGGGTGCACGGATTAAAATCAATAGTATGATATCGCACAGCTCCGTCAGTGGGCAAATTCGTGTTGTCATATTTGATGATCAATTGGGTAAGGCAGGCGTTTCCGATGTGGTCGAAAATTTGACTCGGGATCCTTTTATGGGCGACAGTATTTATCTAGCCATGAGCAATGGATCGGCGCACGAATTATTATCGCATAACTATCCACAAATTCCGGATATTGGAACGCATTTGTATGAGATGATTCAACAGCACATCGAGGATGATTGGGTTCCCTCCTGTACCGTTCAGGATTATCGTAGTGCGATGTACAGCATCGGCTCGGACGCGGTCCTTCCCATTCTGATGAAGAAAGATGATAGCGTTGAAATATCGGGACTCGTCCTCTTCCGAGATGATAGGGCTGTGGGCACCATCGCGCCAAGCGAGGGGTATTTGCTCAAGCTGCTTCGAGGCAAACAGAAGGAATATTTACAAGAAATCGGTATTGACCGTATTGAATTAGAGCCGCATTTGGTGAGTCAAAAGGGCGGAAAAGTACGTGTCGTTATTTCCAATATTGGGAGCAAGGTTCGTATCCGTCTTACCTCCATGAAGCCGCTCCAGTTCCATGTACGAGTACATATGGATGTAGAATTGCAGGAGATTACAGACCGATATGATTTCAGCAAAAATGAAGCGAAGAAACTTCTTGAGAAGAAGATCGGCGAAGAGCTGCAAAAAGAAACCGATCAACTGATCCAGAAGCTGCAGCGTATGAATTCGGATGCGATCGGTTTCGGAAATGTATATCGGAGCAGTGTAAGGAATGCCCATCTCACACGAGATAAATGGGGAGAAAAATATCAAAAAGCGAAAATTCAAACCCAATTCCATGTGAATCTCATTCGTACGGGGACAATTGAATGAAGCTGGAGATCGTCTTAAACAAAGCGTGACGACGCAAAAAAAACGACATCCTTCCTTAACGAGGGGGATGTCGTCTTTTGTTATCTTTGCCGTATCTTCTTCATCGTCGAGGTGATACCTGTGTACAGCATAGCAATAATGCCGCTGAAGAAGAATAGATAACCGATTGGGATGAGAAAGAAGGGTTCATGCAATGTCCCGTCAGAATCAACACTAGACCCGATCATTGCATAGATTGCTAAACATAGAACGCCAAGAAGCAATGGAATAGACGCGATCACAAATTTTCTTTTCATGTGTATATCTCCTTTTATACCGATCTCGTTGTTTAATCTCTTTTGTATTCCTGAATGTCATCCTTGTTTTACGATAACATTGATATTAATTCAACAATAATTATTAGTCAATAATTAATTATCGTAAAACAATAAATAATGATCGTGATTCAAAAAACAAATCGTATTAGCATCTCGATGTGATTCAACGCTTGGAAGTAAAGGAATGAATTTGATATAATGGTGCAATTGTTAACTATACGCAGAGGATGGATATCATGAAACAGATTACGGTTCTAATCGCAGATGATGAAGCAGAGATTGTTGATCTGATTTGCCTGCATTTAGAGAAAGAAGGGTATGCGATCATTAAGGCGTCGGACGGTCAAGAAGCAATTCATGCGGTGCAAACCCATCATATTGATCTTGCGATATTGGATATCATGATGCCCAAACTAGATGGATACGAAGTCACCCGCCAAATTCGAGAGCATAATCCGATGCCAATCATCTTCGTAAGCGCGAAGGCAACCGATTTAGATAAAATCACGGGTCTTGTACGAGGGGCGGATGATTATGTAACCAAGCCATTCAACCCGATGGAGCTGATCGCTCGCGTGAATGCACAGCTTAGACGTTTCAAACATTTGAATCAACCAGCGCCCGTCGCCGGTTCAACCGTGCTGGAAGTTGGAGGTGTGATGATAAATCTGGATCAGCGTTCGGTCACGTTGTATGGAGAACCGATCGATTTAACCCCCAAAGAATTCGATATTCTATATCTGCTCGCCAGTTATCCGAAGAAGGTGTTTAGTGCGGAGAATATTTTCCAGCAAGTATGGGGTGAAGCTTACTATGAGAGCGGCAACACGGTCATGGTGCATATCCGGGGCTTGCGCAAAAAGCTGAAGGAAGATATGAACAAGAACAAATTGATCAAAACCGTGTGGGGGGTAGGGTACACGTTCAATGGGTAGCATGTTAAGAAGCTTTCGCTCCAAAATGATCTTAATATTCGGACTAAGTATGCTCTTAGCGGGAAGTATCATTTACGGCTTGTACAAAATACTTCAGCTCTATTATCATACCCAAGTGAAATTTGAAGATTATGAGACTAGAATTCGTTATTTTATCCGAGAAGTCGGCGATATCAATTTCTTCTTGATCTTTTTTATTCCCTTAGCAATTCTCTTTTTCTTCTTGCTGACGAAGCGTTATGCAACTTATTTCCGTGAAATATCCAATGGGATTCGAAATTTAGCCAATGGCGAATTCGAGAAACGTGTAACGGTATCGTCTCGTGATGAATTCGGGGATATTGCAGCAGACATTAACATCGCTGGTGAAAAATTGTTGGAAGCTGTCTCAAGAGGAGATTTTGCGGAGACCAGCAAAGATCAACTGGTGTTAAACTTGGCCCATGATCTGCGTACGCCGTTAACTTCTGTCATTGGGTATTTGGACTATATTCTGAAGGACGAGCAATTGTCGCAAGAGCAAGCGCGGCACTATACGAGCATTGCTTACGCCAAGTCTCAGCGTCTTGAGAGATTGATCGATGAATTGTTCGAGATTACGAGAATGAATCACGGCATGGTGCAAATTGAGAAGAAACCAATCGATCTCGCCGCGCTGCTGGAGCAGTTGTCCGAAGAATTATATCCGCTATTTGAGAAGAATAACTTAGCATCCCGCTTACAGGCATCATCGCAGTTAATGATTATGGGGGATGGAGACCTGCTCGCCCGCGTGTTCGAGAATTTATTAACGAATGCGGTTCGTTATGGCAGTGACGGTAGATTCGTTGATATTCATGCATTCCCTGATGCAGGTGACATTGTGGTTCAAGTAATCAATTACGGGAACGCGATCTCACCGGAAGAACTACCGCATCTATTCGAGATGTTCTACACCGGCGACAAATCACGGACGCATCATGAGGGCAGCACCGGTCTTGGTCTATTTATCTCGAAAAATATCGTATCACAGCATAATGGCACGATCACGGCCGACAGCAGCATCATACGTACCATCTTTGAAGTGCGATTACCGCAAGCTGAAGTGAATTAAGGAAAATTTAATGATTACCCCATTTCTTTTTAAAATGTTTCACCTATCCTTGTCGTAGTAGGGAGGGGAACACGGTTGAAAAAGAAATGGGGTTTTTGGCTTGCGTACATAAGAAAGTTCAACTTGGATAAATGGATTCGCAGTGATTCTGCAGCGGCCTGGATGTTCCTTGCGCCTAGCTTGATCGGGTTCGCCTTGTTTTATGTGATCCCGTTCGCTACGGGTGTCGGGTACTCATTAATGGATAGCACGATCAATGGCCAATTCGTCGGCTTGGATAATTATCAAGTACTGATGGCAAGCGACTCCTTTCGCAAAGCCGCGTCCAATACCTTCTGGTTCACCGTAGTAACGGTTCCGGTGATCATCGCGATTTCACTTGGATTAGCCATGCTATTAAATCAGAACATCTACATTCGCAATGCCCTGAGAACGGCATATGTATTGCCGCTTGTGGTTCCCGTAGCATCCATTGTTGTAATCTGGCAGATCCTGTTTGATTGGAATGGATCGCTCAATGCATTGCTTCAAGATTTTGGCATCGGACGTATCGATTGGATGAAGACAAGTGCTGCGAGATATGTTGTGATCGCCGTGTATTTATGGAAGAACGTCGGGTATAACATTATTTTATTCTTGGCAGGACTCCAGCAAATCCCTAAAGATTACTACGAAACCGCTGACTTGGAAGGGGCGGGGCGTCTTCGGCAGTTCAGGAGCATCACGTTGGTCTATTTAACATCGACGATGTTCTTCGTCATCATCATGTCCATTATCAATTCGTTCAAGGTATTCCGGGAAACATACCTGATTGCAGGTGATTATCCCCATGACAGCATTTATATGCTTCAGCATTATATGAACAATACGTTCATTTCGCTCGACATTCAGAAGTTAACGGCAGCGGCAACCATGATGGTAGGGTGCATATTGATCATCGTCATCCTATTGTTTGCGCTTGAACGAAGGTTCCGACAGTTTATGGAATAGCAGGAGGTGAACCAAGTGCAAAAAACGAATGTAGGGTCAAAAATAGCATTAACAGGTTTGATGTCGATCATCGCACTATCCTTGCTGTTTCCAATCGTGATTACTTTCACAAATTCCTTGACTTCGGCGAGTGAAATCAGCATGAATTACGACGCAATCGGGAAGATGAACACATCGGAATTCGTCAATCTGAAGCTTCTGCCAGATGTTGTGACTTTCGAGCAATATCATAAAATTTTAGTAGATAGTCCTAGATTTCTCTTGATGTTCTGGAACTCCATATATATGGTTGTACCGATCATTGCAGGGCAGACACTGGTGGCAGCGTTCGCTGCATATGCGTTCTCCAAGCTGCAATTCCGCGGAAGGGATCAGTTGTTTCTTGTGTATGTGTTGACGATGCTCATGCCGTTCCAAGTTACGCTCGTACCTAATTATATTATTGCGGATCGTTTGGGACTGATGAATACATCAAGCGCAATGATATTACCTGGTATTTTCGCAGCATTCGGCGTGTTTATGCTTAGACAATTCACGATGAATATTCCGTATGCCTATATCGAAGCAGCCAAAATCGATGGTGCTGGTCACATTCGAATTTTCTGCAGGATTATTATCCCGATGATTCAGCCAGGAGTCGCAGCCCTTATCGTTCTATTATTCGTCGATTACTGGAACATGGTGGAACAACCGCTGATTTTCTTGGATGAACCGTTCAAGATGCCACTGTCCGTCTTTCTATCGAGAATTAATCAGGAAGAGAAAGGCGTTGCATTCGCAGCATCCATGCTCTACATGACACCCATGGTGCTGTTATTTCTTTATGCGGAATCTTACTTTATCGAAGGCATTCAACTGTCCGGTATTAAAGGGTAGTTGGTACGGTTAGGAGGCTAACGTAATGGGGTCAATAGAGATATTAGATCAACGCAAACGCAATCGGAAGATTCGAATGATCTTCATTATTTTTATGGCAGCACTCTTGATATTTACCATTTATAGCAACACGCTGCAATCTCTGACGCTGCCGAAAGTAAGAGCGGAGAAAGCGATTCTAGGCAGTATCGAGCATTCGCTCGAGGGGAGCAGTGTGTTGCAACCGCTAGCGGAAGCGAAGCTCTTGAATCCTGCTGGTTGGAAAGTAACTGCTATTGCGGTCAAAGAAGGAGATCGAGTGAAGAAAGGACAGTCCCTAATCACCTATGACAGCAAATCAGCGGAACAAGAACTGAAAGACGAGGAAGCACAATTAGCCAAGCTTAAGTTCGACCTGCAGAATAGCCAAGACCAATTTATTGCATACGCAACGGATGGCGACGAAGCGAAGGTTCGCAGCACTAGACGCGATATCGAAATGCGCAGAATCGATCTTGGTGTACAGGAGAGAAAGATTCATTCGCTGCAAGACAAGCTCGAGAATAACAATAAGCTGACCGCGCCTTTCGACGGTGTCGTCACGAAATTGAACGCTGTTGAAGGGATGGCATCGATCGGAGAACCAGATGTTCAAGTTGCGAATAACCTTCGCGGATTTCGCATGGAGGTCATGGTCGATTCCTCGCTCATGACCAGCCTGGGGATCACGTTGAAGGAGAAAGTACCGATTGAGATCCGATCCGACGCTAGTCAACAAGTCAGGACTATCGAGGGAACGGTCTACGACATCGCTGATGCAGCGCCGCGAATAGACACGTCATCGAATCAAGAGACGAAGACGCCAGCAGTGGTCGCACAGAAAATCATTCATGTGCAAGTAATCGATTCTCAGCTGAAGGGGGGTGAACAGGCTGTCATCAAACTGACGAAACGCTCAGCACAAGAGGGTTTAATCCTCTCGAATGAGGCGATTCACCAGGATCGAGAGGGCCAATATATATACCGGATAGAACAGAAGAAAGGCGCACTTGGCAATGAATTTATTGTTCGTAAGACCAAGATCCAATCCAGTGAATCCAATGACAAAGAAACATTGATCATGTCATTTGATTTTAACATGAATGATCTGATCATTCTGGAGAGTACGGAGCCGTTACAGAACGGCAATCGTATCCGACTGCAATAACATTGATCTAGGAGAAGAGAGGAATCATACGATGAAAAAACAAATGCTGACAGGCATGATGTGTATCTTAATCGCGGCGACGACCGCTTGTGGTAGTGGAGATGACTCCAGCAAGAATACGGCTAGTAAAGAGAAACGAAAGAGCAATGACGGCAAGACGATTGTTACCCTGCGTTCACTCACGGTCAATCCTTACTTCGAGGCGTTAGAGAAGAAATTCGAACAGAAGTATCCGGATATCGACTTGCAAATTCAAGCTTATCTTGGCATTGATGAGGAAATGACGGAATCATCAGCTGAAAAGTATCTTAAACAGACGAATTCAGCGATGTTATCGGGGGAAGGCGCAGACATCATTGAAATGAGCTATTTGCCGGTCGAGAAATATGTGACTAAAAATATGCTTGTCAATATGAGCGATCGGTTAGAAGCCGATAAAACGTTGAATAAAAGCGATCTGAACATGAATGTGTTGAATGGGATGAAAATGAATGGAGGCTTGTATTCCGTTCCAACTTCATTCTTCGTCGGTACGTTTGTCGGGGATGGAGATGCTCTTACGAAGACAGTCAAGGTGGACGAGAAGAACTGGACGTGGACACAGTTCGAGGATGTGGCGCGCAAGTTCAAGGCGAGCAGCCAAGGGGATCGATTCGCGCTGGCGAGTTACGCGCCGGAACGATTCCTACAAATCTTGATTAAGAATAATCTTACTGATTTCATAGACGCCGAGAATCATCAGGCGAAATTCGATACACCGTTATTCGTGCAAAGTCTGGAACAAATAAAAAAGATGTATGACGAAAAAATCTTGTCGGCAAATGAAGGCAAGCCGAGCAGCCAATTGTTCTATCATACATATCTATACTCGCCTTTGGATGTGGCTGAAGTGGCATTCCGATTCTATGCGAATCCGAAATTATTGCCTACCCCGCATACGAAGGAAGATGTACCTGGTACGACCTTCTTAATACCGAACCAACTTGGGATATCAGCCAATTCACCGGTTAAAGATGAAGCATGGAAGTTCATTGCATTCCTTATGTCGGAAGAAGCGCAATCCTTGAAGGAAAGAGAAGGCTTCTCTCTTCTCACATCGGTCAATGAACAGACGCTTCAAGACATCGAGAAGCGCGTTAAGAACGGTGAGATCACAACGAAAATGACGGTTCGCCACTTCGATGAACTGAAGCAGCTCATTCAATCTGCGAGCAGCTTGGCTAAGGCGGACGATAAGATGTTATCCATTATTGAAGAAGAATCTAAATCGTATTTCAGCGGTCAGAAGTCGGCGAAAGAAGTGGCAAAGCTGATTCAGAATCGTGTAACGACGTATATAAATGAGTAGTTGGGCAACAGTTGAAAATGGATGTTGAGTGTGATGGATCTACTGCGATGCGGTGGGTCCATTTTGTTTACTTATAAATACTTATTGAAATTCGAATAATGCTTATATATACTTATTATATTGATTAAATTGCCGAATGAGGAGGGAATGGAGATGTTCCAAGAGGAGAGATTATTGAAAATCTTAGCTTATTTAAAAGCGCATCAATCCATGAGCGTTGGCGAAATTTGCTCGCATTTCCAAGTATCGCGAGATACGGCACGTCGAGATATTGTTAGGTTAGTTCAAGAAGGTGTTGTAGTACGAACGCATGGGGGGGTGGCCCTGCCAGAGCTTCAGAAGGAGCTCTCATCCTATCAAGATCGTCTCATCGAGGAATCTTCCAGCAAAGACGAGATTGGCCGACTCAGCGCCAAGCTGATTCGCGATCATGAGACGGTCTACTTGGACGTCTCGACGACGGTTCAATTTGTCGCGGAGCATGTTGAGGCCAAACAGATTACCGCGGTTACCCATTCCATCGATAACGTTAGCATTCTATCCAAACGTGAGGATCTGAGTATTTATGTGCTCGGCGGTTATCTGCACATCCAGAACCGCCTCTTATCCGGTCCTTCTGTCGTCGATAAAATTCGCGAAATTCGCGCCGACAAAGCATTTATCGGAGCAACGGCCATTCGCCCAGACGGACTCTATTATCCGTATGAAGAAGATGTCAGGGTTAAGAAAGAAATGGCTAGGCAGTCTGATCAAGTGATTCTTGTCGTGGATCATACGAAATTCGGGGCGAAATCGAGATTCAAGCTCGATTTTGAGTACGTCGATATTATCGTGACTGATCAACCGGTTTCAAGCGAAATGAGAGAACTATTGGATGCTAGAAATATTACGCTGATCGAGTGCACGACAGAAAATCCACAGGATGGAGCTGAATCGCGATGAATCATAAGATGATCACAAATGTGAACGTATTGCTGCCGCATCAATTATTATCTTCAGCTACGGTCTGGGTTGCAGATGGAAAGATCGAGCGAATTGAGACGCAAGAGAGCCTGCAAATCGATGACAAATACGAACGTATCGATGGTCAAGACATGTGGCTGATCCCTGGCATGATCGATGTTCATATTCATGGCGCTAATGGATACGACATGATGGATGGAACCGAAGCCAGTATTCAAGAGGTATCTCGTGCATGTGCAGCAACAGGTTGCACATCGTTCTTAGCAACTTCCGTGAGTTCCACGATAGAAGATTTGCTGAATATGATTCGCAGCGTGAAATCGGTGATTGGTCATGAGCATGGGGCGAGGATCGTGGGCATTCACTTGGAAGGGCCGTACTTGAACCCGAAGCGCAAAGGGATGCAGAATGAGAAGTATCTTCGTCATCCTGATCTTGAAGAAATGAAGCTTATTTTCCAGGAAGCGGGTTCACTCATTAAGATGGTGACGATTGCGCCGGAATTGCCGGGTGGATTAGAACTAATATCTTATTTGAAAGAACAAGGAGTTGTCATAGCTGTAGCGCACTCCGATGCGACGTACGAGGAGGCAAAAGAGGCATTTGGCGCGGGCGCAAGCCATGTGACGCATTGCTTTAACGGGATGCGACCGATTCATCATCGAGATCCCGGTCTCATCGTCGCCGCATTCGAGGAACCACATGTGAGCCTGCAAGCAATTGTCGATCAAGTTCACTTGCATCCTGCAATCGTCAGGCTGATGCATCGCATCAAAGGGCCTGAAGGGATGGTGCTCATAACGGACGCGCTTCAAGCGATGGGACTTGGCGATGGGGATTACCTATTCGGCGGCCATCATGTTCATGTAACGGAGGGGATTGCTAGGCTAGCCGATGGTACTTTGGCATCGAGTACGGTAACGATGAATGAAGCGCTGCGTCTGACAGTTGAGAACGGAATACCCTTCATCGATGCGGTGCAGATGGCATCGACATCACCCGCGCGGATCTTAGGATTGTCGAGTAAAGGGAATATTGAAGTCGGATTCGATGCGGATTTCGTCTTGCTTAACGAGAAATATGAAGTGCAATGGACCATGATCGAAGGCGTCATTTCATGTAAAGCCTGATATGTTCAGGCTTTTCTTTTTGATATTCTCGACCTCTTCCTATGTAGTCGATTTAGCAAAATTGGAACAGCAGCTTCTCTTCCTGACAGCTATAATATGTTCAAATGACATCACCGCGCGGAGAAAGGAAAGATGATGCATTGAATTACGCAGAGGATATGAGGCGAAGTATCGCTTATATCGAAATGAACTTGAAAAAGGATCTAAATGCCAATGAGATCGCAGATCATATTGGATATTCGGTTTATCACTTTTGCAGAGTGTTCAGCATGGTTCAAGGCGTGCCGCCAATGGACTTTGTCCGTAAGAAGAGATTGAATCAAGCCAGGAGGGAGCTGCTTTTAGGCCGCAAAGTCATTGATATTGCATTGGAATATGGTTTTGAAACGGCAAGCGGCTTCTCCAAGGCCTTTCGTAAAGAATTTGGCTACAGCCCCACGGTATACATTGCCAAGATTAACAACTTCAGTACAACTCAATCTGCATCGAGTACAGGAGGGTTTCAAATGAATCCAATGATCACGAGTAAACCTGCATTCAAGGTGGCAGGGTATGGCATTCGAACTAACATTGCAAGCGGTTATACCAAAGATATCGCAGCTTACTGGGACACGTATATCGGTGAGAATCTAGAGAACAAAATGTATACCCAGTTGAATCCGCCAGCGCATGGGGAGGTGGGGATCTGTATTCCTTCCTCGGATGATGGCAATATCATCTATTTATTTGGTGTCATTGTTGAAGATTACGCCAAAGTTACACCAGATATGATGACATGGGAAGTACCAGAAGCGAAATATGCCATCTTCACTACGCCCCCCGTTGATAACATGGATTCAGCGTCTTCCTATGATGCGGATCCACTCTCAACAGCAGTGAAGGCAACTTGGAAATACATTTTCGAGGAATGGTTCCCAAGCAGCGATTATGCCTATGATGAATCCAAACTTGACTTTGAATTCTATGATGAACGCTGCCACGGATTGAAAGATGCTGTCATGGATATTTATGTTCCGATTAAGTAACAGGCGGCAGGGAGAGGAATGGAGCTCATGGACAAACACTATTATGGTGATTTATGTTCATTGTATTACGATATTGACAAGCCAACAGCACCGAGCGAAGAATTGAACTATTTGTTATCTTTTGCATCGAAAGAAATGAGAATCTTAGAACCGATGTGTGGTTCGGGACGATTTATTATTCCATTTGTGGAACGAGGATACCTCGTCGATGGATTTGATGTATCGAAAGATATGATTGCAAGGTGCCGGGATAAACTACGCTCGATGGATTCATCATCTCGAATTGATTTATGCGATTTTGCAGCGTTTGACTCGAATAGAGAGCTTTATGACCTTATTTTTATCGCAGCAGCATCTTTTTCATTGCTTACGGACAGAGCTGTGATCGACCAAGCTTTACAAATGATGAAACATTCTCTGAAATCATCCGGACGAATTGTTCTCAGTGTGATAACCGATTTGGAATATCGCAACAATTCTTCCTCTCATGTAGATGAGGCTAAACTCGAATCTGATGCGGAACATCAAGGTAAGAAAGTAAGAAAAGGCTCAATCGAAGTGGTGCTCAAAGGGGATTCGACCTATGATGCCGAAGAGCAAATTCAATCCTCTACATTGTCCTACGATCTTTATGTGGATGGTCGGTATGTTCGTACAGAAGTTGAGGATTTTAATCTGAGGCTGTATCACCCGAACGAGCTAGAGGATATTGTTGAGCAGTGCGGGTTGCACATCGATCACAAATATACGAATTTTGATAAGAATCAATTTGATTTTCTTAACGCTGATGTCATCATGTATGAGCTGCGAAAATAAGGAGAAAGACTTCTGGTGGGATCCTTGAAAGGGGAGATCCCACAGAAGTCTTTTTTTGTACGTGGTTCTTTATCTTCTCAGCTTTATCATGCCGGCGTTTTTAAGCTTCACTCTGACATCAACACGATCGATCATATCCGGACGAAGTCGAATCGTCTGCCCTTTCTGATGACGATTCCAATAATTCACATGCTGACGGTAAATTTCTTCGCGAATGGAGAATAAATCGACGCCCTTCTGAACCCCATCGCGAAATGTTTTTAGTATTTCATTGCGGATATCTTGCTCTGCAAGCTTTTCCATTTTGTGCGGTTGCATATCTGTAAGTGCCTCTTCAATCGAACCGTCAATGAGTAACTGAATTGTGACCTTTGGGATTTGCTGAGGGCCTTCTAGCTTTACAGTAATTTTACTCTCAGGCACATTGAGTGCTAGCATCGCTACAGTCTTCTTATGGGGTTCGATTTGGAGTGCGGTATGTACAACATTTTTTGAAGCCCACCGTAATCCCGTAATGTCTTTTTTAGCCCACCAACCTTGAAACTGATCCTTATCCATCGCAAAGAGTCCATCAATTGCATAAGCTTCCTTTGGTTTCAAATCTTCAAACCAGTGATCTTTATTGAGCGAAATACTAGGAAGGAGCAGCGTAGAGCCTGGACGCAACCAGTTGATGAACATTTCTCTCAGTGACATGGGTTGAATGTAGGACTGCTGCAAATAGACCTCCTTTGGTTGATGAAGGATGGAATTTATGGGTGACAAGTTGAACGTGGTTGGTGCAGCGAACAGCTCTTTTATGGAGCTCCGAGTCCCATATACCCAAGGAGAGAATCGAATCTCATGATACCGCAGCATCGAATCGGTCATTCTACGGAGATTCTGCTTCATCGCACGTTCATGAAAGACGACCGCACTGATATGCTCCCAAATGATAGGCAGCTGTGACGCTGTGAAAATATCATTCACCGCCGCGTCGAGCGTGTCACCTTCACCTCGTCCTGTCCAGACCGGAATGTGTTCTTTGGATTTTGCGCCTTCTTGCTTCGCAACGTTGGTAAAGTCCAAGGATTGTGAATAGACGACAAACTTGTTATTCTCATAATCAACCCCCATTGCCGTGACATAGTTCAAATCTTGAATGTTCTTCTTATCCCAGCATCCGGTTAAGGTTATTGTTAGCAACAAAAATATACCTATCGTGAACAAACTCATGATTCGTCGCGAATAAGTCATGTCTCATCTCCTTGCCTCGTCTCATCCATTGGGTGAATATAATGGGGACGTTTTCCATTTTGAGAACGAGGAAAAGCCACAATGGACTTAAACATATCACGGAAAGAAGGCGGTGAAATGGGGGACAAATAGGATATTCCAAAGGATTCTAATGTGGACAAATACAGCAATATCCCTAACATGGAAATAAAAAATCCAAACATACCAAAATAATTCGACATGAGCAGCACTCCAAATTTAAGGATACTAACGGTTCCACTTAAGGATTGATTCACGAGTGTGAATGTGGCAACCGCATTGACTGCTGCAACAACTAACATGGTTGGGGAACCCAATCCTGCACGAATCGCCGCATCCCCTACAATTAATCCACCTACAACGGCAACGGTTTGTCCAACGGCTTTAGGCAAGCGGGCCCCAGCTTCACGAAAGATCTCGAATAATCCTAGCATAAGTATCAATTCCATAGCTGCAGTGAAGGGGAGTCCCATTCGTGCAGTTGTCACTGTGGCCAGCAGCGGAAGCGGAAGCTGCTCGACGTTAAATGCACATAATGCTAACCAGAATCCAGGTATGAAAATGGATATGATTAGCCCAATTACGCGTAATAGACGTTGAAATGTTACGAAGAAATAGGGAAAATGGACATCTTCAGGTGATTTCAGCTCAAATAAGAGATCAGCTGGACCGATCAATGCCATGGGGACGGTATCCACAATAATGGAAAATCGGCCTCGAACCAATGCCTGTACGACATAATCTGGCCTTCCGATATAATCCAACAACGGGAACAAGGAATATTTCGAATCTCCCAGAGCTTCGCCAAGCTGGTTACTGCTAACAACCGAATCCAGGTCAATCTTGGATAAGCGCTGTTTCACGGTTTCGATCATTTTTTTATTGGCAACATCCTCCAAATATAACAAGGCGATATTCGTCTGTGATCGTCTTCCGATGATACGGGTTTCTATTTTTAGCGATTCGGTCTTAAGACGTTTGCGAATTAACCCAAGATTGGTCGTTATGTTCTCTGTAAACCCATCTTTCGGTCCTTTGATCGAAATTTCAGTGCTTGATTCTTCAGGTGTGCGATTGGGGGCATCTGAAATATCCAGTGTGTAGAATACATTCTGAAGAGGTACGCATATGAGCAAATACCCGCTGAATACCTTAGTTATTGCCTCATGAACACCTTTGGAAGCATCAATCTTCTCAATGGCTAGGAGTGGGTTATGTTCTAATTCCTCTGTCCAATGATGGTTAAGCAGCATTTGATGAATTTTTGGAATAATGAATTGATTGATCTGCTTGTGGTCGGTCACACCATCACACCATACAAGATTGATCTCCATCACAGATAAATCTGTACCGAATACGAGGGAATGGTATTCGATATCTGCGCAATTGGATAAGCGTTCTCTCAGATTCGCATAGGTTAACGGCATACCAGGTGTAGGATTTAAGGTATCAGATTGTTCTATCGGATTACTGGGTTGATGGGTCATGGGGTTTAATCCTCCTGTTAGCATGATGTAACCGGGTCAGCAGACAAAGGATGAAAGATAAGATAATAATGCCTATCGTCGTGATTGGATAGTAGTACGAATACAACCAATTCATAAACACCATATCACTCATACTGAACTGTACAGCAAGGATCAGAGCGATAGATACGGATATGCAAAAAATGAATTTAGGGAGCTTGCTCCGGATGGGCGTAAGATCGTAAATGAAAAATATCGCCAGGGAAATACGAATAAACGCTCCAGATAACCATTGATAAATGGATATAAAATCCAAATGATTGATATACTTGCCGATCGTAACTAGACGCCATTGTTCAAAGACAGGAAACCGTAGCTCCATGGCAATTTCACGACCAAAGTTCGCGATGGAACCTAGATAAGGACCGATCGTTAATCCAGCAAGACATATCGCAAGAATTGCTAAGCCTCGATAGCTAGCCTTCGTCGAGAGATGATGCTGTAGTAAGAGGAACATGAACAGTTCCACCATGCCTGCTCCAGGGTATAGCATACCTCTTAGGATCGGGTAGAAGCCATTCTCGAGTATAGGCGTGATCAAGCTGTAATCTTTATATTGAAAGTTCACTCCCATGACAAAATAACCAAGTATAAGGACAACTGGCAGCAAAGCGCCTGCACAGATGGCAATAGAACGAATCCCGGCAAGTGCCGCTAATGAGCATAGGATGGTCAAAATCGTTGCGAGCATGAAGACAGGAGTTTTCGTTAGGTAGGATGTGTTCGTCCAATTGGCCGTATCTTTTAAGGACACGAAGGCAACGGAGAATAAATACACAAGCAGAATCCCAACGATGATCCAGGCTATGAAAGAGCCAGATTGTTCTTTCAACCACGAATAGATGGGGCGTGTCCCTTTACGGTTCATAACATAGAGCAAGGCAGGAATCCATAGGAAAGCGATGCACATGACAAGTAAAATACTGATCCAGCCATCGTTTCCCGTACTTTGGAGTAGAAGCGGGATAATATGAACATGGTTAAGTAATCCGGTCGATAAGATCATGATCATGCAGGCTTGAAAAAAAGTAACGGATTTTGTGCCAGCTTTCATAGTGAACTCCTAACATTGCAAGATGGTGTTAATGTGCTCCAACACCTGTGAAATCATTCCATTGCGAGGGGGAATTTGTCGCCAAAATCCATTGTGAATGGTTACGAATGGATGGTAAGATCGGGAAGACGCTGTGTAAAATGAAGTCTAAGGAGAGAAGGAAATGATTGAATATTTGAACATCCATCATGTGAGTCTCGCAGTACGCGATTTAACGAAAGCCAAACAGTTTTATAAAGAGATTCTTCAGTTGCAAGAATTGACGCGTCCACCGTTTCAATCCAATGGGGCATGGTATGCCATCGGCGATCAGCAGCTTCATCTCATCGAAAATCCGGAAGGCGAGGCGCTTCGGAAAGGTCCGATTCATACACAAGATAGTCACTTTGCAGTGTGGGTGAAGAGCTATCGAGATACGATAGACTGGTTGGAGCAATCGGGGATACCCTATGAAGCCAGACCAGAGAGCGTTGCGGGATTTTCACAGATTTACATTCTAGATGTCGATCATCATATCATTGAGTTCGATGCACCCTATGGTTCCTAAGTTGACTTTCGAAGAGCAACATCATACAAGAAAAATGAACATCTTTGATCTATAATGAGAACACATTGACGGAGAGAAGGTGTAGAGATTTTGTCTCACGAGTTGCGCGAGATCCGCTTCGATGCAGACCTGCGGGTGGAAGCGTACCGTTTTGAAGGCATTATGCAGAATTTCCCCAATCACTTTCATGACTACTATGTTATTGGCTTTATCGAGCAAGGGAAAAGGCATGTCATATGCAACAATGAGGAGTTTATTGTAAATAGCGGCGATGTCGTGATCTTCAACCCTCATGACCCACATGCTTGCGCACAGATCGACGGGAGATCTCTGGATTATCGTTCGTTGAATATACAGCCCGAAGTGATGCGTCAATACGTCATGGAGATTACAGGGATGGCCCGTTTCCCGCGCTTCACCAAGGTGGTTCTTTATCATAGTGAGCTCGCAGATTCGCTTCGCGATTTACATCGTATGATATGTGACGAACAGCCTGATTTCAAAAAAGAAGAGCTCATGATGCTGCTTATCGAGCAATTACTAATCGATTATTCAGATGTAGAGACCCTGGGTCCTGATCGGGAACTGAGCGCTGAAATCATCGCAATGTCAGATTACATCGATGCGAACTACATGAGGAATATCAAGTTGGACCATTTCAGTCAATTAACGGGGTTAAGTAAATATCATCTGGTTCGTTCTTTCACGAGAGAGAAAGGGATCTCACCGTACAGCTATCTGGAGACGACGCGGATCATCAACGCCAAGAGGCTTCTAGAATCAGGCGCGTCACCAAGTGAAGTGGCTTTTCTATGTGGCTTTAGTGATCAGAGTCATTTTACGAAATTTTTCAAAAAGCTGATCGGGTTAACACCTAAGCAATATATGCGGGTATTTGTTAGTGAACAGGGATCAAGGCGGTTTACACTTTATGGGGGATAAACGTAACATCACAGCCGGGCATTTATTAGCCTTCATGACCATTATCATCTGGGGAACGACCTTTATCTCGACGAAAATCTTATTAGTCGATTTCACTCCGATGGAGATATTATTCTTTCGGTTTCTTTTAGGATATCTAGTCTTGTTCCTTATTTATTCACGGAAGATTCGAACCCATTTCTTTCAAGAGGAGCTCCTGTTTATGGGGGCAGGGCTTTGCGGAGTGACCTTATACTTTTTATTGGAGAACACCGCGCTAATCTACACGCTAGCTTCCAACGTAGGCGTTATCGTAACGATTGCCCCGTTCTTCACCGCGTTATTCGCACACTTCTTCTTAGAAGGAGAGAAGTTGAACGTTCGCTTTATGATTGGGTTTGTTATCGCGCTCGCAGGAATCATAGCCATCGGATTTAACGGCAGTGTCCTGCTGCAGCTGAATCCCGTTGGCGACATCCTTGCTTTTCTTGCACCTATCGTCTGGGCGATCTATTCCGTATTGATGCGCAAAATTAGCGGTCTCGGTTATCATACCGTCGGAAGCACCCGTAAAGTGTTTTTCTATGGACTAATCTTTATGGTGCCCGCACTGTTCCTATTTGATTTCCGACTTGGTCTGGACCGATTCTATGATCTCACGAATGTAGGGAATCTTCTATTCTTGGGTTTGGGTGCTTCAGCCTTATGTTTCGTCACATGGAACCTTGCGGTAGGTATCCTCGGAGCCGTCAAGACAAGTATATACATATATGTTGTACCTGTAATTACTGTTGCAGCTTCTGCGCTCATTCTGCATGAGACACTCACCTGGGCCACCTATGTGGGAACTTTCTTAACGCTGGTTGGCTCGTACATCTCAGAGCGGAGTAGGAAGCAATGATCATTTCGTCGTCCTTAAATTGTTTGCAAAAAAGTGGGTATAGTCCTCGGACTGCACCCACTTTTTCATTGTAGAGCCTCTTAGTAACGTTGTTGGTATATAAGAGAGAACAAGGAATTTGAAAATACTTAATAACATTAATAAATATATTTAATGTACTTAAATAAATAAATGAAATGATGGGGTTATTCATTCGAATTTTTTAATTCCAAATCAAATAATTCTTTTACGTAATTTGCCGGAGATGATGTCAGTCAGCGTGATAAGTATTACGACCCCAAGGAGAATAATACCGACTCGATTCCAATTCCGTACTTGCAGCGCAAAGATGAGTGGCGTTCCGATCCCTCCAGCACCAACGAGCCCAAGCGTAGTCGCTGAACGGATGTTGATCTCGAAACGGTAAAGTGAGTAAGACAGGAATTGGGGTATGACTTGTGGGATGACAGCATATCTCAGCACTTGCAGGCGATTGGCTCCACAAGCAAGTAAGGCCTCTTGAGGTCCGCGATCAATGCTCTCGATCGTCTCGGAATACAATTTCGCGAGCATGCCTATGGAGTGAATACCTAGTGCGAGCACGCCTGCGAATGCTCCGGGTCCTACGGCTTTGATGAACAAGATGGCGACGATTATTTCCGGAAATACGCGGATTACGCTGAGCAGGATTTTACCGCTTCCAGATACCGCGAGGCGTCTGCTCATATTCGTGGATGCCCAGAAGGCAAAAGGGATGCATAATATCGCAGATACAAAAGTGCCAAGGATCGAAATGATTAACGTGTCTAATAATCCACGAAGCAGATCTTCGCCATCTGGAATATACACATACGACCAATCCGGATGCAGGAATCCATTGATAATGGAGAGCATCACTGTTTTCGTTGTGGATTGAACGCCTTCAAAGTGCATGCCTTGAAACGCCCAGTAGTAGATAGCAAGAATAACAATGATAATAAGCCAAAAGCGAATTCGACGGCTCATCGGTTTATAAGCTCTTGTATCTCTCATAGTAGACTCCTCCGAATTCTCGTACTGCCGTAATCAATGGCAAGCACAATGACGAGTGTAATCAGGATGATCATGGATGCACGATCGTAACGGAAGAGTCCCAGGGAACGATCGAGTAATATGCCGATTCCTCCAGCACCAACTAATCCAAGTACGGATGCCGCACGGATATTCACCTCGAACGTATAGAGGAAATAAGAGACGAAATAAGGAAACGCTTGAGGTACCACGCCGAACATAATTACTTGCAATCGGTTCGCGCCAACGGCAGTCATCGCTTCCAGCGGGCCAGGATCAATCGCTTCAATGGATTCGAACGTCAGCTTCGCAATAATCCCGAACGAGAAAAAGAGAAGTGCGAGCATACCAGCGAAAGGTCCAATGCCGAACATCGCGACAAATATCGATGCAAAGAGCAGATCGGGTATCGTACGTACTAAGTTCAAAATGACACGCATCGGTATCGAAACCCACTTGTTCGGCATCATGTTATAGGCACATAAGAGAGCTACGGGAATGGCAAGAATACCGCCTAACGTTGTCCCTACAATCGCGATCTGAATGGTCTCCATTATCGGTTGCCATATGGTAGGTATGTAACTCCAATCGGGAGGAATCATTTCCTGTAGAAGGCTGCCCATTTGAGGCAACCCGGTCATTAACTTGTAGGGCGTGGCATGAATATGAATCGAGCAAAGAATAAACACGACGATGATCAACAACCATGTAGCTATTCGCTTGTACCGTCCTCTGATCAGCTGAATATCAGGAGTGGATTTCCGTCCTGATCCAGGCGCAGCGGGCTTCATACTTCGCCTCCCAGCATTTCGTCGTGTCGAATCGATCGACCGTATATATCTGCAAAGGCTTCGTCGGTTGCCTGTTCCGGCGACCCGTCGAATACGACTTCTCCCGCGCGTAGACCAATAATTCGCGTTGCGTATTCACGGGCTAAATCAATGAAATGCAAATTAATTATCGTCGTTATTCTCATCTCTTGATTGATCCGCTTCAGATCATCCATGACCTGACGGGTCGTCAAAGGATCCAGGGAAGCAACTGGCTCATCCGCTAGAATAATCTTGGCTTCCTGCGCTAAAGCCCTCGCAATCGACACCCGTTGCTGCTGACCGCCGGACAGTTGATCGGCGCGGATATATGCCTTCTCTCGGATATTAACCCGTTCCAGCGCATGTAGAGAGAGTTCGATATCTTCTCGCGGGAACATCCCGAGCATCGTTCGGAATGTCGAATGATATCCAACCCTGCCAGATAGAACATTATTTAGCACGGTTGCGCGCTTAATTAGGTTGAAGCTCTGGAAGATCATGCCGATATCGCGTCGAATCCGGCGCAGCTCCTTATCCTTGGCATGCGTAATAGATTTGCCTCCTACTTGGATGTCGCCTTCTGTAATGTCATGTAATCGGTTAATCGACCGAAGCAAGGTGGATTTCCCTGCTCCGGATGAACCGACGATGACGACAAGCTCACCTTCTTCAATGGTTAGATTAATATGGCGAAGTCCAATGGATCCATTCGGATAGGTTTTCGATACATTATGGAATTGAATCATACAAGTCCAACTCTCTCTCGTTACTTGATTTCTTGACCTACAGCCTTCGCATACTCGCGAACCGAATCAAAGTTCTTGTCGTCACCTTTGACATAGCCAACATGTGTATAGATCTCCTTGATAATCTTTGCTCCATCTGTATCATTCGTGATATCGATAAATGCTTGGCTGATCTTATCTCTCCAACTTTGGTCCATATCATTGCGTACACTGACGGTATCATTAGGAATCTTAGCCGTGTAATGAAGGACACGCGTTTTCTCGAAAATATCCGGAACATCTTTGATCACGGTATTCCGAGCGTCTTGGAAGTTCGCGACGGCATCGACTTGACCGTTCAATAACGCCATTAAGGCCGCATCATGACCTTTGATGGTGATGCCTGTCACGTCTTTATCTGGATCGATGCCGGCCTTTTTCAATTCAGCAGCTGGATAGACATAGCCTGCGGAAGAAGTGACATTTTGCCAGCCGATTTTCTTGCCTTTCAAGTCTTCCAGGGTTTTAATCGGTGAGTCTTTGGGTACAACGATCATCGCTTTGTAGAAGTCTACCTTCTCGGTTGTTGGTTGGCCTGTTGCATCATCCACACCAAACCGTTGGGCTTGGAGCAGAAGATCTGCGGCTTTTTTATTATCGTGGGCGAGTACATACGCATTCGGCGGCAGGAATCCGACATCCACTTGTTTGGATGCCATGGCTTCGACAATGGTGTTGTAATCAGGGGATACCGTGACGTGGACAGGAATGCCAAGTCTGTCTCCTAGCAGTTTCTCTAGAGGTTTGGTTTTAGCTTCAAGGGTATCTGCATTCTGAGATGGAACGAATTGTACATTAAGCTCTTTCGGTACGTAGGAAGAGCTCGCTTCTTTGGACCCGCAAGCAGCTAGACTCGCAGTGATGAGGATGGTCATGATCATTGCCATTGTCTTTTTCATCATTTTTAGTACCCTCCATTGGTCAATTTTATCTATTGAAAAAACGCCTATATCAGATCTATATATCTGACATCACAGGTCGTAGAACAAAGAAAAAAATGAAAGGTAAAAGAGCATAAACGAGGGTATTTCCCTATAATCATAAACACGTCCCATGCGTCATATAATCAACGAATTGCCAAGCAGAGGTTGCTTTTTTATCGTCAAAGACCTCTGCTTTTGTGTCTTATAATGGCAATATTTAACATAACATTAACACTAAAATTCACCGAGACATGCTACAGTTATGACGTTGTAACCACTCTAAATTGGGATGAAGGAAGGGACAAGGGACGATGAGGAACAGAATGAACATGAGAAGGCTTGGCGCTGTATTTTTAGCACTCTCGTTGTTAATCGGCAATGTGTTTTACTTTCTGCCAGGGACAGCTTCAGCTGCATCGGCGATCACCGTTGCACAAGCTATTGCGAAGAACAACAGCGGCGAGACGGCCACGGTGGAAGGTTTTATCGTAGGTGAAGTGTATAATTCAAAGCCCATTTTTTCTAATTTTCAAGATGATCTCAACTTTTTGATTGCGGATACAGCAAGTGAGACAGACAAAACGAAGCTCATCGATGTTCAGATTACGGCTAGTTACCGGAGCCAATACGGTCTGAAGAGCAACCCGACACATGTCGGCAAAAAAGTTCAGGTCACTGGCACACTAACAGCATACAGCGGCATGAACGGCGTGAAAAATCCAACGGGCTTCGTCTTGGATGGGACGCCTGGCGGAGGCGAAAATCCAAATCCGACAGACCCAGGAAGCGAGAACATTGGCATTCCCACAACCCTTCCTGACGGCACTGGCAAAAAAGTTCTGTTCGATCAGTCCCACGCCCAGACTGCCGGAGCATCGGATTGGGTCATTGATGGAGCATTCTCGGATTTCGCAGACGGGCTGAAGGCCGCAGGTTTCCAAGTTGATGCGTTAGAAAGAACGATCCCCTATAGCTCTCAAGCGTATGATACTCCTACAATTACACTAAGCAAGTTGAAAGCGTACAACGTATTTGTCATTGGGGAGGCGAATATTCCTTTCAAATCATCCGAGCAAGAGGCGATGCTACAGTATGTGAAGGAAGGCGGTAGTATCTTCTTTATTTCGGATCACTATAATGCCGATCGTAACCTGAACCGTTGGGATTCATCGGAAGTGATGAACGGATACCGTCGTGGTGCTTATAATAATCCTTCGAAAGGGATGGCTGCTGCGGAAGTTGCCTCCGGAGCGATGCAAGGCGTAACCAGCACCGATTGGCTGGGGCAGAATTTCGGTGTTCGATTCCGCTATAATGCGTTAGGAGATTTTACGAAGACCGATACGGTGAAATACGACCAATCCTTCGGCATTACGGCTGGCGTGAATGATGTCGAAATGCATGCGGGTTCGACGATGGTGGTGCTTGATCCGACACGTGTCAAAGGGCTTGTCTATATTCCGAAGACGACTTCAGGATGGAACAACGCCGTTGAGAAAAGCGATCCAGCGAATTTCCCGAACGGCGGCGTGTATAAAGGCGGCGGGGTAGACGAAGGTCCATTCGCAGCTATTGCCAAGTTACAGAAGGGTAAAGCAGCTTTCATCGGGGATTCTTCTCCCGTTGAAGATGTTACGCCGAGATATGTTCGTGAAGATAACGGTTCGAAGAAGACGACGTATGATGGATTCAAGAGCGAAGGACAGAATAATGTCTTCCTCGTACAGACGGTCAAGTGGTTAGCAGTTCAAGAAGATTATACAACCTTCGAAAATAAAGGCATCACGCTTGATTCCACGACGCCATTACTAGCAAGCGGGTTGGAGAATCCAGCGACTTCGGTAGAAATTGCGGGCACTGAACCTTGGGGGAATCCAGCAGCCGGATACAAGTGGTACGATCCTGCTACATACAAACCGGGTTCTTATGGTACCGGTAAAGGAACGCCCGAAGTACCGATCCCGGATCTGACAACCATCGGTGAAGCTAGAAAAGTCAGCGACAACACGTATGTGACGGTTCAGGGCATTGTCACATCCGAGCCAGGAATCTTCGGTGGTTCGGGGTTCTACATGCAGGATGGGACGGCCGGAATTTATATTTATCCGAGTCAACCAACAGGTTTTCATGCGGGGGACAAAGTAAAAATCACAGCACAGAAGACCGTATTTAATACAGAAATCGAGCTAATAAACGATGCGAAGGTAGAGAAGCTGGATGCGAATGCGAATATCCCGGCTGCTGTTCCTGTCGTCCAGACAACATTAAATGACGACAATCAAGGTACACTCATTACGCTTAAAGATGTCACGATACAAAATTATGCAACGGTGACGAATTCTCTAGAATTCGATTTGGTGAGAGATGGGGTAACAAGCCGTGTCAGGGTAGACAGCAGAACGAATATCATTGCTGACACGTTCAAGCAGTCATTCCCAGCTGGTACGAAGGTGGACATATCAGGGATTTCATCAATTTTTATAGGCACTTATCAATTGAAATTATTAAAGAGCGGGGATGTTCAGCTTGCTTCCCAAGCCAATCAACCGCCGGTATTTAAGGCGATTGAGGCCCAAAGTGTGGTAGAAGGTCAACCGTTAACCTTCCAAGTCGAGGCAACTGATGCGGATGGCGATAATCTAACCTATACAGCACCTACACTCCCAGGGAATGCCACTTTTGATGCGATTAGCCGCCAATTCTCCTGGACACCGCAAACGTCTGGGGATTATACAGCGTCTTTCTACGTAACGGACGGGAAAGGCGGGGAAGCGACAATTAACGTTTCGATTACCGTTACGCCAGCAGCGCATGGCACGAGTAATGCGGCCACGTTGACAGGACCGGCTTCGTCGTATGCAGGCAGTGCTGCGAACTTGACAGTTGGCATGAAGAACGTCACGGATGGCTTTACGGTAGGGAGCATTGTCGTTCAATATGATCCGAACGTATGGGAGTTTGCGACAAAATCGAATGCAGATGGCACCTTAGCGTTAGCTGACATAGCATTAAGTTCAGACTTGGATAATTCAGGAGTGCTGGCTACGGGTGTCAAACCGGATCAAGGCCAAATTCTTGTCATCGTAGGAAGTACGGGAGCGGATCATGTCATAAAAGGTTCAGGCCCGCTCGTCACATTACATGGCACAGTCAAATCGAATGCACCGACAGGTACGACAGCACTTTCAATATCAAGCTTTGATGTATCAAGGGACGGTATAGCCAGTGTGCTGGAAACAACCCAAGCTTCTTGGCATGTCGAAGTGAAGTCAGCTGACAGAGCTGCTTTGATTACAGCGATACATGATGCACAGCAACTCCATGACAACACTGTCGTCGGATCGGCTCCAGGCCAATATCCAGCATCAGCCAAAGCAGCCCTGAAGGATGCAATTACAGCAGCAAGTACGGTTCGAGATAATACATCTTCGACGCAGGAACAGATCAATGCAGCACTTGCAGCCCTGAATACAGCAGTAAACACGTTCAGAAATGTAGTAAATCCATCGACACCAGTGGATAAAGCATCATTAACAGCAGCCATTGCGAATGCGCAAAATCTATTGAACAAAGCTATCACAGGCAATAAAGTCGGTAAGTATCCGGCAGACGCTAAGGTAGCGCTACAAGCAGCAATCACAGCAGCAACAAATGTGTTGAACAATATTTCTGCATCACAGGCCCAAGTGGATACGGCGGTATCGGTATTAAACGGAGCAGCCGTAACATTCCAATCCAAACTCATCACTTTGGTTCCTGGCGCGACGAAGATTACGATCAATGATCTCTCAATTGTTGCGAAATATTTCGGCGTGAAATCGACGGATCCGAATTGGAACAGCATTGCTATCGCAGATGTGTTAGATGAAGGTGAGATTACGATTCGAACGCTGGCAGCCATTGCGCAGCTAGTCGTTGGTGATTGGTACACGAAGAACTAATACGTAAACATACGACCTAGGTTTTCTTTTTCTCAAACCGCCATGCTTCCTTTACGGGACGCCGATGGCGGTTTGTTTTTTTATTTAACATATCATGATGGTTACGCCTATTGTCTTAAAATGCGTTGGTGATATGATGGGAATTGTCGTTATTCGTTAGTAGTGTTAAATCGATTCTGTAACCAAAATGAGACTTCCTCGTATTAAGTGAACAACACCAACGAATTAGCATTAACATAATATACTTTAAATAAAAGATGAGGGAATCCATCATATGAATGTGGCATTTAAAGATCATGCCGATCTAGGGTATCGGCAAGCTGAGGAGAAGGCAGCTCAATATTTTGCATCACTGAAACTGCAGGTTAAGGAAAAGACTTATGTGCCTACCCTCACAGAAGATTTTCACTTGTGGAAGAAGAATCATATTCATCCTGCTTGGCTATCTTTTTTTTCCAAGGGAAAGAAAAAGCCGGATACACGGGATTATAACAGATATATTCAATGGCTGAACGCAACAGGGAAACTAGAAGATTATTTGGATCGAAGTGTTTCATACATGTATATGCGGGATATGGGCAAGTCTTTGAATTCACCCGCGACACAGACTCGTATTCAGCACGTTGTTACCGACATTAAGAATCATTTAATTCATTCTACTTCATCGAATAAGAACAAGGAAGCAGGACTAGAAACGATGAGTCTCGCTGGGTTGTATCGGTGGGGACAGAAGAAAGGGATCGAAACCGATATCATCTGGTTGATTAATAAACTTCGCATGGTCTCTATTCATGTACCTGAGGAAATCAGTGCTGAGCATGCTCAGCGCAAATTAATCAAGATCATTATCGGAGTAGTGCTGCATGTCGTGGAAGACATGGACGATACGCTATCCGCTGCGGAACGTGCCAAGAGGCTGGGTGAAGCCATTCGACTAGGTTATTCTTACGGTCTAACCTATCCTTTCATTGATGATCTACTCGATTCTACGGTCTTAACTCCAACGGAGAAGGAACAGTATTCGCGGATGATCCGCACCTCGTTGCTCACGGGGACCGTACCGAAGCTTAGCGAGTGGTCTGGCAGTAATCAGGAATTGATTCAATATATCCACGCGGAGCTCCGGGAAGCGTTCGAATATATTCGAGACTATCAACGTCCGGACACACAGCGAATATTCTTCGAGCAATCTTATGTATTCTTTCATTCGCAGGAAATCGACCGTGCAAAGGTATTATCGGATTCGACCTATACGAACGAAGAACTCTATATTCCTGTCATTCTCAAATCATCTTCTTCGCGATTGATCGTTCGTTCCATCATTAGTGCGCCTGTCGATGAAGGCTTTGATGATCGAACCTTCTATAACGGCATTTATAATCAGTTGGCTGACGATTTTGCAGATATGTTCGACGATATGAAAGATGGGGCGGTTACACCTTATACCTATTATTTGAAATATCGTGATCAACGTCCCGATCTCATTAACCCTTTTGAAATGTATTGGTCTGTTATCTCTCATTTGATCCATCACGTGCATCACTCGGATCCCAAGACGCGTGAAGTCATCTTAGATCGGGCAATCAATGGGCTCAAACGCTGTAAAGTGCGTGTAGGAACGGAGAAGTACAACGAAATAATGGATATCTTTGCTTCCGGTCATCCTGAATTCAATCGTCTCGTCCAGCATATGGTTCGTAAAGCGGATAACGTAGATTTCTTCGACAAGCTGCTTCGGGACCAGATGGTAACGACGCTCAAAAATGATCGTCAGGAAAAAGACGACTTTCATCAGGCAATCGAAACGATCCGTCAACAGATTAATGACATATTGTCTATTACCAAGCCAAATGATATTTCTCCAATGCAAGAGCCGCTTATTGATGCAGCGAACTATAGTCTTGAAGGGGATGGGAAGCGGATCCGCCCCATCTTGACTTGGATGATGGGTGTGAACGAATACGGGCTAGAAGCATCAGCAATTGTGCCGTTACTCAGATCATTGGAATATATGCACACCGCTTCCTTGATCTTCGATGATCTGCCGTCGCAGGATAATGCTTCGACGCGAAGAGGACGTCCGACCCTGCATCAGGTGCATAACGTTGCCACAGCGGAATTAACCGGCCTGTTCTTGATCCTTCGGGCCATCAATGAACAATCCTCATTGGGGCAATTCAATGCCAAAACGGTTTTAGACTTGATCCATTACTCTGCTCAGAAAACAGAAGAAATGTGTATGGGGCAGGCGATGGATCTTCAGTCGAAAGGAAAAGTGCTAACCCTTGAACAGTTGAACATGATTTGTTTCTACAAAACCGGCATTGCCTTCGAAGCTTCTCTTGTGATGCCGGCGATACTCGCCGAGGCGAATGAATCCGAAATTGCGGCGCTTAAGAAATTCGCTTATCATGCGGGTATTGCTTTTCAGATCAAAGATGATCTGTTGGATTTGGAAGGAGATCTGTTCCTACTCGGCAAACCGACGGGCCAAGATGCAGAGAACAACACTTCGACATTTGTCTCGATCCTAGGTCAGGATAACGCGAAAAAAGAAATGTGGGAACACTATTGCCTAGCCGTGGAAGCACTAAAAGAAATGCCTCGCGATATCGCTTTTCTGAAGCATTTATTGAATTATTTCGTAAGTCGAGATCATTAATAGAACGACAGGAGTCTTCCATTAGGAAGACTTCTTCTTTTTCCAGGGCTTGATAACGGATATGGCGATAATAAAGAGGGTAATTCCGATCTGAACAATGACCGCATATTGTCTAATCTCATGGTTCTGAATAAATGCGGGATTGGTCAATGCTTGAGCATGTAGTGTTTCTATCATCTCCATGTTCGCTACCATGAGCTTATCAACAATAAAGATGCCAATGAGTGTCTGGATGAGGAATAAAACCCATTTCACCGTAATCCAGCGATGCTTGAAGAACCCCCAACTCGTAAATATCCCATATACGAATCCTACAAGCAACGTACCGACGGCCCCAATCCTTACAATTTGATCGCTAATAAGAACCATAGCCTGATAGGAATCTAGCGTCTCCTCGTATTCATGTAGGCTCATTCCGAAGTTTAATGCAACGGAGCTCATAATCCCCCCAAAAAATAATGCGACTAGAATCAGATGGACAATTTTGAGCCATTTCATCGTGGTAGGGTTCCATTTGTTCAAAATTCAATGCCTCCTATGCGTTGTAAGATGCTACCTATGCATTCATCATAACGATCAAATGTTGTAAACTTATGACGATGATGCACGGGTTCTATGAAATTTGCGCTAAATCCTATAAAAGGCTGATGGCTGTGGCATAATGTTGGAGGAGGAGGGGGCGTATGGCGCATAATCTATTAATTGTGGATGATGAACAAAAGGTATTGGATTTCGTGAAGCCTTTTCTAGAGGAAGAGGGATATATCGTATGGACGGCTCGTAATGGGCAGGACGCCTTGCGTATCGTTCAAGATCGTCATCCGAGTCTTGTCGTATTAGATTGGATGATGCCGCAAATGAGTGGAATCGAGGTATGTACGGCACTTCGTAAATCTAGTGATATTGGTATTATTATGTTAACGGCAAGGACCGAAGAGTCGGATACTTTGGTAGGGCTCGAGGTGGGGGCGGATGATTACATCACGAAGCCTTTCTCCTTACGGGAACTCGCCGCCCGAATCCGTTCAGTCCTACGTAGAATCGATATGAAGCACGGCACGGAACAAGCGCAGCCAATTCGTCGAGGAGAACTGACGATTTCACATGCTGAGTACCGTGTCTGGAAACGTGATCAAGAAGTGTTATTAACGCCTACGGAGTTCAAGTTGCTCACGACACTGGCTGACAAGCCTGGCGTCGTATATAGCCGATTGCAGCTGCTCCAATGGGCTTTGCCTGATGATGTACTGAATGATGAGCGTACCGTAGATGCTCATATCAGCCGTCTAAGAAAAAAGATTGAAGATGATCCGGGTCACCCCATTTATATTCATACGGTATATGGTTTTGGGTACCGATTTGCTCTGAAAGAAGAGAAGCCGATATGCGTGTAAGACAGAAAATATTTGTTAGTTATTCCGCGCTCATTCTTCTGATGGGGGGGCTGTTCTTAAGCGGCACTTATGTCGTGGTAAACCAACTGATTCGACATATGGCTGAAGTGAAGCAAGAAGATCGATTGATTGAAGTTAGCCGAGATTTAGACGCAATGTATTCCTTGATCTCCGGATGGCAAGGGCTCGATACGGATGATATTGCTAAGAATTTTGGTCAAGACAGCAGTATCCTCATCAAGGACGAACATCACGATCTTGTAACATCGTGGGGGGAGATGGAAGCGCCGTTAATTGAGAAATTCGGCATCAAGAGAGAGCTGGTAACGGAAGACCGCAAAGTCTGGACCTTGTACTATGCGAACGATGTTATCTATTTCGTGGGTCTGTTCCAATATGCCTTTAGAGATTCACTCATCCTGTTTCTCAGCTTGGCCCTGGTCGTGTTCGGCATATTGAGTATTTTTCTCTCGTATTATTTGGCTAGACATCTGACATCGCCTATTCGACGTATAATTCCCGTAATTGATGCGCTAGCAAAAGGTAATTTTCATATGAAGGTTCCTGTGAATTCAGCGGATGAGTATGGGAAGATCGGTAATGCAATAAATCGTATGTCTGATGATTTAGAACAAGCCGAACAAGTCAGGAAGAACATGACTGCGGATGTCGCACACGAACTGCGTAGCCCCCTCGCGATTGTATCTGGGAAGATGGAATATTTACAACAGCGGAACCAGTCTATAGCACCTGAAGAACTGCTTCCACTTCAAGATGAGCTCATTCGACTACAACGGCTTGTAAATGATCTTCGGGAATTGTCACAAGCGGAAGCGGGGCAATTAAAGCTTCATCAGGAACGTGTGAATATCCATCATCTACTTGCACGCATTGTAGACAAGGTCACCTTTGAAGCAGAGGAACGGGGGGTCACTGTCCATTATAGCGAGCCGCTTCAACCAATTGAAGTGATGCTGGATAAGCACCGGTTGACGCAAGTATGCTTAAATATCCTCATGAATAGCATTCAGTATACGCCTCCAGGCGGTGAAATTCGGGTAGAGGCAAAGATTGAGAACAAGCATATGCTAATAACCGTTAAAGATAATGGGGTAGGCATCGAGCCTGAGCACATACCATTCTTATTCCAACGATTCTACCGAACAGATCAAGCAAGAGACCGGGACCGTGGAGGAACCGGGTTAGGACTTGCCATCGCTGCGGAATACGTACGAGCACACGGTGGAGAAATTACAGTAGAGAGTGAGAAAGATAAGGGGACGATATTTCAATTTCATATCCCAATCGTGAGAGAAGGAAGCTCGTAAGTTCACATTATGATACCGTACGGTAGCTATCGACTTGACTATGATTCATAGCAGCTTCCCAATGCGAACTGGAATAAATTGTTGTTATCTGGTTCAAGCTAGTAATAAAAACACGGGGGAATCCTGCACATGTTTACATTGGAATCAAGACTTGAAAATGTACAAGGTACCTATTGCGACTTAAGCGAATCCTTTTGTAAAATGAATTTTTGTTTAGGCGGCAATTGGGAGTACAAGCAGGGGATATTCGACAAGCATTTGGACGCGGAACGTAAGGTGTGGCTGCGGATTCCGTTTTATGTAATAAGTGGGCATTTGGATGGAGAATGTGACGGCTGCGACGCCATTGTGAAGTTAGGAAAGCCTTTTGTATTAAATCACCTATACAATGAGGGATTGGATGAAGAGGCACATATCTCACTCACCGGTGGGCTGTTCAATCAATTTCAAGCGCCCGTGGATCCGGATGCTAGTGTGAAGTCGAGATGGGTGGATCAAGCCCAGGAAGTACTTCATCAGTTAGAACAATCGATGGTACATTAACATTAATACCCCTTAGAATATTGGATTACCTTTTGGCTCATCCGATGAAATCTAAGGGGTCTTTTATTGAAGGTATGTTATGTGAAGTATTCAATCGTTGCTTCTGGGAAATACGTGTTTATTAGACTTCCGAGCGTATGTTTTATCTCCACTTGCTCGCTATCGGTATAGACATATTTGCCAATCCCATAACGTCCCCACTTCCATTTTCGCTTGGATTCTTCGAGTTCCAATTTGGTCATTGGATAATTCTGTTGGATCACGCGTTTAGCCGGTTTGGTAAATCGATGCTGGATCATTTCGAAAGTTAGATCCTTCCTCGCGGAATCGGCAAGCAATCCTGCGAGATTCTGGAACATTTCTGTATAACCTTCTTGCCAGCCCTCGTGGAGGTAGATCGGAGCGATAATGAAGCCTAGCGGATATCCTGCATTTGCGACCTTAACCGCTGCTTCGATTCTTTCCCCCAGACTAGACGTTCCTGGCTCAAAATTCTTAATTATAAAATCCGCATTAACACTAAACCGAAATCGAGTTCGACCTTGATGCTTGGCGTCGAGTAAATGGTCCACATGAGCGAATTTCGTCACGAATCGCAGCTTACCGAACTCAGATTTGCCAAAATGCTCGATTGTTTTCTTGAGTGTATGGGTTAAATGATCAACACCGACTATATCAGAAGTACATGATGCTTCAAACCGAGTAAATTCTGGTGCCCGTTCTTGCATATATTTATCTGCCGCATCGAAGATATCCTCAAGATTGACATAGGTCCGAATATAAGGTTTGCTTCCCATTGTCGTCTGCAAATAGCAATAATGACAATGCCCCATGCACCCTGTTACGAGTGGAATGGCATATTCCGCAGATGGCTTGGAGGTATCGAACTTAAGCGTTTTACGGACACCTAATACGAATGTGGATTTCGCTATACGATATCGCTGAAAATCATTGTCTCCCGGCAAATTACGAATCTGATTGTGTGAAGTGGTCTGCCGGATTTCAATGCCCATCTGCTCGAATTTATGTACTAACTCTTGACCGAGTGGATATTCCAGTGCACCGGGTTCAACATATACGAGTTGAGGGATGAACGGTTTAACCATAAAAGTCCTCAATTTCAGCAAGACCAAAAGCATCTTGATAAGCCGCTTCGGCTTCATCCCTGGATGCATATACCGCGAACTCTTCGGTTAGAGGGTAATACGTTTCATACAAGAAAAGCGCCATCTGATTTAGATTCTCCGGATGATGGACGACGGCGGCTTGCTGTACGTTCGCGACACTCTGAGAATGTGGGTTGCGAATGATGACGTAGACAATTTGTCCCGGTAAAAAAAGTTCATTATACCCCATGGTTCATCTACCCTTCCCTATTAAAGATAAGCTTCGAGTGAGGAGGGGAAGGGAAATGTCCCCTTCCCTGTCTTCCAACCATCTACCGATGTTCGACTAAGTCTATAGCACCCAAAACCATGTGAGCTAATCCAAACCCTAGGACACCCGTAGCAGCAAGTTTATACTTGCCCCCAAGTAGTGACGCAGCAGAAGCAGTTACCAAAGTTCCAAGAACCACGGGAATCAAACCTTCACGCATCGTTATCACTCCTATAGAATTGTTATGGAAGACACGGGTTATTGTGATCAAGTCTATTTGTATTTATTCACATGAATCGGGCATCATACGGTTTCTATCATGCCAGCAGCTCGTCACCTCATCTTCGATATCCCACCACTGACCAGATTCACCTTAACATCGATCTTTTCGATACTTTCGGGATCAAGTGGGAATTTTCCCTTAGTAGTCAACAACTTGTTCCATTGTTTTGGCATGCTGCGATAAAAAATGCCTGAAAGTCCAAAAACATCCGCATTCATTTCTATACCCTTCCGGTAGGTTGTCATGATTTGATTCTTAATTTCTTTTATCGCCTGCTGTTCCAGCTTTCTCTTATGAAAACTGGTACTTAACTGAGTAATGGAGGCCTGCATAGACACTTTAATATCGAAGACGGGTTGGCCATGGCTCAGCTTTGGATGGATGGAGGATTTGATTTTATTCATAACCAGTATAGCCTTTGCGGTCTTGTTATCTCGGATAACTAGAGGGGTTCTCTTCGTCTTTTTTTCCAGCCATCGAAGTCCTAATAAATCCGGGGTTTGCAGGCAGCCTCTAAATTTCTGATTGTCCAAAAAACAAGCGCCTTCCATGCTGAGGTTGGGAGAAGGCTTGTTATTATCGGTCCAACCATGCACAATATTCAGCGATGGTAACAGAACTGTTTGCCCTTTTTCTTTCCATTTCCATATAAATTTGTAGAGGTACAACGGTGCAATGATTGAACTTTGTTCATACGCTCTCAACGGGCTGTTAAGTTGCGAATAAAGTACCGATAAGTCGAAGATCGAAGGAGTACTGAGCACTTCTTCCATTGGTTCATGCGTAGCCATTGCCCAAACCGTATATCGGAATTCATAATAACGATCCCATACATCCATTACCTGTTGGATAATATTATTTTTGAGAGCCTTGTCGCTAAATACGATGGTTTTCACACTGCTCCAGACAACCCTCTGCGGGCTTGATGCGTACAGGTTGAATATAGCCGTATCGAATGAATCCCCTTTGGCCTTACCGATGAATGTTTTCTGCTCCTGTGCCTGTCCTGATTCCCTCTTTGCAATACCGCTAAAATTAACCATCTGGACATAAATAACGACCTGATCATCCTCATAATCGATCCCCATGGTATTGACGTAAATCATATGTTCAATTTCCCTGGCTCCCCAACACCCCGTAAGCATTGTCGAAAACAGCATGACGACAAGGATGCATCGTATGCATTTCATTGTGGTTTCACCCCTTTTATACCGTGTTCTGTCAAATGACAGGTCGTTATTTTTTCTTTCCCCATGGCATTCTAAAGATAACTTTATACAAGTCCTTGAAATGCTGTGGGGCTAAGGGGGTTAGGTAGTAGGTCCCGAATGAACGCAAATTCACCAGATAGAGAATCATGGCCAACAGACATATTAATGTACCAAACAATCCAAGAAGCCCGCTAATCATGAGCACGGCAATCCGAATCAAGCTGACGACGCTGACCAAGGACTGATTCACTAAAGTAAAGGTGGAAAGTACTGAAATCGCAATAACGACAATCGTTCCTGGACTTGCAATGCCGGCGCTAATGGCTGCCTGTCCGATGATTAACCCGCCCACTACGGATAATGTCTGACCAAATGCGGAAGGCATTCTCATACCCGCTTCCCGGAAAATCTCAAACAAAAACAGCAACACGATTGCTTCCAGCGGAGCGGGAAGAGGCACACCCTGTCTCGAATTCACTAAGGTTGCAAGCAATGTAAAGGGGATTTGATCCGAATGATAAGTAGTAAGCGAGATCCAGAACCCCGGCAAAAACAAGGTAAGCATCACGCCACAAACCCTTAACAGCCTTGTAAAAGCAACGAAGATATTCACCAGATGCGCATCCTCTGAAGTGTTTAGCAAATAATTAAAGCTCACGGGTGCAATGATCACGGTAGGAGAACCTCCTATATTAATGACAAATTTACCATGAAGCAGTGAATTCACGGCGAAATCCGGTCTGCCGGTGTAAGACATCAACGGAAAAAATGAGAAGCCGGTTAGAATTTCTTCTAGCTGCGAGCTGCTCACAAGCCCCTCGATCTGAATATTCGTCAGTTTCGCCTTAATTTCGTTGAGAACATCAGGGTCGATCATGTCCTTGTGGTATAAGAGATGCACTTTAGTTGCCGTTTGAGATCCAATCGTGAATTCTTCGACCGCCAACAAATCGGTCTTGAGCCTCTTTCGAATTAGAGCGATATTGGTAAAGGGTTCTTCCGTAAAACCATCTTTTGGGCCTCTCGTTGATACTTCCGTATTGGGCTCCTCCGGTTGTCTTTTGGGGGGATCTGCCAGAGCCACAGCGAAAAAATGATTCGAAGGCGTAAATAGAAGTAGTAGATCACCATTCAGAACGGTTTCTCGTATCGCATTTTCCATTTGATCTGATTGAATAGGAGTCATGTGAAATGGGACTTTCTGCGGAAGATCCAGTTCATATGATCGGAGGATATTTTCCGGGATATTTTTTAGCTCGGGTATAATGTTTTGCTCCACTTTGTTCACATCGCACAATCCTTGGCAATAAACCAGATGGACTGCACGGTCCGATTTAGACAAAGTAACCGTCATCTTAATGACGTCTGAGCTCGAACCGAATAGTTTCGATAGCGCATCCTCAAACGGGTGAGATTCCTTCTGACCATACCCATTCATGATGTTACTTTCCCCTTTCGATAGGCCAAGCTAATCAGCCCCGTTATTACGACAGAAAAAATCACAATTCCCCAAATAGAGAAGGGGAGAACATAAGAAGAAATCATTTTCAGAAAGAACTGGTCGCTAATAGGAAAGGCTGTGAACAGTACAGCACCTAAAAAAATACATCCGAGCACCCAACCCTTCACCTTTGGGCTCTGAATTTGGAATACATCGAGAAACAGGAACATGGTCAGAGATATTCTTAGAAAGGCCCCACTGAACCACTGGTATACGCTTAAAAAGTCCAAATGCTCTATGTAACGACCAATCGTTAATAATCTCCATTCTTCAAATGCGGGATATCGAAGCTTACCAGCCTCGTCCGCACCAAACTCAGCAATTGCGCCAATGATCGGACCCATGGTGAGACCCAAGATAATCAGGATCATAATCATAAACGACAGATAAGACAGTTGCGACTTGATGTGGTGTTGCAAAAAGAAAAGCATAATGACCTCTACAAAGCCGACTCCTGCATACATGGCCCCTCCCCAAACTGGCTGCATTCCATGCTCAAGTATTGGTTTTAATAAGGAATAATCCTTATGAGGCGTGTTGGATATCATGATAAAAAAGCCCAAAACAACGACAAAGGGCAGCAATATGCTGGCGGTATTGGCGAGAGAATAAATACCCATGTAAGCATTTAGTGCAGAAATCAATAGAAATATGCTGGAAAGTACTAAAATGGGTGTCTCCGGAGCGAAGGTGAGATGGATCCAATAGACGGTGTCTCTGGTCGTAAACAGACATATAACAAGCAGATATACCCCGGCTGCTGCCGCAAGCATGCGGCCCACGAAGGGATGATAAGCTTTGGCCAGCCATTCGAAAAGATGCTGTTTATTGATTTTGGTGATGCCGATGTGCAGAATAAAAATCCAAATCAACGCACATGCGCCTGCCAGCAGCACCGAAATCCAGGCGTCACGTTTAGCTGCGTCCAATATGATAGGAATAATAATGACATGATTTAGAAGGCCTGTACTCAGCATAATGATCATAATGGACTGTATAAATGAAATTTTTGTTTTTATTTTCCTCAACCTCCTAAATAAACCGTGTCGCTTCTCCACATTTATCATGGCATTTTATAGAAGATTTATTCTCCAGCTTTTGTCATATTATCAATGCCATACCGAATGAGAGAGCAACATTTCGAAAATCGCCTTGTGATATAACTGAAATGAAATTCACACAAGGAGATGAGAGAATGAGTAGGTTGAAAGGTAAAGTTGCTTTAGTAACAGGTGCGAGCAGGGGGATAGGAAGAGGTATCGCGCTTCGATTAGCAGAAGAAGGTGCAGTCGTGGCGGTACACTACGGAAGAAGACATTATGAGGCAGCGGAAGTCGTCCAACAAATCGAGCAAAACGGAGGTTCGGCATTCACGATTGGTGCTGATTTGAGCTCAATTAATGGTGTTAATGATTTATATGATAAATTAGATGATGTCCTACGGGAAAGAACAGGTGAACATCGATTTGATATTCTAGTGAATAACGCTGGCATCGGGCAGATTTTAACCATGGAAGAGGCAACGGAAAATTCTTTTGACGAGGTGATGAACATGAATGTCAAAGGGCCGTTTTTTATTACGAAGCAAGCTTTGCCTCGTCTGAAGGATGGTGGGCGTATTATCAATATTTCATCTTTCGTTACACGCGTGGCATCACCGAGTGTTTTCACCTATAGCATGTCCAAAGCTGCAATTGACACGTTAACACTTGCCTTGGCTAAGCAGCTTGGGAGCCGCAAGATTACAGTGAATGCCATTCAACCAGGCATTATCAATACAGAGATGAATGCCGGAACCTTGCAGGATCTAGGCGGTCAGAAATATGCCGCTGGCTTGTCAACCTTCAACAGATGGGGAGAGCCAGAAGATATCGCAGATATCGCAGCCTTTCTTGCATCTGAAGACAGTCGTTGGGTAACCGGTCAATGCATTGATGCAAGTGGTGGATCTCATCTATAATACGGAGGGCTCTATAACCTAGCGTAGACGCTAGGCTTTAGAGCCCTTTGTTTTTTTATTTCCGATGATCAATTCAGCCTGCAGCCCAGACATCCAATTCAATCTTCAACGCTGGTAATCCTAATCCTTGAACGTAAGCAATGGTCATAGAAGGGGGAGTGGGGCCAAATACACGGTTCCAAATGTCATAGAAATGATCCCAATCGATTTGTTCCGTGGCCCAGATGTTAACCTTAACGACGTGATCAGGCGTTAATTGTTGCGAGGCAAGAATATCAACAATATTGTTCATTGTATTGGTGACTTGTAAATTGAACGTCTCGGGGATCTGACCGTCTTTATCGATCCCGATTTGACCGGAAAATACATAGATCTCCGCATTTCGGCTTATTTTCGTTACATGGCTGTAGCTGCCTACAGGTTTGGCAATATTGTCAGGGTTCGAACGTTGTATGATAGGTTGACGATTGTTCATCATGTGAATGTTCTCCTTTTCGCTAGGAAGTAAGCAATGAAGTGACAATCAATCAACCATTCTAGAAAAAGACAGCTGTAGAATACCCAATACCCAAAGACAAGCTTTTAATGGATCTCTTTTTCATTGGGTAACCCTCCTATATCGATAAGAAATTTATAGTAGAACAGGATCATTATACCATAGAACGCTGGTTTTTTAACGCCGTTGTAGTACAATGGTAGCCATGAAAGTATCGGAGGTTATGTTGCCATGATAAATTCCTACATACCAGCATCCATTGATAAGCTTACCATCATGAATGAGCCGGCACATTGGCGTGTTACGAATGATTCTCTACTCATCCAATCGAAACCCGAGACGGATTTCTGGTTAAAAACCCATTACGGCTTTGAGGTGATGAACGGGCATGTCTTGTACGAGTCCGTTACGACGGATTTCATCGCCGAGGTTTCGCTTAGCATGGAGCCTGTGTCAACCTATGATCAAGCGGGACTGTTCGTGATGGTATCGGATTCCTGCTGGTTGAAGACGTCACTTGAGTACATCCCAGATGGTCCGTCACATCTAGGGGCTGTCGTTACCAATCACGGTTATTCGGACTGGTCTACGAGGAACTATGACAATGCACTTGTGAAGCAGCCTTTGGCATTTCGTGTTGAACGGAAAGGTAGCGATTATACCCTATTAACCAAAACCCCAGGTAACCCTGAGGCGTGGGAGCAGATCAGAATCGCTCATTTACACGAAGATCCACATCGTAATCCTGTAAAAGTGGGGATCTACTGCTGCAGCCCAACCGCACAAGGCGGTGGTTTCGAGACGCGCTTCCACTCCTTTACCATTGAAGAGAAATAGGTGAGAAGCTAGCAAGCCGCAACGGGATCAGTAAGCTCCGATATGTTTTTATATGGTATTGAAGCTGCTTAAAGGAGATCATGATGATGGTACAAGAAGATCAAAAGTTTCACACATTAGTTCATCGAATGAATGCAGCGTGGCAGTTGCTACGTACATGGGTGTTAAAAGGCGGGATTTCCGCACAGGTAACGGGGCTTGAAATCTTGCAATCTGATGGACACATCATCAAGTTGATCGTTCGTGAGCATGGCGATCTCGATTTACAACGCAATCCTCATATCGCTGCAGATGAATTCAAGCTCTTGAACCTATTGCATTCCGAGAACGTATCTGTACCAAAGCCTTATCACTTGGTTCCAGATGGAGAGCTATTCCTCAAACCCGCTCTAGTTATAGAATACATTGAGGGTAAGGCGAACTTCGCACCTTCCAATATGAACGAATATACATATCAACTCGCAGTCGCTTTATCACAACTTCATCGTATCGATTGCTCCTGCGTGGACGTATCTTTTCTGCCGCTGCAAATTGAGAATTATAATAAATTGTTAGTAAAAGACTTATTACGCTTGGATAGCTTACTGAATAATTCGGATACGCTCGAAAAGATCCATTCCTTTTTACGATTACCATCATGCAATAAAGTTGCCATCCTCCATGGAGATTTTTGGCCAGGCAATTTATTGTGGAACAATGGCCAGCTAATCTCGTTAATTGACTGGGAAGATGCAGCAGTAGGTGATCCGTTAGCGGATCTAGCCAATGGTCGTCTAGAATTTCTTTTCCATTTCGGAGAGGATGCTATGAATTGCTTCACGAATCATTATCAAGCCATGATGCCGACAGTTGATTATTCGCATTTAGCCTATTGGGATGTATTCGCTGCATTACGGCTATGTAGATTTTCCGAATGGGGCTTAGATGAAGAGACCGTTAAAATGATGCATGATAAACATAGATTTTTTGTTACCCAGGCTATTAATAGGTTAATATCCTAAGAAGAGCTGCCTCCATGGCTGACATGGAGGTGTTTTTATGTAGATTTAGAAAAGTGTGAAATTGGACCTTAGACAATTCAGACTATTCGGGTATACAATATAAGGAATGAAAGAAGCAGGGAGAGAATGCCATATGTACTCGATTCAATCGGATCCATTTGTAAGGAACGAACGTGAACATGCGATAGCTTTAAGATCTGATAAGCTTGCCGAGATATTGGAACAACACGCTTCCTTGCATGATCGTGAAGGGTCATTTCCTTTTGAAAATTTTGAACATTTGAAGGAAGCAGGTTATTTAGCACTAACCGTGCCGCAGGAATTCGGTGGTGAAGAAGCGTCCTTGTATGAGATGATCCTTGCCCAAGAACGGCTTGCCAAGGGGGACGGATCAACGGCGCTCGCTGTAGGCTGGCATGTGAGTCAGGTACTCCAGTTACGTATTAAACAGTCGTGGCCGCGGGAATTGTACGCGGATTTTTGCAGAAGAGCTGTCGAAGACGGGGCGATGATCAACCAGTTTGCGAGTGAACCTGCTACAGGCAGCCCGAGCCGTGGGGGGCGACCGCTGACCACCGCTGTACGAACGGAAAACGGCTATTTATTGTCCGGCCGTAAAACATTCAGTTCACTGATTCCGATTTTGGATCAATTTACTGTCACTGCATTTGTAGAAGATGAAGAACGGACTGGCACGTTTTACGTACGAAAAGGCCCGAGGGTAAGCATCGATGAGACCTGGGATACGTTAGGTATGCGTGGGACTGGAAGTCATGATCTGGTGCTTGATGCCGTATTTGTACCAGTAGAGCATAGAATCGATATCTGTGAGAACGAAGGAGCGGTAGGTGCGGTTATGTCTGATCACGGCGGCGGGCTCCTGCATGTCCCTGCTTGTTATCTTGGGATTGCCTGGTCTGCACGGGATTTTGCGGTGAAGTTTGCAACGGAATATCGTCCCAACAGCTTACCCGGCCCGATTGCGGACCTGCCTCATATCCTGCAGAAAATTGGAGAAATGGAATCTGAACGCATTACAGCGCGCACATTGCTCTATAGTGTTGCCGACCGCTGGGATCAACTACCATCGGAGCGGGCAGCGATGAAACCGGAACTTGGGCTTGCCAAGACAATTGCGACGAACTCCGCTATGCGGATTGTTGATCTAGCGATGCGTATTGTGGGTGGATCAAGTCTATCGCGCAGTTTACCACTGGAACGTATGTACCGCGATGTCCGCGCTGGACTTCATAATCCCCCGATGGATGATACTGTCATAGCGATGTTAGCGCAGCGAGCGATACGCGAAGCGTCGTCTTAACAAAATCGTATCGAAATTGAAACAATAGTAAAGACCCGTCGGTTCAATCCGAAGGGTCTTCTTATTCTAAGTGCTATTCTGCTCTTTCATCAAGATCTTCCGTGTAAGCCAAAATCCCTCGTTTAAAATAATGAAGCTTTTCATCCGTGGTGGTCTCCATTAAATTCGTAATCAGCAGCTCAATACTTTCCTTGTAGCTCTGACTGTTGTAGAGTGCCATGGCGAGAAATACTTGAATGGCTCGGTTCTCTGGGAATTCCTTAGCACCTCTGCGTAGCGTCTCTACCGCTTGTTCGTAGAATCCCCAATAGCGATATGTACTTCCCAAGCCCATGAGACATCTCTCCAAATCCGGTCCCGATAAGCCCAGCTCCAGCGCTCGCTCATAATAGGGTATAGCCTCACGCCCCAAGCCAGAATTGTCATGTGCGATCCCGGTTTGATAGTTGATTTCCGCATCATCGGGATGATCGACAAGAAGTTCTAACAAATCCCTCCGGACCTCACTTAAAATCTCTTGATCTTGCTTAGATCGTCCTTCTTCGCGCCGTTCAATAAGCTTCTTCAAATTGTCTCTAGACATATACTTCCCCCATTCTATTGTTTGGAAGTTAGTTAAGATGAGATCATCTTACCATAGATGGGCATAACCGAGGATATTGACTATCCCAACAACATACTCAACTCGTCTAATGAATATAATGCATCAAATCCTTGTGCGACGAATGAGAAGAGCCATAAATGAGGGTAGAAAGAGCTGGCAGATTGTGTAGAAAATAATCATAAACGATATTAAACCTAGTTATATCATTTGCACCGCTTTAGAATTGAATTAATGCGTGACGGACAATAATATCAACGAACTGATCGAAGGGGGAGGCAGAAATGCAAGAATATCAACATATAACAGAACAACTGGACTTATTGCTGAGTGACTATATGAAACGTGACAGCGCCACTGCTGGCATGGCCGTAGGCATCGTATATCATGGGCAACCGATCTATGTGAAAGGCTTCGGGGTGAAGAGCAAAGAAACAGGGGAACCTGTTGACGGGAACACCTTGTTCCATATGGCTTCAATATCCAAAACATACGTGGCTACTGCTATCATGCAGTTGGTAGAGCAAGGAAAAGTAGATCTTGATGAGAAGGTTCTAACGTACTTGTCTTATTTCTCATTGCAGGACGAGCGTTATCGCGATATTACAGTGAGGGATCTGCTCAGCCACACATCAGGAATGCCGGATGAGGATGATTATGAATGGGATCGCCCGCAGTTCGATGATGGAGCGCTCGAACGTTATGTTCGCGGCATTTCCAACCATCAATTGATGTGGGAACCGGGCATCGGCAAATATGCTTATAGTAATATCGCATTTGAGATCCTTGGCGATCTGATTGCCAAAGTATCCGGCGTCTCTTTTGAGCAATACATGAAAGAGAATATTCTAAATCCACTAGGGATGAACAGCAGCAGCTTTTTCAAGCCAAGTGTCGACGAGCAGTTATTGGCAACGCCGCATATTATGGGGATGAGTCCGCAGTTCGGGGCCAAGGTCAGCCGTGTATTCCCATATAATCGTGCCCATGGTCCAAGCTCAACGCTGTTGACTAGTGCTGCAGAATCCTGCAACTATGCGATGGCTTACTTGAACGGAGGCTGTGCGGACGAGGCGAGGATTTTGCAAGAGTCCAGCGTGAAGAAGGTATGGGAAGAAATTGCACCGGCTGGTGACTTTGGTTACTTCCGTCATATCGGTCTGGGTTGGTTCATGGGGCAGTATAGAGGGTTTGATGCCAAAGCTCATTCAGGGATGGATACTGGTTTTTGCTCCAATTTGGTTATTTTACCTGAGAAGGGGATAGCGGTTACCATCATGTTTAATACGGACTACCTCGGACTCGATTCGGTCAACAATGCGATCCTGGATATATTGTTAGGAGAGCAGATTCGGGTCATTCCACGTTCACTCACCATGCATGTGACTGGTATTTTGGCTGTAGAAGGCATTGCGGCTGCTGTGAACGAGCACAAGTCTAGTATGGATCAACGGACAACTCTGGGGTTTGTCCCAGCGGAAAATGATTATAGCTACCGTTACATCGCTCAGAGCCTCCTTAATCATGGTGACCCAATTCATGCAGCGAAGGTCTTGGAATTAGCTATCCAAATTGATCCGGATGCAGAGGACCTACGGTTGATGTTGAATCAATTGGTTAATCCATCTACGAATACTGCAATGGAACGTAATAAAGGAGTTTAAATCTCCAATTGCACAATACCTAATGAAATCAGAAGGACATCCTTTCTCGTAAGCGGGGAGGTCCTTCTTTTTGCTATTGTTATATCCCTCGAACTAAAGCAACTAACATATTGTATATGGCCAGATCTAACATTTTCGATATCTTCTAATCTTTTATCCATTGATTCATGGAAGCGTTATCATATATCTTGTGAGTGTCCTAATCCAATTCAACAACATAAAAGGAGGTGAGTTTCATGAGAAATCAGCCCGCTGCTGTGACAAGTGAGCTTCAAGTAGAACCGCATGGATCTAAGAATCAAAGTCCATTCCTCCAATCCTTTTGGAGACAAAAGTACTTATATCTCATGGTACTGCCAGGGTTCCTCATCGTGCTCATATTCGCATATTTCCCGATGTACGGCGTGTTAATCGCCTTCAAGGATTATAATGTGGCAAAAGGCATATGGGGAAGCGAATGGGTAGGGTTCAAATATTTTTATGAATTTATTAACAATCCCATTGCAGTACGGACCGTCAAAAATACGTTAATCCTTGGCGTATACAGTCTTTTGTTCGGTTTTCCAGCTCCCATCGTACTCGCACTGCTACTGAATGAAATTCGGGTGCTTGCATTCAAGAAATTCGTACAAACAGTATCGTACTTTCCTCATTTCATTTCGACCGTGATTATTGTAGGCATGCTCAAGGAATTCACCTCGTTGGACGGTATGTTCAACACGATCGCAGGCTGGTTCGGGAAGGAACCCGTCAACTTTATTACGGAATCGCAATATTTCCGCACATTGTTCGTAGGGTCTGGGATTTGGCAGGGCATCGGCTGGGGCACGATTCTGTATCTGGCTGCACTCAGTAATGCCGATCCAACATTGTACGACGTTGCTTCGATCGATGGGGCGAATCGTTGGCAGAAAATGAAACACATCTCACTTCCCGCCATTATGCCGACCACGATTATCTTGTTCATCCTATCCATTGGCGGCATTCTGGGTACCGACTTCATGAAGGTCATGCTGATGTACAACCCAGGGACCTATGAGACGGCCGATGTCATTGGTACATACGTGTACAGAGTTGGTCTAGAGGGAGGACGCTTCGAATACAGCGCTGCCGTCGGATTGATGCTGTCCGTTGTCTCCTTTCTGTTCGTCCTGGCTACGAACCGATTGTCACGCAAATTTTCAGAAACAAGCTTATGGTAGGTGAATGTAGATGGGGTATAAACATAGCTTAGGTTCCCGCTTGTTCGACGTATTCAACTATGGACTCATGCTGCTGCTGATCATCATCACGGTATACCCGCTGTTGCATGTCATATCGATTTCGCTCAGCCATGCGGATTTTATTGCGCTCGGTCAAGTGAGTTTTTTCCCGAAAGGCTTCAATATCAAGGGCTACCAGATCATATTTGAGAAGCGGCTTCTGTATACGAGTTACGCCAATACCATCATGTATGCGACCGTAGGCACGCTGTTGACGCTACTGCTGACTTCGCTCATGGCTTATCCCCTTACGGTATCGAAGTTCCGAATCAAAAAGCCGATTACGATCTTCCTCGCGGTAACGATGTTCTTCAGCGGCGGCATGATTCCGACGTATTTGTTAATGAAAGAGCTGCACCTGCTTAATACGTTTTGGGTGATGGTACTGCCGGGCTGCATCAGTGCTTATAATGTCATCATTTTTCGTACCTTCTTCCAGAACATCCCGAGCGAGCTGCGTGAATCGGCGTATATGGATGGCGCGAATGACCTGACGGTTCTATTTCGAATCTATCTGCCGCTGTCTAAGGCGCTGCTCGCTACATTCGCCTTGTTCACGATTGTCGGGCATTGGAATGAATGGTTCAGCGCACTCATCTATTTGCGGGACGAGAATCGTTATCCGCTCCAAATGTTCTTGCGCAGCATTATTTTCACGCAGCAGGGATATGGCAGCAGCGAACAGGCAACAGAGATGATCCAAAATCGGCAAATCAACCCGAAGAACATTCAAATGGCTGCCGTCGTCATCACAATGGCTCCGATTCTGTGTATTTATCCGTTCGTTCAGAAATATTTCGTTAAAGGCGTTATGGTAGGTTCAATCAAAGGATAGGGGAGAGTTGACATGAAAAAAACGTTAATGGGCATGTTGATGACACTGCTGCTAATTACGACGTATCTTAGCGGCTGCAGCGGAGAATCAGGCACAAGTGAATCGAAATCCGAAGACAAGGGGAGTTCCGACAAGGCCAATGCATTGCATTTGAAGGTTGTGATTCCGCATTTCGGAGGCGATCCGACGGGAACGATTGTTCAGCAGGAATATGAGAAGGAAATCCAGAATTATCTAGGGACTGAAGTTAAAATTGATTGGACGCGTATTCCGTGGGCCGAATATACGGAGAAGACGAAGGTCATGCTGACGAGCGGCGATATTCCAGACGTCATGCTGGTGCGGGGTCAAGATAATATAATCAAATTCGGAGAACAAGGGTTGTTCGTAGACTTGTCACAGCATATAGATAAGATGCCGAATTATAAAACATATATCGATGCGACAGGCAACAACGAGCAATATTTGATGAACGAAAATAAACAGCTGTTCGCATTCTATGACGGCTATACGAATCCGACAGACATTGAGCCAAGCCAATATGCCGCTGCCTATCGCCTCGACGTCTTCCAGAAGCATAATATCAAGGTGCCGACGACACTCGATGAATTGTATGATGCAGCCAAACAGTTGAAAGCATTGTATCCGGATGCCTATCCCGTAGGACAGAGCGAGCAATATTTAGAGTATGACGGCATCCTGAGCGCGAATCATACCGCAGGGAACATTTATTGGAACGGCGAGAAATATGTATACGGTCCAACGGAAGAGGCTTATAAGGAGGCTCTGATATTCCTGAATATGCTGTATAAGGAGAAGCTGCTGGATCCGGCCTATTGGTCCGACAATATGGATGAGGCCAAGACCAAAGCCACCTCAGGCAAATCATTTATCTATCCTCTGCTATGGTCAGGGTATGTAGCTGATTTCAATGCGAACAAGCAGGCTGGCGTGACATGGACGTTAGCCATGGGTGCTGACAATCCGAAATACGGTAAGGCTTGGAAATATGGCAGTGAGCCAAAAGGCAAGGGATTAAGCAACGGCTCGGGTCTAGTGATCTCTGCGAAATCCGAGAATGTGGAGCAGATTGTGAAGCTGCTTGATTATCAGTACAGCGACAAGATGGTCGATTTGCTCATGTGGGGGATGGAGGGCAAATCTTATGAGGTGAAGGACGGGAAGAAGCAGTTCCTGCCCGCTCTGATTCAATCAGATGATTTTGTTGGTGAACTCGCAAAATTAGGCGTATCCGCATCGATGCGCACGAGACCGGGTATCGTATTTACACCACAGGAGCGTATTGCCAAATACACGTCGATCCCGGATGTGATGTTCTACCATGATGGGAAAGCACAGATGGAGAACTACTGGTTCGCCTCAGACAAATACGGGGGCAAAGAATCGATTGCGCCTATGGATCATGCGCCAAAAATGATGTTCACGAAGGATGAAAGCGACCTGAAAGCCAATACGATGACACCGATCGAGACGTATGTCAAAGAAAGCGCCGTAAAATTCATTAAAGGCGAAATGGACTTCTCCGAGTGGGGCAAATTCCAGGATACGATCAAAAAGATGGGCGATTATGAGTCAATTCTTAAATTGTATAACGATAAAGTACAGCAGTAACAGGCTGGCAGATAGAACAATGACAAGCTTCATGGGCGCCGTCTGATCTGATACAGACTGTTTGCCCTATCTGCTAGTAAGACGGATGGGGAGGCTCTATTAAGTGAACAAGTATGATCTTCTATTCGAACAACCGATCGCAAGGTGGGATGAGGCGCTGCCGCTTGGCAATGGATTAACGGGATGTCTCCTATGGGGGAACGGCGCACCGCTCAGATTCAGTCTGGATCGAGGGGATCTATGGGATCTCCGGCTGGCTCCGGAAGTGCATGAGGCGGGGTTCACGTATGCTGAAATGATTGATTGCGTGAAGCGAGGCGATCAAGAGGGGCTATTGAACCGATTCGATCGTATTTATGAAAAATATCCGTATCCGACGAAGCTTCCGGCCGGGCGCTTGGAGCTGAATTTCAGACAACCCGCTGATCAGATCAAAAGTAACCTAGCTCTACAGGAAGCATGCGCGAACATCGAGATGACCTTCGGGGATCGCACCGTTACGGTGTCCAGTTACTTGCATGCCGTGAATGGCCTTGGCTATATTCGAATTGTCGGTGATCCGGAAGCAGCAGGAAGATTGGACATCGTTCCACCGGATTATGTTGGCGCCCAGCAGGATGACAATGCGAACCTCGTATTTCATTCAAGCCTGACTCGGCTTGGTTACCCGGCTGCTTCACAGCATGCGGAAGGTCATATGCGTTGGTTCCATCAACAAACCGCGCATGAACTCGAATACGCTATTGTCGTAGCAGAAGGCCATTCAGCTGCAGGGGAGCGTATAGCTGTATATACGGTTGCGACGAACAACGATGGCGTGGATTGGTTGGAGATAGCGAAACGGAAGACCGCATCCGCTCTGGAGACCGGGTATGATGCCGCGTTCGTCGAGCATGTCGAATGGTGGGCTCGATACTGGGCTCAGAGCTCCATCGCTTTGCCGGATGTGGAAGCGGAGAGGATGTGGGTGCTGAACAATTATCTGTTCGGTTCCTGTTCCCGAAAAGGAGCGCCGCCGATGCCTCTGCAAGGGGTATGGACTGCCGATGAAGGAAAGCTTCCCCCGTGGAAAGGCGATTACCATCATGATCTCAATACGCAGCTTAGCTATTGGCATTATCTGAAGGCTAACCATCTTGAAGAAGGAGAGAGCTTCATCGATTTTCTGTGGAACTTGCGGCCGGAAGCCAGAAGTTTCGCGGAGCGCTTCTATGATGCGCCTGGCATCAATCTCCCTTCGGTGATGACCCTGACTGGCGGGGCGATGGGCGGATGGCCGATGTACAGCTTGAGCATTACGAACCAGATCTGGTTGTGCCAGGCCTTCGATCATTATTGGCTGAGCACGGGGAATCAAGAATTTCTGCGCGATAAAGCTTATGTGTACTTCCGAGAAACGGCGGAATGCGTCCAGCGCTGGCTCGTGCCAGGCGAAGATGGCAAGCTGAGGCTGCCGTTATCAAGCTCGCCGGAGTTCCATGATAACCGGTTAGAGGCATGGCTCGATCCCGTGAGTAACTATGACTTGTCCCTATTAATCTATCTGTTCCGACGGCTGAGAGATATGGCCGGACAGTTAGATTACGACGATGACGCCGAAAAATGGGCAGATGTTCTCGTAAATCTGCCAGAGCTTGCTGTTAACAAGGACGGCGTACTGATGATCAACCCGAAGGAATCATTGACGGAGAGCCATCGTCACTTTTCACATATGATGTCCATATTCCCATTGAAACTGCTCAATCGGAACGCATCGACGCGCGATCGCGACATTATCGATAAGACGATCTCTCATTTGGAAGTGCTAGGCAAAGGCCAATGGGTCGGTTATTCATTTGCATGGGCGGCAGCGATGTATGCATGGCAAGGGAATGGAGAAGCCGCACTCTATCATTTGCAGCAAATGTGGCGTTATACATGCTCACCGAATGGATTCCATTTGAACGGCGATTACAAGCATGCGGGGGTATGCATGTTCCATTACCGCCCTTTTACGTTGGAAGGCAACTTCGCGGCAGTAAGTGCCCTGCAGGATATGCTGCTGCAGGTGGATGAAGGAACGATCCGCGTATTCCCGGCAATTCCAGCAGCATGGGCTGATCGCTCAGCCGGGTTCCGCGATTTCAGGGGCGAAATGGGTGTACTCCTATCGGCAAGGTTAAGTGGAGGTAAGCTAGATTATATCAAGCTGCGTGCAGAACGAGGCGGCTCCTTCCGAGTCCAGAACGATTTTGGCTGTGAAGGTCTGTTGATTATCATCGGGGATCGATCTAATGAGATCAATTGTACGGCTGGTGAAGCGTTCCGTGTTGATCTGCAAGCGGGAGATGAATGTAGGATTACAGGCATCGGATCTCTAATTCCTGTACGGTAATCCTTCATCAATACCAACCATTGAATAAGGCAGTGAAGCTTCAATCGGAGTCTTTACTGCCTTTTTGTATATCCATTTTTTGTAGTACATGTTTCAATACCTGTGTTATATTATTACAACTAGATGTATGCGCATTCATTTCCAGGTGGGAGGGTCCCTATGAAGCATTGGGTCACATCGGTTCCCCGCAAGGCGACAGCCCAAATGAAGAAAAGAACGCTGATTGCCATCTTTATGCGTTTCTTCGTGCTGATTGTGTTGCTCCTCATTTCGTCCAGTATCATTGCCGTTTATTCAAATTATCGAATGGTCGATGACGCACGTGAAGCAAACAGTAACTATTTACGCGCGGCCTCGTCTTCACTCGACGGCTTACTCGACAAAATGAAGGACCAGGGGTACAGCATTTCGTCTGATCCGAGCTATTTGAATTTATTATCCATGAGAGACAAGTCACAAATCCAATACGCTTCAACGGCGTATTTGCTAAGTAGCAAGCTGTATGACCTTTTCGTAAGCGATAGCGCCGTGGACGATTCCTATATTTATTTTTCCAACCTGAACACGATCCTAGCAGGATCCGGCTCCTATGAACCCGCGTTCTACTTAAGTAAGCACTACCGATTCAAGGAATATCCATTAGCGTTCTGGGACGAGCAGTTCAAGCGCGGCATCGTATCAACCATTCTGCCGGCGACGGATGTGTATAGAGAGAGCGGTTCGGGAAGCGAGAAAAAATACAAGACCATTATCCCGCTAGTGCTTAACATAGAGAGCGTGGTCGGATCACGTAGCTATATGGTTGTTAATATTGACGAACAGAAGATCTATCAAATGATCAACAATATGAACATCACCAAAAAAGGCGACATCTATCTAATTGATACGCTCCACAATCGCATCATTAGTGCAACCGATCGCGATAAGCTCGGCGATACGTTCGACATCGGGAAGCTTCAACTCAATGCGACAGGCGGGTTGTCCGAATCAGAAATATCGATTCATGGCGATGATTACATTTTAACTTATCTTCCATCTTCGTGGGACAACCTCGGCTTTCTCGTCGTTACGCCCGAGAAGGTGTTGACGGCTCCGGTCTATCAGTTCCTGTATATGACGATAGGGATCATCGCTTTATTCATGTTGGTTGGGATCGTTGCTTCCGTTGTATTCTCACGTGGCATATATTCGCCGCTCGCTGAGATGGTTCATGTTGTCAAACGCTTTGCCATAGCTCCCTTTGAGAACAACAAATCCGAATACGATTATATCAAAGAGAGCATTACGACATTGCATCAATCCCATCAGGAGTCGATGCCATCTCTGCTGCAGATTTTTTTGTATCGAGCACTTCATCAGCAATTGAACAAGGAAGACATTGAGCGACTGTCGCAGAAATATGAATTTTTTCGCGGAGGCGGCAGCTTTGCGATTGCTGTCGTTAGGTCTGATTTCGCAAGAGATAATCAACTGCAAGCGGCTGAGCTTCATACGCGTATGACTCTACTTCACAAACCCGTCCTGGATTTAACCAGTAATGAGATGGTGTTGTTCTTGCAAGAGCAGGATGATGAATCAATCGATCTTTTCGTGTCACAACAGATGCACCCACTCTTATCCATTTATGAAGAAGAATTGACAGGTGAGATCAGTCTTACGGTTGGCATAAGTAGAGTCTTCGATAAGCTAGAGAATATTCAGCAAGCATATAAGGAAGCGATTGATATACTCGATATGCGCAGCGTGGGGGAGAACCGAATGATTTACCACGCTTCAACCAGTACGCCCGGCGTGATTGGTGCTATTGTCACCTCGGATGTGAAGGAGACAGTGCGCAAATATTTAGAGAATGGCTATGTGGATGGCGCTTCAGAGCTGCTGGATCAGCTGTTCGAAGGTGCGAGAAGCCAGCATATGCGATTTGCGGTATTCCGGCAATTCGTAAGTGATCTGCTCTATTTCGCTGCTGAAACGGTGTATAACCGTCGAATCGACGAGGAAGCAATGTTCGGTATGCCTGCTGGTGAGATGATTGCATATGTCAATGCGCTCAATCAACCACGCCGAATTGAAGAAGCCTGTCGTGCCGTATATGAGCATGTAACCGCTCAGGTCCATTCTCAGCAGCAATCATCTCAGGCCATAACCGGCATGCTGGAGTACATATCCTCTAATCTGGCTGAAGCGAATTTAACGTCAATCTCCGAACGGTTTCATATGAATACGAACTATGTATCGCAATACTTCAAGAAGCATCAGGGCGTCACGTTTACCGATTATATCAACCGCCTACGTATTGACAAGGCGAAGGAACTGCTCCTTAGCACCGATTATACAGCGTCTGATATCGGCAAACTCGTCGGATTCAATAATGCGAATGCGTTCATTCGTATGTTCAAGAAGCTTGAAGGCACCACACCGAATGAATACCGCAAGAGCGCCTTCACCATAAATAACAATTCGTCGTTAGAGGGGGAGTAGAGGGTGTGGATTCGCCGTAGAAAACTGGTTATATGGATCTGTGCCGGCATTCTAGCTGTCTTGTCTGCCGTATGTATGCCTTATGATGAACTCGTGTCTGGCACAACCCCGATAAGCCCGGTCGTTATTCATGCTGCGGTTCCTGCGTTTGATCGCGACCGGAATACGCCAATCGATAAGGAATTCGAACGGAGGATGAATCTGACATTCGATTGGCTGCAGTTTCCTGTCAATGAATATATGAAGCGAATCAATCAAGTACTAACCTCGGCTGGTCAGAAACCGAATATATTTATCGTTAATAAAGATATGGTCCAGCGGTTCGGTCCGATGGGACTGTTGCTAGATTTACGGCCTTACCTCGACGAAATGCCCCATTTAAAGCACTGGATTGAACGGTATCCCCAGATTGTTGAGGATATGATGACCGAAGATGGTAAGCTGTATGGCATAGATGGTCTGAACACGTACGGTCAAATGCCAATCGGTTATATCCTGCGTGAGGATATCTTCTACCGCAATGGCATGCTGCTGCCTAGGACATTCGATGAATTGTACGAGTCGTTGAAACGGCTCAAGCAGATTTATCCCGATTCCAAGCCGATCTCAAGCCGTTCGGGCCCGGCTGATTTGTTCCAGCAATTCTATATGGCTTACCATACCCAGAGTGGTGTTTATTTCGATAATGACGAGATGACGTATACATTCGGTCCCGCCAAGCCTAACTTTAAGAAGGCTGTCATGTTGGCCCGTAAATTTTATCAGGCGGGTCTAATCGATCCTGATTTCGCGACGGTTTCCGAAGCGCAGTTTTATGAAAATGTGATCGGAGGCAAGACGTTTGCCTTATTCGGCGAATATTTTATAGAGATGGATGGCTGGATAGAGAAAGGGGTAAAGAGAGATTCCTTCTATAGCTTGAAAGCAGTGCTGCCACCCATGACAGATCTATGCTTACAGGCGCTACAGCCCGTTCAGTATCCGAATTCTCGCGGTAATTGGGTCATTGCCATCCATGCGAAATCTCCGCATATTCGAGAGCTGATTGCACTGTTGGATGCGCAATATTCCGATGAAATTGTGGAATTGACGAACTGGGGAATCGAAGGCGATACATTCAATCGAGTCAACGGGGAGAATCGATACACGGCTCGATTGCAGACTAAGCTAAATCCATACGGCGAGGTTACGCCACAGGATGCGGGCGTAGACGGACGATCTGGGATATGGGTGCCCTATGATCAGGATGCGGAATACGCGAGAAGATGGGGAGCCGTTGGACTCGAATCCCAACAGTTGTATACCGCGAATGCAGACAAAATCGGGTTCTTCGCTGGCCCCTCCATCCCTTTTACGTCGGATGAATTCATTGAGATTACGAAAATCATGTCGCCAATCAAAAACTTCGTTACGTTGAAAGTGATCCAATTCGTAACGGGAGAACTCGGGATGAATCAAGACTGGGATGACTTTCAAGATGAGCTTACTAAGATGGGGGCAGGGCGCGTGCTTAAGCTCTACCAAGATAAATATGCCAAGCTGCCGGATGAGAGGAAGGTTCTTCATAAGTCGCTTCAGTAGATTTGATTTCACCGATGGCGCCAATGCCACTTGAGCGCCTCTTGTTCGATTTTTTTGACAAAATCATCTTTCCCAACACTATAACCATCAATATCTGTTGGATATTGTTCAGCTAATTTACTTTTCAATTCGCCATACGCTTTGCAGATGTCAGGATTGTGACGAAGATAATCTCAGAACGCGAGATGTCGCTCGATTTCTTGGTAGAAGTGTATTAGGAACTATGAAGGAAGTTACGTTTTTTATTGAAGATGATTTTAGCGACAATATTAAACGATTGAAGTGGTTGAATAGAATAATACATAAACCAATAGATTACAAGAAACCAATAGATTATTTTAAGGAATCAATTAAAGATCATAATAACTACAACACAGTGTGAATATAAACTCAGGAAGGCACTGGCATCGGATAACACCATGTTCGTGCTTCGGGGCATTCGCCCCTCGGTCCGGAAGGAGTTAGGTGTGGGTTCAGAGAAGTATTTGGCAGCAACTAAGAAGCGGACACAGCCGCACCACCTAACCGAATCGCGGCCAGTCGCTACGTTCCTTTAAGAAGGTGGGACGTCATGAACACAACAACGTTATCAGAAATCAATTGCAGGATTATGAGGAGGTTAAATGAAAAAAATTATTGCAATCATACTAATGGTTGGATTGATAATAAGTATGTACTTCAACTATCAAATGAAAGAGTACAAAGACAATCAAAAAGTTGATTATACTATTAAACTAAATCATGGAATTCAAATTGGTATAAAAGAATCAATTCAGAATTTAGATTTTGTGATAAAAAGCTTAGAGGACAATTCTCCGAAGGAAACAGTGATAAACACATTAGGAAATTTGGCAGTATCATTGAAAGTTGGTGAAGAATCATTTGTCTTTCTTGATTCCGATTTCAAGGAAGATAAATTATCATCAACTTATATAATCTATAGTGTATTTAGAGATATGTATTGGTATATAAAAGCAGATATCACAGACGACATTTTATCGAATAAGGTGTCGCTAGAAAAAGAATCGAGAAATCAACTTATTAAGGATATAGGAATTCTTAAACAAGATTTGGAGTATATTGATAGTCGATTTAACGAGGATATTTTGAAAGAACAAAGTCCTCAGTGGATTGAAAATAAATGGAAAGAGTTAATTGGAGAGATTGTAAGTAGAAATACGAATTTTAAGTTATATAAAAGAATTGGAATGAAGTACAATTTGTGAGTCGTGGAAGGCAATTGACTTCTGATAACACACTGTATCTCCTTTAAGCCTCTCAGGTTAGTAGAACAACATACGAAACCATCCACAAATCAATTAATCTAAAGGAGCAAACTGTATGGTCGATATTTCAAAGGTTGCAATAACTGAACCATTAAGGATCATTGTTGGAGCCTCATCACAATCATATCCTGGGTGGATACAGACACAAGAAAATGAGCTAAATTTACTGAATAGAGATGATTGGTATAGGAGCTTCGGAGACAGGAAAATAGATATTATTTTGTGTGAGCACGTATGGGAACATTTAACTTATGAAGAAGGTATAGAAGCCGCTAGGATTTGTTATGACTTTTTAAATTCCGGAGGATATGTTCGTTGCGCTGTTCCTGATGCATTTTTTCGTAATGAATGGTATCAGAACATAGTTAAGGTTGGGGGACCGGGACCATTAGATCATCCTGCTGCTAGCCATAAAATTGTACATAATTATAAGACTTTACGCAGTGTGTTCGAAGAGGCGGGGTTTGAAGTTAATTTATTGGAGTATTGTGATGAGGAAGGTAAGTTTCACTATAATGATTGGAATCCTGAAGGGGGATACATATACAGATCATTACGATTTGATCATAGAAATAAAGAAGAAGAATTGGGTTTCGTTTCACTAGTCATAGATGCAATTAAAAACGTTTTGTAAGTAAATCATAGAAGGTGGATGGCATCGTATAACACGGTATTCATGTTTCGGACTTACGACCTTAGTCTGCAAGATGCATTTCGAGGAAGTCAATTCAGGCAGACAACCCTGCGAGGCTAAGTTAGCTACCCGGAGCTGAAGCTCCTTAAGCCTCTCGGATTCATGAATACTAAAACGTTAGACGAAATCACCTGAAGAAAGAAAGGATGGGAGACAATGAAAAAATTAGAGATTCTAACCGTACCCTCGTTTTGGAAAACCGAAATGAAACAAAAATATTATCAACTTCATGAGGAAAATAGTAAGTTGGTTGTTCTGTTTCCAGGAAAAAACTATCCTTGTGATAAGCCAAGTCTACATTTTGCTGGAACTTCCGCAATTCAAAGTGGTTTTGACTTATTGGTTCTTGAATATGGATATCAATCTGCGAGAACGAATTTGGATATTAATGATCTGCCAAGAGTAATAGAAGATAGCCATGAATCTGTTCGACGAATAATTAACAAGTATAATGAAGTCATTTTTATTAGTAAGAGCATAGGCACTATAGTTGCGGGTGAAGTTCATGGAAAACTTGATATTCCAATAAGACATTTATTTTTGACACCAATTAAAGACACAGTATACTATATCAACAAGTATAATGGACTTGTGGTTTATGGGACAAAGGATGAAGTGTTTAATAATGAACTGGCAAACCAAATTAACATAGACAAAGTCAGAAGGGTAATAGAAATTCCTAATGCAAATCACTCTTTGGAAACCAACAATGTTGAGGAAAGTATCGAGATTCTAGGTAAACTTGTAAGGATATATATGGATTTTCTAAATAAGTAACGATTGTAGGTATAACAAGATGACTTCGTCTAACACATATTCACGCTTCGGGGCATTCGCTCCTCGGTCCGGCAGGAGTCCGATGTGATTCGATGTGGTATTTCACCAACACGGAAGCAGATTCTGCCGGACACACCCGCACCACCTAACTGCATCTCGACCGCTACTTCATGGCTTAAGGAGGTGGGGCATCGTGAATACAAGAACGTTATCTGAAAGTTCTGAAAAAAATAATAGGAGGTCGAAATCATGGTAGCACCAACAATAATTGATAACAAATTTATACCATTAATTACATATACAGAAGAAGCACAAGAAAAGTTTGGGTCTTCAGCTGCTTCTATTGTGATAATTCAGGACAACAAAATTTTAACAGAATGGTATTCTGGAAAGCATCATTTTAAGAATGGATCTCTCGTAGTAACAACTGATTCTATGTTTAACTTGTATTCACTAAGAAAGACGTATGTCGGACTCGCTACAGCAATTGCTGTTGTAGAAAGCAAATTGTCTGTTGATAGTAAAGTTTCTGATGTTCTCACAAAAATGCCTGAATATGAGTTGGGCAATACCACAATAAGAGATTTAGCAACAAAATCAGGTGCTAAATATTTTGGATCAAATCGTATTGAACGCGAGGAAGTAGCGTGTGAACTCATTAAAGAACTTACAGGATATAATATTGCTGAACTAATTACAGATCGAATATTTAAACCAATGAATTTAACTGATACTGAGTGGATTTCGGTACCTAAAGAAAAATTAGTTTGTGATTTTCAAGCTGCAGACGGTTATGCATCCGTTAGAATTGAGTCAAATGAAGGTCATGAAAGAAATTTGTATTCAAGTGCGAGAGACCTGGCAGAGTGGGGAAATTTACATCTAAATAGAGGTTTAATAAATCATAATCAGTTAGTAGTGCCAGTTGAAGTTTTTAAGCTCATTGAAGAATTACGAATTGATACCGAAGATAAGAACCGTATATTTGGATGGTACTATCAGGATAAGTGCTGTTATGCATCAGGTGCAGCAGGTTGTCACTGTGTAATTGTGCCTGAGTTTAATGCGGTAGGAGTTCGAATGTTAAATAAATATACAGAAAACTACACTGAAGATCAGAATTCTTTTAATGAAATATTCTATAACTGCCTTCAAGCATAAGTGAGTAATTCAAGAAGACGGTAACGCTCCTTTAAGCCACTCGGTTTCGTAGATACAAGAACGTTAGCTGAAAGACCGGCCCCAATGACTTATGAGCAGTTCAATCGCAACGTCCTGTTGCTTGATGAAATATTTTCGTCATTTGTGAAGAGTAGAATTCTAAAAACCTAGAATATACAAGAACACTTGTACGTAGATGTAAATAAAGGTAAAATATAACTACAATTGAATCTTAGGTGGGCATGGTTTCCCTTCGAAAGGAAGTGAAGCCATGGAAGTGAAAGATGCATTAACGATTATGTTCCTATTTGGATCATTTATTCTTGCTCTTTTAACTTACAACAATAATAACAACAAGAGAAAGTAAAAACCCACCCTAAGGTTGAGGCCAGAGGTGGGTTTTGTTCCTATACGACTTAGAAGGGAATAAACCATCCAAGCCAATTGTACTGACCAAGTGTTCGCAGCACTTGGTCTTTATTATCTATATAATAACACATGTAAAAACATGTATCAAAACAATATTGAAAAGCGATATGACAATATGTAAGTAATGCAATGGAGGCATCCCCACCATAAAACACTATTTTAACGCCGCGTCGCCACGCTCCTTTAAGCCATTCAAGTTCGTGGATACAAAACGTTAGGAGAAACCTATGCAAATGAAATGTTGCCAAAACTTTTGTGGGACCTCCTTTGTCGATATGGCAAGTTATTAGCAATAATTATGTTTTATTACACTAAATCTTTGATTGTACAGTACCGATGTACTGCTATTTTTGATTTTTACAGTTTCGTATACGCATCCTTCTGTGCAATGGTAGGCATATAAGATGCGAAAGGAGGGATAGCGTTATCAGACATGCTATATGCTTTTCAGTTTTAGTACGGGACAAGATAAGTCGCTTTTGAATGCGTTGATCGCAAGCGGTGAGAAAACGGACAAGAATCATGACGGGAAGTTGACATGATAGACCTTGCAATTGTGGCCAAAGCGCGATAGGAGGATATGTATGAACTTATTAAGAAGAATTGCTAGTCCAATATTAGCATTTACTCTGGTATATAGCCCGCTTTCAGATATGGGGTCCATATCCAAAGTACATGCTCTTGAAGCTACTGCCAAGGCATTCTATATAGCCAAAAACGGCAATGACGCAAATAGCGGTACAATGGATGCTCCTTTTGCAACGTTGGAAAAAGCAAGAGATGCGATCCGCGAGTTAAAGAGTACTTCCGGATTACCAGATGGGGGAGTTACCGTTTATCTCAAAGAAGGTGTATATAACCGTACGGCATCATTTGCGTTAACAGACCAGGATTCGGGCACATCAAGTTCTCCAATAACCTATAGGGCATATGGAAATGATAAGGTTTCTATCATGGGTGGATATAACATAGATACAGCAGCTTTTACACCTGTAACAGACCAAGCCATCTTGAGCAGGCTTCCGCAAGAAGCTAAAGATAAAGTCAGACAGATTGATTTAAAAGCGCAGGGCATTACGGAATATGGTCAAATATCAAAGGCTGGATACGGTTGGCCTAAAGCTGCACCAGCACCTGAACTATTTGTAAATGGTAAATCCATGACATTAGCACGTTATCCGAATACAGGCTTTTTAACGACAGGATCAGTAGTTCAGCAAGGATTTATCCCGCGTGATCATATGTCGGATATGCCGGCAGGAAATCCGAGCCATCCTGACTATGTCCCACCGGATCAATGGATTACCAAACCAGGGCCAATCTTTAAATACAGCGATTCTCATATCGACAACTGGGCACAGGAAAGCGATCCATGGCTCTTTGGTTACTGGAGATGGGACTGGGCAGATGATAATTTACATATTAAATCGATTGACACGGTCAATAAAACAATTGAGGCATCCCATCCAAGCATGTATGGTGCCATTAGCGGACAGCGTTATTATGCCTATAATTTGTTAAGTGAAATAGACATACCAGGTGAATGGTATCTAGATCGAACCAGCGGTATTCTCTATCTATATCCGGAAAAGGACGTAAACGATAGTGAAATGCAGCTTTCCGTTCTTGATACACCGTTAGTGGATATGAAAAAGACTGATTTTACAAACTTCATGGATATTACGTTTGAGGTTTCCCGCGGACACGGCATTAAGATGGTTGATAGTTCCAACAATCGTATCGTGCATTGTACGTTTAGACGTCTTGGGCAAAAGGCGATCATGATTGGGGACGAGGAGGCTTTAGCTAATGATCCGGGTAATGTTAAATTTAACAGCGGCTACACGGGAGGAAGCAATAACGGGGTTATAAGCTGTGACATTTATGATACCGGACAAGGCGGTATTTACATGCTCGGGGGCAACAGATCAACACTTACGCCTGGAGGACACTATGCGGAAAATAACCATATTTATCGATATGCTCGTATCCTAAGAACATATACGCCGGCTATTTCCTTAAATGGTGTAGGAATCAGGGCTACCAATAATCTGATCCATGACGCGCCCCATATGGCGATTCAATTTAAAGGAAATGACCATGTTATTGAATTCAATGAAATCTATGATGTATGTCAGGAAACCAGTGATGCCGGAGTAATCTACTCATTACGTGATTGGACCTACCGCGGCAATATGATTAAAAACAATTACATCCATGATATAACAAATCTTGGAGGGCTTGGTTCGTATGCTGTTTATCTTGACGATTTATTGAGCAGTGCAGAAATAACAGGAAATGTATTTTACAACGTTTCTAATAGCGCATTTTTGCTAGGCGGTGGCCGTGACAATACGGTTAAATACAATATTATGATTGACAGCGGCAAATTTATGAGCCTGGATAACCGTGGAGAAGGCTGGGCTGCTTACCATGCTGAAGCACCGAATGGAACAGCCTATAAAAATTTAATGAGTGTTCCCTATAAGCAGGAGCCTTGGGCAAGTAAATATCCGCAACTTGTAAATCTATGGGAAGATAGCCCTAAGATTCCTAAGGGGAATGTTGTAAAGGATAATGTGCTCTATAACACAGCAGAGGGGAGTATTGCAGACAGCGCAAAAACATATGGCACGATCGGAAATAATTTAAAACTGACAGCGAATGAGGATGCTGGGTTTGTAGATAAGGCAAACAGGAATTTTAAGCTGAAAGATAGTTCGATCATTTATCAGCAAATTCCTGACTTCCCCAAAATTCCATTCGATAAGATGGGGCTCAAGCTAGATGAATACCGTACAAGTATCGATGCAAATATTGGGGATTTCCATTTGACTACCCCTGCCAACCATTCAACTAATCTTGACCCCATGAATGTTGTCTTCGAATGGCAGAAGGCTGATGGCGGAGAGGGTTATGAACTGATTGTCGCAGAAGACGAAGCATTTACCAAGATAATAAGTGATGTTAAATTGAATGGGACTCGCAAGGCAATCGATGGGTTAGAGGCAAATAAAACGTATTATTGGAAAGTAAAAGCATATGTACTTGCGAATTCTGTTACCGGAGGCAAGTGGAGTTCTGAGGTATATACATTTACGACAGGGGCATCCAGTACTTTTACAGAAGACTTCGAGAATGGATTTGCAGGATGGACGGCAGAGAAAGGAACACCTAGTACAAGTAGTGCACAAGCACATAGCGGGACAAAGAGCTATGTAAAAGATGAAAATGTTGATGCTATTTCAAAAACATTTTCTAACTACTACAATGGTTTCGTTACCGTCTGGTATTATGACAACATGTCTGGCGCTACGAAGCAACTGGTAAATGTTGAAGGCGGAAAGTGGATCGCTCTAGGTGTCGATACAACGAAAACGGCAAGCAGCGGCGGAGCAAAGTATCAGATCCGTATCGATGGTGATTTCACTTCTTCGGGTGTCGATCGAACAAAAGGTTGGCATAAGTTTACCTGGGATTATACATCTGGAGACCATGTTGATTTGTATATTGACGACCAGAAAGTCGCAACGGCGGATTCCAAATCATTTAATAAAATCGCCATGGGAGACTTCTGGGGAGCGGCTGGCATTGGATATTTTGACGATATTAAAATAGAGAATTTAAGAGTAGCCGTGAAGGGTGTAGCGCTAAGCAAGCCAAGTATGGAATTGGAAGCAGGAGGCACGGAATCAATAACAGCAACAGTAACGCCTAATGCTGCTGCGAACAAAAATGTTACCTGGAAGTCTAGCAACGATGCCATCGTATCTGTAGATCAGAATGGCGTGATGACAGCCCATGCGGAAGGAACAGCTACCATTACGGTAACGACGGCTGACGGGGGATACACGGCAGACTGCACGGTTACAGTGAAACAATCGATGCCGAGAGCGGCATTAACCGGTCCTAAGACGGTGAACTCCGGCCAAACACTGGATGTCACGATGGGATTGAGCGGTGTTACCCAAAATGTATACCAGCAAATGTATGGCCAAGATTTGACGCTTACCTATGATCCGGTGAATCTGCAATTCGAATCCGTCACTTCGGTTAGAGACGGGTTTCAAGTCATCGATCACAAGGAGTCGGTGCCAGGACAAATCCGGATAGTGGCTGCCAGCGTGGGTACGAACGTGTCGGCTCAAGGCGATTTGTTGCTAATGAGGTTTAAGACAAAGTCTGTAACTCAGGCAACCTATACGACAATATCAATAGACCGTGCGGTGATTGCTAATGGACAGGGGGATGAACTGCAGGTCGGTGGAGCATCCCATGAGGTACAAATACAGATATCTAATATACCGGTAGATAAGTCGCTATTGAATGCGTTGATCGCAAGCGCTCAGGCGAAATATGCTGCAGCAGTGGAAGGCAGCGAGGACGGTCAGTATATAACAGGATCCAAAGGGCAATTGCAGTCGGCGATCGATACAGCCCGTGTGACAGCAAACGATCCGAATGCTACTCAGCAGCAGGTGGATCGTGCGAAAGAAGCATTGGAAGCAGCCATTCACGAGTTTGACACCAAGCGGATAACCGCAGATATCAATGGTGATGGAATTATCTCGATTGGTGACTTGGCTATCGTGGCAGGGGCCTATGGCAAACAACAAAGCCAGACGGGTTGGAATGCGAAAACGGATGTGAATCATGACGGGAAAGTTGACATTGTAGACCTTGCCATTGTGGCCAAGGCGATCTTGAAATAGAATAGCTGTGCAAAATGCTTGCAGGGAAGGAAAAAAGGGGAGAATCATTCTCCCCTTTTTTATTTTTACAGGCTTTTTGTCGTGTCCATTACTTTTTGCTTGAAAAATAGTACGAGTCAGCATATTGTAATCAATAATGATTTATATATGCTAAAATTTAGAAATGGGGTTGTAGTTCATGATGATTGATACACATCAGCACTACTGGAGACTAGATCGGGGAGATTATGGCTGGTTGACACCATCTTCTGGTCCCCTACTATTTCAGGACTATATGCCAGACCTGTTAAAAGATGAATTACACCATAACGGGTTTCAGGGGGCCATTGTTGTACAAGCGGCGCCGACGATGGAAGAGACGACATTTCTTCTTCAATTGTGTGATAAAGAAGATACCTTGATGGGTGTCGTGGGCTGGCTTGATATCAACGCTTCAGATTTTGAACAGCACTATCTTCGTTTTCGAAGCCATCCGCGTTTTGTAGGAATTCGTCCAACTTTTCCGGATATTTCGGATGGAGAGTGGGGGCATCACAAGCAGCTTATACATAATTTATCCATACTTGCTGAGGACGATTGTCCTGTTGACTTGTTGGTTCGTCCACCTGGTTTGGCAAAAATGGCAAAGCTACTCTCGTATGTGCCTAACCTGCCTGCCGTTGTCGATCACCTAGGTAAGCCGGATTTGTCAGGGAAAAGTGATCAACTATGGGCGGACGGATTACGCGCCATTGCGAAATTTGAACGTACCTCCTGTAAGGTGTCTGGACTCGCGACAGAGGGGGAGTTTGGTAATCGCACAGCCCAAGTGATACAGCCTTATATTCAGCATGCCATTCAGGTGTTCGGTTCTTCAAGGCTGATGTTTGGCAGCGACTGGCCGATTTGTCTGCAAGCAGGTCGTTTTACGGAGATGAGGTCTATGATTGAGGAGGCATTGTCCCATTATTTATCCACTGAAGAGATCGATCATGTATTTGGTCATAATGCCGTTAGGATATACGGTTTACAATAGGAGGGAACCATGAAGATTCTTCCGAAGTATAGATCTAGAAAATATCTTTTCCGATTGCTCCTCTCCATTTCGATCGTTACGGTAATTTTTCTGACGATTAGTTCTTCACTCCTGTACTATATATCCGAGAATAAGATGCTCCAAATGCAGCAGCAAGCAGATTTGAAAGTGCTTTCACAAATTAAATATAACATCGATAACTTGAATGAAACGGTTAAAAATATAACAGTTTCCACTTCTATGGATTCGGATGTTGTCTATTTATTGAATACGTCCGTGATGGATAAAGGTGAACTCGCACAAAAGCTGAACAGACTGGAAAAAATGGTCTCAGGGTCTATGTTCCTGCAAAGCGTTACGATTTATAACGCCAATACGGGATGCTACTATTCAACCCAGAGCAGCATAAATTGCGCGGACGATGGCATGAATGGTTCACTGTCCAAGTATATAAAGTCGCATAAAGATATCCCAAGGCTGAAGTTCATCCCTATTTCAGGCGTACAAGAAAAGTCACCGGTGTTCTCGATGTTTATCTATGACGAAGTAACTGACAGCAAGCTGATTGTAACATTAAAGCCGTCCTGGCTTTTTGATAATATCAGTAACTTGAATCATGTGGACAGTGAACAGCAGGGCACGATTTTTGTTACAGACAAGTCTGGTACGCCGCTTCTGGAAACTACGATGAATACTCAGGTTCCTTTGGATGAATACCGAGAGGTGATTCGAAATCGTGCCGAGGCCGGTGTAGATCAGGATTATCTCGTCTACGAGAGCGACAGCAACAAGTTTATACTTAGCTTCATGTCATCGAGTCAGAGTGACTGGATCATCGCGAGCGTACAGCCTTATCAAGTTGTTCTCGGGAAGCTCCACGAGATGCGCAAGATTTCCTTGATCATTATCAGCGTAGTTCTCGTGTTGTCCATAGCAGTTTCCTTTATTATTGCCTATCGACTCTATCGTCCGATTGAAAATATGCTGCAGCAGATGTTGGGGAAGCGGACTAGCAGTGGAGCGGAAAAACGTTCGGATCTCGATGAGCTTAAGCTTATTACCAACGAATATCAAGACGCGATGCACAAGTTAGTCAACCTGGAAAGGGAAGAATATTCCCAGAGGGATCAACTCAAAACCTTTGCACTACGTAGACTCATCTCCGACGCCAGCCTGTTAACGCCACAGGAGATCCAGCAAATTCAGTGGGATATCGATCTCCATCAAAAGCTGCGCCTTTGCGTGCTTCTCATTGATGATATAGAGGAATTCGAAGGGCAATCCAGCGATTCCGATAAACGTCTCTATAAATTTGCGATTGCCAATATTACGAAGGAAATATTAGCAAGAGATTTGCACTGTGAAATTGTACCGATGCAAAACGATCATTTTGTGCTGCTGCTTGGTGAAGCCCAGGAAGGTTCCAGCATGCGGTTAGAGAACCTGAAAGGAATCTTACAAGAACTGCAGCAAACGATCATTGCCTATTATCGAATTTCGCTATCCATTGCAATTGGAGATGAAACGCAGGAATACAGCCAGCTTTCTCGCCAATATGGTCAGGTTCTGGAGAATGCATCCTACCGCATCGTTCATGGGAAGTCTTGTATCATTACATCTGAGATTGTCGAACGGAATAAAGAAAATAATGGTCCCTTTCAGTTCCCAACAGAAGCGGAGAAAAAAATATTGGAATCCATCAAGTCTGGTCAAAGCACGAAATTCCGTGAACAGCTCGAAGGTTTGTTTCATCAATTGGAAAGCTTACATTTCAACAACATCATGTATTCTGTGTTTCATCTGCTCGCCATTCTGAATCAAGCAGTGGGGGAAATGAACAGTAACTCCGTTAGACAGGTGAATCTCGATTTCAAATATCAATACCAGCAGCTACTCAAACAAGAATCACTGCAGGCCATGTTCAACATGTTCTTGAATATTTTTGAAGAAATTCATGGGCAGCGCTCACAGGACTTCAAAACGCAATCCAATCGGATATTGATTGAGACGATTAAGGAAATCATTGAGGAGCAGTATGAAGATGCCAATCTAAGCCTGTCGAGTGTAGCGAGCACCATGAAATTATCATCCGCTCATGTCAGCAAGCAATTCAGGCAGCAAGAATCGATGTCGGTCAGTGAATATATCAATGAAGTTCGTCTGCGAAATGCGCTCGCTCTTCTTGAGAATAATGACTACAGTATCTCACGTATTATGGACATGGTAGGTTACAGTAACGAGAGTTATTTTTTCAAGCTCTTCAAGAAGAAGTTTGGCACAACGCCCAAAGAATATCGTTTTAAAAAAGTTCTTGATGAATAATTCACATGGTCAGCCGCTCCACAAGCCGTTTCAGAGTTTACACGCTGAAACGATGCTACCGGGGCGGTTTTTGTGTTATGGACGTAAAACTACAGTGTTTTAGCGTTTTTACCTGCAAAAAGTAGAGTGTTTTTTATTAATTACAGTATTCCTTTTGCTTGTTTTCACGGGATAATAGGGGCACAGCAGTCGCTTGCGGCAATGAAAAGGAGGAGCAGAAATGATTAAAAAAGAGTGGAGGCACTTTAAGCGAAACCGGGAATTGTTCGTCATGTCACTACCGGCGATCGTGTATAAGTTATTACTTAGCTATCTGCCGATGCTCGGTTTGGTTATCGCATTCAAACAGTATCGATACGATCTTGGTGTATTTGGAAGCGAATGGGTGGGATTTAAGAACTTCAAGTTTTTCTTCAATTCGGATACAGCACTCATCGTTACTCGCAACACCATACTTTATAATCTTGCTTTTATTGTACTCACCATCTTGATAGCGCTTACACTGGCTATTTTATTGAATGAACTCTCAAGAAAGTGGATCAAGGTACATCAAACGGTGCTATTTTTGCCTTATTTCCTATCTTGGGTTGTCGTCGGATATGTGGTATTGGCATTCCTCGATCATAAAAACGGCTTTTTAAATGTCATTTTAGGACTGTTCGGCCAAGATGCGATCAAATGGTATGAGCAGGCAAAGTATTGGCCGGTGATCATTGTCATTACTCAGCTCTGGAAGTCTGTGGGCTTTTCAACGCTCATCTATTATGCAGGAATGCTGTCCATAGACTCCAGTTATTATGAAGCGGCAAAAATTGATGGCGCTAACCGATGGCAAATGATTCGTAAAATTACGATACCGACTTTAATGCCATTGATCGTGATTCTGTTCATTATCGATGTAGGGAAAATATTCAGGGCGGACTTTGGATTGTTCTATTTTATTCCGAATGACTCGAGCTTTCTCTACAGTACGACGGATGTTATTGATACCTATGTATACCGATCACTTCGGGTTGTCGGGGATATTGGAATGTCCACCGCGATTGGATTATACCAGTCCGTCGTCGGGTTTATTCTGGTACTTCTGGCCAACTGGGTTGTTAAAAAAATAAACTCGGATAACGCGCTCTGGTAAGGAGGGATGCAAAATGTCTACGATACAAGTTACGATAAACAAGAAAGCTGCAAAAAACTCTTTGGCAAGTAAAAAATCGAGCTGGAGCTCCCGGATTATTAATCTTTTCTTCTGTGCGTTATCCATCCTGTTAATCATCCCTATGATTCTGGTCATCTCCATCTCGTTCACTGATGAGAAAACACTTCTACAACACGGTTACCATTTGCTCCCGGAGAAGTTTAGTCTTGAGGCGTATTCCTTAATATTTAAATCCCCTGGCGTATTATTGAATGCCTACGGTATTACCATTCTGGTGACCGTGATTGGGACGGTTATTGGATTATTTCTAACTAGTTTGACCGCATACACGATCTCACGCAAAGATTATCGGTATCGTAAACCGATGACCTTATATGTATTCTTTACCACCTTATTTAGCGGCGGGCTCGTCCCGTTTTATATTATGGTCACCCAGTATTTGCATCTAAAAGATACGATGTGGGCATTGATTGTCCCGTATTTGCTAAGTCCATTTTACATTCTGGTGATGAAAGGGTTTCTGGATAAAATTCCGATTGAAGTCATTGAGTCCGGCAAGATCGATGGAGCAAGCGAATGGCGTATTTTCTTTACCATCGTGCTGCCGCTCTCCTTGCCAGCGCTAGTTACCATCGGGCTGTTCATCTCGTTCCAGTATTGGAATGATTGGTGGCTGGGCTTACTGTTCATCGACGACCAGAAGTTGGTTCCACTTCAATTAATGTTGTATCGCGTAATGAGCACCATCGAATATTTGTCCAACAATATGTCAACCGTTAACGTGAGTATCGACATGACGCAATTTCCGAGCTTGTCAGCAAGAATGGCCATGGCGGTGCTTGCAGCGGGACCGATGATGATCGTTTTCCCGATGCTGCAACGATTTTTCATTAGCGGCCTAACCGTAGGTTCTGTCAAAGGCTAGTCGAATGAACGGCTATCAAATTGCTTGGTACAGCGGGTTCATCTTCCCGTTCGTACGAGCAGTTGATATAAATATCATAATATACTTAGGGGGAAAGATGGGATGAAGAAGCAATGGCTCAAATTGTTTGCAGGTGTGATCAGTTTCGTATTGGTATTGACGGCATGTGGAGGTGCCAAGGAAGAGCAGAAAGCCGCAGAGGGTAAGCAAAATGAAGAATTGCCACCCGTAGAGTTAGTATGGAATTTCCCATTAAGCGCAATTCCGCAAGACTTAGCAACCGTTCAGGAAGCGGTGAACAAGATTACCAAAGAGAAAATCAATGCAACGGTAAAGATGCAAGCGCACACATTTGCCGATTACAATCAAAAAATGAACACGATCGTTGCATCCGGTGAAAAGTATGATGTTGCTTGGGTGGCCAACTGGAACTGGGACTATCTGCAAAACCAATCGAAGGGTGCTTTTCTGGAGCTGGATGATTTGATTCAACAGAACGCGCCGGATTTACTCAAATCGATGCCTGACTTCGTCTGGGATGCAGCCAAAATCCAAGGTAAAATCTATGCCATTCCCAACTATCAGACGGTAACGAAAAAAGAAGGTTTTGTCATTCAAAAGCGTTTTGCAGACAAATACAAGCTGGATGTCAGCTCCATTAAGAAGTTTGAAGATATCGAACCATTTCTGAAACAAATTAAAGAAGGCGAATCACAGGACGTGGTTCCATTTCTGAATGATAAGAGTGGAAGATTCAGTCTAATGTACCAAAGTCAAGGGTTAGAAGCGATTAACAATGTCGTGGGTGTGGAGCTTCAGAATCCTGACAAACCTATTAATTTGTTCGAGACACCACAATATAAGCATTACCTGGATGTGATGAGAGACTGGTATACCAAAGGCTATATTAACGAAAATGCGGCAACGCTCAAGAACAAAAACGATATTATCAAAACGGGCAACGCAGCCGTTCAATTCCATAATGTGCTGAAGCCGGGCGGTGAAGTGGAAGCCAAAGCAGCCAACGGCGGAAATGATGTCATTTACGTGCCAATTACGGATGCGTACGCTTCCACAGGCACGGTTATTACAACGATGCAATCCATCAGCAAAAACTCCAAAAATCCTGAACGCGCAATGATGTTTATCAATCTGTTAAACACAGATAAAGAACTTTATAATACTATCAGTTACGGCGTTGAAGGTAAACATTACAAGAAAGTGTCCGATAACGTCGTTCAAATCAATAAAGATGGCGGTTATGCACCTAACGCGAACTGGGTATTCGGAAACACATTTAACGCTTATTTGGTTGAAGGGATGGATCCTTCCGTCATGGAGCAGACCAAGAAAGAGAATGAAACGGCGCAGAAGTCCCCATTAATGGGTTTCAAGTTCGATAACACGCCAGTTATGGCGGAAATAGCCAATTTGGTTACGGTGATCGATGAACATCTGCCGGGACTCGATACAGGTACGGTTGATCCAAATACGAATCTGAAAGTTTTCCAGGATAAGTTGAAGCAAGCTGGCATCGATAAGGTCATTGAAGAAATGGCAAAACAAATTGAGGCCTGGAAGCAGACGAAGTAATTGGTAGATACGTACCGTGACGGAGTGGGTCACGGTACGTATCTTTCCTATGGCGTTAAACGGCTATCATTTCACTAAGTCTTCACGATGGAGGTAACTGTATTGATCAATCAACTGACACTCAAGCAGTTTAAACAGGCCTTGGAGGAGACGGACTGTCCCTCACAGATTCTTTTCGCAGAAGCAGTCTCCCCCGAGTATTGGCATAGGATCAGAGAAGGGGCGAAATACGCAGAAATTTGGGAGCAGCTTGAGGCAAAAGCGGAAGAACTGCTCGCGATGACGCCGGCGCCCCCCTCATTCTCGGACTTTATTTTATTTGGCAGCACTGGTGATCGGACCATTTATCAGAGCAAGCGGGATCAGCTCTACTCAGGGTTGCATACATTCAGTCTGCTTGCCATGGCAGACAGCCGCCCGGAATGGATCACAGGGTTGGAAAATGCAATTTGGAACATTTGTAATGAGTTTACGTGGGTACTGCCTGCGCATGTGGGGCTCTACCATAACCAATATCCGAATCAAATTTGGGACCAGCCAAAGATGCCTCGCGAAACGGTTGATTTAGCGGCTGCACACATCGGATTTACACTGGCTGAAATCATTCATTTGATGGGGGATCGCATGCATCCGTGGGTTGTCGAACGTGCCAAGGCAGAGATACATCGGCGAATTTTTGAGGTGTATTTCCATGATCCGGTCCCTCAGAACTGGGAGCTCAAAACGAACAATTGGCCCGCAGTCTGCGCTTCTTCCATTGGAGCGGCAGCGATTTATCTGGAACAGGACAGTGAAAAGCTAAGCGGCATGCTGTGGCGAGTCATCAATGTCCTCCGCGCTTACCTATCCGGCTTTGATGAGCAAGGGGCCACGCCGGAGGGACCGGCCTACTGGCAGTATGGATTCTCGCATTTTGTCTATTTTGCGGAGTTGTTAAAGGAGAGAACGCAAGGGCGAATCTCCCTTCTGGAAGACAAGAAAATCGAGCAGATTTCCCTGTTTCCGCAATTTTGCATGCTGGGCGGTGGAAAAGTTGTCAATTTCTCCGATTCCGCCGAGCAGGTGAAATGGAATACGGGCGTGATTCATCGCTTGCAGAGCTATGCACCGGCCCTTCAAATGCCGGAATCAACGACCTGGCTGACGCCGACTTCGAACAGCTGGTTGGACAATGCAAGACTTATGCTGTGGTCTCCTGATCGGACTGAATCCCAGACAGAGACCCGGCGAGATTCGGGACGGATTGAAGAGAGGATTTTCGAAGGGAATCAGTGGGCCATTTCGAAGGTCACCGATGCCAAGGGCCGCATGATCGCTTTTGCAGCCAAAGGCGGTTATAACGAAGAGCCGCACAATCACAATGATTTAGGGCATTTTATTCTCCATGTTGATGGTAGAAGTGTGCTGGCAGATATGGGACTCGGCGTATATACAAGGCAATACTTTCAGCCAGAGTATCGTTATGCGCAGTTGAATGCAGGCTCGCATGGCCACTCGGTGCCGATCGTGGATGGCTGCACACAGGGCTTCGGTAGACAGTTTAACACCGAAATGACCGGGCACTATCAAACGAATGAAGAAATGGCTGTGACACTGGATCTGACGAAAGCGTATGCATGTACCTCATTGAGACAGCTTACACGCCAATTTGTATGGAAACGCACTTTGAACGAAACGCCGTATCTCGTCATTCGTGATCAGGTTTCTTTTTCCAATCAACCGACTTCCTTTCAAGAGGTATTCATTAGTAGTGTTCAGCCAATGAAGACGGTTCCAGGTCAATTAGAATTGAGCGATGTTACCCTTTTCTACGAAGAGAGTGAGTGGTCTGCTGAAATAGGGTCCGTGACGCTAGATTCCGATACGGAGAAGGGAAAGAGATTTTATCGGATCATCCTTCATCATCATCATCCGGTATCCGACATGGAGATAGCGTTTCGGTTCGTGATTAGCTAAGGTTAGCAGCATTGTGCTCGAAAAAGAATAAAGGAGCGGGCCACGATGGAATATGCCATATTAGGAAAAACAGGGTTTAAAGTATCCAAAATCGGCCTTGGCGGGGCACCACTTGGTGGTGATTACGGCGGGACAACGGATGAAATTGTGACTCGAGTCATTGATCATGCACTGGATTTAGGCATGAATTTCATAGATACAGCCCCTTTATACGGTCGCGGGGAAAGCGAACGAAGAATCGGAAAAGCGCTGAAAGGCAAACGCAGTGATGTGATTATCGCCTCCAAAGCAGTTATGCGAGGAGAGCCTTACACGTACGAGAATACGATAAAGTCAGTTGAAGACAGCTTGCGCAGACTACAAACGGATTATATTGATTTGATTCAGCTCCATGAATTGGAGCAGACCACCTTTGAACAGGCGATAAACGAAACGCTGCCTGCTTTCCGTAAGCTGAAGGAGCAGGGGAAAGTAAGAGCGATTGGTGTGAATGCAGGTCGTCTAGATTTGTTGATGCCATTCCTTCAGGAGGAATTGGTCGATACGATTCAGACTTATGCGAAATATACCTTGATAGACTATTCGGCAAAAGACGAGCTACTGCCCTTAGCGAAGGAGAAACAGATCGGCGTGATTCATGGCAGTCCGCTTGCGATGGGAATTTTGGCGGATCATCCGGCTCCTTTTTTGCAGAACAATGCGGTCCTGCTAGAAGAAGCCGCTCGAAGAATGACACAGCTTGATTTTCTAAGGAATACTGCACCAAATGGTCTTGTTGAGCCGGCGCTTCGTTTCAGTCTGACTTGCCCGGATATCGCCATAACACTCGTTGGAACAACCTCGATTCAATCACTAACGTTGAATGCCAGCTTTTGTGATGGTAGAGGCTTATCTGATGATGAGATGACAAAAGTGTTCAGCTTATTCCAAGGGCAGCGATTGTTATAAATGGTTCTGACGAACAGGAGGTTTCAAGATGGCCATCACAGAAAACCCGTTATCTTATTTGAATAAACTCGCAACAGCGGACCCTATTTCCGATCTGATAAAAATTTTTACATCTCGTAAAACACAGGTTTCTATAAAGCAAACTATGGTACGAAGAGAGCATTATCTGGATTTTGCCGAAGGTCGTGTACGTGCCTTTTTACCCTATATGAATGAGCAAGGGGCTATTCTCGATCCGACAGACGGTAAGGAACATGAATATGCAACGGCATCCTTTGTCAAGGCAGGCGCAGTACTTCTTCAATCGGGTCGATGCCGGGATTTGCAAGAATTCATTCTGAAGGCAATGGATTGGGCCAGTTATTGTCTGGGCGCAAATCAGGTGCCGGACGATCATGCTGACTTTACATCTCATATGCTGGTACTGGGGTATGAGCAATTGTCCAGCCTTGCTGATCCTGACAGAGTAGATTGCTGGCGCTCGAATTTGCAGCGGGTTGAGCCGGAGCTTACCTATTCGCAAACCGAGCGGAATTTCCCGGATATTCGGCAAATTCGCAATTGGGCAACGTATGCGATGCACGGAGAGATGATGAGGTTGCGCGCCGGGCTGACGGATTCCACTGCTTTTATCGATAAGTACCTGCCGTATCAGCTGACCCGGTTTACGCCGGAGGGGCTCTATCGAGACCCGAATTTGCCAGCTGCCTACGATTTGGCCGCAAGAGACCAGTTAAGCGGTGTGCTGGAGGCGGGCTACGAGGGAGCAGCCGCTGAACTGCTCAAGGTTCTTCTTCATCGGGGAGCCAAAACCATGCTGTTCACCCAATCGACAACTGGCGCCACGAGCTGCGGCGGTCGCAGTAATCAGCTGCTGTGGAATGAGCTCTCCTTCGTGCATATTTGTGAGAGAGAAGCTGCCTATTACCTGCGGCATGGGGAATTGTTGTGGGCAGGAACGTTCAAACGTGCCGCGCATCTAGCCTATCAATCGATTCTTCGATGGGTGGAGGATCCGACTGAATTTCGATTATTCAAAAATCGCTTTCCGATCGCGGATCGTGTGGGTTATGAGTTTTATGCCTATCATTCGACGTACAGCTTGTATGCCGCACAGATCGCCGTTTCATGCTATTTGGATGCAGATGATTCGATTGAAGAAACAGCTGCCCCCGCCGATGTTGGGGGATTTGTGCTGCATTTGCCTTCATTCCACCGCATTTATGCAACAACCGGTTTGATGCAGGGCGGCTATCATATGACAATCGATACTGCTGCCCAGATGGGTCAGGACGCAACCGGATTTGTTCGACTGCACCGGGCAGGGATCCCAGAAGAAACGGCATTGTCGACCGGAATCGCTGGTCTGGAGGGAGAGATTCCTTGGATATTTTATCGCCCAAAGCAGACGATTCCCGCACCGCTCTTTCCGGCAGCCATTGGTCCAATATGGCGGGATGAACATGGAACTTGGCATAGGCTGGCAAATTACGGCCGAAGACAGCATGAAGTTTTTCATGCTTTGGATGCGGAGGGACAACCGCTGAATGCCGAACAGCTATCGTGGTTATGTGAATTATCAATATCGGAGCCTGAAGGTCAAGAGAACAATATAAGTTTTGCCTTAACCTATGATGCAAATCCGCAGCCGAAGGCTTACCTTCTTGACCCGAAAACGCCCGGTGCCAACGTGAATGAAGTATACCGCAGGGCGGTAAGCGATGTTTTGCCGAGACCGGGGAATGGCAGTGCGGAGCGTATTGAGGAACATTATCGAATAGGCGTGGATGGAGTAACGGTTACCTGGAAGTTTGATGCAGCTGAAGCAGCTGAGTTGAATGGAGTTGGCGTGACGGTTCCGCTGCTGGTGACGAATGGGACGGATCAATCGTCGATCTCCTGTGAGGGGAATAAAGTTACGGTGAAATACGGTCATGCTACATATACCGTGTGGGCGGATGAAGCGGAGACAAATATTGAACTAGAATTGCTGCCGGGAAGAATGCCGAACCGGAATGGTCATTACCAGCTGGCACAATGGACGCGGAAGGATAAACAGGAAGTCAGACTGCACTTTTCACTGACGAATGAACAATAAGGCTTCGGGCCAGAAGGGGGTAGAGATGATGAATATTGAGCCACAGACTGAGTCGTCTAGTCTTCTTTGGTTAGATCAGACTTGGAGCAAGATTCAGAGAAAGGTCGAGAACATGTGCGAGTCGATCGGTGCTGACTTCCCATACGCCTCATATCATGGCAAATATAATCGGGAGGAGGCGGATTGGTGGACCAACGGTTTCTGGCCCGGACTTCTATGGCTGGTTTATCGTGAGACCAAGAATGATCGTTTAAGAGAAATTGCCGCGCTTACGGAAACGAAAATGGATCTGGTTCTGCATGACTTTTACCCGCTCCATCACGACGTAGGCTTTATGTGGAGCCCGTCTTCTGTTGCGCAATATAAACTCCTTGGCAGCGATGATTCCAGGCGGAGGGCTTTGACTGCAGCGAGTCACTTGGCAGGACGATTCAACCCGATGGGCCAGTTCATTCGGGCTTGGAATCAACCGGAGCGTGTCGGTTGGGCGATTATCGATTGTATGATGAATTTGCCTTTATTGTACTGGGCCAGTGAGGAAACAAATGATCCGCGTTTTCACCATATCGCCAAACTGCACGCAGATACCACGCTGCGCGAATTTCTTCGTGCTGACGGGTCGGCTCACCATATTGTCTGCTTTGATCCAGAGACGGGAGAACGCCAGGAAGCACTTGGCGGACAGGGCTATTCACCGGACTCCGCCTGGTCACGGGGTACTGCGTGGGCCATTTATGGCATGGCTTTGAGCGCTCGTTATACCGGTGATGTCCTTTATATCGATGCGGCAAAGCGTTCGACCCATTTTTTTCTCGCGAATCTTCCAGAGGATGGGCTGCCGCCATGGGATTTCCGTGCGCCCTGGGAAGAAGGAATGGCCATGGATTCCACGGCCTCAGCTTGTGCGGCAAGCGGCATGCTGGAGCTAAGTTTGCTAGTGCCGCCAAGTGAAGCTTCCTTATACAGAAATGCTGCTGAGAAGCTGCTTCAGAAGCTGGACGACAAATGTTCGACCTGGAATGACCCTCATGAAGAAGCGATTCTTCGGTTCGGTACAGCCAATAGTCCCCGAAAAACGCATGTCAACGTGCCCATTATTTATGGTGATTATTTTTTTGCGGAAGCCATTAGCAAGCTGCGCGGGATGAAAGACACGTTCTGGTAAGAGGGGATGTTTCCAATGAGACGTTTATTGTATTACTCCCAGCTTCGGCGGGACTCCGAAAGCGAGTTCCGCCGCACGGTGAGTGCAGAAATTGAGTCACTTCGAAGCGATTGGGCTGATCAGGGACTATCAGATGTATCTATCTTTGTATCACAATTATATGTGTTTATTTATGCGGAAACCGCTCATTCTTCGGCACAAACAGAGTGGTGCTGGCCTCTTCATTACAGCCGATTGTTGGAGTCGTGGCCAGCGGATCCGCTAAGCTCATTAGAGCTTGAGAACATGTCCAGGTTGGCGGTGCCAGTAATTGATATTTTTCATGATGGAGTTCCTGAGCGGTATGACTCGTGGAGAGAACATCGTCAAGTTGATGAGCGAATCGGATCGATCGCTTGTTTACGACCAGAAATGACAGCAAGTTATATCTATTACCACTTTCAAAAGCAGGAAGAATCGGCGTCCAGCTTCAATGAAACCTATATTATCGGATTGTTCGGCACGCTGATCTTCTCGTATCATGAATTGCCAAGCTTTATTAGCGAACACAAACGTCAGGGATGTCTGAATTCACGGCAAACACCAGCAAATTGGCATGAAGTGATGCAGCCGCATTTTAGGTCTTGGAAAGATGAAGCGGGTAAAGATTTACTATGGATGCGGATGGAGAGAATTCATGGAAGCATATGAACAAGGTATGGCTTACAATTGATCACTGGGTCTGACGACAAGAACATCAAGACATTGAATGCCGCATAAATTGCGGCTTTTTTGTTTTACGATTAGATTCCCTCGATTTTGTAGGGGAAAGCGATCAGCTCAAAATGCAGCCCGCCCCCTAAGAGAGAACGGACTGCATCTCAAATCGTACAGCATGTTTTAATGGTCACTTTTTTATTCAGAGGTGTCAGATTTCATGGCTTCTAACACTTGTGAACGGAATTCTTTTTCCTGGTTAATTACCGATTCTAGAAGCGGGAGCAACGATTCTCTTTGCTCATGAAGCTGTTTCCCGCTATTCAGGAGATACATATACATAAGCATCAAAGCGGAATAATTATCGACGTAGGTTATGGCTTTTCCACCGGCTCCACCTGCCCCACCCGTTGCAGAAGCGTTAATAGAATTAAGCTTCTCTTCCAGGGGACTGAGAGATTCTTTAATGTCGCTCATATATCATCATTCCTTTCTTAGTCATCTACGGCAATTGCACCACCATTTCCACCATTGCCCCCATTAGCTGATGCTGTGCTGCTCGCATTTCCGCCATTTCCGCCATTTGCACCGGTAATTGTAGCTGTAATAGTAACTCCAGCAAATACATTATTACTACCAACAGATAAAGTAAAAGCTGCAGCTCCTCCGGCGCCACCTGCCCCGCTGCTACTAACTGTGTTTGCGATCTGTCCAGCATTCCCACCATTCCCACCGTTACCGCCGGTGAAAGTTCCTCCATCGCTCATGCAGTTTCGCCTCCTATTTTATTAATATTGATTACGCTTTTTCCATCGATAGTAATGCTTGTCTTAATTTCGTTATTAGTGATAACAATATTACCAACAGTTAAGGTGCCGGTTGATTTATCGAAAACCACATCTAACGCTTTAGTGTTGATCTCGGCTAGATTGAGGTTGTCGGACCCATCCAAAGTATAATCTTGTTCTGCGTCACGACCATCCGTACCGTTTTCTCCTGTTACAATCATTATTTTTTTTTTTTTATTTACATCACTCATTTACATCACCTCCATTCACTGACTCTATATGCATATTCCTACTAACCAAAATTCGTAAAGGCCATTATATTAGTATATTTGTTGATTTTGTTTAAAAAAAAGATAGCTTGATAGACGCCTATTTTCCTTTCCGGCGAGAGTTTTTGGGCTGGTATGATGGTTATATATCATGAGTTCCAACTATAATTTATTCTAAATTTTTCCTTAATTATTAATAATTCACTCAACTTTTCTCTTCTTTTATGAGTTTATAAAGTATAGAACGATCGAAGGAGGGTTGATTGGAAGATAGGTTTTCTTAGCCGGGCGTGATCAAAATACACTTTTAATCATGAAAGGATGTTCACCAATGAAAAATAAAAACGTGCAAAAAACAGATTTTGTTGTTCTCGGTGGAGGTTTAGGGGGCTGTATGGCAGCCCTTGCAGCAGCGAAATCAGGATTAAGTGTCATCATGACGGAGGAAACAGATTGGATTGGCGGTCAGCTAACCAGTCAAGCGATTCCGCCGGATGAGCATCGTTGGATTGAGAAATTTGGCTGTACACGGACCTATCAAGAATTCCGCAACCGGGTAAGGGCTTATTATAAAATGAATTATCCACTGACGGACGAAGCATTCCAGAACGAAGTGTTAAATCCAGGGAATGGATGGGTTAGCCGACTCTGCCATGAACCTAAGGTAGCACTGCGTGTCATTGAGGATATGCTTGCACCTTATACGAGCAGCGGCCGCATTACGATCTTATATCAATATCGCGTCGTCGATGCTGTAACAGATGGCGATCTCGTTATATGTGTAAAGGTTCGGCAACATCATAGCAGTGAGGAAGCTATACTCCAAGGCACATTTTTTGCGGATGCTACCGAATGCGGAGATTTGCTGCCTTTGGCTGGTATTGAGCATGTGATGGGAGCCGAATCGAAAGAACAGACAGGAGAGCCACATGCTGCGGAAGTGGCGGATCCATTAGATATGCAGTCGATTACACACGTATTTGCCGTGGATTACGTGGAAGGTGGCAACTTTACGATAGACAAGCCCAAACAATATGATTATTGGCGTCAATATGTACCGCAGAACTATGAGCATTTGCCTCTGCTCGGTTGGCTCGTTCCTGAGATCAGCAAGAACAGTACCATCAAAGAGTACGCACTTTTTAAAGGCAAACTAGGTCAGTGGTGGGAGTCCTTATTCAATTATCGCCGTATTATCGATAAATCCCTATTTAAGAATCAATTATTTCCAAGTGACATTTCCTTGATTAATTGGCCGCAGAACGACTATCATCTGGGCGCCATTTACGGTGTGTCCGAGCATGAACGAAGCAAACATTTGGAAGGGGCGCGTCAATTAAGCTTATCTTTATTGTACTGGCTGCAGACCGAGGCGCCACGCTTAGATGGAGGAAAGGGATATCCCGGGCTTCGTTTACGTAAGGATGTGCTCGGAACGGAGGATGGATTCGCCAAACATCCATACATTCGCGAATCGAGACGTATCAAGGCTTTATATACGATAACGGAGCATGATGTGAGCAAGGAAATTCGTGGACAGCAAGGCATTCGCACATATGAGGACAGTGTAGGCGTCGGACACTATTATCTGGATTTGCATATGACAACAGCATCCCATCGCAGTCTATATATACCGTCTTATCCCTATGAAATTCCGCTAGCAGCGCTGCTTCCAATTCGTGTGAAAAATGTGCTCCCCGCTTGTAAAAATATTGGAACGACTCAAATTGCGAACGGATGTTATCGGCTTCATCCGACGGAATGGAATATTGGCGAAAGCGTCGGTTATATCGTTTCTTATGCATTCAAAAATCAAATTCAACCCCATGATATAAGAAAAGACTCCAAGCACATGCAAGCATTTCAATGGATGATCCAGGAACAGGGCATACAAATCCATTGGCCCGATGATATAGAACTGCCTTAATGATAGATTCACGCCGAAATTCACGGTAGGGAAGCTGCTTTCGTTCGTACCAATTTTTGGGTTGAGGTGATGGACAATGAAATGGGTCAAGCGAATGGGTCAGGCTTTGTTCGTACTTCTTATTCTGCTGACTGCGGCCGGCTGTACAAAGGCACCATGCGCGGAGATCATCGAGTGGGTTGATTTTCTGATGATTAATAACATTAAATATTATTACAACGACGATGGAACTAGGGAAGTAACAGTTGAGCAACGCGGAGACAAGGTAGGTGAAGTCTCCTATATGTTAAATGAACACGCTTGTACGGGCCATGTGAACAAGAACGGGGATGCGGCATTCCTTCCGATCGGTACTGGTATTTACGCCATGAAGGGTTACAAGTCGGGGTTCCGTGTCATAGCCGACAACAAGATTTATCAAGTAAATGATAATCCGAATGCAGCAACAATGGGAGATTTATTGGATATCAACGGAAGAGTGGAGAAAGTGAGTCTAGAAAGCGCTGAGGATGGCAGTCCAATCGGCGATTTCAGCGCGAAAGCGGCATCAGAATTTATCCAAGAGTTGCTGCCGTTGTCTCATATCGGTTTCGATGCGATCTATAAGAAAATAAAGCATGAATCCGGCATTTTCCTACGCGTGCACCTTCAGGATGGAACATCCTTTCGGATGGTCTATTATCCGAAAGCGAACGCCTTTACAGAAGGTGCATTCGGAACAGAAAGATTGAAAGAGTTAATCATGACTCAAAGACAGCAAATTAAAGCAGCGGCAGGATTGTAAATGCGCAGTTCTCTCGGGAGATGGGTTAGCATTGCAAATTAGAGCTTGAAGTCGCGGAAATCGCGGCTTTTTTGTTTTAGTAACTGCAGCCGGTGCATGTCGGATTAGATAAACAGGGGTTGTTATGGTTGAATCGTACTAAACAATTCTGAGAGTAACTTAATTAATACGGACAATCTATTCTCCATATATATCTATGGAAAGGAGGGGGATTATGAACGGTCAGGCGGTTGGTAAAAGCGTTCCGAGAAAGGAAACGTGGGAAAAGGTTACAGGGAGAGCCAAATATGTGAATGATGCCTCTAACCCAGGGCTTTTACATGCCAAAATTGCCGTCAGCCCCCATGCACACGCTATCATCAAATCGATTGATTTGTCTGAGGCCTGGAAATTGCCTGGCGTACGAGCGATCATTACCGGACAGTATTATCCGGTTTTGACGGGTTCTCCACTAGAAGACCGACCGCCAATTGCCATCGATAAAGTGAGGTACTATGGAGAGCCGGTCGCCCTTGTTGTCGCGGAACAGGAACATATAGCAGAGATGGCAGCTCTAAGCATCCAAGTGGAATATGATCCTCTGCCCGTCGTAAACTCTCCAACTGAAGCCTATCAGAAAAATGCACCCATCATTCATGAACACCTTGCTATGTATAAACGGACCGAAGAGGCCATTCCGGAAGCAGGGACGAACGTCGCGAACCGAACCAAAATACGTAAAGGAAATATGGAGGAGGGTTGGAAGCTCAGCGACCATACGATTGAAGTTCATGTTACTATACCTCAATCGGATCATGCCGCGATGGAATTAAGGAGCAGCAGAGCAGAGATTGTACCCGATGGCAAAGTAATCATCCATTCCACTTCGCAATCACCTTATGTCATCCGAAGAGCGATCAGTTCCTTTCTTCATATCCCGCTTCATCAAGTCATCGTTCATACGCCTCTCATCGGAGGAAGCTTCGGGGGCAAATCCGCGATCCAGATGGAATTCCTGGCTGTATTGGCTTCGAGAGCTGTTGGAGGAAGAGCTGTAAACATCGTAAATTCCAGGGAGCTGGATATGATCTCTTCGCCAGTACATATCGGGTTAGATGCAAGAGTCAAGCTAGGTTGTACCCGGGAAGGGAAAATTGAAGCCGCGGACATTTTATTTCTATATGATGGTGGAGCCTATTCAGATCGTGGAGCCATTATGAGCCGAGCAGGAGCTACCGATTGCACGGGTCCTTATCGCATCGATAACGTTGATTGCGACTCTTTATGCATGTATACGAATCATCCTTATTCTACTTCATTCCGGGGGTTCGGCCACCCGGAGATGACGCTCGCTATTGAACGAGCAATGGATATCTTAGCGAAAAAAGTGCAAATGGATCCCCTCGCGTTTCGTATCCTGAATGCGATTCAACCAGGGGATACAAGTCCGACGCAAACGCAGCTGAATCGTAGCAATCTAGGTGATCTGTCCATGTGTATAACGAAGCTGAAAACATTAATCAATTGGGACGAACCATCAAAGGCAGAAATCCATGGCCATCTTATCAGGGCAAAAGGCGCATGCTGTTTCTGGAAAAATTCGAATACGCCAACAAATGCTGGGTCGGGAGCCATTGTGATGTATAATGCCGACGGAAGCGTTACTTTGCTCTGCGGTGCAGTGGAGATCGGTCAAGGGACGAGGACGGCGCTTACGCAAATGTTAGCCGAACGGCTCTGTATGGATGAGCAGATGGTCCAAATTTCAACTGACGTGAATACCGAATCGGATCCCCAGCATTGGAAAACCGTGGCGAGCCGCAGCACTTTCTTAGTTGGTAATGCCGTTCTGAGGGCGGCCGATGATGCGATAAAGCAGCTGAAAGAGATTGCTTCGATTGTGCTCGGTTACCCACCAACCGAGCTGGATGTGGGTGGGGGGAGGGTTTACTTTATTCACCGTCCCGATATCGGGATCGAAATTATTAAAATCGCTAATGGATACATGTATCCGAACGGCAACACCATCGGTGGTCAGGTGATCGGTCGCGGGAACTACTCGATGCAACATTTAACGCAGCTGGATCCTGAAACCGGCAAAGGAACACCAGGTCCCGATTGGACCGTAGGCGCACAAGCGGTAGAAGTTGAAATAAATACACGAGAGTACACGTATAGAATCGTCAAAGCTGCGTCGGTGATTGATGCCGGCAAAGTGATTAATCCAGAATTCGCTCGGGGCCAGATTACAGGTGCTATGAGTATGGGGCTGAGTTTCGCCAGCAGGGAAGCGTTTCAGTTCGACACTAACGGAAAAGTATTAAATCCTCAGCTTCGTACCTATAAGCTAATTCGATATGGGGGGCAGCCGGAGTATCTGGTTGAATTCGTCGAAACGCCAAATCTCGAAGCTCCTTATGGATTGCGCGGTCTCGGTGAGCATGGATTGATTGGTATGCCTGCGGCACTGGCTAATAGCTTAACGAATGCGATCGGTGTGGAACTGAATCAACTGCCATTAACGCCGGAAATGATTTGGAGGACGGTTCATGATTCCGTTTGACTTTGAATACTATAAACCTTCTTCCATTCCTGAGGCTGTGGAATTATTCCGGCAACTGTATGCGCAAGGGAAAAACCCGATGTATTTTTCCGGTGGGACAGAGATCATAACATGGGCCCGAATGAACGCCATTCGTCCGGGTGCCGTGATTGATTTGAAGTCCATATCGGAGTGCAACATCATTCAATACCAGAACAATCATCTCGTTATTGGATCTTGCATACCGTTATCGATGTTAACCGCAGTAAATCTGTTTCCACTGCTCAGTGAAACTGCACAAGGCGCCGCCGACCAAACGGCACGTAATAAAATTACGTTCGGGGGGAACATTTGCGGCAGAATTTACTATAGGGAGGCCGTACTCCCGCTGCTGCTCTCGAACAGTCGAATGCTCATAGCAGGTCTAAAAGGGATGAGAGAGGTTTCGATTCATCACGTATTCGTACAACAAATGAGATTGGAAAGTGGAGAATTTATTGTCCAAATGATTACAGACCGCGAATACTTAACACTACCTTACGTTCATGTTAAAAAACGTCAGATCGGCAACGTTGGCTATCCGCTCGTCACATTGGCAGCGCTTAAGAAAGATCATCAGATACGAACAGCGTACAGCGGTGTTTGCGCGTTTCCTTTTCGCTCCATCGAGATGGAGCAAGTGTTGAACGATCCCATGTTATCTATAGAAGCTAAAGTAGATCAGGCAATCGATAAGCTTCCTGCTCCGGTACTGACGAATACGGAAGGGTCTGCCGCTTATCGGAAATTTGTGCTGAAACATACGCTGATTGAGACCTTATCCCTGTTGGAAGGAAAGTGAGGCATGCCATCCTACGATATCTCGCATTATTCGATCGGTTTGCAAGTGAACGGCGAATGGAGAACGATTCAAGTTCGGGCTGCGGATACCCTATTATATGTACTTCGCGAAAGTCTCGGACTGACTGGAAGTAAAAACGGCTGCGACAATGGCGATTGCGGAACTTGTACGATATTAGTCAATGGGGTGCCGATCAAATCGTGTATCATGCTCGCTGTGGAAGCCAATGGACAGCATATAACAACGATCGAAGGTTTGACCAATTCGCCTATCATGCAAGCCTTCGTTCAACAACAAGCGTTCCAATGCGGTTATTGCACACCCGGATTTATTGTGAATTGTCATGGTTTGTTGAATGCACATCCTGATGCGAATGAAGAAACCATCGGGATATGGTTAGAATCCAATATTTGCAGGTGCACATCGTACGAGGAAATTCATAAAGCCGTGATGTCCGTTTTTACGTCGAATAACGCTGCGAAACCTACATCCCAAGGGAGTTGAAGGAGGAGGGCATGGTTGGAAGAAATTCATCGTATCCTAGATGCTATTCGATGTAATAGCCAACGAAGCGTGCTTGCAACGATTACGCATGTAGAAGGGAGTGCCTACCTTAAAGAAGGAGCTTCCATGCTTTTTCTAGAAGACGGCTCACAAATTGGGCTTCTAAGTGCAGGTTGCTTGGAGACGGATCTAGCAGCACGCATACCGGAAATATTGGAATCAGGCAGATCCTGCGGATTTGTGTACGACATGCAATCCTCGGACCTGCTGTCCTGGGGAGAAGAATCAGGGTGTGGCGGCGTTATTCATGTGACGATAGAACCCATAGATAACGTATTAATGGATCATTTATGTTTGTTAAAGGATGATCTGGATCGGCAAATGGAGGTCAGGATCATCAAAAATATCAGCTCAGAAGGATCGGTAGCCGATTATGCCTTCGTAACCGGGGATCGCCAGGTATATGGAGAATGGAAGGGAGGATTTCCAGAGGCTCTATTGGATTTAACATCGTCCGGCGAATCTCGAAAAAGCGGTATGGGTGCCGTCCCCTCCATGCAAGCGAATGTTTTTGTCCATACCTATTATCCTAAACCGCGATTGATCATATTTGGAGCAGGACAGGATGCTAGACCGCTGGTCGCATTTGCTGCATCTGTCGGTTTCTCCGTGATCGTCTCCGATTGGAGACCCGTGCTTTGCGATCGACGTTATTTTCCCGATGCGGATACGCTTCTATTAGGGTTTCCCGAGGATACGGTAAGCAGGATTCATTTTACTTCATACGATTATGCCGTTGTGATGACGCATCATTTTCGAAGGGATCAACAGTTGATTCGTTTACTTTCAGAGCGGCAGCTTTGTTATATAGGCGTCCTGGGTTCGAAGCGTAGAACGAAACGCTTACTCGAAGAGGGTCCGATACCGGAGAATTTGCATGCACCCGTAGGGATCGCGATTGGCGCGGAAGGACCCGTGGAAATCGCAGTGAGCATTCTCGCAGAGTTAATCGATACGTATCGTAAAAATAGGACGAGAGTAGCGAATACCTATGAACCATAGTCGCATCCATGGCATCTATTTAGCAGCTGGTCAGAGCACCCGAATGGGCTCAGATAAACTCCGACTTCCGTTGGGTTCGATGTGCTTGGGAAATTATGCGTTGGCTGCGGCTTTGAATTCTTGTTTGGATTACATTTGGATCATATCCAGTGATGCTCGGCCGGATTGGATGGATCGTTCATTCTTCGAAGATCCAATCCATCGTAAATGGTCCGTTATATCCTGCCCTGAAGCTCATTTGGGGCAAGCAGCCTCCCTTCGGTGCGGAATCCAGGCTGCTAATTCGATGAAAGCGACGGCTGTCATGATTTTACTCGCAGATCAACCTTTGATCACGAAAGAGCTGATCAATGAACTGCTTGGACATTATGAAACAGGCCTACAACATAACATTCATTACGCAGCCGCAAGTTTCGAAGGTTTGGCGAGACCGCCTGTACTATTTGATCATCGAAAGTTTGCGGATCTCATGCAATTACAAGGCGATCAGGGGGCTAGAAGTCTGATTCGTAAGGATCCATCGGGTATATGCATTGATTTCAAGATGCCGGACTTGTTCATGGATGTGGATACACCGGAAGATTATCAGTTGTTACTGGACAAAATGGGATTATAGAAATCTTGAATGATTTGTTCGGCGTTCATATATAAAGCAAGGGGGTACTGATCATTCGCTAAATGAGAAGGTGTTTTTAATTGTAGAGCATTCGCGTTTGGTTTAAAGGTGCTTTTACCCACGTTATTCAATATGGGTTCCCATTCCTTTACAAGCAACCCTAACGTGTTCAAATGATCAGACCAAATTTGCTGATTCTCTGTTGAAAAAGAGCCGCTTTCGGACCATTTCATAAAAACTCGTATCATATCTGAAAGATTTGCATAGCCTAGCCGAAGTTGATTCATATGTTGGGTCAATTTATTCAACGTGTTACGTTTATTGTGAGCAAGCGGGTTGAGACGTAAACTTTGATTCGCCTTATCCAATTCGGTTGTCGATTGATGAAGCTCTTGGAATAAGGTTTGCAATGCTTGTTTTAAGGACTGAGCCTCACTTGAGGAGCACCCATGCTCGACCCATTGTGCAGCAATATAGAAATGCTTAGTTAAATGATCCGCGAAATGAATCATCTTTTGCGCGGCCTTATTGATGGAATTAGGAGGGAATATTAGCAAGTGAATCAGAATGGCAACAGCAGCACCGATGATGGTATCGCGAATGCGGTCTAGCGGATAGCTGGACATTTTGCTTTGAAAGTACATCACCAATAAAACGCTGAGAGCCACCTGGACTATCACGACATGCTCCCATTTAAACAGCACCACAATCACGGACCCAAGTAACAGCATAAGACCGATGGTCCACCCGTTTAAGCCGATATAAGGCATTATACTTGCAGCAAGTAATACGCCCACAATCGTGCCGACAATGCGCTGCCATGCATATTGGATGGATTTGCTGACGGTAACCTGAATGGTCAGGATGACGGTCAGAGGCGCTAAATAGGGATGACTGGATCCTGCCCATTTGGCAATCTCCCATGACAGTGCTGAAGCGAATGGGATTTTCCATATCGCTCCATGATTATTGATGAAATCCATAAGCTTATTATTCAACTTACTTAACCCCGCTTTATCATCGTTCTCGTTAATTACCATGGATTCGTTGACGTATCCGACTTGGTATATATTGCCCCAAACCTGAAGAATATATGGCTTTAAGAAAAGCAGCAGGTCTAAGTCCAAAAGATTTAACCGGTGCAGACGGCGAGGGAAATCGGATTATTGGAATGGGAAGGATGATAGGAGACTCGGGATAATAGAAAAGGGCAGCCAGTATTGGCTGCTTTTTCCTATTATTCAGATTGATTTCGAATCATATTGAAGAAATTCGATGTTTTTTATTTTTTTCTTTTTAAGTGAGTTGTAAGTGCTTAAGAAAGGAATACTTACAATACATTCACAATGGAGGAATACACATCATCATGAGATATTTAATCGCTATTCTAGGAGTGCTAGTCGTGTTCGGCCTGACGTATGCGGTAAGCAGCCATCGCCGGAATATCCGTTACAGGCCGCTTTTTTTCATGTTCGTCCTGCAGGCGCTGCTTGCATTTGCCTTACTGCATACCGTCGTCGGCGAGCTCCTCATCGGAGGTTTCGCATCGATATTCGAGAAGCTGCTATCCTATGCGGGAGAAGGCGTTAACTTTGTGTTCGGGGGTCTTGTCAATCAAGGTCAAATGACCTTCTTTCTGTCGGTTCTGCTCCCGATCATTTTTATATCCGCTCTCATCGGGATTCTGCAGTATACGATGATCTTGCCTTTCATTATTAAATATATCGGTCTGGTGCTCAGCAAAATCAACGGAATGGGCAAGCTGGAGTCCTATAACGCGGTCGCATCCGCAATTCTGGGGCAATCGGAAGTATTCATTTCCGTCAAAAAGCAAATCGGCTTATTGCCGAAGCATCGTCTATATACGCTCTGTGCTTCCGCCATGTCCACGGTTTCAATGTCGATTGTCGGCGCATACATGCAAATGATTAATCCGAAGTTTGTTGTTACCGCACTTGTGCTTAACTTATTCGGGGGCTTTATAGTCGCTTCGATCATTAACCCGTATACAGTTTCGAGAGAAGAGGATATTCTGGTAGTACAGGATGAAGAGAAGCAGTCGTTCTTTGAAATGCTTGGTGAATACATTATGGATGGGTTCAAGGTAGCCGTCATCGTCGCGGCAATGCTGGTCGGCTTCGTTGCGCTGATCGCGCTGATCAACGGCATCTTTACCGGGATTTTCGGCATATCCTTCCAGGTCTTTCTTGGTTATCTCTGTGCGCCATTCGCTTTCGTCATGGGAGTACCATGGAGGGAAGCGGTGGAGGCGGGAAGCATCATGGCGACGAAGATGGTATCCAACGAATTCGTGGCGATGCTAGATCTCGGCAAGCATACCGCGTTATCCGCACGTACGATCGGCATCGTATCGGTGTTCCTTGTGTCGTTCGCCAACTTCTCGTCCATCGGCATTATTGCCGGCGCCGTAAAGGGACTGCATGAGAAGCAGGGAAATGTGGTGGCCCGTTTCGGTCTCAAACTACTTTACGGGGCAACGATGGTCAGTGTATTGTCCGCTACAGTAGCGGGATTGTTCCTGTAATTAAATGACTAATTTAATGAGTCTCGAAAAGAAGAAATTGATAAATCATTATTAGCATTGGGACATGTTTACTCCGGATGCTTTGAGGCTGCCATATGGCAGCCTTTTCTCATCTGCGTGCCCAGAAGAACGTCTCATCTAACCTGTGTAAGTCCGGTCACTGGAGGGTCTAAGTCCCCGTGTAGCTTGGATACTGCATACGACGAAATCCATACGTAGAATCGTATCGACAAAAGTACTGCAGGACAACACAACCTGCGGGAGGGAAGGAGCCCTGATTTCTTTATGTTTTGTAAATTGGGCAAGGTTGGATGAGTGAAGGTGAATTTGAAGCTAACGCGGCTGCCGGCATGGGTCGGCAGCCGCGTTGTGCTAACAGACAGGATAGTTGAAGATGAATCGCGGTGAACATAATCATTAGTAGGTAAAGCTGAACCCCCACGTACTATAGACGGGGGTTATTTTGCCCAGAGGAAGATTATACAGCTATACGAACATTATTGGTGAGTCATTTGACTATTTTCGTTTTTTCCCAACAGCGCCTAGGAAAAGGATAAATTCTTCATCACCGTCTAAACCTAATACCTCGTCGATTAGGTTTTGGTCATAAATACCGATCGCACAAGCTCCTGCATCGATCGATTCGCTTGCCAGATAAAGGTTCTGAGAAACATGTCCAATATCAATCAGGATTTTTTTATGTGCTGAGATATCATATTTCCATTCGGAACGGTATGGAGTTGTACTCCATGCGAACATTACGGCAGCCTTTTTCGAGAAATTCGGGACAAATGGCTGGTCTAATGTAATGGCATCAATTTTTTGGTCAATTTCATCCAATTCATACATAAATAAGAGCTTGTGTTCCACCGGTAAATATCTGTAGATTCCTTGGCGAATTCCCTCCACCCGCATAATGAAAAGGTAGGTTTCAAAGGTATGTGTTGCGCCACTGCACGGCACAGTTCGAAGGGTAAGTCCGGTCTTCGTTGTACTTGTTATTCCTTGAGTAGCCCATAATAGATATGATAACTCCTCAAGATGTAAACTTTCCTCAGAATAAAATCGGGTACTTCTTCTTTCCTTTATACAGTCATAAATATTTTGTTTTTTTACAACGTCCTCGTTACATTCCGGGAGGTCAATGATGACGGATGAAGAGGAATAAGGTTTAACTGTCATTGGTTGTGGCAGACCCTTTATCTTATCTGTTTTTACATGTTTAAATTCAAGAAAGTCAGACTTCAAGAAACTTCTTTGCTGTTCATATCGCCCCATGCTAGAACCTCCCATGATATCTTTACTCTATAAAAGTATACACGTCCAGGTATTCGTGGTTGTGATTTGAATCACGTACTCTTACAAAGAGATATTCTGTCTTGATTATTAAATAAAAATAGGATTTTGCTTGTGATCGGCTGCCTTTTCTCAACTAACGGGTAGTTAAGCGCAACAATATTCAATTTTTAACCGTATAGATATTGGAAGTATCAGGAAGATGTAGCTCAACAATTTGGAGTGATTAAATGAAATAGTCCAGAATAACGTTAGTTGTTCTACTAATTTTTCTAATAAACAGGTATTGGATATATGAATTGATACAGGTTGAATGCTGTAAGCGCGGCAAAGGCAAAGTCTTTTGTACCTAAAGACTCCATTTTGAAACAAAAGATGGCATATTGAAATGAAGAGGAGGGTAATTGATGAAAAGTACAGTAGTAGGAACGATGGCTGCATTATTTGCCGTTTCCTTGCTGGTTGGTTGTAATCATGCAAAAAAAACGGAAGCCGCAGAGTTGAAAATAGAGGGGTACTGGAAGCTTGCCGCCGGTTCCCAATCGTCGTCTTGCTTTACCGAGATGAAATTTCTTGAAAATCCAACTTCCGATAGGGACCCTTTATCGGTTCATGAAACGATGGGCAACTTTACCCAAATATGGATCGGGGAATACGAGAAGAATGGAAACGATATTCGGGTTATTTTGCACGAGCCGAAAGCAGAGCCTTTCATTATGACCGCCGACCAAAGTGGAAACGAATTAAAGCTTCGATACGAATGGAAATCGGCAGATTTAGTCTGCTCGTATCAGCCTGATTAACAGGTATATCCTCGGAAAAGCTTGATGCCCTAATCGGTCACTCTGCGTATAAATGGGTTCATACCTGCACCCATTGTTTCATACCTTAGATATGGCTGTGGCGGACCGTCACAAGAAGATTATTAATTGGAGGTAAGTTGATGATTCGAAGGACTATCTTCATATTTATAACGTTAATCGTATTCCTTGCTGGTTGTAGTAATGAACCTGAAAAGAATACCTCAAAAGTTCAGAACCCATTAGATTCATATCAAAGTAATGAACCTGAAAAAAACACCTCGCAAATTCAGACCCCATCAGATTCAATTCGAACTAATCCTCAGACTCCCTTAACAGATGAACAAATATTAATGAAACCTCCAGGACGTTTTGCTGGCTCTAACTTTGATGAACAGAAAGTTCAAGAGGCTCTGGACCAATTACCAAGCGATTTGACAGCTGATCAATATGAGGAAGAACTACTCCTCCTATTGGCTGAAGACTATCGCCCTTACGTGTCCACTTTCATTAATTTTGAATCCGAAGTTACAGTGAATAATCCACGACCTAATGAAAAGGTTACATTACCCTCAAGTAGGAAGCTACATATTTCAATCTTACTTGATGCCAGCGGCAGCATGAGAGCAACGATTAATGGGAAATCAAAAATGGATTCTGCAAAAGAAGCTATTCAGAGCTTTGGGGATAAGTTGCCAAAAAATGCAGAGGTATCTTTGCGGGTGTATGGACATAAAGGAACAAGTAGTCAGAAGGATAAAAAAGCATCCTGTAACAGTACAGAAGAAATCTTTCATGGTCAAGGTGAGCAGACCAATCAAATAAAAACAGTACTTCAAGCTATAGAACCAGCAGGGTGGACACCAATTGCGAATGCCCTAAAATCCGTAAAACAAGATATTAATCCTGAAACAACCGATTCAATTGTATACGTGGTAAGTGATGGAATTGAAACTTGTGGAGGTAATCCAGTACAGATTGCAAAAGAACTCAATCAATCAAAAGTTAAGACAATTGTGAATATTATTGGTTTTGATGTGGATAAAGAAGGACAAAAACTGCTTCGACAGGTTGCTGCATCTGGTGGTGGAGAATTTACTTTCGTTGATAATGACGAAGCACTGAAAAATTATCTGGATAAAACGTATGATAAATTACGAGGCGAGTGGACGATATGGAAAGAAAAAGGAGCAGGGGAGGCAAATATAAAAAAAGAACAGAAACAGGGAACTATCAATAGAACAAAAGAAACAATGCAAGGTCTAGCGAACAAAGAACATGATAATCTACTAGCAGCCCTTAAGTATCTAGAAACTAAAAAAGAAAATGCTTTCCCCCAGAGCGAGCTCTTTAAAAAGATTACTGAACGCAAAAATTTCGCATGGAGTTATGCTCGCGATACAGGTAAGCGTTTGTATGACGAAGTTACTAAAAGTGGAAATCAGGTTTATGACGATATAACTGATGAAGGAAATAAGAATATTGATGATTTAACAAATAAGAAAAACAATTAGCGGCTGAACGCTTGTTATGTAACAAGTCGGAAATTGGGCGAATATCCTGCTTATGCAATGAAAGATAAGGAGGATTCGTAATGATTCCGTATTATCCATATTATAATTATGAAATGCGCTGTAGGCAGGTGCCTATTACTTTTCCGCCGCAACATCAGAACGTTCAGCCCGGTCTAGAGTATTTAATGAACCCGTTACCGATATCCGACAATCCCGCATACCAGGGAAGCGGGAAATTAGCTGGGAAAATAGCCATCATCACTGGAGGGGATAGCGGTATCGGCCGTGCAATTGCGATTGGCTTCGCCAAAGAAGGTGCGGATGTAGCGATAGCCTACTTGTATGAACGCGTGGATGCGGAAGAGACTAAACGCAGGGTGGAGTATTACGGGCGTCGCTGCCTGCTAATCGAAGGAGATTTACGGGATCCTGCTTTTTCTGAGGAAGTGGTAGGAAGGACATTGGAGTGCTATGGCAATCTTGACGTTCTCGTATTGAATCAAGGCGTTCAGTTCCCTCAGGAAAGCATATTGAACATTTCAAATGAGCAGCTTGAAAATACTTTTCGCACCAACATTTTTCCGCATTTCTATATGACCAAAGCAGCGCTCCCGCACTTGAAGCCAGGAAGTTCGATTATTTCGACGGCATCCGTAACCGCCTATGCGGGCGCCCCTCTCCTTGTCGATTATTCCTCCACAAAGGGCGCGATTGTATCCTTCACTCGGTCATTGTCACTTCAACTTGTTAGCAGAGGCATTAGAGTCAACGCTGTGGCACCAGGCCCGATTTGGACCCCGCTTATCGTATCAAGTTATTCTGCCGAATATGTAAAAACATTTGGTTTGGAAACACCTATGAAACGCGCAGGACAGCCATTCGAGCTTGCACCAACCTACATTTATTTGGCCTCGGATGATGCTTCCTTTGTAACGGGGCAAGTATTACATGTTAATGGCGGTATCATGACGGAAACGTGAAGACTCGGATATTTACGACGGAGAGGGGGCATCTCCTTTAATCAAAGTGGGAATAAATAAAGCCCCCCTTTAGTTGAAATATAGTTTTATTAGTTTTTGTCTTTGTAAGCTATTTTTACTGTTCGCAGTAACAAAATATGGTATTTGCCATTTTTGTGTTGCTATAGCTTGTTTACTAGTCGGGGTATCCCAACTAGGGTAAACTCTTATTGCCATTTTCCCTTTTGAAGTAGCTGTTTTAAGGATATTTTGTCTTAATAGAAGTTCTTTTGGGAAAACGAATTGTCCAAAATCATGATTGTTCTTAGTAAAGGTATTAATAACCAATAAATCAGGGGCGTTTTCATATGAAAATGCTTGGTTCTTATTATCAAAATCTTTTTCCCAGAAGGCAACAAACTGTCCAGTCTTAGTAGGTGTTATTTTTGCAACTCTAAATCTTACCGATATAGAATCTAGCTGAAATATCCCGGCTCCATATTCTGAATTTTGAGTTTCTTCTCGTATGGAGTTTATTTTTATGTGATTAGGTTCATAAAAAATTTCATTTACATATGTTAACGCCCTATAAAAATTATTCATTGTTGTACTCCTCATTTTTACACTACGAAATAATGCTTCTTAAATAGAATAGGCTAATCTTAAAATGTCGTCAAAACTCATTATACAACCGCACTGTTTAAGTTCCGCGTAAATCGCGTTTTTTTTTATTTTATCGGAATATAATTTCGTCAAACTGCTATAAACATATGAGAACGCTTGTGCGTAGGTGGGGAAAAAGGTAAAATATAGATAACAATTGAATCTTGGGTTGGCATGGTTTCCCTTCGAAGGGAGGTGAAGCCATGGAAGTAAAAGATGCAACAACGATTATGTTCCTATTTGGAGTGTGAGAAAGTAATAACCCACCCAAAAATTCAGAGAATATGCTTGATAAGTGAAGATGTGGCTTATGTTGTAATCATCATTATAAATCCAAAGAAAGTATTGTATGGAAAACATTAAATAAGAGCATGTTTTGATCAATCTTTTTTCAAAACATGCTCTTTATAGCGATGAATTTTACACAAAGAAAATGTAGAGTTCATATAACTCCCGAAGTCCTTTTATATACTTAAATTGTTTGATATAGCGAATTAAAAGGACTAGGTGGTAGATTCAATGTTAAAAAAACGAGACTTGTACGAATGCCATTCACTGTACAACTTAATGATGGATCCAGTAGTTTTTCCTTATGTTCGTTATAAATGCCAATCTTATGAAGAATATTTATTCATAACAAATCAGTTGATCGCCCAAGAAGAACAGAAGACATGTATATCTAGAACGATTCTTAACGAGATGGGACATCCCATTGGTAACATTGATCTATATAATATTGTTGATAATACAGGCTTCTTGGCCACATGGATCGGAACTCCTTATTTTGGCAAAGGTTATAACCAACGAGCGAAGGAATCCTTTTTGGCTGAACTGTTTCTACAACATAATATCGAAACGGTATTCATGAAGATCCGAAAAGGAAATATTCGATCGAAGAAAGCGGTAGAAAAACTACAGTATGTCAAATTAGCCAATGATACAAACCTTGAAGTCTATCAAACGATAAATCATACGGATCAAATCTATGATTTGTATCATGTGGAGCGGTTAGGCTTTTTAGAAAGCTGTGAAGACATGCAACATGTGGTTGCTACGTAACAAATTATGTTCAGATAGAGGCAAATAATGATGATCGGTCTCCCAGAATGCCTTATATTAGGGACACCATACGGCAATAATGATTCCCATAGGAAGCCCATTTCATGGTGTGGATTTTGCTGACTGACAGTTTTCATGTGGAGTTTTAAAATGATGTTGACACGACACCGAATGGTGTCTTATAATCAAAGTGACACTAAATGGTGTCTAATTAGCTTCTAGCAGTCTACTACAGAAATAAGAAATTGGAGAGGGTGTTGTGAGCGAGAACAATCAGATGCGGGATGTGTTTGATGCAATTGCAGATCCAACGAGGCGCCGACTGATTCAGTTGTTATCAGCCGCAGAGGAGCTACCGCTTCATGAGTTAACGACACAGTTTCAAATGGGCCGAACAGCGGTATCCAAGCATTTGACAATCTTGAAAGAAGCCGGATTGGTGCTTGACCGTAAAGTCGGCAGAGAAACGCGATTTAGGCTAAACGCCGAACCCCTCAAAGAAGTTCAAGATTGGGTGGGTTTCTACAGCAAATTCTGGCTTACGAATATGATGCGCTTGAACCAACTATTAGAGGAGGAAGAAGAATGAGCTTTACATTAACATTAGATTTTCAGTACACGTCATCGATCGAGAAGGTGTGGTCTGCTTTAACCGATTCCAACAAGCTTGCCAAGTGGATAGTCAACAACCAAACCGGTCAACCGATGGAAAATAATTTCAAGCCCGTCGTAGGACACCGTTTTCAGTTCAGCACGCAGCCGACCGAATGGTGGAATGGCATTATTGAAGGCGAAGTGCTTATCGTAGAAGCCCCACACCGGTTGTCTTATACGTGGGAAAGCGGAGAAAAGCACACGGTCACCTGGACGCTGCAGAATTTAGAAGACGGTAAGGTGAACCTTCATCTCGAACAAACCGGCATCTCCAATGAGCAAGCCCTTGGAGGCGCTAAGTATGGCTGGAGTAATTGGTTCAAAGGGTTTGATCAAGCGTTGGAGGACTAATCGCATTCGGTAGGTAGATCTTTAAACCTGCTTTACCTGAAACAACATAAACCGGCTGCATGTCGTTTGCAGCCGGTTTGTGTCTACTTCGGACATTTTTAAGAATGATATGAGTAAAAATTAACACGATCGGAAGGATGTTATGCATGAGTGACTCTAATCAGGAGCATATTGTCATCTCGGGTGCGAGGGAAAACAATCTCAAGAACGTATCCTTACGCATTCCCAAGCGGAAGATTACAATCTTCACCGGCGTATCCGGATCCGGCAAGTCATCGATCGTCTTCGATACGATCGCCGCAGAATCCACGCGATTGCTGAATGAGAACTTCAGCATGTTCGTGCGCACTTTCCTGCCCAAATATCCGCAGCCGGATGCGGACGCGATCGAGAACCTGAGCATGGCTGTTATTGTCGATCAGAAGCGGTTGGGCGGGGGTTCCCATTCCACGATGGGCACCATTACCGATATTTCCCCCATTCTCCGACTTCTCTTCTCACGTGTAGGACAGCCCTATGTTGGAGGAGCGAACATGTTCTCGTTTAACGATCCGCAAGGCATGTGTCCCGAATGCAACGGGATCGGCCGCAGCCTTTGCGTCGTCATGGACAAAGCGGTAGACATGTCCATGTCGTTAAATGAAGGGGCAATTATGCTGCCTGGATATACGGTGAACGGATGGGAATGGAACATGCTTGTACAGTCGGGTTCCTATGATCCCGATAAGAAGCTCAGCGAATACTCGGATGAAGACCTAGAGCAGTTGCTGTACGGCAAGGCAAGGAAAGTGAAGATGGATTTCGCCGGGAAGGCAACGAATATTACCGTGGAAGGCGTCATCGAAAAGTTCACCAACAAATACATCAAGCAGGATGTAAAGACGAAGTCCGAACGCACGCAACAAACCGTTGCGCCGTATATCTCCGAGGGTCCTTGCTCTAGCTGTCACGGCGCGAGACTCAGTCAAGCCGCACTAGGCTGTAAGATCCATGGACATAACATTGCGGAGCTGTCCTCCATGGAGGTCGGACAACTCATTCACACCATTCGGGAGATTGACGATGCTGCCGCCGCGCCGATGGTCAAGTCGCTGAAGGAGCGGCTGCAGCATCTGGTGGATATCGGACTTGACTACTTGACGCTGGACCGCGAGACGGATACCTTATCCGGCGGAGAGTCGCAGCGCGTCAAAATGGTGAAGCATCTGAGTGGGAGTCTGGTGGATGTCACTTACATCTTCGATGAACCCAGCGTTGGCCTCCACCCCCGCGATGTTCACCGTCTAAATGAATTCCTTCAGAAGCTGCGCGACAAGGGCAATACCGTGCTTGTCGTCGAGCATGATCCCGATGTCATCAAAGTGGCGGATCATATCGTCGACGTCGGGCCTTATGCCGGCAGCCGAGGAGGTAACATTGTGTATGAAGGAAGCTACCCAGGTCTGCTGGAGTCAGGTACATTGACAGGCACTCATATGAAACGGCCGCTACAGCTAAAGAATGATTGCAGGCACCCATCCGGCAAGCTGTCCATCAAGAACGCCAAGCTGCACAACTTGCAGAACGTGAGCGTAGATATTCCAACCGGAGTGCTGACAGTCGTTACCGGCGTCGCCGGTTCGGGCAAGAGCACCCTAATTAACGACGTATTCCTGAGCCAGCATCCGGATGCGATCGTCATCGACCAATCAGCGATAGGCGTGTCGACACGCTCGAATCCCGCGACCTACACGGGCATACTGGATGATGTCCGCAAAGCGTTTGCTTCCGCGAACAAGGTGAGCCCAAGCTTGTTCAGCTTCAACTCCAAGGGGGCTTGCGAAAACTGCCAAGGGCTGGGTGTAGTGTACTTGGACCTTTCATTCTTCGAAAGCGTTAAGCTGCCATGCGAAGTATGCGGAGGCAGACGTTTCAAGGAAGAGGTGCTCGCGTACAAGCTGAACGGCAAGTCCATTGCAGAAGTACTGGAAATGACCGTTGAGCAAGCCTTGGAATTCTTCGAACTGAAAGAAGTTGTTCGTAAGCTGCAAGCGATGAGCGATGTGGGGCTGAACTATATTACGCTCGGCCAGCCGCTCAGTACACTATCGGGCGGAGAGTGCCAGCGTATCAAACTGGCAAGTGAGCTGCATAAGAAGGGCAGCATCTACGTGATGGACGAGCCGACGACCGGCCTGCATATGTCAGATATCGGTCACCTTCTGGAGATCATGAACCGCCTTGTCGATGCTGGCAATACGGTGATCGTCATCGAGCACAACATCGGTGTGATCAGCCATGCGGATTGGATCATCGATATGGGACCGGACGGAGGTAGCAGGGGCGGCCAGGTGGTGTTCGAGGGCACACCTCCGCAGATCATCCATGCGGAGCAGTCGATCACGGGACAATACTTGAAGTAAACGTTAAATCCGTTTAGACTAACGCAGACACCTTCGAACTCGTGTCTCGTCGCAAGTTGGCTGCCCCTCGGGATCTGGTGTACCAGGCCTGGACGGAACCGGCACTGCTCGCCCAATGGTGGGGACCTCACGGTTTCACGAATACATTCCACACGTTCGATTTAAGATCCGCAGGCATCTGGGAATACACCATGCATGGCCCGAACGGAGCCGAATACCCGAACAGAGTCGTTTTTCAAGAGATCGGTCCCGAACGTATTGTTTTGAGACATGACAATAGACCTCATTTTATACTGACGGGTACATTTGAATCCGCTGACGGCGGAACAGAGGTCACTTTTCGGCAGACATTTGAAACAGAAAAAGAATATATCCAGTTTAAGCCCATTTGCGAAGAGGCAAATGAACAAAACTTAGACAGGCTCGGATCGCTATTAAAAACCATTTCCTAATGAGAGTCGCAAATCAAATATAACCTTAGTTATGCGAAATGGCACCCTATCGGGTGCCAATTCTGATTATTCATTCATTATTTGCCCAGTCACACGGGACAAATCATGTACATTGCAAAGATGAGGAAGGGGCAGCTACAATGGTGTTAAGAAGAACTTAAGGGGGAGTTCAGGTTACCAGCCTGAACTGGCTGTTCATACGATGACGAGCGACCCTATGGTATTGTATTACAAGTTCATATATGAGGGGGGAGAAAAGATGACATTCGGGCAAACGATTGAACAATTACGTAAGCAGCAGAATATGACGCTTCGCAAGCTTGCGGAAAAAAGCGGAATCAGTTATTCGCTCATCCAGTCCATGGTGAATGATGATAGGGTACCTACCAAGGAGGCGATTGGTTCTTTGGCTAGAGTTCTGCAGTATGATGACATAGAGGATTTGCTAAGGCTTGCTGGCTATTGAACTGAACGATATCATTTTTTTGGAGGGTACAACATGGAAGTTTTTGCAGAGTATTTAGCACGTATTGATCATCCACAACATCGGGCCCGTACGGAAGAAGTTTTGACATGGGTACATAAAAATTTTCCGAATTTAATGCCAAAAATTGCGTGGAATCAGCCTATGTTTACCGATCACGACACATTTATCATTGGCTTTAGTGTAGCCAAACCTCATTTGGCTGTTGCCCCGGAGAGGGTGGGGATTACTCATTTTTCTGATGAAATTGTGCAGGCTGGATATGATCACTCCAAGGAGTTAGTGCGTATTCGGTGGGATCGTCCAGTTGATTTCACATTACTTGAGAAAATGATCGAGTTTAATATTTTGGATAAGGCAGACTGTTCAACATTTTGGCGGAAATAAAAAAACCATCCTTAATGGACGTACGAGAAGCAGACCTTCCTGTTATCTCACTTATTCATGAAATTGATCAGTACCGTAGCTCAAATCAACGAAACCTGGGAAAATATAACAAGTCGATTATAATGAGATACAAATGAATGATAGTAAAATAGCAGAGGGGCGTTCCTTGATGATAAAAGGTGAAAGGAATTCTAAGATTGATCCCTATTTTAACAAGCTTAAGAAGTGGAAGGAAGAATTCGAGCTGCTCCGAGAAATCGTTCTTGACTGCGGGCTGACCGAGGATTTTAAGTGGATGCATCCTTGTTACACGTTTGACGATAAAAACATCGTTCTGATCCATGGGTTTAAGGATTATTGCGCGCTATTGTTTCACAAAGGTGCGTTGTTAAAAGATCCCCACGGGATCCTCATCCAACAAACGGAGAATGTGCAAGCGGCGCGCCAGATTCGGTTCACCAACGTGCAAGAAATAGATGAGATGCAGCTTATCTTGACTGATTATATTGATGAAGCCATTGAAGTTGAGAAAGCCGGTTTGCAAGTGAAATTAAAAAAGAATACGGAATACATCATGCCTGAAGAATTACAAAATAAATTCGTTGAAATCCCCGGCTTGAAATCGGCTTTCGAAGCCTTGACGCCGGGACGGCAAAGAGCGTACATTCTGCATTTTTCAGCACCCAAACAATTCAAAACGCGAGAGTCAAGGGTTGAAAAATATATCCCGCAAATCCTCGACGGAAAGGGATTAAATGATTAGTATATGCTATGGAGCCGCGGAAATCGCGGTTTTTTTATGTTTATGGCGAACTTGAGCATCACCAGCAAGAATGATTAAATGAATCTGCAAAGAATGAAATATTGTAGGAACATTTGTCGATACTATTGCTTAAGAATCGCCTATCCCTTATTTTAGGGGAAGGGAACGTTAAAACATATTGAGTAACCATCAAAATCAGGCGTGTAACTAGCGTTGCTAGGCATGAGCTTAAAGAGATGCTTCTTTAGGCTTGTGCCTTTTTGCGTGTTCAAACGTTCTCTAGCTGTAAGAATTTCTCGGGAAGGAGAGATGGGCGAGTGGCATAGCTGTCATATAAGTAATGCAAAATATTAATTCTGAATTGAGAAGGTAGTAAACGCTTTAGTTAATTAAATGGGTGCCTGCACTTCCGAATTACTCGTCTAAAACATAGAAGAGGTGAAATAAGGTTGAAAAAATTATTGATAAAAAAAGCAGTTTCTACAGCCTTAACCTTACTTATATCACTACAAATGATCAGCTCATTTCCTGATATGGCGAACGCCGCAACAGCTCAGCCTTCGATATTACCCAAGCCTGTAAGTTACACAGCTGGAACAGGGCAATTTCTTTTAACACAATCCACTTCGATCTTTGTAGCTGGTAACAATGCAGTGGAAACAGATGAATTATATAAGAATGGACAAATGCTCGCCAATAAACTGAATAAATCAACCGGATATCAGATCAGCGTCATAAAATCAAACAATCCTATTGCCGGTAGTATTGTTCTAACGACAATAGGTGGAGATGCTGACCAAGGAAGTGAGGGTTATAAGTTGATCACGACTTCCGATCAAGTTACCCTAACTGCTAATAAACCGGAAGGTGTCTTTAGAGGGATTCAAACCTTATTACAACTCTTGCCGGCAGATATTGAAAAGAGCACCGTTGTTCCTGGTGTACAATGGGTGATCCCGAGTTCCAATATCAGTGACAAGCCTGCATACGAATATCGTGGACTCATGATGGATGTGGCACGACACTTCTTTACCGTGGATCAAGTAAAACGTCAGATCGATCAGGCATCGCAGTATAAGATCAACAAGTTTCATATGCATTTGTCTGATGATCAAGGTTGGCGAATTGAAATTAAATCTAGACCTGCTCTCATAGAGATTGGAAGCAAAGGGCAGGTTGGCGGTGGTCCTGGCGGATATTATACGCAGGAGCAGTTCAAAGAAATCGTCAATTATGCGGCTGAACGCTATATTGAAGTCATTCCAGAAATCGATATGCCTGGTCATACGAATGCGGCGCTAGCTTCCTATGGAGAATTAAATCCGGATGGGCAAAAAAAGGCGATGCGCACCGATATTGCTGTAGGGTATAGCACGCTCATGGCTCGCTCTGAGGTAACCTATCAGTTTGTTGATGATGTCATTCGCGAGCTTGCTGCGATATCACCTTCACCTTATATTCATATTGGGGGAGACGAATCTGACGCAACTTCAGCGTCTGATTACGATTATTTTGTTGGCAGAGTGACGACGATTGCTAAAAATTATGGCAAGAAAGCAGTTGGATGGGACCCTTCAGATACTTCTAGCGGAGCAACGAGCGACTCAATTCTGCAGAACTGGCATTGCAACGCTTCAACGGGAACTGCAGCGAAGGCAAAAGGGATGAAGGTGATCGTATCTCCGGCAAATGCTTATCTAGACATGAAGTACTACAGTAATACGCCAATTGGCTTATCTTGGAGAGGATTAGTCAGTACCAACAAAGCGTATGCATGGAACCCAACGGATTGTATATCGGGAGCCAATATTTATGGCGTTGAAAGTACCCTATGGTCAGAAACGCTTGAGACATCAGATCATTTGGATTACATGCTCTATCCACGATTAATCGCGAATGCTGAAGTCGGCTGGACTGCTCAGAGCAATCGTAACTGGGATGATTTTAAAGGAAGGCTGATTGATCACACTTCAAGATTGCAAAATAAAGGCATCAAATATTTCGCTGATCCGATCGTATGGGAGCCTCCGTTCGTCCCTATTCATTCCGAGTGGAAGATGGATGAAGGAAAAGGAACCACCTTGGTCGATACGTCCGGCTATAAGAATGGAACGTTAGTCGGCGGGGCGACGTGGACAACAGGCAAGTTCGGAAATGGAATCAAGTTCGATGGAAGCTCCGGTTACATCACTTTAGGCGGCGAAGATATAACAGGAAACTGGACGGCAGGCGTGTGGGTCTACGGTCAGCCAAATACAACGGGTAATGAGGCACTTCTAAGCGGCGCGACTTCAGCCATAAAAATCAACCAATATAATAAAACAGGTAAAGTTGGGGTTACCGTCTACGGTTCTAAAGATCATATTTACAATTATAGTATCCCTTCCAACCAATGGACTCATCTGACTTTTGTAGGCACCAGCACCGGAACTGCTCTTTATGTAAATGGTGTACTAAAAGAAACGATCAACGCTAAAGTGAATGGTCCAATGGCGATAGTCGGCGCAGAAGTATCTGGAGGTTCTAGAACTTCCTATTTCAAAGGCAGTCTGGATGAATTGAAAATATTCAACAAGGCTCTTAGCGCAAGCGAAATCGTTGAATTGGCCAAAGCAACCAGAGATCCGAATGCCGTATTAACCGGTCCTCAGACGGCGAATTCCGGCCAATCCTTCGATCAGACGATGGGATTAAGCGACGTAACCCCAAGCGTATTCCAGCAAGTGTATGGCCAAGATCTGACGCTGAACTATGATCCGGCGAAATTGACTTTCGAATCTGCCCAATCGGTTAGAGACGGATTTCAAATTATCGATCAGAAGGAGGCTGAGCCTGGAAAAGTCCGCATTATCGCTGCCAGTGTAGGGGTAAATCAGGGCGTGCTTCCTCAAGGCGATTTGGTGAAATTCAAATTTAAGGTTAAGCCGGTAACCCAGGCAACGAATACGTCTGTATCTGTAGGCAGTGTTGTGATTGCTAACGGACAAGGGGATGAACTTCAGATTAGCGGTGCATCGCGCGATATCCAATTAAGCATCCCAGCAGTAGATAAATCATTGTTGAACGCTCTGATCGCAAGCACGCTTGCCAAGTATAATGCTGCAGTGGAAGGAAATGAGGACAAACTGTATGCGATTGGCTCCAAAGCGCAATTGCGTACTTCCCTTGATGCGGCCCAAGCGATAGCGAACGATCCGAATGCTACTCAGCAGCAGGTAGATAGTGCGAAATCCGCATTGGATGAGGCCGTTCGTGTGTTTGAAAGCAAGAAAATATCCGCAGACGTCAATGGAGATGGAAAGATATCGATCGGAGACTTGGCTATTATTGCAAGTGCCTATGGTACGGAGCAAGGTCAAGCAAGGTGGAATGAGAAAGCGGATGTGAATCATGACGGTAAAGTGGAAATAATAGACCTTACCATCGTAGCTAAAGCGATCTTGCAATAATACACACTACACAGTGTTGAATCGAAGGTTAGATTGTATGATGATTGTTACGAAATGTTGGATTGATCGATAATGAAACGGGGAGAGCTAATGTTCTCCCCGTCACTATTTCAGTTGGGGCAATTTGGTATAATGACATGAAGCAGGAGACATGGGAAGGGGAATACATGATGAAGCTTATTGACTTGAGCGTGCCAATTAGTCCGCGTATCCGCGAGCCGCTGCCGGCAAAGATCGAGTATGCGACCCATGAAGACGGGGCGCTGCAAGCGGCGATGGCACTTGGCCTCAAGCAGGAGGATTTTCCGGAAGGCAAGGCATGGGCGACGGAAACGGTGACGCTGAATACGCATGCAGGTACTCATATCGACGCACCGTGGCATTACTGGCCGACTTCGGAAGGCAAACAGGCAAGAACGATTGACGAACTGCCGCTAGAATGGTTTTATTCCGATGGCGTGTTGCTCGATTTCAGCGCGAAGCCGCCGGGGTACGAGATTACGACGGATGACCTGATCGCCGAACTGAAACGGATCGCGTATACGCTGAAACCGCTCGATATCGTTCTCATCCGGAGCGATGCGGACAAACGGCTGTACCACGAACATTATGCGTTCCTTCATGCCGGGGTATCGGCCGACGCTACACTGTGGCTTCTGGACCAAGGCGTCAAGGTAGTTGGTACTGACGGCTGGGGCTGGGATATTCCGCTCAACCTACAGGCCGAAGCATATAAAAAGCAGCCGAGGGAAGGCGTTCTGTGGGCAGCGCATTATGTCGGTAAAGACCGGGAATATTGCCAGATCGAAAAGCTGGCTAATTTGGAGAAAATTCCGAAGCCGCATGGCTTCAAAGTCTGCTGCTTCCCGATCAAAGTAGAAATGGCGAGTGCTGGCTGGGCCCGTCCGGTCGCAATTGTGGAGGAATAAGACGGCAAAAATATAGGCGTATCATCGGGTAGTAGCGTATAACTTACCCATCGGTAATCAAGATCGGTTAAGAGAGCTTTCCAATAGACTGGAATATATAGTATGCTAAACCATATGAGAGGAGATGAATTTATGGTCAAACAACTGATCGTCGGCGACGCAACGCATGAACTGGCAACTACGCGCCGCATTCTGGAACGCTTGCCTGAAGAGCATATGTCGTGGAAGCCGCACGAGAAATCGATGAGTCTCGGCGGGCTGGTCACGCACCTGATCAACCTGCTGAACTGGCAAATCGCGATTTTTCAGTACTCGGAGTTCGATCTTTCGACCGTACCGCAGCGGCGGGAGGCTTTGGAAAAACGCGCTGACGTTCTAGAGGAGTTCGACGCGAACGTCGGCAAGTTTGAACAGTTGCTCGCAGAATGCGACGAGAAAACGCTCGGCGAGGAATGGACGCTGCGCCACGGCGACCATATCATTCTCCGCCAGCCGCGGGCGATCGCGCTCCGCACCTTCGGATTAAGCCACATGGTCCACCACCGGGCGCAGCTCGGGGTATACTTGCGGCTTCTCGATATTCCGGTGCCGAGCATGTACGGTCCCTCGGCCGATGAGAGTCCAATGAACTAAGTTTCTCGATCCGATACGCGCCAAACAGTCGCAGAGTACCGGCATAACCGCCGGTACTCTGCGACTGTTTTTATTTGAGAAGTGGCGTAAACGTTGTGAACCACGAAGGAGCACATAGAATAACAATCGTTCGCCTGGGCAAAGTATTTGGACTTAAGTTCGAATACTTTTTTATTTTTCGTTGGAAGAAACGTAAAATGCTCGATTATCTCGTCCAGGCCCCATTTCCGCTTCACATGATCCCTCCGCAATCTTTTGAACTCAGTATATGTAAACTCTATTTTACTTTTTGAATTCATTCGCTATATGAAAGTTATTTAGAACCGACTGAGATTAAATACCCAACAAAACTGAGTCATGATCATAAATCTTCAGTATTATCGCACCGAGGTTTTTTAAGATGTTGAGTTTAAAAAATGTTGTTGACAGGACACCGAATGGTGTCATATAATCAAATCGACACTAAAAGGTGTCCAATTAGGAGTAAGTCATTTGGAAAGTTTGCAACCTGATTAAGCTTCACTAGAAACAATTATGAGGAGGAAAAAAATGAGTAAAATTATCGGTGTGGAAACAATCGCGAAAGTAGACATCCAGTCTAGAGGAAAAATGATTACTTATTGGACTGCCACATTACTACTCGCAGCAGCTGTTATGTTAAGTGGTATTGGGCAACTGATGCAATTTGGAGGAAACATCGAGCTAGTGACGAATCTTGGTTACCCATTATACGTCATGACCATTCTCGGGATTTGGAAAGTGCTCGGATCCATCGCTCTCGTCGTGCCAGGTTACCCTCGGCTTAAAGAATGGGTTCACGCTGGTATCTTCTTTTTAATGACTGGTGCGGCTTTATCTCATGCGTTTGCTAACGATTATGGTGATAACGGGTTTAATTTTATCCTTCCGCTTTCCTATGCTGCACTAAATATCGCCTCGTGGGCGCTACGTCCGAAGAGCCGCAAACTTTAAATTTCTACTAAAAAACGCGATTGCAGATCCAACTAGGCGCCAACTGATTTTAAGTCGTTGGTCTAATTGAAAAGGAAAGGAAGGAGAACCTTATGATTATCATTTCGGTTATTTTACAAAGTTTTCTGCTCGTCTCCATGGCCTTTGGTGGCGGAAGCAAGCTGGCTGGTGCGAAAAATTTTGTTGAAATGTTCGAGTCTCTTAAACTACCGCAATGGTTTCGAGTTATTACAGGGCTCGTTCAACTTGCCGGGGCAGTAGGTCTTGTCATCGGATACTGGTATCCGACAGCGGCCGCATGGGCAGGCATTTGGATTGGTATCACGATGCTGGTCGCATGCCTTTCACATTTCAGAGTCAAGCATCCTGTTGCACAAGCAGTTCCGGCCTTTGTGATTACTTTGATTGCATCCACTCTGGTAGTCGTGCATGCATAATGCCTCATCCTTTTATATTATAAAGGTGGATCTTGAGCATAGTTCAAGCCGCAGATGCATCGATGTCTGCGGCTTATTTTAGGTTCAAAATGAGACAAATTTTGCACCAATGAAACTTTTATGCCTAAGAACAAAAAAATAGCTTTACAGCAAATTCTCTTGGGCTTATAATCAGAAACAAATATGAGATAGATGCCCCTTTTTTTGGACAAAAAGTTTCCCTAGGTAAAGAAAGTTGTATTTTGCAAACATTGATTCATAAGGAGGAATATGATGGTCAAGCGTAATAATCAAGTCTCCCGTCGAAGCTTCTTAAAGACAGGAGCAGCAGGGGCTGCTGCGTTGATTGGTGGCGCGCTGCTTAATCCAGGTTCTTTGTTAGGGGGCATCATTAGTGCGGAATCCCATGATGCACATGTAACGAAGAGCCAAGGGTCACACGGGATGCAGCACGGGTACGACCCCGGAACGGAAGTAACGGAGGGGCTAAAGATGGCGCAAGCCGCACTATCGAATTTCGACTACGGAAAAGTCAGCAAACGCGCAGACGGCAAGACAGTCCGTGAGTATGAAATGACGGCGCTGGAGAAGGAAATCGAGATTATGAAAGGGATTAAATATCCGGGTTGGACCTATAACGGAACGATCCCGGGACCTACAATCCGCTGTATAGAAGGAGACATTGTCAAAATTAAATTCAGCAATGCGACTTCGCATCCACATTCGATTCATTTTCACGGCATTCATCCGACGAATATGGACGGATTGGAGCCAATTCCTCCTGGTGGTACATTTACCTACGAATTTGAGGCCAAACCAGCTGGAATGATGGTCTATCATTGTCACGTACAACCATTCAGGAAACACATCGAGAAAGGAATGTATGGCAATTTCATCATTGACCCGAAGATCCCTCGTGCACCGGCACAAGAATTCTCAATGGTTATGAATGGATTCGATATTGATTTTGATGGGGGAAACGAAGTTTATGCTGTGAATACCTATGCTTTTGCTTTTATGCAAGAGCCAATCAAGGTTAGATCAGGAAAATTGGTTCGAATTTATCTAAGCAACTTCCTGGAGTTCGATCTTATTAACTCGTTCCACCTGCATGCAGCATTTTTCAATTATTATGCAACGGGAGCAGATCCCGAAGCGCGTCCTTACTATACGGACACCATTTCACAAATGCAAGGTGAGAGAGGTATTGTCGAGATCGTATTTCCAGCCCCGGGTAAATATATGTTTCACGCCCATGTAAGCGAATTCACTGAGTTAGGCTGGATTGGTTTCTTTGAAGCGGAATAGAGGGGAGTGTCGGTAGATGAGTCAGTTGCCAACTAATGTTCGCGCAGCGCAAGGAAAAGAAAAAAAGCGTAGCATGCTGCTATGGGGTATTCTCCCAATCGTACTGCTCGTGGGGATGATTGCGGCTATTATGACGCTTGGAACAGGGATTCGCCAGGATTCGCCTGTGCCAATCGAAAGTCTCAATGTTGAAAAAACGGTATTATCTCGTGACGGCATCACATTGAATGTACTGAACTCGGGGCCGCAGGAGCTTACCATCGCACAGATCATGATCGATGATGCCTATTGGAATTTCAATATGGAACCAAGTACGACGATTCCCCGGATGGGTCAGGCCACCGTCAAGACCCCTTATCCTTGGGTAGAAGGCGATGCGCATGAAATTCGTATGGTCACGACGAACAGTGTCATATTCGCGCAAGAGATCGCTGTAGCATTTGAGACGCCTGTGCTGAGCGGCGATCGAATATGGAAATACGCAATGATCGGGACCTATGTCGGTGTTGTTCCAGTTGCACTCGGACTATTATGGTACCCGTTAATGCGTCGGTTTTCGGTGCGCGGCATGCATGCCGTACTCGCCTTCACGATTGGACTGTTGTTCTTTCTGGTCATTGATACGCTCGATGAAGGTCTGGAATTCGCGGCACAGGCTCCAACGCTTTTCCAAGGTACAGCTCTGGTCTGGTTCGGTGCATTTCTCAGCTTCCTGCTCTTGGCAACAATTGATCAAGCAAATCGACACAAGAAACCACGAGATGGATCCACAGAAGGAAAATCGCTCGCCTTTAAACTGGCTGCAGGGATCGGACTGCACAATTTTGGTGAAGGATTGGCGATCGGTACAGCTTTCGCTGTAGGAGAGGCGGCGCTAGGAACCTTCTTAGTGATCGGGTTTACCCTTCATAATATTACGGAAGGCATCGGAATCGCAGCTCCATTGACCAAAGGACACCCGACTTGGCTAACCTTCGTGAAGCTCGCTATCATCGGCGGGGGACCTGCTATCTTAGGTGTATGGACGGGAGGTTTAATCCTCAATAACACGCTTGCGGCGCTGTTCTTCGGTATTGGTGCCGGCGCAATTATACAAGTCATTTATGTCATTACGAGAATGATCATGAAGGAGTCTGCTCAGCACCAATATTCCTTGTTCTCATGGAGGAACTTCAGCAGCGTTGCCTTAGGCATTGTCCTTATGTACGCGACAGCTCTACTAGTTACGACTTAACGGGAACTTAGAGAAGAAATGGAGATGAGTGTTCGATGCCCAATATTGGCGTAACTGGATTTATCCTGATTATTCTTGTTGCACTTCTTCTGTTCGGCCCTTCGAAATTACCGCAATTGGGCCGGGCGATCGGGACGACCTTAAGAGAGTTTAGAGCAGGAGCAAGAGATCTGCTACAGCAAGGGGAAGATGACCAGAATGAACCAAGGAAATCGAAGAAAGACACAGAACAGAAATAGAGGTCTATCGGTGGTTGCAAGATGATAATCTTACGAAGACATGATGTTATACTTCTGCTTGCAATTATCATGATGATTGTCGCGGGGTGCGTGACTAAACCTTCTGACGGAGGCGATTCAATTTCTTCGGGTGCTGCGATCAGTACGGATAAAGCGATCGCATTATATCAAGCCAACTGCCTCGCCTGTCATGCTTCAGACTTGCGAGGCAAAGTTGGACCGAACCTGCGTGAAGTAGGTGATAGACTGCAAAAATCACAAATTGCCGAACAGATTCACGAAGGCGGAAAGGGCATGCCTTCCTTTGAATCGAGGCTAAATGAAAAAGAAATCGATACACTAGCAAAATGGCTTGAATCGCATAAGAAGGAGTAGGCATTAAAGATCTTCTATTGTCTATACAAGTCCGTGCAATTGCCGATTTTCCACAGGGAAATCGGCTTTATCTATTTTGCCATTCAATTTTTAAACCGTATTTCTTATTTGCTTCCTTGCCGGTTATTGAGTCTTCATTAGAGGGCTACGCCCCAGCGTGGATGGTCAATTGTTGAAAGTTTAGATGTTTGTCTATAGCAGTAGAGATATTTATGAATATGCTCTTTATATCTGGAACCTAACAAGAGAAGAGGATTTCAATGACCATTGGAAAAATGAAGAAGCATAAGGAAATGATCCGGAACCCTATATTGCGTCCACATTTGCCTGAAACTCACTGGATGACGAATTCAAGGACCTTAAGAATGCTCCAAACCTATTCATCTGTCTTTATAAAACCCAATCACGGGAGCGGTGGTAACGGAATCATTCGTGTCAAGAGATTGGGAAAGGGATATGAGGTTCGCTCTGGCTCAAGTATGAAGATTGCGGGACATTCCTCTGTCTTAAAAGCGATTCGCTCGTACCGGAAATCAAAGCATCGGTATTTGGTACAGAAAGGCCTACGATTAGAGAAGTATCATGGAGTAATTTTTGATATCCGAGTATACCTGCAGAAGCCAAAACACAAATGGGAGATTTCGGGTATGGCCGCCCGTGTTGCCGCCCCACATAAATTTGTGACCAATTATCATAAAGGGGGCCATGCAGAACCTTTGCAAAAGGTACTCATAAGTGTTTTTCAGAATAACCAATCCAAAGTGGACGCCTGTTATCGCAAAATAGAAGAACTATCCATTGTCATAGCTAAAACAGTTAATAAATGGCATTCGATTCATGAATTAGGGGTTGATCTCGCCTTAGACAAGAAAGGCCGCATATGGATCATTGAAGCTAATTCACGTCCGGGCCATATGTTATTTACTCAACTCTCCGATCAAACAATGATCAGAACCATTATGGAAAACAAACGATCCATCGGGATCTAAGCTCCAAATAAGCGGTTGTTGGATGGTCTAAAAAGACTGGGTTTAACCATTCGAGAAAGGTGGAGTACTGTGGGAACATTAGCAAAAAATAAATATAAGAAATATTTGTTTATGAAAAGGAGTGCCTCCCTAGCGCCATACCTGCCGGAAACCAGGAAGATGAGTCGTGAATCCTTGTGGAGCCTTGTGGACAAATATGGGCACGTCATAGTTAAGCCGGTTTGGGGGAGCCGTGGACGGGGTGTCATTCAGGTCTCCGATTTGGGGAATGACAACTACGCCATACATTACGAGAATATAGAAACGATGAAATCGGGAAAAGAGGATACCTATCAATATATCAAAATGAAAATCGGGGATGACTCTTATATGGTACAAGAGAGAATAACTCGTCCGACCATAAATAATCGCCCCTTTGATATGAGAGTTATCGTTCAACGGAAAAAATATTCATCCAGATGGGTAGTCACGGGAAGGGTGATCAAGGTTGCGGGCAAAAATTATATTGTTTCCAATAATACGCGGAGTAATGGAAAACTGCTTAGGTTTAAAAAGGGTATCAAGCGTTCATCCATTAGTCACTTGTCTGTTACCGCATTAAAATCCCGAATAGATAAGGTTTCGCTTCGCTCCGCGAAAAGATTAAAAGTATTGTTCCCTGGACACCGTATTTATGGCCTGGACGTTGCAACAGATCGGCATGGGCGTGTTTTCATTATTGAAGCCAACCTATATCCGGCAATGTCCCATTTTCTTAAGCTGAAGGCTAGGAAGATGTATCGCCGAATACTTAGGTATAAAAGAAGTTAGTATATACGCGACCACCGCCTTTTGAACAATGATTTAACCCAGTCTATATTCAACTATTTTTGTTTCCGAATAACCTCAAGCGTCTTCCTGGTGGTGTGTTTGGTTGATTAAAAGGAAATAAGCCGACCAAAACTGTATTGTTCCAGTTTTGGTCGGCTTTTTTGATGCTCTTACTTAAACATGACTTGCAGTGCAACTAACTTGATTCTTTGGCAGCGCCGGGTACTGCTTCTGGAATATTACCGGATTGGCTAGACTGAGTCTCTCCGATTGGTCGTAGGTGCCGAAGTCGAGTAACGACAAGGACGATGATAACCAGCATGATTGTACCACTGGCTGCAGCAACGGCGTGCATCCCACTCGTAAAGGCTTCGCGGGCCCCCGTGAGCAGTGCCTTGCCGACTTGTTCGGAGAGGCCTTCCGCTATAGTTGAGGCACCAGCCAAGCTGTCGCGGGATGCTTGAACCGCGGAAGCCGGCAAGTCGGCGGGAATAGAGTTCGCCACCTGGTTGCGGTAAACGATCGTGCCGATGCTGCCCAAGACTGCGATGCCCAGCGCGAAAGCGAATTCGCCGCTGGTTTGCAGCATGGACGCCGCCGATCCTGCCTTCTCTGGCGGGGCTGAGCCGATAATAAGGTCGCTGGATAAACTCGGGAGAGGGGCTGCACCTATACTGAAGCAGATGTACCCGAGCACCATAAACGTAAGACCTGACTCAACTCCCACCTGGGTTAGCAGAAAACAGCCCGCGGTCGATATCAATAGTCCCGTTCCGATAAGACGGGCCGGTCGGATCCGGCGTGCGATTAGCGGTGAGAAAAACATACCGACCATCGAGGCAATTACTCCAGGGAGCATATACAACCCTGCCTGAAGTGGCGACATTCCTTGCACGAATTGGAGGTACTGCGCGATGAAGAGCATGGTCGCTCCTGTCAGTGTAATACCGAACATGGCCCCCAGTGCAGTGCTGAATCCGGGACTCGCAAGCAGGCGTAAATCGAGTAGGGGACTCGTAAGCCTGCGCTGCCGCGACACAAACACCGTGCCTAGGACGACACCCGTTAGTATTAACAGCGCAGGCACCATCTGCAGACCGTACTTGGCGATTTCCTTGAGGCCGTATATGATCGGCAGGATGGCGCCTAGAGATAAAGCAACACTGGTCAAATCCAGCCGACCGGATTCGGGGTGCCGGTATTCAGGCAGCAACATGGGTCCGGTTATTAGTAGAAGCAACATGACCGGCACACCTAGAAGGAACACCGAGCCCCACCAGAAGTGATCTAGCATGATACCTCCAACCACAGGCCCGAGCGCCATCCCGCCCATAGAGCACGTTAACCATATTCCGATGGCAAGGGAGCGCTGCTTATGGTCACGGAACATGTTGCTAATCAAGGCTAGAGTAGAAGGCGATACAGTCGCTCCGGCTATACCGAGTATTGCGCGGGCCGCAATGAGCATCTCAGCGCTTCGGGAGAATGCAGCCAAAATCGAGGCTATCATGAATGCACTCCCGCCGATCAACAGCAGTTTGCGGCGGCCGATCCGATCTCCCAGCGTCCCCATGGTGATCAAGAACCCGGCGAGCATGAATCCGTAGATGTCGATGATCCACAACTGCTGAGCGCTATCGGCGCCGAGGTCGGCACCAATGTGCGGCAGTGCGAGAATCATTACCGAGAGATCAATCGAGACAAGAAGGGCGGGTAAGGCCAGTACCGCGAGCCCGATCCATTCACGCATACCGGCCATCATCTCATTTCCATGCAAGGCGTTCTTCATTGCCCTCACCCCGTCTCACTCCGTAGACAAGCCCTACGACTCCAGAACTAAACGTTTTGGTCTCTACAAGTTTAAGATCGATTCTGTCCTTGATATTTTTAAACAGAGGTTTTCCTCCCCCAACAACAATTGGATTGACATTAATCCGGTATTCATCAATCAAGCATAGCTGCAAAAAGAGTAAAATGATTTTTCTCATTGCTATAGTCTCCTTTAATTTACATGGAGAAAAAATCAGTCAAAACGGGAGCGAGGTAATCCGGAGCCACGTTATGATCTTGACCTTCCAGAATGTGGCGCTTTGCATTGGGGAGTCTGTCCACGAGCGCTTTCACCGCATTTTGCTGGTACTCAGGACTTGTCCCTCCACCCACCACGAGCGTAGGCATCGAGACGGAAGACCACCGCTCGGTTGGCAATGGGTTGCCCGACATGGTGTCACCCATGATGGTGCCATCATAGACCAATGTGTGCGCTACATCTTCCATCGCCGGCCAGAATGGCGCGCTTCGCATCGGAGCAACGAAATCGGCAGGCACGCCTGCTGCCTTCGTCAAGAAATGCTCGACTGCGTCGCCTCTGCGGCCCGACGTTGTCAGCTCTTTGAGCTGCTCTAAGTAACCCTTCGGCAGCGGAGGACGCGTATTGTCAACGACGAACGGTGGCTCGTACAATACCAGCTTCGCGATAGCAAGCTTGCGAGCCGCTTCGAGGCCAAGGACTCCACCGGAAGACATACCGAATACGAATGCCGATCCGCCAGCCTCGTTGATGAGAGCTTCGATATCTTCGACTTCGCGCTCAATCGCGTACGGCGAAGTGTCACCGCTATCCCCTCGACCCCGACGATCGTAGTTGAACACGGTATAGTGGGGTGACAGAAGCGAAGCAAGTTGCTTCATCATCGGATCCGAGCGAGTTTGAAATGCAGCGCATACCAGGATGATCGCCGGTCCATTCCCGGATTTATCAAATGCAATGGCGGTTCCGTCTTTCGAAATTACTTTTTTCATTGAATTTTCCTCCTGTGATTTGGGAATTAAGTCCAATCAGTGACTCTAAACGTACGATTTTTTCCGTTTCGTGAGGTGACCCCTTCATTCGTTCTGCAGCTCCAAGCCCAGCTTATCTAAAATAAATTTTGTGCCGTGCTCGCGTTGTTCTGGTTTATCGTGACCATCGAAGAAAGCTCCTTGTTCGGTGTAGATGAGTTGAGTGCCGTTGCCCAATCGCTTTATTTCTACCGTTGTCACGGAGACTGACATCCGAGTCTCTCCTTGATCCAAGGTGTAAGTATAAACGATGCGACTGTCCTGAACGATCTCATGGTAGCAAGCGTCGAAAGTGTAAAACGGACCGTTCGGCGGGCCGCCGCGGTTGATCTCTCGACCACCAACCCGGAAGTCGAACTCATCGGCTTTCGGGAACCACCGGGCTTTGGCCGACGGGTCCGACCAGGCGGAGAATACCCGCTCGGGCGATGCATTATAATTTCTCTCGATAACAAAGGTAGAGTACTCTACAGATCGTTCATTCATGGTTTATTTTGTCCTCCCTTGGGAAGCGTCATCTGGATGTCCGCCAAGATAATCGCCAAGTCGGTCGAGATGGGATTCCCAGCTCGCTTCCTGCACGGCAAAATATTTATGATGGCTCTTCCTCATGGCGCTCAATAGTTTAGTGAATTCTTGAACAGTCAACGGTTCTTTTCTCTGCATTAGGCTTGTTACATGCTCTAATTCCTGTAAAAGTTTTTGTTGTAAGCTTATACTTTCCTTTAGACGCTCAATTTGAAGAGAAACAATGTCGAACAGGCTGAAATGATTGCCGGCAATAACAGATTTGACCCGATCCAACGACAAGCCGAGCTCCTTCAATGACAGAATTTGCTGTAGGCGTGCAATATCGGATTCGGTATAGATCCTGTGTCCGGATTCGGTATGACCGGATGGCGAGTACAAATCGATCTGGTCGTAGTATCGCAATGTTCGAACCGTTAATCCCGCTAATTTCGCAAGTTCTCCAACTTTCCACTCCCGTTTCATGATCAGCCCCTTTTTTCGCGCGAGGTTTTTACCGGTATCCAAATCATAAGACATTCCGTTACGTAAGTTTCAAGTGCAAAATGAAATTTTTATATTTATGTATGAAAATAGGGGGTTTTTCTTGAGGGACTTGGAACAAAACTGAAAATAAACAGCTTCAGCTCATCCATCCCAAGGTACCAGTGCTGATCTCGCGGCTTGCTAATGCGAGTACTTCATATGAAATTGATTCAAGTATTTTTTATAGGTAGAATTAAAGGAAGAAATGAGTTGCTAATCACAAAAATCACTTTCGACTATGTCGTATATCGTGTTATTTAAAACTAGGAGGTTGCAGGTATGGATTTAAAGTTATCTGGAAAAAAAGCACTTGTTATTGGAGGAAGCCGTGGCATTGGTAAAGCGATTGCCCGCCAAATGGCTCTGGAAGGTGTAGACTGTACGATTTGTTCAAGAAACGAATCCTCACTAAAAATCGCTGCAGAGGAATTGGCTCAGGAAACAAAAAGAAATATCTATCCGATTGTAGCAGATACCACGAATCCTGACTCTATCCTAAAATTAGTTGAAAAATCAGTTGCGGCGATGGGGAGTATTGATATTCTAATCAACAGCGGGGCTCGTGTTGGCGGCCAGGAGCCAGAGGATTTTAACAGCATTAAAGATGAACTAATTCTGAAAGATTTTGAAGAAAAGTATTTGGGCTATTTTCGAAGTATCCGTGCTGTAGCACCTTATATGATAAAAAATAATTGGGGACGTATCATTAATATAAGTGGTTTAGCTGCAAGAATAGGTGGGAGTTATTTTAGTTCCGGTCCGCGTAATGCATCTGTTGTCCATTTAACAAAATCCGCATCAATGGAATTAGGAAAGCACGGAATTACCGTAAATGCGGTTTATCCAGGTATTGTAAGTACAGAAGCATTTAGAGAACGGGTTACTGATGAGGATGCTTTACGCCAGTTAGAGGCAATGAATTCACTCGGTCGCTTGATTACAGCGGAGGAAATTGCCAATGTCGTTACCTTCCTGGCTTCACCTTTATCGGCATCGATTAGCGGCGATGTCATTTCGGTAACCGGCGGCATTGGAAATTCCGTTTATTACTAAAAAGTTAGTACGATACTGTTAACTGTTACGCAGATTATCAATAAGCGAGATATCAAAAAAGAACCTGATAGCTTTATCAGGTTCTTTCATATTGCATATAAACAGACACGATGATATAATCGGATTACGTCTGAACTTGGTTGTGTTGACATAAGTATCTTATCTTACATCTTAAGTGTACCACCCCGGTAAGCTCTTGTCAAATGTTTTTTCACAATTTTATGGTTAGGAGAGATGTGGAATGCGTTCTTTGGTTCTTGGTTTTCAGGAAATAGGGAAAATGCAGTTTTCGCTCGTTGGCGGAAAAGGGTTTAATTTAGGGGAATTATCCAAGATTGAAGGGATACAAGTACCCGAGGGATTTTGTGTTACAACCGTGGGATATCAACAAGCCATCGAACACAACGAAACGTACCATGCTCTGCTCAATCGACTGACCATGCTAAAAGTAGAAGATCGAGATCAAGTTGGTGAAATCAGCAGGAAGATTAGACAAATCATTATGGAAATCGAAATTCCTTCCGATGTTGTGAAAGCAGTGACTCACTATCTCTCTCAGTTTGGCGAGGATCATGCCTATGCAGTGCGTTCTAGTGCGACTGCTGAAGATTTACCGCATGCCTCTTTTGCAGGTCAACAAGACACCTATTTAAATATCATTGGCGTCGATGCCATCTTGCAGCATATCAGCAAATGTTGGGCTTCCCTATTTACGGATCGCGCGGTAATCTACCGTATGCAAAATGGATTCGACCATAGTCAAGTTTATTTATCTGTAATCGTTCAAAGAATGGTTTTCCCACAGGCTTCGGGGATTTTATTTACCGCTGATCCGATGACCTCGAGTCGAAAGTCACTTTCAATCGATGCCAGTTATGGACTTGGAGAAGCGCTGGTCTCTGGCTGGGTATCTGCCGATTGTTATACAGTACAGGAAGGGGAAATCGTCGATAAGCGGATAGCAACCAAAAAATTAGCTATCTATGGACGAAAAGAAGGCGGAACAGAGACACACGAGATCGCTCCTGATCAGCAAGAGACTCAAACACTTAATGACCAACAAATTTTACAACTCGCACGCATCGGAAGACAGATCGAAGCTCATTTTGGTTGCCCACAAGATATCGAATGGTGTTTGGCCCATGATACCTTTTATATTGTCCAGAGCAGGCCAATCACGACTTTATACCCGATCCCTGAAGCGAATGATAAGGAAAATCACGTTTATGTATCTGTTGGTCATCAACAAATGATGACTGATCCTATGAAACCACTGGGATTGTCTTTATTCCAGTTAACATCTTTTGGACCCAGGTTTAAAGCTGGTGGAAGGTTATTTGTTGATGTTACACCTATGCTGGCTTCACCTGATAGCCGAGACAATTTATTAAATACCCTGGGATCCGATCCGCTCATAAAAGGCGCACTCATGACCATAATAGAGCGAGATTTTATAAAATTGTTACCAAATGATCAAAAAGCACCGATTCCGGGCAGAAGTAATACAGATATGCTGGCACAATTCGAGAACGATCCGACAATCGTTTCTGGTTTGATTAAGCGTAGTCAAACATCAATAGAAGAGTTAAAACAAAACATCCAAGCGAAATCGGGATCAGATTTATTGGATTTTATTCTGGAAGATATCCAGCAATTAAAGAAGATCTTATTTGACCCTCAAAGTTCTGCTGTGTTTATGGCTGCTATAAATGCTACATCATGGATCAATGAAAACATGAACGAGTGGTTAGGCGAAAAAAACGCAGCAGATACTCTTTCTCAATCTGTACAGAACAATATTACTTCGGAAATGGGTCTGGCGCTACTCAATGTCGCAGATGTGATTCGTCCTTATCCAGAAGTCATTGATTATTTACAATATGTAAAAGACGATAACTTTTTGGATGAACTGCCTAAGCTTCGTGGTGGACAGGAAACACAAGACGCTATCTATGCTTATCTCAAAAAATACGGAATGCGATGTGCCGGAGAAATCGATATTACTAAAACGCGTTGGAGCGAAAAACCAATTACACTTATCCCCATGATTCTTAGTAATATCAAAAACCATGAGCCTAATGCTAGCCATCGGAAATTTGAGCAAGGGCGTCAGGAAGCTTTGAATAAAGAACAAGAGTTATTAGATCGATTGAAGTATTTACCGGATGGTGAACAAAAAGCCAAAGAAACAAAACGAATGATCGATATCATCCGGAATAACATCGGTTATCGGGAATACCCCAAATACGGCATGGTTAATCGCTACTTCGTGTATAAGCAGGCTTTACTGAAAGAAGCCGAACAGCTCGTCCAAGCGGGCGTCATTCATGAAAAAGAAGATATATACTATCTCACTCTTGAAGAACTTCATGAAGTCGTACGCTCAAATATACTGGATTACCAGATCATCAGCAAACGAAAAGACGAGTACAAATGTTATGAAAAACTAACTCCACCACGTGTTATCACGTCTGATGGTGAAATCATTACAGGTGAGTACAAACGAGAAAATCTCCCAGCCGAAGCGATTGTAGGTCTACCTGTTTCTTCCGGAGTTATCGAGGGGCGAGCACGTGTCATCTTAAACATGGAAGATGCTGATCTGGAAGATGGAGATATATTAGTCACCGCTTTTACGGATCCTAGCTGGACACCATTGTTTGTATCCATAAAAGGTCTAGTCACCGAAGTTGGTGGACTGATGACCCATGGAGCAGTAATCGCGCGTGAATATGGCTTACCGGCAGTTGTTGGTGTTGAAAATGCTACCAATCTGATAAAAGACGGGCAACGAATTCGCGTGCATGGAACAGAAGGGTACATTGAAATATTGTAATGGCGTTCCGCTAACGGGACACGATAGTTCAATTAACCGCCTTAATGATAGGGCGGTTTTTCTTTTGATTCAAAATCAGCAATATAGAATAACTGAGCCCCAAAAAATTGAATTGATGTCGCATCATTTCAGTTATATAATTCATGAATATCCTATATTTACTAAATATCTTAAGTTTAGTAAATATGTAGACCAATTTTTAGCAAATAAGAGGTGATATTGATGAATTCAATAACGGATAGCGGAAACTCCTTATGGCGTGTATATCGTTGGGTGCTGCGATTTTTGAAGCCGTACCGGGTGAAGGTTTTTCTCATGATTGGGTGCGGGTTGGCTATAACGGCTGGGGAAGTCTTATTCCCCAAATCGATTCAATATTTCATCGATCATATTTACAAGATGAAAGATTATAACGCCTTTATGGTGCTTTTGATGATGCTGATTGTGATGGTCATTGTCGTCATTGCGGCTGGAAATGGCCGTAATATGCTGGAACGAATCGTAGGAGTCAAGGCGTCGCGAGACTTGCAGCATGACGTTTTCATGCATTTGAGAACGCTTGGCTTCTCTTACTTCGAACGGCATCCCGTCGGGGAGACGCTTTCGCTGCTCAATACGGAGGTGGCGGCTGCCGAGAAAATCTTTAGGCGGTTCCTTCCGGCGATTATGGTAAACATGATGTCTGTCATTGTAAGCATTACGGTCATGATCACGCTCAGCTGGAAGCTTTCCCTCATCATCGTTCCTTGCTTTTTGCTCTATTACATATTTGGTCCTTCGATTGATCGCAAAGCATCGACATACGCTAAACAAAAAACACAAAATCGGATAGATTTGGATAAAAAAATATACGAAGGCATATCTGGACTTCAAGAGTTTCGCGCTTTTGCTCGTGAAAGCTGGGATTTGGAACGTACGTTCGATAGGATGTCGACTCTGTTTCATAGTTATATGAAGTGGTGCTTCTTCGCCAACTTTCGGGGGTCTTACCGCCGCTTTACATTTTATACGGGAGCTATCGCCTTGTTTATAATCGGTTATGTTTTGATTCGCAATCAGTCACTTACCGTAGGAGAATTCGTCGCTTTCATTCTTATGTATTTCACGACGATGTGGAACTTAACGTCGATCGTTGCACTTATTGCCGAGCAGAAGTCCCTGATGTTTCAGATTGTGCCCCTGTACAATTTCATGAAGCTAACTCCTGAAGTTATGGAATGTGCGAATCCTATCCTTTTGCCACAAGTAAAAGGCGAGATTCACTTCAGGGAAGTCAGCTTCGGTTATTCTGAAGGGGAGACAGTCCTGCAGCACTTCAATTTACGAATTCGTGCAGGAGAGCGAGTCGCCTTCGTTGGTATGAGCGGTAACGGGAAATCGACGGCACTTAAGCTTATTGGGCGGTTCTATGATCCGCTTGCGGGCGAGGTGTCACTTGACGGCGTTTCACTAACTGAGCTGACGCTTGATCAGCTGCGTGAATCGATCGGATATGTGTTTCAGGAAACGTACTTGTTCGGGGATACAGTGAGAGAAAATATTCGCTTCGGCAGGCCGGATGCGACAGAAGAGGAAATCGTTGAAGCTGCGAAGGCTGCTAATGCCCATGACTTTATCCTGCAGCTGCCAGAAGGATATGATACGTCCGTTGGTGAGCGGGGAATCAAGCTTTCGGGCGGGCAAAGACAGCGTATATCGATTGCGCGAATGCTGCTCAAAAACCCAAAGATCGTATTGCTTGACGAAGCGACATCAGCGCTCGACAACATCAGTGAAAAAGACGTGCAGCAAGCGCTCGATAAGCTATTCGTCGGTCGAACTACAATTGCGGTGGCACATCGGTTATCGACGGTGCAGGATTACGACCGCATCGTTTTGATTGATCAAGGAAGGGTAGTTGAAGAAGGTAGCTATGAAGAGCTGATGAACCGAAGAGGCGCATTTTACCAATTGGCTGAAGGTCAGGTTTCTGAAAGCGAGGTGAGCAGGGATGAAGAATCTGCGCTGGATGTGGCGCTACATCAAATACGTTAAGGCAGGCTTCGCCGCAGCGCTGTTTCTGCTTGTCTTAGATACATTGGTGAATCTATCAACGGTATACTTGCAAAAAAGCTTGATTGATCAAGTTTTCATTGGCCGTGACTATGGTAAGTTTCCGCAAATGCTGTTATTATTCGCTCTTGTATTTATCGCCTATGCTGTACTTGGTACGGTGAAGCCGTATATGTTCGTTCGAAATGAATATTCGTTAATTCGACTGATGTTCGCTGATATGATCCAGGCGATCCACCGAATGCCCACTAGACGGTTTCATAGCGAACGGACGACCAAATACGTCCACTATATCACGTCCGATATGATGAGCGTGGCGAGCTTGATCACATGGCAGATGCCGCACTTGCTGCAAGCCCTGCTTACCACGTTGTTCTTGATGATCACGATCGGCATGTTCAGCCCGCTCATCTTGGCTGCGGTTGTGACTTTTACTGTCGTCTATGTCGGGCTTGCGAAATATTTCGTGCCCAAGATGAAGCAGGCGTCAAGAGCGGCGCATGATCGGAGAACCGCGATGCTTATTCATTTGGAGGAGGGTATTTCCTCAACGCGTGAAGTCATTTCCTTCCACCGTATGAAGTGGGAACGTCACATATACAATGGTTTGTTTGAACAATATTTTGACCGAGTCATGGCCGAGGGCAGGCTGAAAAACAAACAGATGATGATGAGCAATCCGATCAAATGGGGTGTCATGATCGCTGTTCTCGGTATTGGCGGTTATCAGCTCATGGAGGAAGAAATCACAATAGGGATATTTGTGATCGTCTTCCAGTTCGCAAATCAATTGCTTGACTCCTTGAATCGGGGATTTGAAATGATCATGGAGTACTCGTCAAATCTGGCTCAAGTGGACCGGATAAATCAAGTGCTGCAGGAGGAACGCATGGACGATGGAGATAGGAAACTGCAAGGCCGCGTCACAAGCCTTAGCTTAGACAACGTATCGTTTCGATACGACGAACAGCTTCCTCTTGTGCTTAAGAATATGACGCTAGACATCCCCATTGGTCGGAAGGTGGCCTTCGTGGGTACAAGCGGCGGGGGTAAGTCGACCATTGCGCAGCTGTTACTGCGCTTTTACGATCCGTCGAGTGGAGATATTGTAGTGAATGGAGTAGCGCTAGGGCAGTTAAGGCGTGATAGCTGGGCAGAACGTATTCGTATTGTATTCCAGGAGCCTTACTTGCTGCCGGATACGATTCGGCAAAATTTGCTGCTCGGACGTAACCACATTACGGAGGAGAAGATGATCGAATCGTGTAAGGTCGCACAGATCCATGATGTTATTGCCAAGCTTCCTGAAGGTTACGACTCCGTGATCGGTGAGCGAGGCATTACATTGTCCGGAGGACAAAGACAACGGCTTGCCTTAGCGCGTGCGCTGCTAGATCATCCCGAAATTCTAATCCTGGATGAAGCGACGTCAGCGCTCGATCTGGAAACCGAGCGACAGGTTCAGCGCAGTCTTGACGAAATTCGCCAAGGGCGTACGACAATCATCATTGCGCACCGATTGTCCACGGTGATGAACGCTGATCTGATCGTCGTTATGGATCAAGGGCGGGTGGCTGAACAGGGATCGCATGAAGAGCTCATGGCAGGCGATACGATTTACAAATCGTTGGTGTATGCGGAGCAGCAGTCGGCGTGAAGCTGCCGGGACTGATATCGGCTACTATTAACATAACAAGCTGTCCATTCGTGTCATATCCCGAGCGATCCAAGGCTCGACTGGAGATGTGAGCTATGGTACGAAGGAGTATGGTCATTCCACCCTGTGATCGTAATCAATTAAGGATACAAGGTAACTGTGCTAACCGCCCCAAGCTCATTTGAGTGAAAGGCGGTTTTGCACGAGTGGTTCAATCCTATTTTTGGTTTAGAAACGGATGGATGGACGAAACTTTCCAATGGGTTATCTCTGATTTTCGTGTGGCTTAGGATTTGATTTTTATGATCCTGAAGGAAACAGATATTGTGCTTGGCAGCCGCGTTGCTTTAAAGGACAGTATAGTTGATTATAACAAAACTTTATCTTGAATCACCTTTAAAACCACCATATATTAATAAAATAGTAGAAATTTACATTTTAGCTAATGGTGTTAAAGGGGAAATGAATAATGTTAGAAAACGTAGATGTTAACAGCATCATAAATATTCTTAATGAAGAAGGCATTGTTGATAACAATGTTATTGCAACGATTAATAAGACTGGGTCTACTGATGGTATTGTTTATCTTCTTTCAGAGCACGACGAAGCAAAATACGTTCTGAAAATTGATCGTCCGCATCAAATTACTTTGACCGAACAATTTCTTGGTACTTATCGGCACCTTAGACTTTTTCCTAAAATTCTCTATACCGATCCTGCAAAAGCATATATCGTGTATACATATATCACAGGTACAACGCATTTTAATCGTGGATCAAAAATAGAATGGCTTACAATCTTAGTAAAAGAACTTTTTAATAATTACGAAAAATATGTACAAACGGATAAATGGGGAAGGCTAGGATCACCGATTCAGTCTTGGCGTGAGTGGAACTATCGGAGTTTGGTGGATACAAGAAATGATTGGGGAAGTCTTTTATCAATTGAGGATTATACAAGAGTAGAATCAATATTTGAGAACATATCGAAAAATGAAGATCAAGAAGTAAGATATTTGCTGCACGGAGATACTGGTGTTCATAATTTTGTGTTTCATGATAACTTACTTGTTGGTGTTATAGACCCATCACCGATGATTGGTCCTATGCTATACGATTTTACTTACGCTTTTTGCTCTTCTCCAGACGATTTGAACCTAGAGACTTTAATGGCAGCCTTTAATTTGCTTCATCATGAATCTATTGAAGAATCAAGGCTGATTGAAGAAGTAATCTTTCAACTTTATTGTCGAATTGGGATCTGTATAAAATTACATCCGCATGATTTGGAAGATTACTTGAAAGCGTGGGAATATTGGAAATCGTTGCAATTCTTGAAGATTTCCTAATAGTTAGCCAAATCACAAAAACATCTGACAAATGAAGCACAGAGAAATCGGTACGACCCTATTATTAGGGGCATGACCCTGCTTGACAAGATTACGTAGTGTCGGATGAAAAACATTTACAAATTGTTGCATACTACGATATGCTTTAAATGGATATTTTTTCTAAATAATGATCTGTATCAAAGATGAGGACGGAGTATTAAAATGTACGAAGCTATGAGTGAGCGAAGCGACTTATTAGACAGGTGTGGAACGGCGATGTCAAATACAAGAGTGAGAGGATTGATAGGAAAGTGAATGCCTACAACAAGAAACGGAATACTTGGGTTAAGTTTTCGTTTTTTTTTGGCATCATGGTTTTGATTGTCGTCATTATTTATTTATACTTCTTCACGAAGAGCGGGTATGTGTACGAACGTAAAATCCTAGGCGAAATGGAGGATCTGCATGGGGTCGAATTTATCGTGACGGACAGACTAGATCGTAACGAGGACGGCTACCGGATGCTTGTCGTTGCTCCGAAGGACGATCCCACCACCACCTTTATTGCCGAGCGGAACAACGGTGCCCACGCTGAAGGTGGATTGCCATTCTGGGGACAGTTAGGAGAGGAATACCGGACTACTCGTTATTTCTATCACTATCCGGAACTGGTGGAGAAGCATTTTGGCATCGGGCCACAGGACCTAATCTCCTTGTACTGGGGAGCGGTGAAAGCGGGCGAACCGTATAGTTTTGATGAATCGCTTCGAGAGAAGCCGAACCAATACGTGCCGGTCACGATAACTAATATGGACGAGACGATCCGTAAGGCAAAAGCTTTCTTTGAGGATGGGCAGCAGCATAAGATCCATAAGCTACATATGATTTACCAGGACGAGCGGCTGCCAAAAGATCAAAGCCCTCATTCTTTTGTGGACCGCGTGTTTACCTTAGAAGGCGTGAAGAAGGATCAATACGATCCCTTCGGCTTTAGTACAGATTTATTGAGTGAGAAGGAGCTAAAGGAACAGACCCTCAAACAAATCAAAAACCTACTTTATAGGAATTTCGATTATCAATTCGACAAGCTCTACACTTCTCTGGAGCGGAAAGAAGTGGGCATATGGAGTTTGCATACACGCATCGACGACCAGTTGACCCATTACTCGCTGGAACTGGTTATCGATGACGAAAAATACACAAGCCAGGAAAAGGATGTGCTCTACAGGATCTATAGTAAGGTGTGGCATCTCATGGAGACCATGAAACCTTTCCACCCTACTGAGGTTGTATTTAAGCTCCCTGATGATGCGGGACGTATGGTTTACACCATACAGGACCAAGATAACGAACGGTTAGTGGATAAGAAAATCTTCTTTGCCCTCTTGCAACCGCAAAAAAGCAGCGAGTAAAGAGATCATAGTTGAACTAACGAGGCACACTAGTATAATCACGATTAAAACCTTCCAAAAGGTAAGAGAATTAGGAGATTAGGGGTTTAGTCCGAGTACATTGAATGCCTATACTGGCTGCCGGGTTTGAGAAGTGGAGAAGTTAAACAGCAGATGCCGCCTACATCGAGGCGGCATCTTTACTGCGGCGGCTAAGTCAAGACGAGCAAACGAGTTTTGCTTTTGCCGCCTCTCATGTATCCATACTTACCCTGTAATATTCCGACGCAAGGTGATCAAGTCTTTGAGCGCCTCCGTAGAGAGCTCGGTGATCCAGCTGTCCGAACTGGTGATCACTTGGTCGCTTAACTGTTGCTTACTTTCCAACATCTCATCAATCCGTTCTTCCAAGCTGCCGATCGTAATGAACTTGTGAACCTCTACGTCGCGAGTCTGCCCCATTCGGTAGGCGCGGTCCGTCGCCTGATTCTCCACAGCGGGATTCCACCAACGGTCGAAGTGGAAGACATGGTTAGCCGCCGTCAGATTAAGTCCGACGCCGCCGGCCTTAAGTGAGAGAATGAAGACAGTAGGCTGGTACGAAGCGGGTAGGGAATCGGATTGGAACTGTTCAATCATGCGGTCGCGCGCGGATTTGGGTGTTCCTCCATGCAGATAGAGCACAGGCTCTTGCAGAATCTCTGTAAGGACTCGCTGCAGCAGCCTTCCCATTCCGATGTACTGCGTGAAAATCAGACAACGATCACCTGTTTCCCGCAATTCTTTCACCATATCAACTAAGCGCTCCAGCTTCGAAGAACGCGCAATGATCGTCTCCGTATCCATTGACTGATCGTTCTCCGCGGCGCTATCCGCCTTCATCAAGTCTTCCTTCAGGAGGAGTGCAGGATGATCGCACAGCTGCTTGAGCTGTGTGAGCGCGGCAAGGATCGCACCCTTCCGTTCGATGCCTTCCAATTCTTTCATACTCTCCATCAGCTGATGGACGGTCTGATCGTACAACGCGCCTTGTTCTGCTGTGAGATGGACGTAGGTTTTCATTTCGTTTTTGTCCGGCAGATCCAGCTGGATGGCAGGGTCTTTCTTCTTGCGCCGCAGCATGAACGGCTTAACTAGCTTCTGCAGCGCAGCAGTTTGCTCCCTATCCCGCTCTTTCTCCACAGCCGTATTGAATTGTTGCTGGAAGCTGCGCAGGGTTCCGAAATAGCCTGGGTTCATGAAATCGTACAGGGACCACAGCTCAGAGAGATTGTTCTCGATCGGCGTGCCTGTGAGCACAATCCGGTGATGGGCCGTGAACCGACGTACCGCTTGCGACTGCTTCGTCTGGGCGTTCTTAATATTCTGTGCTTCGTCTAGACAGACGGATGACCATGTATAAGGCTCAAGCACCTCGACGTCCAACGTAGCCGTCGCGTAGGTGGTAAGTACGATGTCAGCCTGTCTTGCTTCATCTGTAAACTGTGAATCGCTCAGTCGCTGAGCGCCATAGTGAACCATGACGTTCAGCGTTGGAGCGAATCGTTGCAGCTCCTTCTGCCAATTGCCGAGAACAGACGTTGGACAGATGAGCAGGGAAGGGAAGCGATCTTCCTGCGCAGTCGAAGCAGCCAATTCTTTCACATGCAGCAAATAGGCGATGAATTGCACGGTTTTGCCAAGTCCCATATCGTCAGCAAGACAAGCACCGATGCCGAACCGACGTAAGAAAGCAAGCCAAGCAAAGCCTTCTTGCTGATAGGTTCGCAAATCTGCCTTCAGCGCAGTTGGAATGGCTGGCGTCGGGCAATGGGCAGGCTGATTTAATTGTCCGATCAACTCCTGCAGCTGCGCATTGAGCTCTACTTCAAGCCTGATCTGCTCCTCCGTGTCTACTGCGTCCACCGCGCTCACGGACGGCTGGGATCGTTCGTGATCCTGCAATAAATGGATCTGTAGGAGGGTCTGAAGTGACATTCCTTGCCGTTGGTCTGCACTGCGCATCGCTTGCCGGATTTGTGTCAGCAGTGCAGGATCCAGTACGATCCATTGGCCGTGGAAGTTAATCAGCCGCTCCCCTCGCGCGGCAAGTTCCGCGAAATCCTGTTCGCTAAGATCCATGTCGCCGATCGCGACCCGCCAGTTGAAGTCGACCAACGTCTTTAGGCCGAATAACGACGGGCTTGCGTTCGGAGTCGATATGATTTGGGCACGCACCCGAGGTTTCTTGCGGCGAACATCCTCCCACCAAGCTGGCAGCAGTACTTGCCATCCCGCTTCGAGCAGACGATGGCTATCCGATGTGAGGAATTGCCAAGCGGCTTCATCGGATAAAGTACTACCTAATATCTGTTCCGGCTGTCCGGCGATCTGATCATCCGTCAGCACGGCGCTTAGACGTTCGAGCCAAGAGCCGGACCTTTCGCGAACACACTGCGTCCACGCTTCGGGCCAGTCACCGTGTGCCTGGCCGTCTTCCGCGAGCTGAACCGGAATGAGGAGCGACGGGTCTTGCTTGTCCTGCAGCATCAGCTGAAGGCGCCATGCGGGCTCGACTTCACCCGGCTCAATCAATTGCAGGATAGGCCGGAACGGCGCTGTGTCTGGTTTCCAGCCGATGCGGATGAGCCACTCGTCTTCATGAAAGGCCGCTTCGTGAGTGGTAGGATCCGTGAATAACAGTGGATATTCTCTTCGCAAATCAGCTAGTTTAGCTTCGCTACTGTAATGCCGATCCATTACGGCTTGCGAGAAAGCAGCCTTCATCCCTCTGAGAAACATTGACTCCGGTACCGCCATTGCTTCCAATGCTATGCGGCTGGCTTGCTCCATTTCACCGTACTCCCAGTCCCACTGTAGCTTTCCTGCTTGATACGCGGCAAGGCTAGGTGCATACTGCCCTGCATCGATCATCGCGGATAATGTGGGGGCCAGCTTGATGAGTACGTTCGCGTCGTCCTCCCAGTTCCATGATACATGCTGCAGTACCCGCAGCTTCGCGAAGAAGGACAGCACAAATTCGGCAGGTAGCACCACAATCTCAAAATCTTGGACCCCACGCGTCGTTAGGGTCGTCCCATAGAAGGAAGGTTCATGATAGGCGAATAGCCGATCTTTCAGTAAACCGCCCGAAATAGCCTCGTTATTGTTCGAGTATCCATGGATTAATGCATCACCATCATCGTTCATATTTACGTGAATCGTCAGCGTTTTTCGTTCTGTGCTTGCGTTCATAGCTGTAGATTTCCTTTCTGAAGCTCCTGCTGCAAGGCGCGAAGACGGCTGTATCGCGCTGTGAAAGTCTCAAGATACAGCATCCAGCGGTCTTCTTGCTTCATTTTTTTATACATTCTGAACAATCGTTTGAGCAATTTCACTGCTAATTTGTAACTGTCCCGATTTTTCTGCTGTACATACCGCTCCACAGCCTGATGATAGAAGGGGAGCAGGGCTTCTGGCGCGTATTTCTCAATTGGCGCTAGCGTTGTAGCTCTGAACTCGAGCGGTTCGCCTCCTGAGGCCAGTTGATAGTCGATCCATTGCTCCCATTTCTCGTAGGTCAAGAGTGTCTCTTGGTAGTAGGTTCGGGAGAAAGGCAGCATCTGCGCCAATGTCTCGAACAAGAGCGGCTCCGCTTCCGGTGAATGCCGCAGCATTCCGCTCCAATAGTCTAGGTATTCCGATTGGAAACGCTCGTTGTGATATTTACGAAGCATGGGTCCTGTCGCGGCTAACCACGCCGTCAGACGAGGCCAATCTTTGGCCTCATAGAGGGGATCGAAGAAAGGCGTTAGATGCGACGTGGTGAGAAATATCGCGCCGCTTAGTTCTCGCAGCGACTCCCAAGCTTCCTGATCCCGGGCCAGATAGAAGAGCATGATGCTTTTGAAATACAGCCATGGAAAAGGCTGCGCACGTCCATTGCTCGCATGAATCAAGGCGTCAAGCGCGCTTATTTCGTCGATATACAGACGAGAATCGGACATATTCGGACGGATCCAATCCTGCCACAATTGATGGTAGAGTTGGACCATGGCCTCATTTTGTGGATACTCCCGGATGAGCTGTCGAACGGCTTCCAGCGTCTCCATGATCCGCAGCCACGCGCGTTTGTCTGCTTCTGCCAGCGGTATGCCTTGTCCAAGCAGCGAGTGAATCAGATCCATGGCATCATCAAGTGCCAGCCGGGTTTTGTATCCGGTACCGTAGACAGTTGGACCACTCGATTGCGTAATTTTGCCCAATATGTAAATATACGCGTTCAGGCGGTAAATGCGATCAAGTGCGGGCGGCAGCTCCGGCTTCATCGTATTCATGGCCGCCAGATTGGACTTCAAGTAGGCATCGTGCCGAATGACATTAGAGAACGGCGTTACGCAATCATGCCATAACGAGTGCCACTCGGAGACGTTCATAGATCGGATGTCGGCCTGTACTTTCCGTTGTTCGACTGGTTTTACGCTTGCTGGAATCGGTTGATGAGGTGGATTCGCCGATTTCTTTCCTTTTAGCTCCCACAGAATTTTGGCATTAATGATCTGGTGGGTCGACCGACCTTGTCGCTCTGCGTACCAGAGCAATGCCGCAATGAGATGCTGACAGTGACGACGCATTGGACAAGTGCAGCGACTGGCCGATACATTCTTAAGTTCAACCTTGACGTGGTAAGTTTCTTTGCCTTTCACGTCTGCTTCGATATGATAGCTCTGCGGCATGGTGATGGAGCGGATGCGGTTTTGTTTATAATATTGAAAGCCTCGTTTGAGCGTAATGTCTTGAACATGCTCGCCGATGTAGGCGATTAGCTCGTTCCATTCCGCATCCGTTAAAGGTTGAATGACATGCATGGTCAATAATTCTCCCGATATAGATATGACGTATAGTTATTATACCAGTTATTGCGGCAAGAGGAGGCCGGAAGGGTTCTTCCGCTTGAAATTAAGCACATTAGCTGCGCAAGTTCGAGGAAAGTGCGGAGCACCATTTTAACTCTATTTTTTTCTATTTACAATGAGGCGATTGCAATAAAGATAAATGATGGATCATTCATTAAAGCGAACTATGAGGGTGAATATGCCGGTGCTTCATTTGATTGGAGAAAAGTTTTATGGTATATTGCCGGTTCGTTTTTGCTCATCATTGTCATTGTCATTGTGAAAAATAATTGGAAATGAATCTAATACTGTTATGAATTATTGTTAAGCTAAAGGGCAGTTTAACGCAACCATTGCTCTGAATATAAAGGAAAATGGGGGTGATTGGAGAATTATTTGAAAAGAGCGGTCGATAAAGGATGGGAAATATATTATGGACACAACAGTTATAGAGGCAGTTACAATGAGACAACAACGCAACGTCGGCATTTTCGCGCATGTGGATGCAGGAAAGACGACAACGACGGAGCATATTTTATATGAGAGCGGACGGATCCGATCCTTAGGCAGTGTGGATGCGGGCACAGCTTTGACGGATTCGATGGATATTGAGAAAGAACGGGGTATTTCGGTTCGAGCAGCGATGACATCTTTTCAATGGAAAGGGCAATTCGTGAATCTCGTGGACACCCCGGGACACGTGGATTTTCTGTCCGAAGTAGAACGATCCTTGCGCGTCATGGACGGTGCTGTACTGATTATTTCCGCTGTCGAAGGCGTGCAGGCTCAGACGGAGGTGATCTGGAACGCGCTTCGCAAGCTGCGGATTCCGACTCTTATTTTCGTGAACAAAATGGATCGAATTGGAGCCGATGCAGCATCTGTTATGGATGGTATTCATAAATATTTGTCTGCTGATGTGATCCCGTTTCAAGTACCCAACGGTATCGAACAGGATTTCCGGGGAGCAGAAAATGTATGGGTGAACGGAGATGAGTCGGTCTATGATTTCCTTGCGGAACGGAATGAGTACTTGCTTCAGCGTTATTTGAACGGTGACACGATCAAGCTGTCCGATTGGAATCAGCATGCAATCGCCATGACGCAGCGGGCGGAGATCTTCCCGCTCTTCTACGGTGCGGCAGGCAAGGGTATTGGCGTAACGGCAGTTATGGATGCAATGGTTGAATATTTGCCCGCAGCGCAGGGGGACTCGGAAGCGCCTTTGTCAGGGATCGTGTTCAAAATCGAACGTGATAAGACGATGGGGCGGATGGCATATGTTCGTCTATATGAAGGAGTCATGCGGAATCGGGATATTATATATAATCATACACAGCAGTTAGAAGAGAAGATTACGCAAATTCGTAAAGTAGACGGTGGACGGTCAGAAGATATCGGCGTCCTTCAAGCCGGAGATATTGCCGCTGTCTGCGGGATGACGCAGGTCCGGATTGGGGATGTGTTGGGTCGACCGGACGCGATTCCGGATGAAGCGCGGCTTGCTGTACCGCTATTGACGGTGCAAGCGCATTGGGTGAACGAAGCGGAATATCCGAGGGTTGTTCAAGCGCTGCAAGAGCTGTCTGATGAGGATCCGCTGCTTGACGTGCAGTGGATGCAGGATGAGCGGGAGCTCCACGTGAAAGTGATGGGCCCCATTCAGCTGGAGATTCTAACGAATATGCTGGCAAATCGGTATGGGCTGCAAGTTCAATTCGGACAACCCTCCGTCATCTATAAAGAAACACCGGCACAAGCCGGAAAAGGGTTTATTGCCTATACGATGCCGAAGCCTTGTTGGGCGATTCTCCGCTTCAGGATTGAGCCTGGGCCGCGCGGCAGCGGTCTGCACTATGAGGCTGATGTTCGAACGGAAAAGCTGCTCCTCCAGTATCAGAATGAAGTGGCTCGAAGAGTTCCCGAAGCGCTGCAGCAAGGATTGCATGGCTGGGAAGTTACGGATTTGACGGTGAAGCTGATCGATGGCGAGCATCATGTATGGCATACGCATCCGCTTGATTTCGCGGTAGCCACGCCTATGGGCATTATGGACGGACTGGCCAATGTAGGGACGCAATTGTTGGAGCCGATCTTACAGTTCCGCATTGTTGTACCGGAGGAGTTCGGTGGGCGCGTGATGAATGACCTTATTCTGATGCGGGGATCTTTTGAACCGCCAAGCCTGAATGGAGACCGAATGGTCATTGAAGGTCGGGTGCCTGTAGCTACATCCCTAGATTACCCAATGGAGCTGGGTTCCTTGACGAAGGGGCGGGGAACGATTGCTACCTTTTTCGATGGATATGAGGCCTGTCCACCTGATGTGAAGGCAGAGCGCCAGCGGCGCGGCGTGAATCCGTTGGATCAATCGAAGTACATTCTCAGTGTGAGAAAAGCTTTGCAGGGGTAACTCAATCATAAGAATATATGTGGAAGAGGAGAATCTGTGAGAGCAGGTTCTCTTTTCGTTTTATTAGGTCTATAAAACGAGTCGTATTGTTAAAGGGACACGATCATTCAATGGCTGCCATAGGGCAGCCTTTTCTCAATATAAGGGCAAAAGAAGGTTTATAGTAAGATATAAAGAAATAGAACATATTGGATTATTTTGTCACCAGATGGGCAGGAGGTTGTTACATATATGAAGGAACGCGATGTTGTTATTGGCATTGATGGAGGCGGAACGCGTACGAGGGTCATGATATGTGATCTGTTGGGGAACAAGCTTGCTTATGCTGAGGGAGGGTGTGCATCCAAGTATAAAGACGAAAACGCGTCAGATCATGTGAAAGCAACGATTGAGGATGCACTTGCGATGGCAGGACGAGTTGCGACGGATGCGGCTATGCTTGTTGCTGGCATTGCAGGCTACGAATCAGAAGCTGATGATGCATGGATTACTGCTTTCACTGACTTGCCGGGACTTCATTGTCCTAAGCTGCACTTGAATGACTCAGATATTGCTCACGCGGGCTCGCTACATAATAGGCCAGGAATTATTGCAATCGCCGGAACAGGCACGATGATCATGGGGATTGATGAACACGACAGACGGATCAGGAACTTGGATTATCATCAATACGCATATAGTGCAGCACGTCATCTCGCCTATGACGCTGTCTATGAAGTGCTTGCAGGCCATCGAGATGATTCGAATGAGCTGCTGATTACAGAGATGCTGCAACATTGGCAAGTGAATAGCCTAGAGCAGTTGCAGGAACTTGCTCGGCAGGGATTTCAACCCGATACGATGAAGCGGGATCAACTGTTCGGGCAGTTCGCTCCGCAAGTCACAAGTGCCGCTGAACAGGGGAGCAGTGTTGCAAGACGTGTCTGCAACCGCGCTGTCGAGCAGCTCCAATTGGGTATAGAGCTTGTCGGCTCCAACTTTGATCAACGTAACGTTGAGGTCGCATTAATTGGCAGTGTCATCTGCAGCCCCTATATGAGCGGGAAGCTGACAGAATTGCTCACGGCAAATCCAATAAAGAATTATCACGTGGTCGAAGCGCAATTTTCGCCCGTCGTCGGTGCCATCATACTGGCCTATAAAGAGCTAGGCATCCCTCACAAACTTAATAGAAATGGATGAATAGGAGAATATCGATGCAAATGTTAGTTGATACTTCGAATCATGCGTTTCGTGAACTAAACGAGTACGTCTTACAGATAAGTCATAGGATTTCAGCATCAGCAGCATCCACTTATATTATTCAAAATGATTGTGTCGTTAATGAATGGTATTCGGGATATCATGATAAATCAGTAGGTAGTCGAATGGTAGATGCACAATCCAGATTCAATGTTGCTTCAATCCGTAAAACGTACTTAGGGTTCGCTGTAAGTCTCGCTCTTTATGAGGGCAGAATTAAAAGTTTAGATGACAATGTGATTCATTATCTAAATGATTTGGACGAGCTTATCTGTAGAGATACGAAAATACGTCATTTGCTAACGCATACGCACGGCCTCCAAGGCGGTGATCATCATCGAAGGATATTCCCACCAGGGACGGATTGGAAGTACAACAACACAGGTGTCAATCTGCTAATTAAAATTATTCAAAAGGTATTTGGCCAAACACTCGCAGAGGTCATGGAAGAAAGACTATTCTTACCCTACGGGTTCACTGAATCAGGTTGGGTAAAAGAAAAATCGGAAAATTTAGTATGGCTGAATGAAAACTACAAGGATGATCAAGGCCATGATGCAAATCTATTTGTTAGTACGCGAGAATTAGCCTATTGGGGATATATTCATTTGACAAAAGGAAAAGTGAATGGCATGCAACGGGTTCCTAGCGCCATCTTTGATCAAGTTAGTTCTATTACTACGCCTTTAAGCCTTAACGAGACATTGCCGCGTCATGGATTTTTTTGGTGGATACAGGACATGCCTCGACCTTTATCGGAATTAGGAGACAAGCTCCCTATACAAGCCTATCAGTCACTTGGTTTATATGGAAATACCGTATTGGTTATCCCTGAGTATCATGTTGTGGCAGTCCGAATGTTGAACCAAACCGAGCAAAATCCTCCCGAATATGACTATATTCAAGACATCCAAACTTTTGGAAACTTGGTATGTAAATGTGTATTGTCACAATAATTCTCGAAGGAAGAAAATGAGAAGGTGACAAATATCGTTCTAAATGCATATATTCCGCGCACGCGCAGTGCGCTTTTTTTATTTTAAGCAATACAATCAAGATTAGTTGACGTGGCGTTTGAAGGTTAATAAGGTTAATGCCTTTGCAGCATCAATAATATTCAAAGTGGGGCTTAAGAGATGGGTAATAGTGGAAAAATTAAGCTTGACCGTTCATCAACCACTTCCTATAATTAGTCGCATAATGATTGGCAATTGCGGATATCTCTGCTAACTTGGTGGTTACCGTAGGCGTCTTTCCCATAACAAGGGGGAGTGAAGTATCTGCATAATTTTTTAAAGAAGTTGAATTATTCCTTGTTTGCTAAAGTCTTTATTGCCGTAATCGTTATACAATCCGTCCTAATTCTGATAGGAGGTCAGCTTAACATTATTCGTATCGATCAATTTATAAAAGAACGCGAATATGGATATGCCCAAGCTGAGATTCTTGATGTTCAAGATGCTTACAACCACAAATTAAAGCAAATACGTTCGAATGTATTCTCCTTATTCTTCGAATCCAATCAGAGCGAATCTATCCTTGAGAAGATAAAGAAATATCAAGGAACAACTCAGGTGGACGACTTAAGGCATAAAGCTGAAATCGAGCAATTCCTGCAATCGATGGCTTACACGGATGAGAGTTTCAGCTCGATATTGTTTATTAGAAATAATGATGAGGAGAAGTTTGCATTTGTTAGATATTTCGATCCAAGTCTTCTACCCAAATTTAATTCCATGATAACTCTTGATACCAACGAGTACGTGAAAGTATATCCGATCGGAAAAACAGATAAGAATGTTAATTCGAATAACTATGACTTGGTTTTTGTTCTAAAAGTGAAAGATCCAAATGCGCTTGCAGAAAGCCAACCAGTCGGATACTTGCTAATCAGTGTGGATACCGGTTTCCTGCAAAAAGCAGGATCACATCTCAGAACGGATTCTTTAATCGAATTAAAGAATGCTAATGGCACAATAAGAATCTCAGGAAATACAATGCCAGCGGATGTCAATCAATCAATTATCGATGATAGTGAGCTCGATTCTAAGCATTATTTCGTTACACAAGTCCAGAATTCTGTGGATGACATGATATTTACAATGTTTATATCTAAGAAAAAACTAATTGAGAATATTCTCGCCATGAAGAAAAACCAATGGATCACGTTGACCGCCATTATTCTCTTGAACGTCTTCGTTGCCTTCTATATCTCCAGAAGATTATCCAGGCGAGTCCAAACCTTAACCCGTAATATGAGGAAATACAATCCAGGCGAATTTGTTTATCCGATCCCAATACATAAAAACGACGAATTTACGATTTTGGAGGACACGTACAATCAGTTGATTTCCAAGCTATCGGAATTTATTCAACAGGAGTACGTTCTTGAGATTAAGTCGAAGGAAGCGGAGTTACAGTTGCTGCATTCTCAGGTTAATCCTCACTTCTTGTCAAACATGCTAGAAATTGTTCGTATGCAGGCCATCAAAGAAAAAAATATGAATCTATCGGAGACCATTTATCAGTTAAGCGAAATTTTCAGATGGAACATCAGAAATAAAGAAACGGTCGTGACCTTATACGAGGAGCTTTATTACGTTGAATATTACTTAAAACTCCAACAATTCAGGTATCCCAAATCACGATTTATTATCAACTTTCCAGATCACTACCAGAACGAACGAATTGCCAAATTTTCGGTTCAACCGATCGTAGAGAATATTTTCAAGCATGCCATGAATAAAGGGAAAAATATCGAAATTCAAATCAGCGTAACGGAAGTTCAGGATAAGATCCAAGTAAAGGTGACAGATAACGGAAAGGGAATCATGCCGGAAAACTTAAATCGTCTACGAGCCAATCTTCAAATGACACCGTTCGAATCAAAAGAATCGTCATCCGTCGGAATCATGAATGTACATTCGAGGCTGCGATTAATATTCGGCATAAACTACGGGTTGGATATTGAGAGTAGGATAGGAGAAGGCACTGTAGTTACACTTTATATACCGAAACTTGAGGTGAACGCATGAGTTCAATTAATAGAAAAGTCATTATTGTGGATGACGAGCCGCTTATTCGAGAAGGATTGCACGCCATAGTTGATTGGGAAAGCTTAGGTTTCGAAGTAGCTGGATTGTTCGAAGATGGTGAAGATGCATGGGAATTCCTGCAATCGAATAAGCAAATCGACGTCGTTATCACTGATATTCAGATGGACGTATGCACGGGACTAGAGTTGTTAAAAAGGATCAGAGACGCCGATTATCGGACGAGAGTCTTGATCATTAGCGGATATGACGAATTCAGTTATCTTCGTGAAGCTATGATCAGGGGTATTGACAATTATTTGTTGAAGCCGATTAACAAAGAGGAATTGATACGGTCTCTTCAACAAATTCATGAAAGCCTTCTCATAGAGTATCGTAAATCTCGCGAGTTGTTCGAGGGAACTTTACTCATGAAGAATAATATTCTGAATCAAATTGTCATGAACAATTACTCGATTCGAGACGTTCACGAGAAGTGCGGAATGCTGAACATCGATCTAGAAGATAGCGGTTTTCAAGTCGTCGTTATGGACACGATTACCCGTCAGAGAAAAGTCCCTTTGCTGAAAGAAAGACAATTAAGTGAGTTTGCCATACGCAACGTTGCTCATGAGGCAATTGCTATTGATGAGAAAGTATATGTATTCGGGAATCAACAAAGTCATATCATTTTATTATTCACCGGTATAAATCACCATAGCCAAGACGCGATCAGTAATCGAACAGAAGAGATTATCGCGCTCATTCAAAAGGTATTGAAGATTCAAGTTGTCGCCTTTATTGGTAAACCCTGCACATCTTGGAGAGATATCTATTTATCTTATCAATGCGCGATGGACTTATACGACTATCGATATTTCGTCGATGCCGCATCGGTCATCGATTATTCCAAGCAGAATCGGGAAAAGAAAAAGGAAACCATCTCCAAAGAGCTAGGCTTCATCCGTTTGAATTTATTAATAGAAAATCATGACTATGTGGCTGTACTAAAGGAATTGGAGTCGACTGGCAAGAAACTGCAAGAAATCCAAGTGCCTGATCTCAGCATCATTCGTACGGTATTTATCGACTTCGCCTTATTGTGCATGAGCCAATTAAGGCAAATGGAGTTCGAGATTCTCGAGCATGCAAGCCACTTTCCAAAGTCTGTCGATGCACTCTTTCAGGCCGATTCGAAAGAAAAATTGTACGAGCATTTTATACAATTATCCCAAACGTTACTTGAAACGCTGCAGAGGCTGAAAATGAACCGAAATACGAATATCGTAGAAAAAGTGGTTAAATTCATTGATTCTCATTATATGGAAGGATTGACCTTGCAGGAATTATCACAACAATTTCATATTTCGGCTCCTTATCTCGGAAAGCGGTTAAAGATCGAATTGGGGCAGCAATTCAATGAATACTTGCATCATGTCAGAATAAGAAATGCGAAAAACCTCTTGTTGATTTCCGGCGAAAGCGTGAAGGATATAGCTGAGAAAGTCGGGTATACCGAACCGAACTATTTTTACAGCCAATTTAAAAAAATTACAGGCAAATCACCAATGGAATTTAAGAAAGGTAATAAGTCTTAAGCTACAGAATGCTTCGGGAGTCGATCTCGAAGCATTTTTTTCTGAGAGCCTAGTAACAGCATTATTTATTATAGTCGAACGTTAATTCCTGCACTTTTTGTCGCTGGCGTTCCTTTTTATAATTGTAAATGAAGTCACATTACATACTAGGGGGTAATAAAGTGAAAAGATTTATGTCATTGTGTCTAGCTCTAATGCTTACGGCAGCCCTTGCCGGATGCGGTAATTCGTCATCCTCCAATGATCCATCGAATACTTCTGCTAAGGGACAGACAGATTCCCCCAAAGCAACCTCGGAAGCTCCTGTATCCGAAGAGCCGGCCGAATTGAACGTACTTGTGTTTGAAACTCCTAACCTGACTGCACAGTACTGGGATGACACGATCAAAAGATTTACCGACAAACACCCAAATATCAAAGTTAACAAAATCGTATCCCCCGACGTCGACCGCACGAAATACGCGAAGCAATTACTCGCGACTGGCCAATTCCCAGACGTGCTTATGTCTGTAAGTGTGCAAGATTTTTTAGCGTCCAAGTCACTAATGCCATTTGAGGATAAATACGTGAGCCAAGTACCGGGCGCAGATTCAGTAGCGATCGATGGCAAAGTATATCAGCTCCCATGGGGTGCCCAAACAATATCTTATATTTACTATAACAAAAAAATGTTCGATAAAGCCGGTGCGACCGAGCCAAAAACATGGGCGGAATTCGTCGATGTCGTCAGTAAACTCAAAGCATCTGGTCAAACGCCGTTGTTGTACGGTGGAGCAAAAGACCCGTGGTCAACAACTTTCCTGTTGGACGGCATTATCAGTACGGACGTCTATAGTAAAGAACCGGATTGGGTCGCTAAACGCAAGAAAGGCGAAGTGAAATTTGCTGATCCGCTCTTTAAGAACGCAGTACTGAAGTGGAAGAGCCTAGTGGAATCCAAAGCTTTCAACGAAGACGGGTTGGCCATCGGATATTCTCAACTACAAGACGCATTTCTGAAAGGCAAAGGAGCTATGTATCCGATGGGATCTTGGTTTGTTGCCGCAGCTACTGCGCAAAAAGATATCGAAATCGGCGTATTCCCGATTCCGACTGATGATGGATCGGTCGTTACTCCATATTCCGTTGGCGGCCCTGCTTCTGTTAGCGCAACCACCAAGTACCCTGAAGCGGCGCAAATGTTCGCGACGGAATTTGTAACGGATCCCGCTACCGTAGTCGAAGCCGTTAAGTCGGACGCCTTGATTCCGTTGGAAGGCCAAACCGTTGATTACGTATATCCACCTTTATTCCAAAAGGTCGTCGAAATGAGCAAACAAGGTACGAAGGTTAATGCTTTCGGTTGGGAAAATGGCGACGCCGCTATGCTCTCTGGAATGGTCGATGAATTCAATAAAGCTGCGCAAAATATGATTCTTGGCAAATCCGTCGATTCGGAATTGGCAGCGCTGGATGCGAAATGGGATGAAGTCAGCAAGCGAACCAAGTAAATCCGAATAATAAAGAACGAGTGAAATAGGGAGAAGAGAAAAACATTCTCTCCTCCTTATTTCTTGAGTCAAAAGGGGTGTAGATTCTGAAAAACAAATGGTCCAACTTCTTTTTCTTCGTATCTCATGGTCTGATCATCTATCTTACATTCGTTATCTTACCAGTCGTCTTTTGTGTATATTACAGTTTCACGAATTTTAATCCGTTGTATCCCGATTTTAATTGGATTGGGATCGATAACTATAAAGAGCTCGCGAAAGACAGCGAGTTCGGCCATGCTATCTACGTGACTTGCTTGATTGCAATCATCGTCACTTTGGTCTCAAACGGGTTAGGGCTGCTTTCTGCAATGTTAGTAAACTTCAAGGGTTGGATTTATAACGCATCCAGAACCGTCTTTTTCACGCCTCAAGTATTAAGCCCCATCATTGTCGGATTTATTTGGTCAATCATTCTAACCGATGATGGTGTACTTAATAAGCTGCTGGGCTACATTGGTCTGGACGGGACTAGCTGGCTGGCGAATACGAGTATCGTTGTTTACTCCATTATCGCCGTTATCGTTTGGCAATCCATGGGTTTTTGCACAGTCGTCTTCCTTGCAACGCTGCAAAGCATTCCGAGCGACCTGTACGAAGCCGCTAAAATAGATGGATGCAACCAGTGGCAGAAGTTCAAACATATTACCTTTCCGCTGCTTGCACCGGGAATTACGATCAATACCGTTATGTTGTTGATTTCGAGCTTCAAAGTTTTTGACCAGGTTGTCGTATTAACGAACGGTGGCCCGGGAACGACGACTGAAACCATATCATTGAAAATCATCAACATGGGATTTAACGAAAATCAAATGGGATATGCATCGAGCATGGCTGTCGTATTGTTCCTTCTGATCGGCGTCATTTCCGTTGTCGTCGTCACCTTGTTGAAGCGCAGGGAGGTTGAATATTAAATGTCTTCCAAATGGTTGTCTAGAGCTCATAAAATATTTACGATTTGCATCACGTTGGTGTTTTTCCTCCCTTTATACCTTGTTCTCGTTAATATTTTCAAAGAAAACGACAAAATCATGGCCAATCCGCTCAGTTTTCCGAGTCGCTTCACTCTGGAAAATCTAAAAGGCATCATCACCAGACCGGATCAACTGTTGTTCACGAGCATGTGGAATAGCGTCGTGATTACCTCCATATCATTGCTTGTTATCATCGTTTCTTCGTCGATGGTCGCTTATTACTTAGTACGGAACGATAGCAAAAAAACGAGATTTCTGCTTCTCTTTTTTCTATTCGGACTCATGGTGCCCACGACGATTATTCTGATACCAGTCGTTAAGGTGTTAATGGCAACGCATTTAATGAGTTCAAAGGTTGGCCTTATCGTTTTTTACATGGGCTACTATGTTCCCTTTGGCATATTCATGTATTCCGGGTTCATTCGTACCATTCCGCGTGAACTGGACGAAGCGGCTTCAATCGATGGCTCAGGACCGCTAAGAACATTCTGGCAAATAATCTTTCCGTTGCTTGGGCCGTGTACATCGAGTGTCATCATCTTCATCGGCTTATGGGTTTGGAATGATTTTCTGAATCCGCTTATCATTATCGGACCGATTAAAGGAACGACAATTACGGCGGGCATCTATCGCGTCATCGGACAATTCTCGGTCAATTGGGGGCAAATGTTTTCTATGATGTTTCTGGCCTCGCTGCCGATTATCGTGTTATACCTTGCCCTGCAGAGACAATTTGTGGAAGGCATCACATCCGGCTCATTAAAAGGATAATAGAAAGGAAGACAAGGGATGTCAAAGATCAAAGAGGTGCTCGTGCTGCATCATAGTCACCTGGATGTCGGATATACGCATGCGCAGCCCATATTATTGGAAATGCAAAAAAAATATATCGACCAAGCGTTGGACATGTGTGAGATGACTGAAGATTGGGAGGAAATCAACAAGTTTCGTTGGACCTGCGAGTCAAGCTACCCCATGCTGCGCTGGTTGGAAACGGCGAAGGCGAGTCAAGTCGACCGGTTCAAGCATTATTTGCATAACGGACAAATGAGTATCTCGGCTTCTTTTATGCATACGACGCCGCTCTGCTCAGCTGAAGAAATGGCGAAAATGCTGTATCCTGTCCGCCAATTACGCAGCCAATTCGATATCGAAATCAAGACGGCCATTCACCATGATATTAACGGTCAACCATGGCCGTATAGCCAACTTTTATTAGATGCCGGCGTTGAATTTTTTATCATGGGCATCAATATCCACTTTGGCGGGGTACCCTTTAAACGACCAAATGCCTTCCATTGGGAAACGCCGGATCACCGAAAATTGCTTACCTTTAATGGTGAACATTATTCGCTTTTCAGCCAAATCTGCGACGTAAATGCACTAGATACACGAATTATGGCAGAAGGGCTTACTAAATATCTTCCTAAAATCGAAGCGGACCCGGAATATCCGTTCGACTTTGTATATTTGACAGCGACGAATTTGCCGCTATACGACAATAATCCACCAGATCAAGATTTGGCGGGCCTACTTAAAGTGTGGAATGCGGAGCATCGTGAACAAACCATCTCCTTCGTAACGCCGGAGCAGCTCTATGCCAGAGTTCGGAGTCATGCGGCGGCATTGCCGACTCATGCAGGGGATTGGACGGATTATTGGAACTTTGGTTCTGGCAGCTCTGCCAATGAAGTCAAGCTGAATCGCCGAACGAAGCAGGGGATGAAGGCAGTCGAAATGCTGGATGCGTTTCAACCTGAAACGGAAGTCTCCTATCAATCGATCAAGAAGCAGGCTTGGGAGCAAATATATCTTTACGATGAGCATACATGGGGGGCATTCAATTCTATTTCGGAGCCGGATCATCTTAATGTCAAGATTCAGCACATGCATAAGGCGCATTATGCCTATCAGGCGAATAGCTTAACGGGATATTTATTAAACGCGCAATTGGAGAAGCTGGCGAACAATCCGCTGCAGTCGAAAGAACCTGAAGGGATACTGCTCATCAATCCTTCTTCGGTGCCGATAACACACGACATTCGGATTCCATCCAATTTTACGATTGCAGGGAGACATCTGAACGCAGACCGAATGCGTCATGTATTAATGAACAACGACACCTATCATCCAGGAACGAGTTATGGAACGGTTCAACTTCCTCCTTTCAGTTGGCGCAAGATTCCGATTCGAAATTTACAAGAAGCGCCGCGGTCCGAGGAGATCCTAACGGATCCGGGTATCATTGAAACCGCTGGTGAAGGGCCGTGGGAGCGCAGGGTTACAACGCGATTAGGTACAATCGAAACACCTTCTCATGTGTGCAACTATAACCCGTTAACTGGCCGAATCACTAGACTATACGATAAACAGCAAGATTGGGAAGTCCTAGATGCAAGCAGTCCTTGGACGCTATTCCAGTATGTGCAGGAAACCGTTGATCCGATCTATCATTCGAACAATCGCAGTGCCATTTTTCCCCGAAATGTTGAAAATGGGAATAACAGCATTACCGATTGGAATCATGACTGGAAAGCTAAGAGACAAACCTATACACGGTTGGAATCTTGCTGCGTAGAGAGAAGTGCGCATAGCGCTACCTTAATATTACGATGGGATGCGCCCGGCGTCGAACAATTGGAGCAAAGATTTACCTTTTATAGTTATCGCGCGGATATCGAGATCAAAGTCACCTTCAACAAACAGAATATCACAACGCCTGAAGGAACTTATTTTGCCATCCCGTTGAACTTGCAAGCATGGCGCTGCCATTACGATACGGCCGGACAACTCGTGGAATTGGATGACGAGCAGCTTCCGGGCGTATGCAGAGATTATCTTACTGTCGATAAAAGCGTGTCGGTCTACGACGACCAGTTTGGTGTGACTATGAGTTGTCCGGATGCTCCGCTTGTCCAAGTGGGAGATTTCAACTTCAGCAAAGAGCAGAAGCATGTACCGAGAAAAGCGAATCCACTGCTGCTTGCATGGCCAATGAACAACTACTGGGATACGAACTTCCAAGCTCGTCAACCTGGGTTTGCCTCATACACTTATGTCTTATCTACATTCCGAAACTTCGATCCTGATACTGCGATGGCTAGAGCTATCCAAGCCGTTACTCCGGTATTAACGTTTCCGGTTATCGATTGTAAAGAAGAGTTATCCGGGCAGTTTATCGAGATGAACGGAGAAGGGGTCCAAGTATTCGATGTCAAACGTTCGGAGGATGACTCGGGCATTGTTGTTCGTCTTCGTAACTGTACGGATCAAGAAACGAATGTCAAAATTGCTTTTCCTGATAGAGAGATCGAAGCTGCATATCAAACGAATGTACTGGAGGAGACGCAAGCCGAAATTCCTGAGGTTCAAAAGCATGGTGTGAATATTTCGCTTAAAGCAAAAGAAATGATACATCTATTGATTAGGCTGGCAGACGCTTTGAGTTCATAATGTAGTTCTTCGCTTGAATAAAGAGATACGTGTTATCTCCCAATTCAAGCTTTTTTTATTCATCTATGAAATCGTTTTCTTGAAGGGGGGATGATCATTAAAATAATAATTTTTATTGATTAGAATTTATAGTGAATTGTTAATTTCTTTACTATTTGGAAATCTTGGCTGATTTTATAATAGCATCAAGGAAGGCGATCAACAATCGATGCATACGGTTTTCGCGCCTTTTTGATTTGAATCGCAAGACAAATCTAATCAATCCGGAGGAGATGAAATGAAACTGTCAAAAACACGTAGACGAGCTGTGGCACTGACCCTAAGTCTTTGTTTAAGTGCGTCAGTCTGGAATTTGCCATCCGCACTGGCGGCTGACGACATGGACACGCCTGCATCAAGAGATGTCGTTTCGGTAAATCAATTCGCAGAAACAGCGAGTACAGAGGAGTGGGGAAGTATCAGTGAGATCGTAGGTAAGATCTACGGTGAATGGAATGGCGACAGTTACATTGGCGCCTATACCGACCAAATGCCCAACACGGCACTGCTTGGCAACGGCGATGTGGGTATAACTTCAGCAGGGGCGAAAGAGCAGAAAACGTTCCTGATCTCAAAGTCAGACTTCGTATCGGCGGGAAATCTGTTAGGCGTGTTTAATAGCGGAGACAATCTGACCAAACCTCTGCCCATCGGTGGCATCACGATCCAAAAGAAAACCGTTCAAGATAATAGTGAGAATTTGGCCCCGACATACAAAGCTGTCTCTGCGAGTACATACCATGACGCCTTCTATCCGGCCACCGCAGTAGATGGCAATATGCAGACTTCTTCCAACGGCTATGGCTGGGTGACTAAGGTCGGCAAGACCCACTGGCTGGAACTCGAGTATACTGCGCCGATCACCGTACAGCGCTGGGTAGTCAAGAACGATGGCGCGGTACGCAACGGTTTCAGCATGAACAACACGAGCGTGTTCCGTCTGCAAGTCAGTGAAACGGGCGGTCCGGACGCTGTGTGGACGGATGTGTCCGTGGTCGACAACAACACAAAGGATGTATACGACGCGAACCTGACCGCTCCGGTCACTTCCGCGCATTTCCGGCTGTACATCACCAATCCACTGCAGCAGAGCAACACCGACCCCAATCCACGCGCTAGAATCGGACAGTTTGAACTCTATGAGCGTCCGCAGCAAACAACACCTGTTCAAGGGAATCCGAACATTGCGCTGAATCGGCCAGTGAAGGTTGACGATTCCTTGTCCGGCTTCGGTCCGGAGCTGCTGGTTGACGGCATATCCAACGATGCTTATAAGAAATGGTGCTCCACAAATCTTTCGACCCCGCACTGGGCGATTATCGATTTAGGAGAGTCAAAGTCGATTGCCAGTTACAGTATGTATAACGCAAGCTTGGCGGGCGAACCTATCTCTCGCAACACCAAAGATTTTGCGCTGCAATACTTGCCTGACGAGAGCGGCGTTACCTGGGACAACGTCACAACACAGAGTGGTTGGGTCAATATGGACGCTGTGACTGGCAACGACGCAGCTATTGTAAACAGAAATCTTGCGGCTCCGGCCACGGCGCGCTACGTGAGGCTGTGGGTCACTAAAGCATCTGCTGAGGCAGGCAAAGAGCATGTGCTTCGTATTCATGAGCTGGAACTCTACAGCAAACCCTTCAGCAATACGCCGACGTACGAGAAGCAGGATATCTTGAATGCGCAGATCCAGACCAAGCTGAGTATTAGCGGCGTAAATCTGTCTATGAAATCATGGCTGTCCTCCTCGAAAAACCTGTTGGTTACAGAGCTCACGTCTCTGGGATCCGAGCCGGTGGATCTGGAGGTGAACACCTGGGGGAAGGCGGAAAACCGAAACTTCCCAGCCACTGCAGACAAAGTTGACGGATACGCTGTAGCTACAAGGGCGACGTACAACAATGCGCTGCTTAACCCGAACTCTTGGACGTCGAAGGCGGCCCTTGCAACCAAGGTGTTAGGTACCCAAAGTACGGTCTCGGTCAACGGCTTGAAAGGCACAGGTACCACTGCGTTTACGCTGGATGCCGGTCAGACAGTGCAGATCGTCACAGCGATCGGCGGTGGCGGTAAGACCTATGACGCACATAACAAACTGCTCACCATCGATCCTGTCTCTGAGGCGAGCGCGATGCTATCGCCAATCAACGATGCTCATAATGTTGAGACCCTCTGGTCCGATCATCAAAGCTGGTGGAAAAACTTCTGGTCTGCCTCCTACATCAACATCCCGGACTACGCTGACGTACAGAAATACTATTATGGGGCGCAGTATCTTCTCGGCAGCACCGCTAGATCCGGAAAAGTTGCCCCAGGACTTTATGGGATATGGCACACCACCGATAACCCCAGCTGGTCCTCCGATTACCATCTCAACTACAACTTCATCGCCACGTTTTTCGGAGCCAACTCTAGCAACCGCAACGACCTGTCGCTGCCGGCCGGAGAGGCGATGTTGAGTTTCGTGCCCGAGGGTATGAGACGCGCTGCGGACCCGAACCAGCTCAGACGCATCAACGAAGGCTTTGTCAATAACCGTCCGGATCTGCAAAATGGTATCGCTGACGCGGTTTTGTATCCGGTGGGTATTGGGCCGTGGGGCACCATTACGGACGATAGTTATCACTCCGAGGCGCTCAACGCTGCTTACAGCAGTTATCCATTGATTCAATATTACCACTATACGCAGGACAAAACGTATCTGGAAAACAACGTTTATGACTATCTTAAGAAATGCGTGAACTTCTATGACGCTTGGCTCGACAAGACAGGTGACACATACACATTGTATGCCGGTTACAACGAGGGCTCATGGGCCAAAAACCCCGCGGTGGAACTTGCGGCGCTCAAGAATGTCTTGTCTGAGTTGATTGCCGCTAGCGTCACGCTGGACAGAGACGGGGATAAGAGAGCTCACTGGCAGAATCTTTTGGATCACCTTGCTTCGCAGCCGACCAGTATGTGGAATGGCAAACAGGTTTATGCCCTCGCGGAAAAGGAATGGAAGAACGGGCAGTGGGTAGATCTGGCCAATCCTGTCCCGGGTGATGGCAATATCATTCCTCTGGACATCGTTGTCCCGGGCGGTCAGCTGGGTTACTATTCCTCTGACAGCGAACTACAGATCGCCAGAAACACGATCGACGTGTTCGGCACTAGGGCGTGGAGTCAGATCAACAATTTCCCTAGAATCTTCAACGACGCAGTTCAATCCAGATACCCCGCAGATGTTGTCTTGGGGAATATGACCAATACGATAAAAGCCCAGATTCAACCAAATCTGCGCATTAGTGATGGTGTGCACGGCGTGGAGAAGATTGGTGCGACCGAGGCGATCAACAGCATGCTGCTCATGAGTGACCAAGGCGTTATGAAGGTGTTTCCAAATTGGGTGAGCGGAAAGAATGCGTCCTTTGTCAGATTGCGCGCTCCGGGAGCTTTCGTTGTGTCCGCTGCTTACGACGGAGCGTCTAACGAGGCGCAGAGCGTTATCATCAAGAGTGAGGCAGGAAATCGTCTAACTGTCGCTTCTCCCTGGGCTGTAGGCGCCGATGTCTTTGACTCATCCGGTCGTAAGATTGAGACCACCACCGGAATCGCGCCTAACTGGGAAAGCGAGACTACCGTTACTTTCGATACTGTTGCCGGAGAGACCTACACGTTGCGCAAACAGATCCCGAATACTATGCCTCTGTCTACTTTACAAGGTCCGCAGCAGGTCCAGCCTGGCCAAACCTTTGATATCAAAATGGGACTTAGCAATGTAACACAAGATGTATATCAGCAGGTATATGCACAAGATGTGACGCTTAACTATGATCCGAATCTAATGAAGCTGGAGTCGGTAACCTCACTCAAAGATGGATTTCAAATTATCGAGCAAAAGGAGAACGTACCGGGGCATGTTCGGGTTCTTGCTGCCAGCACTATGGCTCAAGGAGTAATTCCTCAAGGCGATATCTTAAATTTTAAATTTACGTCCAAATCTGTAACCCAAGCTACCAATACGACAGTGTCGGTAAGCGGCGTTGCCATTGCTAACAAAGAAGGGAACGAACTTCCGATTAATGGAGCTTCCAGTGAAGTGCGAATTCAGATCTCTGTAGACAAATCGTTGCTGAATGCCTTAATTGCGAGCGCTCAGGCAATGTACAGTGCAGCGATAGAAGGAAATGAAGACGGCATGTATGCGATGGGTTCCAAAGCACTCTTGCAGTCGGCTATCGATACGGCTAATACAGCAGCAAGCGATTCGAATATCACTCAGCAGCAGGTAGATGAAGCAAAAGCTCAATTACAAGCAGCGATTCAAGCGTTTGAATCCAGAAAAATAAATGCAGACGTTAATGGAGATGGACGAATCACGATCGGAGATTTGGCTATCGTTGCTGCAGCTTATGGCAAACAACAAGGTCAAGCGGGTTGGAACGTAAAAGCGGATGTCAATAAAGACGGTACCATTGATATTGTAGACCTTGCAATCGTAGCAAAAGCTATACTGAAATAGAATATCATGCAACAAGTTGATTGAATGAAATTTGGGATTGTACAGTCAAGTAGGGGGGAGAGTCCCCCCTACTTATTTTACGATCGGCTCAAAAGCGGTTATACAAGCTGCGATGAAAACAAATTCCCATTGACAGAGTAGTGTATTACGATTTAGCATAGGAGGTGTAAAGTGTAACATGTTACAAGAGAGGATCAGTTAAGATGACCAAGTTCACCCAAATCGATAATCTGCTAATGACGGATCGCGTCTATAAAGAACTGAAGAACGCCATATTCAAACGTTTGCTGGCGCCAGGCCAAAAGTTGGATATTTTCGAACTCGCCGATCAATTCAACGTCAGCAGGACACCGATCAAAGAAGCTTTTAACCGTCTGAATCTAGAAGGTTTAGTCGTGATCAAGCCGCGTAAAGGGACTTACGTGGCAGAAATCGACATGAATAAGATCATAGAAGTGTTCGATGCTAGACTTTTAATTGAGACATGGGCCGCGAGAATCGGGGCGTCTCAAGGAACGCAAGAAGACTTTCGAGAACTTCGTAAACTATGCTATGAAATGGACAAATATTATCAAGCAAAGCCTTTCGATTCTATGAATTTTAACGAATTGGATATCCAGTTTCATATTCAGATCGTGAAGATGGGTCGAAATCAAATCATTTTGGATTTGTATAAAGGCCTTAATGCTCATCGGATCACGGAACGCGCTTTCTTTGAAAGGGCTTTCGAGAAAGCTGAGTCAAGTCATTATCAGCATCTTGAAATAGTCGAAGCGTTCGAGAAAAGAGATGAGGCTCTCGTTGTTGAGATCGTTACAAATCATATCATGAATGGCAAAGAAGCACTGCTGCAATCTTAGAAATAAGATTGCTCGGCTTTACTTTCGACTTTACTAACATGTTACATGTCAGTTGGATTACATGTTCCATATTAAATATTGAGAGGGTAGATCGGATTGAAAATTAATGAAAAGATATTCGCGGCCAAGACGATGCTTTCGGACACGATTCCATTGCATACCTTCATCGTCAAAGGAAAAGATTTTTCTGTATTGATTGATTCAGGAATCGCCTCCATGTTCAGTGATATTGTCGACGTTGTAGAAGAATCTATTTCATCCGATGTTCGCTTTCTTTTCAATACCCATCCCCATGCAGACCATATCGGTAGCAACAAGCAATTAAAAGAAAAGTACAATCTCCTGATTGCGGCACCCGTCGGCTCCGAACAATGGATTGAAGACATGGAATATCATTACGAGCAGTTCTGCTTGCCTTTTCCGGAAATTTTGCCTCATTCAGACGAAACCAAACGGGATATTATCGGACTCATGGACGGCGGCTCGAAGGTTGATCTCTCGGTAACGGAAGGTATGACGATCAAATTGGATGGTGAAACGCAACTTACGACGATCTCGTTACCTGGGCACATGATTTACGAGATCGGTTTTATCGAACACAGTACAAATACACTCATATTAGGCGATGCCATCACCGTCTATGAAGGCGATTTGTTTCCCGGACATTTCAGCCCGAAGATGTACCGTGCAAGTGTCAAGAAACTCGCCGAGCTGAATCGAAAGCATCAATTCAAACAAGTACTCACTGCTCATTTTGATCCGACGGATTCGGAAGGGTTGTACAAACACTTGCTTGGCATACACCATATGATCGATCAGATCGATTGGACGATTCATCAAATTTTGACGGAAGCCTCCAAACCGTTAGCGCTAGAACCGATTTGGAGAGCGGTATGTGATCGGATGGGTCGCATATACGAATTCCGCGGATTGGCCATGGTGCACGGACATTTGACGGAAGCGGTTCAAGACGGAAAAATATTGCAAGCCGACGGGTTATATACCGTTTGCTAACTTTAAAAAAACAGAAAGCGTGGTAGTAACAATGAATAGAGACGCGAATTACTTTGACGATTTGAAGAATACATTGAACTCTTCAGTCATCTCGGACATTTTGGATGATATGGGCTACCGGAATCAGAGCATGAATCAATCGATTCGCCCGCTTCAGCGCGACATGGTCGCCGTAGGACGCGCATATCCCGTGCTAGCGGTCGATATTTTCGAGACGCCTGAGAAATTCTATGACGGACTAATCGATTCCTTGGACGCCATCATGCCAGGCGATATTTATATCGTCAGCCTACCATCGGGGAGAGCGGCCGTATGGGGAGAACTGGTATCCAATGCAGCAATTGCCCGTGGAGGAAGAGGTGCAATCGCGGAGGGCAACATTCGAGATACCGCGAAAATCGAGGAGCTCGGATTTCCGGTGTTCTCTTCAGGTTATGCACCTCGCGACAGCAAGGGCCGCAACCTCATTTTGCAGCATCGAGTACCGATTGAATGCGGTGGTGTATCGATTCAACCGGACGACCTGATTTTCGCCGATTTCGACGGCATTGTCGTCGTCCCTTATGCTGTGGAGGATGAAGTGATCCGGCATGCCATGCAGAAGGTTTCCAGCGAGAACAAAGTCCGAGACGCCATCCGAGACGGCATGCTAGTTCGTGAGGCGTTTGACAAATACGGCGTACTGTAAAACGGAGGGACAAAATGAAACTGGGCATAGGATTATACCGCAGCATGCTGACGAAAGAGTATTACCGCTTCGCGAAGCAGGCGGGCTGCACTCACATCATCGCACATCTTGTCGATTATTTTCCGAGTATGTCTAAGAACGGCATTCCGGCGACCGATGCCAATAGAAATTGGGGCGTAACGACTGGAGATATGGAAGTGTGGTCCTATGAATCGTTAAAGAAATTGAAGGATGAGATTCATGAAGAAGGCCTCGAATTATTCGCAATCGAGAACTTCGATCCAGCTCATTGGCACGATATCCTGCTGAATGGGCCGCGCAGAGACCAACAGATCGAACTTCTGAAGTCGTTTATTCGTAATGTTGGTAAAGCGGGTATACCAGTTATCGGCTACAACTTCAGCTTGGCAGGCGTATGGGGACATACGAAAGGGGAGTATGCGAGAGGTGGAGCGGTTTCAGTCGGATTCACGCCAGACAAGGCAAGCGAGCCTACGCCAATGTCGCTTGGCGAAGTCTGGAATATGACTTATGATCCGAACGCACCGGTTGGCACGCTGCCGCAAGTTTCTTCAGAAGAGCTCTGGGAACGTGTCGCTTATTTTCTGCACGAACTGATCCCCGTGGCAGAAACTTCCGGCGTTCGCTTGGCCGCGCACCCTGACGATCCACCGATGCCGACCTTACGGGGAATGCCGCGTCTTGTGTATACGCCGCAGTTGTATCAAAAGCTGCTCGATCTGGTGCCTAGCCAATCGAACGCATTGGATTTGTGCATGGGAACCGTCCAGGAGATGGCTACAGGGAATTTATACGATGCGATCGAATCTTACACGAAACAAAATAAAGTGTGTTATGTGCACTTCAGGAACGTAATAGGCAAGGTGCCGGACTATAGGGAAGTGTTCATCGACGAAGGCGACATCGATATGATCAAAGCACTTCGAATCTATAAAAACAACGGTTTCGAGGGCGTGTTCATTCCTGATCATACGCCGCAAATGACTTGCGATGCGCCGTGGCATGCGGGAATGGCTTTTGCACTAGGCTATATGAAAGTAGCGCTGGCCATTGTCAACAGTGAATCCTAGTTCACAATAATTCTTGTCTTATCGAGAAGGAGGTGCATCGGATGGAGCTTCTCACAGAAGAGCAAGTGGAACGATACATAGCAAGTCTTGATGTGATTCAGCGAACGAAGATGGTAACCGTACAGCGATTGAGTGGAGGAATCTCTTGCTTGGTCTGGAAAGTAACGGCTGACGATGAGAAATGGGTGTTGAAGCAAGCACTTGGAAAACTGAACGTGGACGAGAATTGGTTCGCAGACGTCAGGCGGATCGAGCGTGAGCAGCATGCGATGTGGTTCTTGGAACCAATGATGCCGGAAGGAACCATTCCGCGTATCATCCATTCGGATGCGATAAACCATGTGTATATGATGAATTGTGCACCGGAAGAGGCCATTCCTTGGAAGAATCGGCTGATGGAAGGCGAATTTCAATCGGAAGCCGCTCGCCAAGCCGGTTTGTTACTCCGCGCAATGCATGAGAATAGCAGACGGTTTGCCGACCAAGAGCAACAAGAAGCTTTCGGCGATATGACATTTTTTCGCGAACTCAGGATCGAACCTTTCCACAGGCATCTTATCCGCAAATATCCCGAATTAGGGTCAAATTTGGAAGCGCTGATCAGTGATCTCGAAGAGAATCGAACATGTCTAGTTCATGGCGATTTCTCTCCGAAAAATATGCTTGTCGACAATCGTCAGCGAGTCATTCTGCTAGATTACGAGGTTGCACATTGGGGAAATCCGGTATTTGACCTCGCGTTTCTGCTTGCCCATTTGCTGCTTAAAGGCTGGGTGCTTGGGAAACATATCGATGCCTTGCAAATGATTGAACGATTCTTAGAGGCATACGAATTCAACCAGGAAAGGCATGCCCAATTGATCGGACATACAGGAGCATTGCTTCTTTCCAGGATTGATGGAAAATCTACAGTCGACTATGTAAAAGAGCAAAAGCTGAAGGATCTCATCAGACAGACGGCGATTCACTGGATCCAGCATCCTGATGACGATGTTTTCATGAAGTTAAGAAAAGCTATGAAAGGATGATGACTACGTTATGAGTACAATCGTGCGTATTCAGGGACGCGAAATTCTAGATTCCAGAGGCAACCCGACGGTAGAAGTAGACGTGGAACTATCGAGCGGCCATACCGGACGGATGATGGTACCCTCTGGCGCTTCAACCGGGAAGTTCGAGGCTTGGGAGCTCCGGGACGGGGATATGAACCGATATCAGGGTAAAGGAGTTAGCAAGGCGGTTTCGCATGTGAATTCGGAGATTGCCCAAGCGATCGTCGGTCAAGACGCATTCGATCAGGAGCGAATCGATCGCATGATGATTTCCCTTGACGGTACTTACAATAAATCGAGATTGGGCGCGAACGGCATTCTTGGCGTATCGTTCGCTATCGCTCACGCGGCGGCGAAGTTTGAAGGGAAGCCTCTGTATCGCTATTTGGCGGATCGTTACTTACCTAATGGGGCTTGTCTGAGTGTTCCTCTCCCGATGGTGAACATCATCAGTGGCGGACTTCACGCGGGGAAGAAGCTCGACGTGCAGGATTTCCTGGTGGTTCCAGTCGGTGCTGATACGTATCCGCGTGCGTTGGAAATGCTCTCATCTGTTTATTGGAAAACGCAAGAGATCATTAATGAACGTGGTTATGTGGGATGGCTTCTTGCAGACGAGGGAGGGTTCGGCCCATCTCTACAATCTAATGAGGAGGCGCTGCAGCTGCTCGTATCTGCAATCGAGCGCGCAGGGCTACGTCCGGGTGAAGACATGGCGATCGCGCTCGATATCGCATCGAGCCATTTCTATAATCCGGGCGAAGACACGTATGAACTGCAATCCGAAGGGCGGACCTTACATGCAGGTGAGATGATTGATGTATTGGAACGCTGGTGCGACCTGTACCCTATCGTGTCCATCGAAGACGGTCTGGCTGAGGACGACTGGGAGGGCTGGCGCAAGCTCACACAGCGACTCGGGAACAAGCTTCAGTTGGTCGGTGACGATCTTTTTACGACCAACCCGGATCGCATTCGCAAAGGCATAGAAGGGAATGCCGCTAACTCTGTGCTTGTAAAAATGAACCAGATCGGAACACTGACGGAGACGGTCGAGGCCGTCAATATCGCCAAGACAACTGGATACAGCACGGTCATCTCAGCTCGCTCAGGCGAAACGGAAGACGCAACGCTTGCCGATTTGGCTGTCGGTCTTGCTGGAGGGCAGATCAAGATCGGTTCTCTGGCACGTTCGTCGAGATTATCGAAGTACAATCAGCTATTGCGTATTGGAGAACAACTTGGCGGCGATTATATTGGCCGAGCGGCGTTAAGACGCTAAAACATTCAGAGATGGAGGAACAAACGATGAGATTGCAAAATAAAACTGCGCTCATTACCGGAGCAGGTTCCGGGATCGGTCGGATGACGGCGTTACGCTTCGCTTCTGAAGGGGCAAAGGTAATCGTTAACGATCTGAAGGCAGTTGACGGAGAAGAGACGGTACGATTGATTCGAGAGCAAGGCGGGGAAGCAGCATTCGTCCAAGCAGACGTGACAATAGCAAGCGACGTTGAACGGATGGTTGAACAAGCTCTCCAAACCTATGGAGTCATTGACATTTTGTTCAATAACGCCGGTATTTCAGGCGTTGGGGCGATTCACGAATTGTCCGAGGAGTTGTGGGACCGCGTCGTGAACGTCAATATGAAAGGCGTCTTCCTACCGTGCAAATATGTCATTCCGCACATGATCGATAATGGGTCCGGTAACATCATCAATATGTCCTCGGCGATCGCCGAAATCGGACTCATGAAGCGGGCAGTTTACGCTGCGACGAAAGGAGCAGTATTGACATTGACCAAATGCATGCAGGTCGATTATGCCCCGTACAATATTCGGGTCAACGCGCTGCTGCCCGGCACGATTTTGACACCGTTCGTAGAGAATTATTTGAAGGAATCGTACGCTGATCCAGAAGAGGGGCTGAATACGATCCGTAGACGACAGCTGTCCGGCGACCTCGGTAGACCGGAGGACGTGGCGAATGCCGCGCTTTTCCTTGCATCCGATGAGTCGAAATTCATAATGGGTTCGCCTCTCTATATTGATGGAGGCTGTACGTTCGGCAAGATGGCTTGAAACACTTATAATTTAAACGATCAGGAGTTGAGTGCAATTTATGAAACTTCTTATTTTAAATAATGAAGGAAAATCCCGAGTTGGAGTCAAACAAGAAGACGGGATTCGATTAGTGGATGCAACACTACAGGACATTCTAAATCGTGGGCTTGACGGACTAGCTGATTTGGAAACGGAAGGTGAGGCGCTGAACGAGGAGTTTCTTGACTTTGCTCCATGCATTCCGTTGGACAGAAAAGTGATCTGCGTCGGACTGAACTACCGCAATCATGCGAAGGAAGCAGGGCTTCCTGTACCCTCCAGCCCCGTGTTGTTCAATAAATTCTCGAACGCTTTGACGGGACACGGGAAAAAAGTAAAGTTGCCGGAAGTGACCACGCAGGTCGACTATGAAGCGGAACTTGGAATCGTCATCGGGAAGCCAGCGAAAGACGTGACTCGCGAAGAAGCGCTCGACTTTGTTTTCGGTTATTGCTGTATTAATGATCTGTCCGCACGAGACTTACAAAATCGCACGAGTCAATGGCTGCTGGGCAAAAGTTTGGACGGTTTCTGTCCGACCGGTCCCTATCTCGTTACGGCTGACGAAGTAGGCAATCCCAACGGGCTAGGCATCCGTTGCTATGTAAACGGGGAACTTCGTCAAAACTCGAATACAAAAGATATGATCTTCTATGTCGACGAGATTGTCAGCTATATTTCCCGTCATATTTCATTGGAGCCAGGCGACTTAATCCTGACGGGAACGCCGGAGGGGGTCATGTTTGGTTATCCTGATGATCGAAAAGAGTGGCTAAAGCCGGGCGACATGGTGACAGTGGAAGTAGATAAGCTCGGACGTTTGTGCAACGAACTAGTATAAGGAGGAGTAGTCGATGGATTTCAAAGGGAAAGTCGCGATAATCACCGGAGGCTCCAAAGGGATTGGTTTCGCGGCTGCACGCAGATTTGCCCAAGGCGGAGCTTCTGTTGTCATTGTATCGAGGGGGGCTGCTCAGGAAGCGGCTGATTTGATTCGTCAAGAAACAGGAAATGCCGACGTAGTCGGGATAGAGGCGAACGTATCCGATCGAGTGCAGGTTCAGTCTGTAGTTCAGCGAACCACGGAAGCCTTCGGCGGTATCGATATCCTGGTCAACAGTGCTGGTGTCCAACGTTACGGAACCGTCGTCGATACGGAAGAAGACGTCTGGGACGAGGTGCTTGACATTAATGTGAAGGGAATGTATTTGACTTCCAAGTATGCGATACCGGAAATGCGCACACGTGGTGGCGGTGTCATCATCAACGTTTCCTCTGTACAAGCGTACGTAGCTATGAAAGGCTCCGCTGCTTACGTCACCTCAAAAGGAGCGATCAATTCACTAACCCGTGCCATGGCGCTGGACCATGCCGCCGATGGGATCAGAGTAAACAGCGTCTGCCCAGGGTCGATCGATACGCCAATGCTGCGTTGGGCAGCCGATCTGTTCAAGGGAGATCAGACGCAGGATGACGTGATCAAATCTTGGGGGCAGATGCACCCGATCGGACGCGTCGGTACGATGGAGGAAGTCGCGGAGCTGATCGCTTTTCTGTGCGGCGACAAGGCCGGGTTCATTACGGGAGGAGATTATAAAATTGACGGCGGTTTGCTTGCGTCGGCTGCGGTGGTGTTGCCGAAATGAAAATAGTAGATATCAGAGCCACCACTGTCACCGTTCCATTAGAAGCAACGATTCGCCATGCCATTGGCGCCCACTGGGGTCGCTTCGTTCGCACGATCGTGGAAGTAGAAACCGACGAGGGATTAATCGGATATGGGGAGATGGGAGGCGGCGGAGAGAGCGCCGAGCAGGCTTTCGCCGGGCTCAAACCCTATCTTTTGGGCCACGATCCATGCCAGCTAGAGGAGCTTCGGTTCAAGATCTGTAATCCGACTTCCAGCTTGTATAACAATCGGACGCAGTTACATGCAGCGATTGAATTCGCCTGTTTGGACTTGATGGGTAAGAAGCTCGGCGTACCGGTTTATCAGCTGCTTGGAGGCAAAGTGCGAGATCAGGTGCCTTTCGCCAGCTATCTGTTCTTTCGTGCTCCGAACGAGCGGACGGGAGAGGATGAAGTGCGCACGCCCGAACAGCTCGTGGAGCATTGTCGGGAGCTCAAGGAGAAGCACGGATTTACGGTTCACAAGCTGAAGGGAGGCGTATTCCACCCTGACGTGGAGCTCGAATGTTATCGCGCCTTGGCCGCTGCCTTTCCGAAGGACCGCTTACGCTATGATCCTAACGGTGTACTCAGCGTTGAGGAGTCGATCCGCTTCGGTCAGGCGATTGAAGGATTGAACAACGATTACTTCGAGGATCCAACATGGGGATTGAACGGTATGCGCCGGGTTCGGCAAATGGTACGTATTCCGACCGCAACGAATCAGGTAGTCGTGAACTTTGAGCAGCTCGCCGCCAACGTGCTGGACGTAGCAGTAGATGTCATCCTGCTCGACACGACGTTCTGGGGTGGAATTCGTCCTTGCGTGAAAGCTGCCGGTGTTTGCGAGACGTTCCAACTCGGTATCGCAGTGCATTCCTCCGGAGAACTCGGTATTCAGCTGGCTACAATGCTTCATATGGGAGCCGCGATACCAAATCTATCCTTCTCGGCCGATGCGCATTACCATCATTTGACCGACGATATTCTGGTCGGCGGCAAAATGCAATACGAGAACGGATCAATCAGAGTTCCGGAAGGACCAGGGCTCGGAATCGAAGTGGATCGGGAGAAAATCAAGCAGTACGCGGAGTTATATCGTGAACTTGGAGGCTATACATACGATCGTGATCCACTCAGAGCAGGCTGGTTTCCGCTTGTGCCGAACGATCGTTGGGCAATCTGAATCTGAAAGGAGCATTGTCTCATGAAATACAGATACAGACCACAACGGAATTACGGTTGCCGCATTAACGATCTATATACTTACAAGGGACTTGATACCGTTGTTCTTGAGAACGACCTAGTTCGAATTTCTGTATTGGCCGGCAAAGGCACGGATATCTATGAATACGTGTATAAGCCAACGGGATTGGACTACATGTGGCTGTCTTCCGGCGGCGTTCAGAACCCTTCGGAATACTTACCCACCTCGCCGGACCCAATCTCCACGATGATCGACTATTATTCCGGCGGCTGGCAGGTGGTTTTTCCGAACGGCGGTCCGAGTTCTGTATATCAAGGAGCTCAATTTGGCCAGCACGGAGAAGTGCTCCATATGCCCTGGGATTGGGAAATTGTCGAGGATACAGAAGAGCGTATTTCTGTTCGCTTCAGCGTCTACACGAAAAAGGTTCCCTTTCATGTGACCCGTACGATGACGCTTGAAAGAAACTCTCCGTCACTTTGGATCGAAGAGGAAATTGAGAACTTGTGCGCATTCCCTCAACAATACATGTGGGGGCAGCATCTCGCCTATGGTAAGCCCTTCGTAGAGCCCGGTTGCCGAATTCGTCTGCCGGAAGGGACCCTCGTCGTCACGGAGTCAACTGATTCGCCGATAAGCCCACCTGGCAGAGTACTAAGAGGCGAGCCCCAAAATTGGCCGATTACCCGCGCTCCAAACGGCACGAGTACGGATCTGTCAGTTCTCCCCGAAATGGGAGCGCCTTCGGACATTTGCTACTTGACCAACTTCAAAGAGTCGGCTTGGTACGAAATCGAAAACCCGAGGCTGGGCATCGGGTTTCGGGTGGAATGGGACGCAGCTACGCTCCCATATCTGTGGTATTGGCAAGAATTTGGAGCAACAACCGATTACCCTTGGTACGGGCGGCATTATAACATCGGCTTGGAGCCGTTTGCCGGTTATCCAACCTGGGGTTTGTCCGAAGCGATCCGTAACGGTAGCGCTGGAAAAATCGGACCTTATGAGAAGAAGAGACTATGGCTTCGTACGAGTCCTTTTTGAAAAATTCGGAAATTCATCTTTTTAAAAGGGGCGATTAAATCTAAAACCCAGCCGAATGAAGTGGCTGGGTTTTAGATTTGCCTGATGAGAGGGAAAAGAATCGGTACACATCGTTGACAGTCGACAAATGTCCAAATACACAAATGTTCCTACATAACAGTTAATTACACAAAGTTACCTACATTATCGCGGATGGTTGAGTAGTGGTACTCGCTTCACTGCGGATCATCATCTGTTCATTGAGCTAACGGGTAGTCTAGTGGGAATAACACAGAGGAAGGGATTTAGCAAAACGAGTAGAATAAGAAGTGGAATACCATAAAATAGGAGGTTTTTGATGGGACTAAATAAAGCATCACAGTGTATACTCGTATCTGATGTAAGACAATCCCAAGAATATTACCGAGATAAGCTTGGTTTCAGAATTGAAGGACAGTTTGTAGAACGCGAGATGGAGTAAGTTTCTTAATCAAAAAAGCTGAAAATAAAGAACTAATTCGTCCTAACCACACAATAAATGGATATATGGAATCTTACATTTGGGTCGACGATGTAGACATTGTTTTTGATGACTTCAAGGCAAGAGGAGCAATATTAGAATCCGAACCAGTTAATCAACCGTATGGTATGAGAGAAGTCCTCGTCTATGATCCTGATGGATATAGATTTTGTATTGGTGGTCCTTTGAAATGATTGGTTATTATGCTAGACGGGACACAAAAGTGAGGAGCATGCTTGAGTGAACTGCACCCCAATTGTTAGACATAGTCTAACAATTGGAGGTGTAATTTTTTTGGCTAAATACTCAACTGAAGAGAAATTAGAAGCTGTCCTGGCTTATCTAGAAGGTAAAGCGTCGTATAAAACAATTGCTGAAGAACGTAATATGAGCACTGCGCCACTAAAAAGATGGGTATTACGTTATCAAAAACATGGAGAGGAAGGAATTACCTCTTCGTATACAAATCACGAGATTCAATTTAAAATGGATGTACTCAATTACATGAACGAATTTGGGGCATCCAACAATGAGACCGCCGCTCGATTTAATTTGTCTTCGGATTACACAGTACTTAAGTGGAAGAGGCAATTCGAAACAGGTGGAATAGACGCCCTCATATCAAAGAAAAAGGGGCGTACATCCATGAAAGAAGATACAAAGAAATCAACTCCAGTTGAAGGCTCAACCGAGGCTTTACAGGCGGAAGTAGAACGTTTACGAATGGAGAACGCCTACTTAAAAAAGTTGAATGCCTTAGTTCAAAGCAAGGAAAAGTTACAAAGCAAGACAAAGCGCAAGTAGTATTTGAACTAAGGCTAGAGTATCCCATTACTTCATTACTGCAGCTGGCTCAGATTCCACGTAGCACGTACTATTACTGGGTAAGTACAATGGATTGTCCAGACAAAGATACGGTCTTGAAATCTCGTATTTTAGCGGTCTATCATGAGCATAAAGGCCGTTATGGATACCGTCGTATTACAGACGAGCTACACAATGAAGGGCAATTAGTGAACCATAAAAAGGTGCAGCGCATCATGCGTGAACTCGGCTTAAAATCCATCGTTCGCATGAAGAAATATCGCTCATATAAAGGAACAGTTGGTAAAATTGCTCCAAACATCCTAGATCGAAATTTCAACGCTACAAGACCAAATGAGAAGTGGGTTACAGATATTACAGAGTTCAAATTGTTCGGAGAGAAGCTATACTTGTCACCCATACTTGACTTGTTTAACGGGGAAATCATTACCTACACCGTTGATTCACGTCCACTCTATACGCTTGTCTCTGACATGTTGGATCAAGCCTTGAAACGTAAGACAAACGATGACATCTTATTGATTCATTCTGATCAGGGTTGGCATTACCAAATGCCCCAATATCAGCAGTCATTGAAGGAACAAGGCATAACATAAAGCATGTCACGTAAGGGGAACTGTTACGACAATGCCGTTATGGAGAATTTCTTTGGGATCCTAAAATCCGAGTTTCTTTATACAGAAGAATTTGATAGCATTGAACAATTCAAAGTAGAACTTGATCAATATATCCACTATTACAACCACAAACGAATAAAGGCAAAACTAAAACGCATGAGCCCGGTACAGTACCGAACTCATGCGTTAGAGGTGGCCTAACTATATATTGTCTAACTTTTGGGGGTCACTTCAGAGGCGGCTCCTTTTTGATTTGTTGAAGTAACTGAGAGATGGGGGCGTCACTATGTTTTTTTTACAAATGTCTGGATTTCCTGGGTCGGGAAAATCGACTCTTGCCAGGGAAATTGCGAAGTTCACTAAAGCAGTTATTATTGACCATGATATTGTGAAAACAGGTTTATTAGAGGGGCTAGAGTTAGAGGGACAAGATAAAAATATAGATCCCAAGCGTGCTGGTGGGGTTGCTTATCATATTGAATGGTCATTGGTCGATTTCCATCTCTCACAAGGACATAGCGTTATACTAGATAGTCCTTGTTTGTATGAAGTGATAGTTGGGAATGGAACTACACTGGCAGAAAAACATAGTGCGAAATACAAGTATGTAGAGTGTGTATTGAACGACATTTATGAACTTAACAATAGGCTGAAAAATCGTGAGCGAATGATTACCCAAATTGGTCCAGTCGATATAACTGAAGAAAGATGGCAAGAGGTAATCAGCCGTGCCAAAAAGCCAGCTCACTTGGAGTGTTTGAAAGTAGACACTTCAAACCACGTAGACGATTACATTGGTGATGTTCTCCTTTATATTGATAGATAACCTCTCTAAAGGGCTATCCGGTAAAGGATGGCCCTAAAACTTGCCGTTATAGATCGCACGGTGAACCGTACCATAAGTATTGAAAAATTATTAACGAAATTCCTTGTGGCGTATGTGTTTGAGTATATGCGCTAAGGAAATGCAAGAAAGGTGCATGAGGATATTGTTGTTTGGGTTGAACCCTTAAAGGCGCAGATAGCAACAGTGCTTGTGGATCCGAAAAACTCTAAAAAGCATACACAGCCCCTATCCTAGTTAAAGGGTAGGGGCTGTTTGACGCTTGCTAACTAACACATCACACCTTACAAGCCCCTTCAAGTAGTCCAGGAGCAGCGGATAGAAATCAGGCTTGAAGTGAACACCGTTGTCCGCGTAATGGATTTTGTTGGCGGCGAAGAGAGGGACATCAGCAACATGAATCTAATTAGCGTGACTAATCAATTCATTCATTATTTTAGACGTCCCTGCATAACGATAGTAAAGTTTGATCTTACTTCTTTAGTCACCACAATCTTCTCGATAAAGCAATTATTAACAATACGATTAATCTCATTAAACTGCAATGCTTTATTTCGCATGCCTTTGAAATGGCGTGTTTAAACTTCGGAGTCAAGCATGATCGTATACCACCACGAACACCAAACATGAATGCACATATTGAATCGTTCCATCGATTGCTTCAAGATGAATGCCTAAGTCGCTATGACTTTCAGAACTATTCAGAAGCTAATGACGTGTTCACGTCCAATATTGATTATTATAATGAGCGTCGTATTCACTCAAGCATCGGAGATCGATCACCAAGAAATTCGCGTATAACGAAATGGTGAGATTAACAGATTAAGAGTGAGTATGTGTACAATTTGAAGGGGTTAATCTGGTTTATAATTAAAGCATACATTTCTCATTTCATCGGAGTATCAAGCATTATATCTCTTTGGTGACCAACGTCGAGTCTATTGTACTTACAGCAAATCGTATTTTCTAAGCTATTCTCGGTCCTCCGTATCTACTTTTCAATCTAGCATCTTGTTTAATGAAACATAATTACATCTTTCGCGTATATCTCTTTAGCTCCATATTTTAACAGATGAAACGATAGAGTAACTTATAGACTATCGTAGAGGTCACGTGTATGTTGGTTTTGAAAAAACGAAAGCGGATTGTATGGTTGTCAGCTTTAGTCCTTATCGTTGTAGTTCCAATTACAATTTTCTTGCAAATAATTATTCATTCTAATGTACCCGAACTTGCAGAAGGAAGCATTGAGCAGCGGTATGCACAGCAAGGAAGCTATCATGTAAAGGTAGAAGAAGTTAAGAGTACGAGCGGAGAGGCTTTATTTAGAATTTACTACCCAGCATTTCAAGGAGACGAATCCTATCCTATTATTTCTTGGGGGAATGGAACAGATGCCACGCCTGATCGTTATGATGGGCTCTTAACTCATCTTGCTAGCTGGGGTTTCATTGTAATCGATTCCTATAGCAAGACAACAGGAACAGGCAAAGAAATTGTGGAGGCTATTGATTATTTGAGAAATGAAAACGAACTAGCAAACAGCTTGTTTTATCAAAAGGTACAAATGGAACAGATTGGTGTAGCTGGACATTCTCAAGGGTCTACGGGGGTCATTAATGCGCATACCAACTATAAAATCGGATCGTTGATTAAGACGGTTGTATCCATCGCTCTCCCGGATTTGAAGTATTGTGATCCAAAAGATGTGTACGATACAGCACGTATTACTGTTCCTTTCCTCATTATGGGCGGTACACGAGATTTTCTAATCTCACCGGTATCAACGAATCAATTAGCCTTGCATAGTACTAACGCAAGCACACCTGTTATGATGGGGATGGCAAAAGGTGCAGCTCATACAGCTATTGAAGGTAATGGTGGCAATCATAGAGGTTATTTGACGGCTTGGATGAGATATCGGCTGCTTGATGATCAGGAAGCCATGAAGGCATTTCATGGGGATTCTTCCGAGATGATGCATAACACAAATTGGGTGGACGTTATACAAGCAAATATGAATGATAATAAATTCGTGCATTAATAACAAAAAAACGGCTTGTTTGCCGTTTTTACTGTTAGCATAATCATGTTCTGCAGCCTTTCAGTAGTCAGCTATCTATTGCTCTTCCTCCACAACACCCAGCTCGGTTCTTCTCTTTTAATCGGTCGTTATGTGACGAGACGTAGGCTATATAAGGGGCATCCGTTTCCATGTACGCTTAACGGGCAGGATAACGTTGTGATTATCGACTTAAAGAGTAGTTATGTAAGGTCCGATAAAAATTGATTATAACGATTTATTACCAATTGGATTATCAAAAAAATAGTAAAATAATACTGTTAAGCGCGATGGCTGGCGATAGGGATTTCATTTCGATTATCCTTTCTGCGTCTAATTCGAAATGTGATAACAAGAAATGAAAGGGGGAATGGCGTTGATTGAACATAGCAATCTTGATGAATATCAAGATCCGGTAAATTACGATCTTGAATTTGACGGTGAAATGGACAAATATCAGTTTTATCTTGAGCTTGCTAGATCGAGTTCTGGGGAAGTGTTAGAACTTGCTTGCGGTACAGGCTTAACAACGATACCCCTGTCGAAAGCCGGCATAACGATGACCGGTGTAGATATCTCTTCAGCGATGCTCGCATATGCGCGGTTGAAGGCGGAAGGGTTGACTGTTACTTTTATGGAAGGCGATGCACGTACCTTCGAATCGGACAAGCGATTTTCGATGATTTATTTGACTGGTAATGCATTTCAGGCATTCTTAAGTGATCAAGATCAAATCGATTTGCTCACGACCGTTCACAAACATTTACAACCCCATGGAATCTTTGCATTCGAGACCCGTAATCCGGAGGGAACGGATTTATCCGATCAAGAAGAGACAGAATGGGGATCATTTATTGATAAGGATGGGAATAACGTCAAGATATCAGGCACACAATGTTACGATGCTAGCCAGCATATCATGCATTGGGTCACGATGCGTGATTGGGGATATAAGCGAACGACTTCCCGAATTGCTTGTCGGTTCACGGGTCAGGAAACGCTGCATTCTTTATTAACCCGTCACGGTTTTCGCGTCGAACATCAATATGCTGATTGGGATAAAACGCCGTTCTCTCCGTCATCTTCATCTATCATTAGCGTTTGTAGGAAATGTTAGGAGAGACGTAATGCATTGCAATAGAAAAAATCCCCTCAGGTCGAGGGGATTTTTGGGGAACACCGTCGAGAGCTTTACCGACGATTCTTTTAGCATTTTTTGTACTGTTGAATATAACGGTGGTACGTACTTAACAATTAAAGGGCAGGATAGCGCGATTACGGTAACGCATTTACATATTTTTCATTTCTGGTGTACACTGGCTTGGTGGATTAAAATTCCAATAGGTGGTGTTATGTAATATGGGTGACCAAGTAATAAATAAACATGGGAAGACTCTACCAAGCTTGAAAGAAGAAGCAACAGTAAAATCAGTTGCTTGTATTGAAGTGCCAGTTAAAAACATGCAACGTTCGGTTGATTTCTATGTGTTTCAATTGGGTTTCTATATTAACACCACTAAAAATCGTCTTCCTATTGAAACAGACAACACAGAAGTATTTATTTATCCTGCATCAGGCGTAGAAATCATGCTTGTAAAAACGGATGGAGAAGAACGATTAGCTTTTACTCATAAAGGAAAACCCAATCATGTTCTCATATTGGAAATTAGTGAGGACATTGTAAAATGCCAAAGCAGATTAGTTGAAGCTGGTATTAGAACCAGCCCAATCAAAGATCGTGGCGGATGTGGAAAATCTTTTGATGTTTTCGACCCTGATGGGAACTTAATTAAATTATGGTTTGGCTATCCAAGTTAATGCTCAACTAAACGGATACTATAGCTAAATAAATTACTAAGCTGCCGACATGGATCGGTAGCCGCTTTGCGCTAAAGGGCAGGTAAATCAGGTGCAGAAGATGATCAGGCTTATGACTAACGAGGACGAGTATGAGAACGTTTTAGTCGGCAGCATGCATGGACTCCAGAGAGTCTTATTCATACGCGTTTTCGTAATAATTGTTACTATCTTGACCATACTGATAAAAGGTTGACTTTCAACTAGTACATTGGAGTTAAAGGATGGTCAATATGAGAGATGAATTAAGTATAAATATCTATTTAGATGAAACGGATACTCCGTTTTCAAGATACTATAGCTTAGATGATGTTCACCTAAGTTCTGATCTTGAAGATTTTATTTTGTCAAAGCAACACAATGGTAGTAGAAAAGAAGTAGAAATATGTTTTTTAGGTCAGAATGAATTTGACGAGAAGTCATTGCAGACTGCCACAATTAACACTTTTTCTAATATCTTGAACGAAGAGGAATATACACATGCTAGAAATGTCAAAAAAGCTATTGTTTTGTTTGTGCTGGGTATTATAGTTGGGGTGATATTCTTGAAGTATTCAACTACTCATACCTATATTGCAGGAGTTTTAAGCATTGTGAGTTGGGTTTTTATTTGGTCAGGTACAGAGGTTTATTTTTTTGAAAATCAGCAAATCAAACAAAAAATTAGAAAATGCAGGAATATCCTAAATGCGAATGTGCGCAAAAAATAGGGTTTTAGTGAAGATGGTTATTTTACAAATATTAGCGAATTCATAATCATTAAATGGATAAAAGTGGTGATATGTTGGATGAATATGGATGAAAAATTATTGAATTATTACCTGGAACTTAAAAGCCCTGAAGCTGGTGAATGGAATTCATCCCCGCAATGTATCCATACAGAATTGATAACAAGGGATTACGTAAGAAAAGCATTTTCAGTTACTGATGGAATGCGGGTTTGTAATGTTGGTATCGGTACTGGAGATTGGGATGATTACCTAGGATATTGGTTAAAGGGAAGAGGTAGATTAACAAGTATTGATATTGACATGGGGATCTGCGAAATTTTCGAGTATAGGCAGCGGAGAGAGAGACATCCGAACCCTTCAGAGGTTTTGAATAAAAGTATTTTTGATTCGGATTTACCCATAGAAGAATTTAATATTGTTACCTTAATCGGCTCCGCTATAAACGAAACAGAGGACTTTAAGCGGTGTTTAGATTCGTGTTTTGGCTTATTAAAACATGGGGGATACCTGCTGTTTATGGCGAACTTGAGAAGAACCCCCGTAGAAATGTTAGAACAATACATACAAGATACAACTTACCATATTGAACAAAAGGATCTATATGATGTTTTCCCGGAGTACCCTTTTTACATCTGTAGAATCAAAAAGTGATTCAACTAACCAGCATTCATCTTAATTGGATACAGAATCCTGTTCCGCCCTGTTGAATCCTGAAATGATTAGCCAAATAGCCAAAACCAATTGTTGAAAGGCTATTGGAATGTTCAACATCATATAGGTTGCATCCAGACTGATGAAGCGAATCATAAATAATAAGCTTGCCAATATAGACAATGTAGACCCCATAATACCCAAAGCTGACAACCAACGTGGAACTAATTTTGTTTGGTAAAATATGCAGTTATACAAGAACATAGCCAAAACAAATGCCAGTGTCGTTGCCACATGGTTCACCAAATCACGTCCTTCCCGTAACAAACCACCTAGGGTCTGAAAATACGATTCATTCAGAGGTCCAACTTTTGCAAATTCGTGACTTAATATCAATAGCAACAGAAGAATGAGTACACCAATAATAATGAACACACCCGCAATGATGCCGAAAGCAACAGATCCAAGAGCTAAACCTTTATTATGCTTACTTAAAATCGGATACATCAAAACAGGAATACCAACATATGCAACAACCATTAACAATTGGAAAAACGCTCCTAATAGTACCTGATTTTCAGTTATAGAAGCCTTGACTAGGTAGTCTGCACCATCTATAACAGGAACAACACTAAATATACCTGTAACCAACCCGGCTATTAATAACACCCCAGTAATTATTGCAGATCTTCTACTTGAATTTGTACTCTTCCTCAACATAATTAACCTCCTTATAGGATTTCTGTATAAAAATGCGATATTTCATTTAGGACAACTTTTTTGAAGAACGTTATTGTAATCCGTTACTAGCTAAAGGAGATAACGAGGTTGTTAAAATCGGTAATGCATATTTACTTCCATTCGTATCAGAGTTGTACGGGTTGGAAGGTATGAAACCAGTCTGGTTAAGGCACATGCCGGAGGGCGTAATGTCGTTTATACCTGTGAAAAGGAGGGCACCGATGCAAAAATACTCAGAATCGTCTTCTTAAATGACAGAAGCCGAGAAGATTTTCTAGGTGAACTTGAGTATGTCAGGTATTTATTCGAGCATGGCGGAAGTGTTTCAATGTAGTCAACTCCCTGAATGGGAATCTGCTGGAAGAGATAACTTATGAAAGAAGCTGGTACAACTTTTTAACACCTTAGAAGAATTGGATAGGAACCGTGAGTCTTTCGGTATGATCCATTTTGATTAGAATGATGGGAATTATTCGATAGATTTTGATAACGGGCAAATAACCGTTTATGATTTCGATAATTCTTGTTACTGTTGGTATATGTTTGACTTGGCCAGTCTCTGGACAAACGGAGTGGGCTGGATACAATTTGAACCAGATGCCGGTAAACGCAAAAAGTTTATGGATGATTATTTTAAAACAGCCCTCGAGGGATACAGATCTGAGACCAGGATCGAAGATTCAATGCTAGAAAAATTGCCCTTATTTATCCAAGTAAACCTCATGGAAGGTATTGTAGATGCATTCGAGGTAATGCGGAACAACGGCGAAGAGCCGGAGTGTGATGAGGAGTTGACGTATCGAATAAAGTGCCTGGAATACGATATCCCGTATATGGGTTTTTTCCATGAAATTTACTCTTGTGAAGAACCCTTTGAGTATGAGGAACGAAATATTTAGTCTTTTTGTAGCAGCCTTTGATAATTTGATAAGGGGAATTTTATAATGAGAACGGCTGACGGAAGGGATAGCGTTCGAAACGTTAGTAGAATTCGCGATAGACAGATGTGCTGCATGCGAGCTCAAATTCTTTATATGTGACACAAACATGTTACAAGTCTCTTGTAACATGTTTGTGTCATTATTGTATGTATGATGTCGGGTGACAAGAACATATATGCTCAAAAGCCGCGTAGTTGCGGCTTTTTTTGTTAAAACGATATATGTATTGCCAAAAACCAATGGCAAGGAAGCAGTGGCGTTAAAAGTGCAGGATTACGTAATAAATATGCACAGAAGTTGTATGGTAAAATATTATAATTAAACTTATCTATAGAAAGGGAAAATACCAGTGGAAAATCTGTTAATAGAACCCTATAAACCCGAAAGGGATAAAGCCGCAATCAGAGCTATGTTGTGTGGAAATGAACAGTACAAATATTTACAAGAGAGTGAAAGAATATTTTCTGACAGTATACTTGTTGCCCATTACAACGGCGTAACAGTAGGTTTTCTCTCATTTAATGGTTTTAAGAGAGCAACTGTGACGATGATATTTGTAAGCAAGGAATACAGAAGAATGGGTATTGGTACCGTACTTATTGCAAAAGCAAATAAATTGCTTTCCCACAACGAGGCAGTAGAACGTTCATTGGTTCCATGTATAGATGGTGACCATTCTTCACTTCAATTTTTTTATAAGAACGGTTATTATATCAGTTATTCGTCTTACATCATGGAGCGTGAAGGTGAACCTCTTCCTGAAAGTCATATTTCCATCAGACAATATGAAGATGATGATTATGTTACATGTCATAATATTTGGGAAATAGCTTTTTACAAAATGCATAAACGCGTGGGCTTGCTTCCGACTTATTATTTCCCACCTAATGAAAGGGAGAGGAAGAGATTTGTCGATGATAGAAACAATAGATTCGTGATGCTTGTCGACGGTGAAATCGTGGCAGTCGGAGTTATTGACGGTAATGAACTAAGTCATGTTTCCGTTCGCCCAGATTTTCAATCACGTGGATACGGTAGAGCTTTTGTTTCATTCCTTGTAAATGAAATTATGCGTAGAGGCGAGAAAATCGTGAAGCTCGGGGTTGTCAAAGGCAATCCAGCGAAAAAATTGTATGAGAGTCTTGGTTTCAAAGAAAAGTCTTTATACCATTGGCTAACAAAATATTATAAACCGGATACTCGAATGAGTAGACCACCAAGCGATATATGGTAAAATAGATCATTAACTTGTCATTCAGTGTCAAGAACTTGATCCCATTAACGTCATATAACCGGAAGAAGTGGAATGTGATTAAGCGAACAGCACACAAGCGGGGCCGAATGGCTGCCGCTTTTTTTGTGCGACAGGTAGTTGCAATTTTAGCGATAGGAGGTTCGTGCGCTAAATATTTCTAGAGCCATTCTTTCCCAAGAGCATTCTCATACGACGAATGATGCTTTTTTAGTGCACATACAGAATAAATACGCATAGAACAAGCACCATGCACCAGACTAAAGACAATGTAGACATTTGTCTACCAAAAAACATGAAAACGTTTTCTCTTATCTCCATTATGAAGATAATTGACGTTTAATTCACATGGTCTTCCTTGATACAATATGAGTGAAGTGTTGAACGAATTCGATTATCAATTTCTGAGTCCATACTTTGCCGGTCCGGAAGAAAGGAAGAGATGTGTGAACAGACTCATTGAGATTATAGAAAGTACTCCAGAAATTGCAGAGCTTCTAAAACACTGCCCGTATTCGGTTCTTAAAAAGTTTCAAGTCAAAGAGTACGCAAGAGGGAAGTTTATGCTTGAACAGGGAACCATCTATTCAGAAGTCTACATCATTGTTCAAGGGAAAATAGACATTTTTATTCTTAGCGATTCGGGTCGAAAGATCACGCTTGACATCTATGAACCAGGAAATATTATTGGCGAGCATGAGCTTCTTCAAGAAATCCCTTTTAGCTCTTCCGTGCAGTCTTTAAGTGATGTGGTGTTATTAAAATTGTCTCGAGAATCTTTTCTCGAATGGATGGAATTAGACCGAGGCTTCGCCAGAAATTTGACTGAATCATTATGTAAACAAATTTATCAATTAAGCAAAAGAATCGAGTCGTATAGTTTGTTCTCCACGAAGCGTCAAGTTGTTGCGGTGTTAAGTTCGTTAAGCAAGAGCGATTATATCGAAAGAAAGGCGCTATTAAAACGGATTAGCTCTACGCCACGCAGTGTCGATCGCGTATTAAAAGAACTGAAAGATTTAGAGCTGATTGAAATGGATAATGGCGTGATTAAATTACGGAACCCAAACTTATTAATTGAGCTGGGTTCAAAGGAGTAGAAATAATGGAAAAACAACCTCATATTCAGCTGGATGGATCGTTGGCTGTCAAAAAAGCAATTGTAGTAGGAGATCCCGCCCGGGTAGATATTGTGAAATCGGTTCTGGAAAATCCACAAGATATCACATATAATCGTGAGTTCAAATCTGCGATTGGTACGTTTAAGGGGCACAAGATTCTAGTCCTGTCGACCGGTATTGGTGCACCTTCTATGGTTATTGCCATTGAGGAGCTGAAAGCGATAGGTGTCGAATCCGTGATTCGTGCCGGAAGCTGCGGTGCGATGGACAGCAGCTTTAAGGTTGGCGAAATTATGGTCGTAACAGGCGCTGTTCGTGATGAAGGTTTAACCGGAAAATATGTTCCAAAGGATTTCCCGGCCATTCCATCAAGTGAGCTGCTGATGCGAGCCATGAAGCAAACAGAAATTCCAGTGAAGTGTGGAATTGCAAGAAGCCATGACGGCTTTTATATGGACAATAACATAGCAGTAGAGGATTTCTGGTCGCGCAAACAAGTATTAGGTGCAGATATGGAGACAAGCGCTCTCTATGTTGTTGGCCATCTACGGGGACTTCGAACGTTATCGATTCTCAATAATGTCGTGCCATATATGGAACCTCTGGCAGATGGGGTCAATGAATTGGTGTCAGGAGAATCACAAATGAAAATTGGAGAATTACAGTCTATCAAATTGGCATTAACCGTTCTAACGGAGGGGGAATAGGTGTATGAAACAAGGAATTTATAAAGTTCTAAAAAGCAAAACGTGGGACGCATGTTGGCTCATATTGGGGATCATTCTGGTTATGGCTAGCTCTTATTATAGTTATAGTGGTACCTTTGATCTCCTTCTCGTTACCTCATTTATTGGCGGTATTCTAGGTATGGTGATCGTGTTGCTCTTCGCCAATCAATATGGGAAAACGGCCAGTGGTTTGGGTGTCGTTGGAGCTATATTTGATACGTTTAATAACTTTAGATACGGCTTGCTAGGAAATGTGTTCGTAGGGATCTACTGTGCTGCGCTGTACGCCAAAGGCTTCCTGACGATGGGAAAAGAAATTGAAGTCACGAAAGTAACGAAATCCAATTTATATATTTCAGCAATCATAGCTTTGGTTGGTTCTGTCGTTCTCTACTTCTATGGCGGTACGATCCTGCCTGCCGATGCACCGATGTGGGTCATCGTGTTTAACGTTTTAGTTTTCCTAGTCCAAGTTATTTCGCAATATTTGATGGTAGAGGGTAAAGCGATTTCTTGGATTGGTTGGATTCTTGCTAACTTTATTAACTTGGCTCTGCAAATCTATGTTGTTGTTCAAGGCAACAGTCCGACGGCAATGATTTACTTGTCCATGACCATTATGTTCCAACTCAATTCCATTAAAGCAGCGATTCTATGGTATGGATACGGCGAAGAATAAATAATGAACTACAACATACGTAGACGGGATCGAGCCTGATTCCATCAGAGAAATCCTAATGAAGAGTCGAATAACACATATTGTTGAGCAGGCTACCGCAGCCTGCTCATTTTTATTAATCACGTGCCCAGAAGCACGCACTTCTAGCCGGTGAAAGTCCGGCCACGGGAGGGGTCAAGCCCCCATGTAGCTAGGATGCCTGCGTACGGCGAAAGCTTTGCGTAGAAGCGTATCGATAGAAGTCCTGTCTGAGACAGGGCGAGCAACATGCCAGGCCGTAACATCAAGTGAAACTTGCCGCGTCGTTAAAGATTCCATGCTTTGTATGACAAGGTATACCTTCCCCTGTTCGACGGAAGTATATCCCGGAGAAGAATGGAAAACAAAGGCCGCTCGGGATCCCGACATTTGTTATATTAACTATTTACGCATCATATTTTACGCTCTCATTATGGGTAAATAAAATTTCTAATTGTTTATTATATATTTTCTATAAGTTTCCATTGATAAAATTAATTAACGAAGTTCGTGCATAAGTCATTAGGTGGTAATACGACATACTGGAGGGGTTTTCATGAAGGATCAAAGATTGCAATTGCTTGCTCGTAACGTAGTGAATTACTCACTTAATCTCAAGAAAAATGAGAAACTTCTCATCGAAGTAGAGGGACATGAAAATCTTTTAGCAAAGGCAATCGTTGAAGAAGCTTATCATGTGGGCGGAATTCCTTTTGTTGTGTTTCTTGACAATGAAGTATTAGCAATTCAACTAAATAACTGTTCGCTAGAACAGATCACATCTATGGCTAATTTTGACAAGCAGCGAATGAAAGAAATGGATGCATACCTCCTCATCAGAGCGGATCAGAATGTTAATGAATTAAATGAGGTACAACGTGAGAAGATGGATCTTTATTGGAAGAATTATTATCATGAAGTCCATGCATATCGATGGGACAGAACCAATTGGTGCATTATGAGATATCCAAATGCTTCAGCAGCACAAGCAGCTAATATGTCAACAGATCGATTTGAGGAATTTTACTTTAATGTCTGTAATTTAGATTATTCTAAACTTTCTTTACAGATGAAGAAACTTGTTGATTTAATGAAAACCACAGAAAAAGTAAGGATTGTAGGACAGGGTACTGATTTGTCTTTTTCTATAAAAAATATGCCCGTATCAATGGATGCTGGCCATCAAAACCTTCCAGATGGTGAAGTGTATAGTATTCCTAAGAAACACTCAATCAATGGATTTATTACTTTTAACACTCCTGTGATCTTCCAAGGTACGACATTTGAAAATGTAGAGTTTACATTTAAAGATGGAAGAATTGTTGAAGCAGTAGCCAACAACACTGAAAAATTGAATCAAATACTTGATTCAGATGAAGGCTCAAGATATATTGGCGAGTTTGGAATTGGTCTGAATCCATATATCACAAATCCCGTGAAAGATATATTATTTGATGAGAAGATTTGGGGTAGTATTCATCTTGCAGTAGGGACTACTGCAACTCAATGCGAAGATGCAAATTTATCTTCGATACACTGGGATATTGTATACATACAAAGACCGGAATATGGTGGAGGGCAGTTGTGGTTTGATGATGTTCTCGTTAGGCAAGATGGATATTTTGTAATTGATGAACTCAAGGGATTAAATCCAGAGATTTTTATCTCGAATTCATAGAAGGTCGTTACATTAAACCAGCTAAATATGAGACGAGATAAAAGTCCCAGCACCACTCTGTGACTAAAAATTCGTTGGAGTTGAATATGTGGATATAAAAGTGAGAAAAGCAGGAATTGAAGATGCTAATGACTTGTCTAAATTTTTCATTGAGTATGTTGGAACTGATTCTAACATTGAAAAGATGCAATATCAGTTAGAGATTATTTCGAAACAACCAAATTATTTAGTTGCAGTTGCATCTAATGACGAAAAGGTAATTGGAACAGCAATGGGAATCGTATGCCTGGATATTGTGGGAGAGTGTCAACCATATATGTTGGTAGAGAATGTTGTGGTTTCGTCAACGTATCAAGGAAAGGGGATTGGTAAGACTCTCATGGCTACACTTGAGGATTTTGCTAGTAAAATGAACTGTTCTTACATAATCTTAGCTTCTAGTGAAAACCGAGAACAAGCACATAAATTTTATGAGTCAGTAGGATACCTGGGCACTAAGACTGGATTTATAAAACGAATGGAATCTGCTCGCTAATAAAAATTTCGAAAAGACATTTGTTGGGATCGACTTCAGGCGATGTGGCGATATTGGAGATTTATGGAGCAAGCATAGCGAAATAATAATTCTTTACATCTTCGACATGCTGACTTTTTCGTGCAGAAAATGCACGGTATTCATTTTTTATCTGCGATAAAATTTATCTTGAAAGGAGGGAAAACGATGGATTGGTTGGACAGGATGAATAGCGCCATGGAATATATCGAAACAAATCTAGCGGACAACATATCATATGATGAAATAGCGCAGAGAGCCTGTTGCTCTACGTATCATTTTCAACGGATGTTTCCATTTATTACGGGAGTATCGTTATCGGAGTACATTCGACGTCGACGGTTGACATTGGCAGCATTTGAACTGCAGACAACAGATACAAAGGTTATTGATGTAGCTATGAAATATGGATATGATTCGCCAGAAGCGTTTGCACGGGCGTTTAAGAATCTTCATGGGATAATACCGATATCTGCGCGCGATAAAGGCGTTTCTCTAAAAGCCTATCCTCGAATGTCCTTTCATATTTCAATAAAAGGAGATATCGAGATGAATTACCGAATTGAACAAAAAGAGTCTTTTGAAATGTTTGGAGCCTATGGTCTGGTCAATTCCGATCCCCAAAAAGTATATGCTGAAGTTGCTCAATTTCGTCAACAATGTGATGTAGATGGCAGTGTTGAAGGGATGAATGGAATACTGGGACGATTTAGTAACACCATCTTACACGCTGCCTTATATGATCATACTGGTACATCTTTTAAATACATGGTGAGTTATTTTTTGCCAAAAGGGTTTGAAATTCCAGAGAGATTTACAAAACTATCCGTTCCGGCACTAACGTGGGCGATTTTCCCGGAACCGCAATGTGATTTAATAAAGTTATGGGGACGGATTTATTCCGAATGGTTTCCGACATCAGAATACGAACAGGTTGAAGGTCCTAGTTTCGAGATGTATTATGGAATGGCAGAGTATGTTACTGGGGAGATTTGGATACCGGTAAAGAAAAAATAACTTTTTTACTCCATGCGACACGCATGTATTTATTCATTGGATACCCGTCGTACATTTGCACAACCAGAAATGTAGGTATTGCACTAACGGGAAACGATAGTTCAATAAAAACTTTTGAAGGCAGCCGGCTTTTTGTGTCGGCTGTCTTTGCTTAACTAACGCGCAGGATACTTCCAATATGTGTTAATATATAACTACTAAAGAAATCGGAACGGGGGAAGCATGTGAAATTTTACATAGCATCCAGTCTCAAAAATATAGAAAATGTACGGCGAGTTGCTGAAAGTTTAAAAGCCCGTGGGTTTATACAAACGTACGATTGGACAACACACTCAAATATAGACTCCATATCAAAACTCTGTAAAATTGGCCAAGAAGAAGTAACAGGGGTTTTGGATGCAGATGTTGTAATTGTTATGTTTCCAGCGGGGAAAGGGAGCCATGTAGAGTTAGGAATTGCTATAGGAGCGAAAAAGAAAATATATTTATACTCCTCAGCACATGAAATCAATGATATCGGAACCACATGTACTTTTTATCATATAGACGAAATCGAACAGATTATTGGCTCATTAGAGGAGTTGATAGATTCTGTCTGTCTATCGTACCAAGAATGATTGAACTAAAGGTGGATCATTTAAATTACGGCAACAATGAAGTATTTCACTGATATTTAGAAATTGAACAAGGTAAATCTAACAAGCATCCAACTAATGTGAATTTATTATTTTCTGAAACAATTCAGGGGGCGTATTAAATGAAACCGATCATGGCTAAACCTTGGAGAAGCGTATTTTCTCCGTCAGAAGGCCACTCCATAACAGGTGATGTGAGAATTATTGATGACTTCTACATCCCTCAGTTAGACGTTGAAAGAAGAGTTTGGATATACCTGCCTAGGGGATATGAGAATAGCAGTAAACACTATCCGGTTCTTTATATTCATGACGGTCAGAATGTCTTTGATAAAGTAACATCTAATGGTACGGAGTGGGAAATCGATGAGAGCCTAGAAGAATACGCGGCATGGTTATATTCAAAGTGTCATTGAACTCTATACGCATGATCTTAAAGGATACTATCGTTTTCTAAAAGAACGTGGTGTTGATGTAAATGAGATTGATTGGGAGCAGGAACCGAATCGTCAAGGATTTGGTTTTCGGGACTGCGACGGTAATTCGTTTGGGGTTTGTAGTGTTGAACTCACTGGTCAAGGAGGAGGTAATCAAGAAATCCCAAAAGCGCATCCGTTCGTATCGCGTGTTGCAGGCGTAGAAATTCCTGTCACGGATTTGAAAAAAGCTGTTGCCTGGTATACCGAGACCTTTGGCATGAAAGTTCTTGGTGAACCAGAGAGAGATTGGGAGGCTGCAATGCTTTATCTTGACGGAGGCGAACGGCTTGGAGTACCAAACTTTTACTTGGTTGAAACACATGATGAACAACGACTTGCATTTGTGAACAGCTACACGAATATAACCCATAGTGTAATCGACTTCTACTCAGCAAATGTTGAGCCTATGCTATCAGGGTTGCATACTCGTAAAGTTAAGATGAATGGAGCAAGTGGATTTTATGACCCAGATGGGAATTCACTAGCCATATGCAGCGCAGTACATCGTGGACAAGTTAGTAAAATGTAGCGTATTGATGATGAAACTTGTCGTTATGGACAGAATGGGGAATTATACAAAATGGTCCGTTCAACTAACGGGACACGATAGCTCAATGGGGTAGTCTACAACTTTTTATACGGATTTAACTTAAGCAACACTTCAATACGAAATTGAGTCTAACGTTTTTATAAATATCATTGCGATTAAAATGACCGGGATTCGTTGATAGATAAGGAGTCTCGGTCTAATACTTTATTAAAAACAGTTGCGTTAACGGATTTCCGAAGCCATGGAGCAAACCTCCCATATTTCCACCTAGGGTCTATGACATTGCCTTGCTTTGTTCTGTTAAAAAAAGGAATTTAGCTTATTGACTTACGGAAAATAATCGTCTATTCTACTATTGACTGATTCAGTCAATCTAAAAATCCAACACATATTTTAATAAATAATTGACTGATTAAGTCAATCGAAAGTTAGGAGTGAATCATATGAAGAATAAACAAAAAGAAGGCAAGGCTATCGTGATCGGTGGCAGCATCACAGGTTTGATGACGGCAAGGGTCCTCTCGTCGTATTACGAAGAGGTAATCCTTATCGACAAGGACGAATTTCCGCATCATCCCGCAGATCGGAATGGTGCTCCGCATGGCTTTCATCCCCATAGGTTCACACAGCGTGGTAAAATGATTACGGAGCAGCTTTTTCCTGGCTATGAGGAAGAACTGGTGGCTCTTGGTTCACCAAGTTCACTAAATAAAACCGTTCATATGATGAATCAATATGGAACGGTAGCCGGACCTTATCAACGGAACGATATAAAGTTCAGCCGTGCTGTACTGGAGTGGGTGATCCGTGGACGTGTAAAGGAGATTCCCAATGTACGGCTGCTAGAGGAGCATGATGTCATTGGGCTTCATACAGCTCCGAATCATACGGCCATAACGGGAGTCCAAGTACGTAGGAGAGGAACAAGCAAGAAGAGCGAATTCTTGGCGGATCTTGTTGTGGATACCAGCGGCCGCGCCTCCAAACTGACGCAATGGTTGAAGGAGTTTGGATATGATATACCTCGCTCTGATCGGATGAAAGCAGCTATCGGATACAGTACGCGTCGATATAACGTACCTGCGCATTTGAAGCACCTGATTGAGAAATGGGATGTGATCAACATCATGGGCCAACCGGTCAAGGGAACATTTACGGGTGTATTTTCCTTTATAGAGAATCAGGTGGCTGAAATGCTGCTGTATCGTCCAGGTGGGCATTATCCACCAACGAATGCGGAAGATTTCGAACAAGAGGTCGCTCAGCTTCCTACCCCTATGATTGCAGAAATCTTGTGTGAGCTCGAACCTATCACCCCGCCTAAGGGTTTTCGTGTACCAGAACTGTACCGTCACCACTATGAGGAAATGGAAAGATGGCCGGACGGATTGTTAGTGTTGGGCGATGCGTTCTGTATCTATGACCCGATTTTTGGTCAAGGGATGACGGTTGCTGCCATAGAAGTGGATTTGCTAAACACCTTATTGCAGGAGCGACAGAACAACCCTGAGCCTCATTTCGAGCAAAAGGTGCTCCGTAGGATACAAGAGAAGGTCATTACCCCTGCCTGGTGGTTAAATTGCGCAGCGGATTTGCAGTGGGATGGCGTCGAATATGAGGCAGGCACTGAACCACTCAAAGGAATTGCTTTTGGCAGCAGGTATATGAATTTGATCCTGAAAGAGGGGACTGCGAATCATAATTTCAAGCTATTCGGGTTATACTGGGGCGTTAATTCGCTATCATTACCGCTGCATGAGTTGTTTAATCCACAGATGGTCAAGTCGGTGCTTGAGGCATCGGAGGAAGGACAGCAACTACTCGCGGACCTGCTGAAAGAATACGAGCTGCCGTTAGAAGAAGCATTAACTAAAATGATTCCAAGTTAGGAGTGAAAGACGTATTGTCTCCGTTGAATGAAGAACAACAGCATCACATTCGAGATGAACGCAGGGAGCAAATTATAAGCGCTGCGCTTAAAGTTTTTGCAAGGCGGGGGATTATTGGGACGAAAATGAGCATGATTGCCGCTGAAGCCGAGATTAGTCATGGGCTGCTTTATCATTACTTTGCGTCTAAAGAAGAGCTTTTCACAACACTTGTTGAAAGAGCAATGATTGCATCGGATGAGGCTATACAAAGTGTTTATGAGCTGCCGGGGTCGCCGATCGATAAAATCAGAGTGTTAACGCAAGATATGTTGGATGAAGGTGGTACGGACTACTTTCTGCTGATCCATCAGGCACGAACATCAGATGGAGTGCCTGAAAAGGTGGTGGAGTTGATGAGGCATTACTCGATGGACAATTACGTCAAGCAACTGCAGGCATTATTCCGGGAAGGACAAGAGCTCGGAGAGCTTGTGGTTGGAGATTTGGACGAAATGATTTCGTCTTACCTATCGGTCCTCTCTGGTCTGATGGTGCTTAATGTGCAGAAGATTGGTGGGTACCAGCTTCCGAGAGTTGACGTGCTGCTGAGGATGATTGCTCCTTTATAGCGAAGAGTGACATGGCAAGTAAGGGCTGTTTTCAAGTAGATAAATCTACTTCGAGACAGCACGTTATTTTAATTCAATGTTGCCATCATGCATGTACATGATGGCATGCAGTTCTGAAGATTACATAAAAACAAAAGAGTTAGTACAAAAAAATTTCCTAACATTGATATTAAGTTTGCAAGAAAAGCAATAGAATGACGTGTTCTTTTATACTAACGGGACACGTTACGACAGAAACTAATGCATAAGGTTATTAATTGGATGTAGGTGGTGTTTATGATGCAAGTAATAATTGTCATTTTATTATTAAAAATCATTACACTTCTTCTTAGAATTAACTCGAAACTGCCCAGGCGTGATTTGACAAAAGAAGCCTTAGAACGGTACCAAAAAGTAAAGCTTAAAGATAAATAAATGATTACGCTAACGGGACACGTTAGTTCAGAACAAGGCAAGGATTGTTTTTAGCCATATGTATCTACACAGCATCGTACTGTAGGAGGCGATTATAGTTAAGCCAAAAGAGTTATTGGAAACTTACGACTTACAAGATAGCATTGTAGAGCAAATTGAATACTTGCTCGATGAGAAAAAGGTTCAATTAAAGCTGGAATTATGTCAGTGGAGACAAAAACATCATGATACTTCCGAGCCCGAAATACAGGAAGGAATAATGACATTTAGTGTTGTAGAATCACTTCAAATTGAACCACCATCGTTTTTGATTAACAGTAATGAGATTCTTGAGGTAAGATTAAATGCTGAAAATGGGAGTATCGAGTTTATACTTATGGGTTCTGATGATGTGGGAAAGGTCAAGATTCTATCACAAGATATTCTTGGGAAGGGCGCTGAAAGCTCAGCATTAAATTTGGCTGAGGAGATTAAGCTAACGTGACACGATACTTGAAGAGGCTGCCGCGAAGCAGCCCTTATTCCGTCAGCATAGAAGCGGGATAACATGCAAAGAGATTGCTTTGGTCGTGTATATCCTGTGGTGGTAAAGAAGGAGTCCGTAATTTCGGAGTTAAGCTAACGGGACACGATAGTTCAATTGCATTAGGGCTGCCGGATGGCAGCCTTTTCTATACTAATGAACGGGTAGGATCGTGTCTGGATCGTGGAGATTAAGGACCGTGCAACCGTTTCAGCTTGTTTGGTATAATACATGGTACAAAGTAATCGAGGAGATGTTCATGATCAAAATACTTGTGGTGGATGACGAGAGCAGCATTCGCGCGGCTGTAGCTTATGCGCTGCGTAGGGAAGGGTATGAGGTGGAGATGGCTGCGGACGGCAAGGAAGCGCTGGACAAGGTGGAGTTGTTCCAGCCCACGGTGATGGTGCTAGATGTCATGATGCCTCGTGTAAGCGGTTATGACGTTTGCCGCAAGTTGGATGGTCGACCGCGGCCTGCGATTCTGTTGCTGACTGTCAAAGATGATATTGTCGATAAAGTGCTGGGTCTGGAGTTAGGCGCTGACGATTACATGACCAAGCCCTTTGATATGCGGGAGCTGCTGGCTAGAGTCAAGGCGCTATCGCGTCGGGGAGGTTATGTGGAGCAAATGCACCAGGAGCAGCAGGATGTGTTGAGACTGGGAGAACTGTCTGCCGAGCTGTTCAGCCGTGTGGTGTCTATTCAAGGTGAGCTGCTAGACTTAACGCCGAAGGAATTTGATCTACTGGTGTTGCTTATGCGCAATCCGGAGCGGGTCTATTCTCGGGAAATGCTGCTGGAACAGGTATGGGATATGGATTTTGCGGGTGGTACCCGCACGGTGGACATCCATGTGCAGCGTCTGCGCAAAAAGCTGGGCAGTCACCACGGACTCATTCAGACCGTTTACGGCATTGGCTATAAAAGCACGGGGTCACCCTAGATGACCGGCAAATTTCGGCTCGGCTTGAAGGCGAAATTGTCATTGTTACTCGCCCTGTTGCTCGTATTTATCGTAACCTGCCTGAGCGTGTTGGTGCTGAGCGGCATCCGGGAGAACCAGCGAACGATGCTGGAGCAATCTTTTACCCGACAGGCAGAAGCCGCCAATCTGCGCGTGCGGGAGGAATATCTGACAGGAAGCAAGATTCCGCCGGATCAATTTATGAAGCAGACGGGACAACGGCTGGCCGTGGATTTGGGTGCGCAAAGCGGTATGGCGGTGACGCTGTATACGGTAGATGGCTCATTTGCCGGCACCTCGCTGCCATTTCAGCCTCGGGCAGATGTGCAGGATGCTCTACAATTTACGGCACAGGGGCAGTTATCATACATTACCGAAGGGGATCAGCTGTTATTCCTTGCTCCCCTGTACAATGCCGAACAGCGATTGGGCACGGTACAGTTTCATGCTTCGCTCGCCGAGCAAAATGCTTTTTACGCCCGCATTCGCCAGTTGTTTCTTCTTGCCGGTGCCACCGTGCTGGGTGCAGGTTTCCTAATCGGCTACTTGTATGTCCGGCGACAGGTCAATGTCATTGCCCGGCTGAACAGGGCGGCATCGCAAATTGGTCAAGGGAATTATCTATCGGCCCCTTCGGTAGTCAGAAAGGATGAGCTGGGCGAGCTTGCACAAGGAATCTATGAGATGAGCGGCAGCATTTCCAGTTCTGTCGGTGCTCTGCATGAAGAAAAGCAGAAGCTGCTTGAAACGGTGGGGCTGCTGCGAGAACTGGAACAACAGCAAAAGCAGTTCATCGGTAATATCAGCCATGAGCTAAAGACGCCGTTAACCTCGATTATCGCGTACGCCGACCTGTTGACGATGTACAGCGATGATCCTACCCTGCTGGACGATGCCGGAAGACGCATCCATGTGGAGGCACAGAGACTGTACAGTCTTGTGGAGAAGGCGCTACATCTGTCAGCGATGGATGTTTACGAATTTGAGACACAGGCGGAGGCGGTTCCACTGCGGCCTTTGCTGGAGGATGCTGTGGCTCGGCTGCAAGGAAAGGCGGATAGCTGCAGGGTTACGATTCATACTTCGCTTGTTGAAGGTGAGGTGTGGGCCGATCCCGAGAACGTGATGCACATCATGCTCAATTTACTGGACAATGCGATAAAATATAACCGCCCAGGCGGACAAGTTCATCTGATGAACTTCACGGCAGCGTCAGCAGACGGAACACACCGGATGATCATTGAGGTTGCTGACACGGGAATCGGTATTCCCGAGGACGCCGTATCCCGAATTTTCGATCCGTTTTATACGGTCAGTAGAGACCGGTCAAGAGCTAGCGGCGGAACTGGACTTGGGTTAGCCTTAGTTCGCAATCTAACCGAGAAGCAAGGCGGAACGGTGCAGCTTGTAGAGACGGGACCGGACGGTTCGCGTCTCAGGGTAGAGCTTCTACTGCATGCCTTCGGTTCGGAGAGGATAATATATACACCAAATGACGAAGCCCGGAATGAATGAGATCATCCGGGCTTTTCGCCATGATTCAGACAATGCCGGCTTCCCGGATTGTTTACAAGTTCGTTACAAGTCGGATATGTTAATGCAATATTGTCTTTATATACTAAAGGCCATGGGGGAGCTTTGCATCGGGTTGGATCGAAAGGAGACAACAACTGGATCAAGTGGCCCGGGTCTGAATAATTTTTGAAGCAGGAGGTCCCTGATGAACAAAGGGAAATACATCGCCGGGCTGATGGCCGCGACCATGCTGACTGCCGGTATCTTATCCGGCTGTAACGTTGAGCAGAAGGGCAGCACAGCACAAGTAGGCAACACGCCGGATACAACGGGCCAACCCCGCTCCGGGGCGGGTGGAGGAAAACGTGAACTGACCGTAGTCAAAGAGAGCAAACCACCTGCTGAACAGGGCATTGCCGTTCAACGCATACATCAGGTAAATGGCGCAAATATCGAGAAATGGCTCTCAGACCATGAGTTGGAGATCCAAGTCACCACGGTAGAGAAACAGGCCACCGCAACGGAGGAAGCGCAATATAGCTACCATCGGTTCCGTCTCGATCTGGAGACTGGTGATCAGCAGAGCATCAAGGAAAAGACAGGAGCGGACCAGGGAGAAGTCATCAAAACTTTCCTATCGCCGGATGGGAAATATAGCTTCATTCAGACCTGGAAGGACAAATATAAGGCCGTGAACGAGATCAAGAATATGGCTACAGGGGAGCGGCATGAGGTCACAGTCGACAATTATTTGGAAGTGGGCGGCTGGCTCAATAATGACTCCTATGTTCTTGCCGCCGGATCGATGAAGGGTCGAGGCGAGATATGGAACATTTCCGTGGACGGTACCCGGAAGAAGATCGAGCTGCAGGATCCTGATGTTGAGATCTTCACCGAAATTGCTACGGGCAACGGGAAGATTTACTACACCGATGCCAAGAGCCGCATGAAGAGTTTCACCCCCACACAATCCCGACCAACCCTGCTGGCTAATGACGTCTCAACTATGAGTCTATCCCCTGACAGTCAACGGATCGCCGTCTCCACCGCGAGAAGCGGCGGGCAGGAAGACTCGCGTCTGCTCATCTACGATACGGGTGGTCATGTACAAGGTTTGTTGATCGGTAAGGGCGATTTGCTGTCCCATCAGTCCTGGTCCCCCGATTCCTCCAAGCTAGCGTTCGCGGTCTATACCGAGGATAAGGGCGGCATGAATGGGATCTATATCTTTGATACGGTCTCGGGCAAGGTATCGCCGCTAGGCTTATCATATTACCCGGTATACCCGCTGAGCTGGAACCCTTCTGGCACTAGGCTGGGTATTACCGTGGACGATAAAGAGAAGCTAATCGTCACGCATATTGTGGATTTCAAAAAATGATATTGTTCAGAAAAAAGGAGAGATTCGTTATGAAAAAAACACTTTTGACCGTCATCGTATTGGGAATGACTTTATCGGGAGCTGCCGGCGTGTATGCCGGCAGCAAGCTGGAGAAGATCAACGCATATCTGAATCACGGCATTACCTTTGTCGTAAACGGGGCAGATCAATCCTTAACAGACAGTAACGGCAAAAAGCTGGCGCCAATCACTTATCAGAATACGACGTATTTGCCGGTGCGGGCCATCGCCAACCTGGCTGGAATCCAAGTAGGATTCGATGCCGCTAGCCAGCAAATTCGGCTTGAAACAGAACAGGACAGCGGTAACCCCGCAGATAAATGGACAACCATCCATTACAGCGAAGCACAAATCAAGGTTATCAAAGAGGCATACGCCAAGTTTGAATCCTTTGAGACGGCCTATGCTCCACAGCAAATGGCCAAAAACGACAGCTACGTTAAAGCAGCAGCTGCGGGCGATGGAGTCAATCTGATCTTTAAGCATATGACCGTGAATGTGTCGCCGCGGGATTACTCCGATGGTTATAAATCCAAGGAGGTTAAGCTGTCTAACGGCGTGAGCGCGAAATGGTATACGCCTTCCAAAACACCGCTACTGGGTTTCCAATTGGACGACCGGACGGTAACGATCAGCTCCCTTGACGGTTCCCTGAGCAGCAGCCAAATTGAACAGGTCGCTGTTAGTGTAGCTGAACTGAAGTAAGGAATTGAGGAATAGCAACAGTACAGTTTATTTAAACGAAAAAGAACTCCTGATTAGGGGGTTCTTTTTTATCTGCTAAAATCGGAAACATCACTTGTAGAGGTATTAGGTGCTGTAGTATGTTAACCTTGATTCAGCCACGATTAGCGTTTCTGAAATCACGTGCAACTTTCCATTATTTAGTTTCGTTTAAGAGGTGAAACAGACGGGACAACGGCTATAGCGTGAAGAGCGAGAAAACTTTTAGGAGTGAACAAATGTGAGGATGTATTCTAAAAGCATTAGAATATTGATTGGTGTGGTTTTTATCGTTTGTGTAGTGGGAGGTGTAATGGTATTCCAAAGCACATATGCTAAAAGTACGACTAATCAAAGCCACATAAATTCTCCTAACTATCCTAAAAATGAACATGGACAGACATACGGTTTGGCTGAAGAAGCTACCTCCGTTGAAATGCTACCTGATTTAATCCAAGCAGGAAGTGTGAATGGCATTAAAGGGTATTTGCTGAAAAAAGATTATCTCGGTGAACCTGGCAATGTCCCACTGTATGATGTTTATGGGAAAACCATAATTGGTTCTTTTCGTATTGGCGCTAAGAATATGAAATTTCCTAAAAATAAAAACGGACAGACATACGGTTCTAGCTCAGATGCTACTTCTCCAGAAACGGAACCTGAATTAATCAGTGCTATGGGTGTGGATGGCACTTCAGGATATGTGCTGAAAACAGACTTAGACGGTGAACAACCAAAATCACCTGAGGAAGCCCTTGCGATACAGAACAGTAGATCACCAGGTGGTCGTGATATTCCACTATATGATGTTGATGGTGAAACCGTAATTGGTGTGTTTCATGTGGGAGGAGAGTAATAAAAAAGTATGTTAAGAGTTCTGATAACGAGGAACGATAGTTCAATAAAAGAGAAGTTCAATAAAGAAGCCACTTCATTTATTCGGGGTGGTGCTTGTTTTTAGATGAAAAGGCAGAAAATATTAATCGGCTAAATAGTTATTGTTATTTGCGCGGCGTGGATGGTATTTAAGACGTTTCCTCGTTCAATCGACGTAACGTTGGCGGGTGTTAAGTATTAGCTTAGCGCTGAAGGTGCGAAGGCGGGTACGGAACCAGCGACGGTAGTAATTCAGGGCAAATTGTATACGAGCCTGAAGGGTGAACATACATTCAAAGGTGAAGTGAGTATTGTTGGCCAACAAGCACTTCACTCAAGTGACGCTCCTCTTGAGTACGCCGCAAAAGGTTTGGAATAGCGACAATGGATATATGATTTGGGCACCTGCATCCACTCGTGAAGATGCGTTGACGCTGTCGAATAGTTTGATGCGCAAATTTTTGGCACTTTATGGGCTGTCGTTGCAGTAAAATGGGTTATTCGCTGAGGTAAGCGACAGAAGGAGGGGTTGAAGAAGGAATTTGTTTATATTTCTTGAATTTCTAATTTAATCGAAAAATTAAAGAAATTAGAGAAGGGAGCGAGTTTATTATGATGATAAAAGGTTTCGGAGGAATATTTTGGAGGACTAAAAATCTAGACGCTGTAAAAAAATGGTACAGTGAAGTGCTGAAGATTGAAATAGAAAATTGGAATGGAACTATTATTAAATCCCATTCAGGAAATGAAATTGCCTTTTCATTCTTTACTGAAGATGACCTTTACTTCCCAACAGAACAACAAGTGATGTTAAATTTCGAAGTTTATAATCTAAACGAGACTATTAAGCATCTTGAACAAATTGGTGTACCTCTTGTAAAGGAAAAAGAGATTAGTGAATTTGGTAAGTTTATTTGGATTAAAGATCCTGAAGGTAGACTGGTTGAGCTCTGGGAGAAATAACGGATTGTAATTATTCATATTTTGTTGAAGAAACGGCAGCCAGCATATGGGCTGTCGTTTTCTCTACGAGTACGAACACATTCATCTTGACCAATTCCTAACATTAGAGTTTCATACGGCACTTGCGTAGAGACGGCTTGCTACTGCCTGAATAGATTGTAATACCTGTAGAAAAGAGGTGATGAATGATGGCTGTAAAATCCAAAATGACAAGGAACAGCGCAAAGCAATGGATAGGTCAACCTGTATATATCGAATTAAAGAACGGGCGTTCTTATGTTGGTTGGGTCACAGGTGCAGAGAGTGGGCAACTGATTATGTCCGGACAGAGTAGCCCGCGGAAGACAAAATTGATTTCTAACAAAGGTGTACGCAAAGCTCGGGTTTCCAGTTTTATACCAGGTATGTTGGGGTCAATGATTGGGAGCGGTTCGATGTTTGGCAGTGCTATGAATCCCGGCTCCGGGGGCATCGGTGGAGGAAGCGCAGCAGGTGGAATTGGTGGGGGCTTTGGAGGCCTAGGGGGTATCATGGGATTTATGGGAAAAGCATTTCCTTTAATGAAGATGGGCTTTGGAATGATCAAATCCATTATGCCGATTATGAAAATGTTTAAAGTATAAGGCTTAAACCAGCTTTGCAGACTAAACTGTCCGCGAAGCTGGTTATCTACATAGTACGAAGGCAGGAAAGTATAGGAACCATGTGGAATAAATATACAAATTATCCATTTTAGGAGGTCGTGAAATGGCGTTTCCGACACATATTGTATCTGCAGGCGGAATTGTAGAAGATGGAAATGGAAATATCCTATTAGTAAAAGCCCATGACGATGGTTGGGTGTATCCTGGTGGGATAACTGAAGTTGGAGAAAACCTGATTAATGGCGTGATTCGTGAAATCAAAGAGGAAAGTGGAATAGACGCCACTGTTAGCCATTTAATTAGTGTTGTTTCGAATACAGCGATCCATAAGTGGTATGACGGAGTGACTGATGTTCCTACGAAGGTCATGTTTGATTTCGTGTGCAAAGCTGTGGGTGGAGAGTTAGCTACTTCTGATGAAACGAGCGAGTGCAGGTGGGTTCCAAAGGAAAATGTTCTGGATTTGATTACTTTACCCACAATTCGCATGCGTTTTGAAGCTTATTTGAACTTTAACGGCTCTGTGAATTATATGGAGTACGTCACTGCGACAACGTCAGAATGTAATGTCAAGCTTCAAAGGTGTGTTTAGTTGTACGAGGGCACGTGTTATAAAAATCATTGCACTAACGGAACACCTGGGGAGGCAAAGTATGGAGCCTAGATTTCAAACAAGCCGCTTAACTCTTAGATTATTTGAACCCTCGGATGCATCATTAGTTCAAGCCTTTGCTGGAAGCGAAGACGTTGCACGGACAACTCTCTCTATTCCTCATCTATATCCTGATGGTGCGGCTGAGGCATGGATTGAACGTACTCGAAACGCATCTAAAAAAAAGGATATTTATTCTTTCGCGATGGTCAAAAAGGAAGATGAGATGCTAATTGGGTGCGTAAGTTTACGTGTTTCAAAAAGAGAAAACCAGGCTGAACTAGCCTACTGGGTAGGTCGTCCTTATTGGGGGCAAGGTTATGCCACAGAAGCAGCGCAAAAGATAGTTAAATTTGGTTTTGAAGGGTTGGGCTTAAATCACATTTCTGCTGCTGCAATGACGAAGAATCCAGCGTCTTACAAGGTTATGCAGAAAATTGGGATGAAGCCAGAAGACAATTTGCCTAAACAAATCTTAAAGTCCGGAATTTACGAAGATTTAGTTCATTACGGTATGGTTAAATCAGAAATTATTTATGATTAAGCTGACGGGACACGATAGTTGAATAACACATACGTTTAAAGCTACTGTACTCCAAGCACTAATAATTTCCCACTGGCTTCGGCTGGTGGGCTTTTTGTCGTTTACAACTTAAATAACCATCCGGTAAGGGAGACGGAAGAACCGTACCCTGCCAGCACTAGCGGGGTATTTTAAGGATAGCTGGCAACCGGTTCCTCCGGCAGATATTTGAGTTCAGAGTATACATGAAAAAACCCGCTTGGCGTAAGCCTTACGAGTTTGAATTAGCTAAATAGGGAAATGTACATGCGCCGATCCGAGCCTTGAGATTTGGGAGAATAAAATAGCCATATCTATTGGTGATAGATCAAATTCCCGTTGAATCCAGAATTGAATGGTCCCCACATAGGCTGAGGCCAGATAAGCAAACAAATACTGTTGTTTTGCAGGAATATCGACTGAAATAGTCTGCCGATATTCTGCTCGATAGGCGTTCATAAACTGTTGATTTATTAATTCGATCATCTGGAGTGAAAGATCTGTGTCACCTCCAGGGCCCAAGAATACTTTGAAAAAGCGTTTTTGCTCAAATACAAATTCGAATGGACGCACGTAACCTGCTGGTGGATCTTTAAAGGGCTCACGATTTTCTAGAGTGTGGCCAAGTTTTTTTATGATCCGATGAAACTGTTCCAATATCTCATTTTTGAATTGTTCATAAAAATCATGAATGCCTTGATAGTGCAAATAGAAGGTGCCTCTATTAAGTCCAGCTGTATCAGTCAGTTCTTTTACAGTAATGTTCTCCAATGGTTTTTCTGATGCCATATCAAGCAAAACTTCTCTTAATAGAGTGCGGGTTCTCAAAATGCGCCGGTCAATTTTTTCAATCATTACAGTTCTCCCTAATAAAAATGTAACTTTACTGATCTTTTTGTGCTCAGCTGTTGATTAATGAACAGAAATATAATTTTTGTTCATCGATTTTTGAGTGTTCTCATTATAATCAATAAGTAAAAGTTAATCAACACAATGTTCAGTAAAAAGGAGAGTCGTTATGATTAAACACCAAGCAGCCCCAGAATCGTCTGGACAACTTAATAAGATCCGTACACGAAGAACATTCGTACTTGCGCTAATGGCTATTATCCCTGGCATGATGATGGTGATGATCGACAGCACTGCAATGAATGTAGCCATTCCCAGTTTGACCAGAGATTTTGGAGTTTCTTTTGACGCGTTACAGTGGGTGATTACTGGTTATATGCTAGCTATGTCAGTTACTATTCCACTTGCAGGTTGGTTCTCGGACAGACTCGGAGCAGCGAAAGCTTATATCATAACAGTTATTTTATTTGTAATTGGATCGCTTCTATGTGCATTGGCTCAAAACGCCATGCAGTTAACTATTTTTAGGATTATCCAGGGGCTTGGAGGGGGGATGGTTCAACCAATTGGTATGGCTATGGTGTTTCGCCTTGCACCGGAGAATAAGAAAGGTCAGGTCATGGGCATGCTTGGCATTCCTATGTTGCTAGCGCCGGCTTCGGGACCCATCTTGTCTGGTTGGTTGTTAGAATCTAGTGGTTGGCATTGGATTTTTCTCATTAATCTTCCCTTGGGAATTATTACTGTTTATTTAGGTGTACGATATTTATTTGATGCAAAATCTCTAAAAATTTCGTCTTCCTTGGATAATAAGCACCCCTTGGATATAATTGGGTTATTTTTAGCTCCTATGGCTTTTGTTTTACTTGCTCTAAGCATTAATATTGATGCTGTCTCCTGGCTTGTTTGGCTAATGGGAGCAGCCGGTATCATGTTACTGATTTGGTTATGGCTACATGAAATAAAACATCCACATCCAATCTTAGCGCTTCAGGCTTTCCGAGCAATCAGCTTTAGAAGAGGCATGTTTGTGAGTTGGATACAATACATCGCACTTAATGGATCCCTCGTATTTATCCCACAGTATCTCCAAAATTTCAAAGGGTATAGCCCATTTCACGCCGGGCTGGTTATGAGCATGCTGGCAATTACTTCTGGATTACTTATGCCGATCGGCGGGAAGATTTTTGATAGGGTGGGTATACGCCCTCTTGCAGGCTCGGGTCTTGGAACGATTGCCTTGGGTTTAATGCTCCTCTCGCAAATTGGCCCGAACACAGGAGGTGTGCTAATTGGAGGGATCGTAGGGTTGCTTGGAATTGGAATGGGACTTTGTATGATGTCTCTAAATATTTATATTCTTCAATCGGCTCCCGCGGAGCTGATCAGCCGAGTTACACCCTTAACTTCAGCAAGTTCCAATTTAATAATACCTATTGCTATTGCTGGCTTAAGCAACTTCCTGGCGATCCGAGCTACCGCGCGAACAATAAAAGTAGGCGGTAATACATCTATGGTTGAGATGGCGGGTTATTCTGATACCTTCATACTTACGGCTTGCATTGCTTTACTCGGGGCATTGTTCAGTCTACTGCTCAAGCCTAAACGCCAGGAATAGATTTTAATGATATTGCTAAGTTAAAAATTCCCGCCCGGCTCTTGTGTCATCTGGGATAGTAAAATATTTATACGATTTAATATGACATATCCGAAAACCTAATTTCACATTTTACTATAATGTGACTTATCTTTGTTATCATGAACTGTGACAAGATGTTAATCGTTTGGAAGGAATTAGTAATTCTTGATAGAATAAATATGAAGATGATCAGGTAATAATTTTGTACACATAAGGAGATAAAACTATGGCAAAAAATAAATTACTAAGAATGGACAATGTTGGCATCGTTGTAGAATCCCTTGATGACGCAATCTCTTTCTTCGAGGTGATTGGCTTGAAGCTCGAAGGGCGAGCTACTGTCGAAGGTGAATGAGCTGGTCGCGTAACCGGGCTGGGCTCACAGTGTGTAGAGATTGCTATGATGGTTACCCCAGATGGCCACAGCCGACTTGAACTTTCGCGATTTCTCACCCCACCTACTATATCAGATCACCGAACTGCTCCTGTAAATGCCCTTGGTTATCTACGCGTCATGTTCACCGTTGAAGACATTGACGAAATGGTATCCAGACTCACTAAGTATGGTGCTCAGCTCGTTGGCGAAGTGGTTCAGTATGAGGACTCGTATCGGCTCTGCTACATTCGTGGAAATGAAGGACTTCTAATAGGTTTGGCGGAACAACGCGGTAATAAATAAGTGACGTTTAAAAGAAGACTTAACTGAAATATACATTACTAGAGTAAAAATAGAAACAGAAAAGCAGTGTGAAAGTATCTCGAAGAAGTCGGGTGCATCATATAAACACCGCATTCACGCTCCGGGTCTGGGCGACCATCGGTCCCGGAAACAAGGAACGAGGAAGTAATTGACGGGACAAATCCGCACCGACTAACCGCATCGCGGCCGGCAGCATGCTCGGTGGGACTTCGTGATGCATGAACTTTAACGGAAATCAATGCAAAACCTAATTAAAGGAACTCAACTAACGGGTAGGCTAGCACTATTGAACAGGCTGCCGGCACAATCGGTAGCCTGTTCCGCTAAATGGGCAGATGGCATTGACCCTTGAACGAAAACGGGATAATTAAAACTAAAGGCAGGAAGGAAGAGGCAATAATGAACCCTCTGGATTACATTGAATATTTGGGACACAGCAGCGTTTACCCTCCTTTGGTCGATCAGCTTTTGCGGGACAAGATAACTTGGCGGCCGACTGTGCGGAGGAATCTTGATACGACCTATTTTGTGAGTGGAGAGGGTGTAGTTCTCCATTTCGATATTGGCGCTGAAAACAACGGTATCACCAAGAAAAGCGAGGGTGATTATATATTTGACGAATTAACAATGACGATCACGGAAGAAAATAAGAAACATGGAAAATATAACGGTCCGCTTCCTTATGGATTGTTACAAAGTTATTCAAGAGCCCAGATCGAAGCTAAGCTGGGTACACCCACGAGGAGAGCCGAGGAATTGGATAACTACTATTTGGATGGCCTCGTGTGGACAGCAGCCTTTGAAGGCGAAAGGTTTCAATTCCTGAAGTTGGCTGTTCCAACAAATGGCAAGCGAAAATATGGCCTCTGCCCATAATGATTTGCGGAACTGAGTTGTAAACTTAAATCACTGCACCGTGCTCGCTCTTTCGAAGAACGAAGTTGTCGGGTGACAAGTACTTGATCTCATAAAAAGCCGCGTAATTAATCGATTGGATAATAAAGGAAAATGTGAGGGGATGTCGAAGTTATTAATGCATCTTAATCTATACTTCGAAGGGGATATGAGAATGAGCTTAAAGGTTGAACCGTTGGATTTGCAAAAGGCGGATATATCAGGTTCTAAGTGGCAA
>NZ_JBHTGZ010000009.1:911453-1013418 GCF_042676425.1 Paenibacillus sp. GCM10027629 | reverse complement strand
TTATTGACCACATCCATTTATTTGGAACGGAATTTCATAATGTGGTTCTCCCTATGGAAGGGGACGGAAATTACAATCCCGAGGGGCATTATAAACCAGTAAGTTTTCATAACTGTAACCTTTCCAATGGGCAATTAAGAAATTGTGATTTATCAAATGTTGAGATAACTGATTGCGACATTACTGGATTGAAAATAAACGGTATCTTGATTTCTGATTTAATCAAGAATAAATAAAGGTAAAGGGTACGATAAATCAATAAAAGAGAAATTCTATCCAAAGAAACCACTCCATTGTCAGGAGTGGTCTTGTCTTTATATATTGATGTATATTTTGTGGTCATCTGTACTTTGTGTTTAGATACATTACGGTGAATCGTATCATAGGTAGAAGTACGGATCATTGAGCTAACGGGACACGATAGTTCAATAAAACTTAATGTTGCGAAGGCTACCACAGTCTGCTAATTTTATTAAGCCAATGGGCAGTTTACTAAAAAGGAAAAACTTTACACAAGAACAAATGTTCCTTATACTGAGAGGGAAACATACCAAAAATAAAGGTGGTTGTTCCCTTGAGTAATGAGATTGCTTATCTTAAGAATTTCCTACAAGTAAGATTAGTTTCGGATTTCGATAAAGCAAGAACGTATTATCAAGATGTACTTGGATTCCAAGTTGACGGATGGGGACATGCCGAACGCGGTAATAATCTTGGCTTTATCCTTCAACAAGCTATTAAGCTGGAAGACGTTCGCCCTAATCCAAAGCCAGATAAACCAACCGAGGACGAGCAAACTATTGGATGGGATTCTTATTTTTATAGCAATTTTGACGGGGTTGGACAATTGTATAATGAATTTAGGTCAAAGGGAGCGATAATTGCATACGAACCAAGAATAGCACCCATGGGAAATAGTCAGTGGAAACATTTTGCTGTCAAGGACTTGGATGGATATGTCATTGTCTTTGGTGGAAGTGATTAAGTCAACGGTTAAAGTATATCGATGATATAGAAAGATAATTGAGCTAACGGGACACGATAGGGCGGCAACATCGCGATAGAGCCTTTCTTATTGGCTGCGCATGGACGCTGGGAAGTCAAGAACGCGTACTTGCAAGATCTCGACGGCTATACCATCGTATTGGACACGATGCGTGTTTTGAAGTGAACATCATGCATTAACGAGGAGGCTGCCGGAGTGATCCTGCAGGCAGTTCAACTATAACGGGAGGAACTCTAATGAGTAACGTTGTGAAAGATATTGTCTTAGGCATTCCGGTTACTAAATCAGGGAATATTGAAGATTACGAAAAAGCAATTGATTGGTATGTGAAAGTTCTAGGATTCGATCTCATTTGGAAGATGGGCATTGCCAGCCTAAAACTAGTAAACGGACAAGAAATCTTACTTTTCGGGGAAGAAGAGGACGACGAGAACAGTATATGGTACACAGGAAACGTTAAGCTGAATCCACATTATTCTATACAATTTACAACGGATAACATCGAGCAGCTGCAATCCGATTTGATTCGCAGCGGTGTAACTGTGGGAGATATTCATGACATTGGTGGTCCTGACAGAGTCATGATGTTCTTTGACCCATATGGAAATCGTTTCTGGGCATGTCAGGAGAAATAATCAAATACTAGATAATGGTGCCAGTTCAAAATCTTGAACAGTCCATTTCATGGTATGTAGAAAACTTAGGATTTGTAGTGAGATGGAGGCGCGGGGATAATAAAATGGTTATTCTTGAACTTCCATCTGGACCACACTTCTTCTTATGGGAAACGGAACATGATACATATGCTCATTTTCAACTTAGGGATGGTATACAACCTGTTATTGGAATCGAAGCAGCAGACATACGCAGTCTTTTGGATGACTTGCAGAAGAATGGGGTTCGGATTGGCGAGGTCAGAGAGGAAAGAGGGGAAGGCATGGATTTTGAGTTTTTTGACCCTAGCGGTAATATGCTCGTTGTGCACGAACCTTTTAAAGGATAGTGTCTTGAGTTGCTTATTGAAGTAAAGGGAAACGATAGTTGAACCATGATATATAGGCAGCTGGTCAAACGATCAGCTGCTGTTTTCATTTAAGTAACGGGCAGTTTAGTTCAGAAGCAAGTGAATGTAACATCCTATATGCAGTAATATAAAAATCTCCTAAAACGAGGAACGTGAGAGTAGAGGGGGATATGGTCATTTTCTTTCAGTTTTAGGTGGTTTGAGCTAAAAATGTGAGGATAATTTACTATGCTAAGGAGTGGCATTCTATGAACTATACGAAGTGTTTTAAGGAAGTTATACTGAACTATTCTTTTATCGACCCTATTGTGGAATTTATTCGCCATAATGAAAACATTACTTACAAGGTAACAGAAAAGGGATCTGAAGACACTTACTTGTTACGAATGCATAAACCAATTACAAAAAACATGCAGGGTGTACAAAACACGCGTGAGGCGATTCAATCGGAGCTAGAATATTTGTTAGCTTGGTCATCTCATTCCGAATTACCTGTTCAAATCCCTATTCCGAATATAAATGGTGAACTAGTAACAAACGTTGTCATTAAGAGCGAAGAAGTATATTGTTCCGTCTTGAGATGGATTGCAGGGGAAACCATGTCTAAGATAGATTTCACCAATGAGGAAATGGTTAGTACCTTGGGGAAGCGTATTGCACATTTACATCAGTTTTCGAGGAGTTTCGAACATGGTTTAAGTTTTATAAGACCCCATTATGAGATAGAGTGGCTTAATAACATATTGACCAAATTTCGATCAGGCGAAAATATTGGTATTATCACCACCGAGGAATTTAAAATTCTTGAAAATACATTTTCGCTGGTAACTGATCGTATGAAAGGGTTGAGCAAAAGTTCTGAAACATGGGGATTCATCCATGCCGACATTCACCATAGCAACTTAATTAGCACATCATCGGGAATCTCATTCATTGACTTTGGATTATCGGGATTTGGATATTACGCAATGGATGTGGCTTCTGCTGCCCTATTTATTAAAAGTGATTTACGGGATGATCTGCTTTCCAGCTACACAAATATAATTACAAGGAAGATAGACATTGCACAATTAGAAGATTTCATGTTTTTGGTAATATGCGAACTCTACGCATTTCGAGTAAGTAATGAAGGAATGCATGTATGGATACGTGAACATATACCAAGTCTTATTGAACTAAGTAAATCCTTGCTTAATGGCAAAATGGTTTTTTATAAAATCAATCAAAGAGGCTTAGCAAACTAGAGAAGCCCGTAATTAAAGAAAACAAAGTACGCAGCTCATCGGAACCCTCCTTACCTTAAAACACTAACAAGGTTCTTAAGCTTCATAGGGTGTTGCGCTAACGGGACACTATAGCTAAATAAAATAACTAAAACGCGGCTATCGACATGGATTGGCAGTCGCGTTGCGCACAGGTAATTTCGCCTTCAGGATGATATGCTGAACCGTATCATTTTTAAAGTTAGATCATTGCGCTAATGGGACACGTTAGTCCAGTAGTGGCAGCGAGTTTGCTAATGATTGTTGAAGTAACTGGCAGATTAGTGGAACAAAGAGGAGGAAGACTGATTACGGAGAACATAATAATTTAAGAATCACGCGACCACGTCCAAACTTAGTAAAAACTATAATTTATATACATTTAAAAAAGGGAGTAATTGTAGGGGAGGGTAGCTAATTATGAGGAGATTCCGCTTATTTTTACTTATTATGGTTATTTTGTTTTTATCGGCTTGTCAATCATCAGAACAAATAAAGCCGATAAAAGAAGAAACAATTGATTTCGACAAAAACACTGCAATTGAAATGGTTGAGAAGAAAGAAAAAATGATCATTGATTTAGCGTTGAGAGAAAAGGTGTCAAAACTGGAGTATAAGGAATTAGAGAAATCTTTTACCGAAGAGTTTGGAGACCATGCTAAGGATATTCTATCTATATTATTTATCAATAATATGGATGCCGATCCCGAGTCAGATATGTATGTACAACCGAACACATTATACCCAACTGTCTTTCATAAAGGAATAACAATAACAAATGCGGTCATTTATAAGAGTTACTTTGAGAATGAGTTTTTTAATCAAACTAGATTAAGCATTAAGGAAGAATATGTTGGTGATGATGAGAAGTTAAAGGATTGGAAAAGAGAATACATGTTTACTCCAAACAAAAATGGAGAGTGGGAATTAAATGGATTTTCTGGAGAGATGAATTTCTTAGGAGAAGATTATAATATGAATTATTTAGAGTTAAAGAGGTAAATAGTTAATCGTTGAAGACCATCTCATGTCGATATGGCAAAAGAATCTCATGGAGCACAAGCTGCAAATTACCGAGAGATCGTGCGCTCGAACCAACAATTATAATAGTGAGATTCAAATAAAAGTTAGCTTGGTGACGCCACCGTCAAGAAATTAAGCCCCTTCCATATTTTTTTGCAAATTGATACACCGAATCGGCAAATGTTTTTTTCTGTAATATGAGATAACAAGGGCCTCTCTGTCTTGAATCGGCACACTCCAATCCCTAGGAATTTCCCGAATCACTTCTTCAATAAGGTCTTTCGGTAAAGCAAGGATCTGTTCAATATATGAAGAGAGTATCGATGGATCTTCAAGCATGCCCACAGTCCAAATGTGAACGATAGAATCCTGGGCGCTGAAACTATGTTTCTCCGGATCAAAAGAAATGAAAAAGACGAATACATGAAACCTTGCTCCATCCGGATCAGGGTTTTCATGTATTCGTCTTAAGTACAGAACCTAGGAGTAGCAGTATTCAGCTTCAAAGGGTTTCTCTTGGAAAGCATTAAGCTCCTATCCCTTTAGAGAACCGGACGTGATGCCGTTAATGATATATTTTTGCATGAAAATGTAGAACAGAATGAGCGGTGCGACCGCCAGGAGCATCATCGGGAAGAAATTCGTCCAGTCGGTCGAGAATTGCCCAATATTGCGGAACACTTCTAAGAGCAATACACCCTTTGATCGGGATTGCAAGAACAACAATGGCGTCATGAAATCATTCCACACACCAAGCGTATTCAAAATCGCTACAGTGGCAATCACCGGAGTAAGCAGCGGGAATACAATCTGCCAGAATGTCCTCCAAACCCCACATCCGTCTACTCTTGCCGCTTCTTCCAGCTCAAATGGAACGGTAGAGCTAATAAAGCTTTTAATTAAGAAGATAGAGAACGGAAGGCTGTAACAAATTTCTATAAGAATAATGCCAGTGAGGGTATTCATAAGTCCAAGCTGGGCGACCTGCTTATAAAGAGCTAATATTCCCATTTGGTACGGTACCATCATCCCAACCATGAATAGAAGGAACACGATCCGATTGAAGTGATTCGTGCGTCGTACCAAGCTGTAAGCAGCCATCGTAGAAAACATCACAATACCCGCAACAGAGGAAATCGTAATGATCAGGTTGTTGCCGAGCACATGCAAGTAGTTCATTGCCTTAAAGGCGCGAATGTAATTGTCGAACGTGATGTTAACTGGAAGGCCCATCGGATCAGAGACCGCATCAGCTGGCGTCTTAAATGTCGTGATGATCAAATAGTAAATAGGGATCATAAAAATCGCCGCTAAGACGAGCATCATAATTTCCGTGACAGCAGTTTTTTTGGAATATCGATTCATGATTATCGCCGCTCCCACATCTTGATTAGTGACATGTGAATAAAGGTGATGATGCCAACGAGGATAACGAAGACGATACCGAATGCGGCTCCGTAGCTATAGAAACCTTCACTGAGCCCTTTCTTGAGCATGAGTGATACGATCGTTTCCGTAGAATACCCTGGTCCACCGCCAGTCAAGGCATAAACAATATCAAATACCTTCATGCCGTTTATCATCCCCATTACCGTATTGAACGTGATCGCCGGAAGCAGGAGAGGAAGTGTGATATAGCGGAACATTTGCAGCCCACTCGCTCTGTCAATCTTCGCCGCTTCGTAATAATCTGTTGAGATGCTCTGCAAGTTGGCCAAATAAATAACCATGGTGTAACCAACCCACTGCCATACGGAGGCGATGATGACCGAATAGAGTGCAAGATGAGGATCTCCGAGAAAATTGATGCGTTCAAATCCAAGAGCGACGACAAGTTGATTAATCAAGCCAAAGTCGGAGGGTGAGTACATAAAATTCCAGAGATAACCGATAACCAATACGCTGAACACCGCAGGAAGGAAGAACGCAGCCCGAAGCAGATTTTTTGTTTTTAATTTTTTATTGAGCAGTACCGCTAATGGAATAGCTAGTATATTCTGCCCAAGCATCGCGAGTACCGCATAGATCAATGTGTTACGAATACCTGTCAAATAGATTGATTCTTTAAATAGAGCTATATAATTGTCTAGACCAACAAATTTGACAACGACCGGATGTACATCCGACCAGTTTGTAAAGCTGTATAAAGCGGTCTTTAACGTCGGAATGATGAAAAAGGTACAATAAATAAGTAAGGCAGGAATCAGAAGCAGAACATAATTGATCTCTCGTTTGAACATGTTTGGTTTGTTCATGGACAACAACCTTTAGCTTATAGGATGTACAGGGGGCAAACGCTTTGCCCCTTGTAATTTATACGGCCTATTTAGATTTCTCTAGCAGTTCAGCTGCTTTCTTGTCTACCGCTTCTAGCACTTGATGAGGTGTTTTAATACCGGCTATGAGTTCTTGTATACCTTTTCCTAGATCTGTGAAGGCAGCACCAGCAACGCCCCAATTATTAACAGGGTACATGACATTGCCCGCCTTGAACGCTTCTTGAGCACCGTTGTACTCTGCTGGCATTTCAAAAGTAACCCCTTTCAAGAAAGATGAACCGCCTTTATTATCGGCCCAGTAAGCATTCTGACCTTCTAGTGTCGACAACAGGTCAAGCACCTTGTAGGCTGCGTCTTTGACTTCGGATTTCGCATTCAAACCAAATGATACCCCTGGACCGCCGACCATCCAACCCAGACCGCCTTTTGTCCCCAGGTTCGGGAACATATCAATCTTCATGTTAGGTGCTTTTTGCTTAAAGGTATCCATGTACCAAGGTCCTGCTTGGAACATCGCTGCCTTGCCGCTTGTAAATTCGTCAATGGCTTGTTCTTCTTCAAGCCCAAGCATATCTTTGGTGAAGACACCGTGTTTCAAGTATTCCGTCCATGTCGTCAAAGCAGGCTCCAGCGCATCGACCATTTTCGCAGTTCCTTTGCCAAAATCTTCATTCCATTTTTTTCCTTCCGTTGTACCGATATAATCATTTAATGCCAAACCGAGGAAGGACTGGCCCGCTACGTTAGGATTCTTTAGACCGATCGCTTGGGGTTTGATGCCATTCTTCTTCAACACGTCCGCGACTTGGAAGTACTCATCGAGCGTTTTTGGTATCGTTAGGTTATATTTGGCGAATAGATCAACGTTATAGTAAACGCCGTTAAACCAACTCGCTTGCGGCAACCCATACAGTTTATTATCGAATGTTACGGTGGACGTGCCGGTTTCATAATACTTGCTAGCGTAGCGTTCTGTTAAATCTTCGAAGTAACCTGCCTTGACGGTATTCGCGTCTATAATTCCACCGATAATGTCAGGACCTTCTCCTGCTGCAAGTTGTGTTTTGATGACATCTGGGTAAGTCTTGTTATCGATGAATTGATACTCCACATCTACATCGGGAAGTTTATCTTTGAATAATTGCAGAAGCGTCTTTACACTGTCTTCTTTGTTCCAATACGATAATCTGACTTTCACTTTGGTTACCGTTGCATCTTTCGGTGTTACATTTCCCACTGTGCTGCTGTTGTCTGTAGTGTTCTTACTGCAGCCTGTAAATAGGATCGACAAGGTGAGCATAGCGGACGCGGATACTAACCATGTTCTCTTCATACAAAGACCTCCCAAATTTTAGATCGTTCGTTTCATAGTACAGTGTAGTATAAATGTCATTTTCATCGAAATAACAGATTTTTTCGAAACCTAACAGAATTCATCTGGAAATAGGAACCAGATTATGTGATTTAATATTACATGGTATAAAATGGAATGCCAAGTATGCTATGCTTTGGACAGTAGTGAGTAAATAGCCATCGTATGAACGGATAGGAGGAAAAAAATATGTATCATATTCTAGTAGTCGATGATCAACAAGCAGAAATCGATGCCATTGAATGGCTTATTCATAAGCATGCTCTACCATTTTCTGTTGCTCAGGCCAATAATGGGGAAGAAGCGTTGGAATATATAAGGGGCCATCATGTAGATCTGTTATTCACGGATATTCGCATGCCATTCATGGATGGTCTAGAGTTAATTAAGCAGGCAAAAGTAGTCGTTCCGGATCTTAAGGTGCTTATTTACAGTGCTTATGGGGAATTTGAATATGCACAAAAAGCGATTCAGCTTGGAACGGTTAATTATATGTTAAAGCCGATCGATGTGAAGGAATTCCTCAAAGTATTCCATTCCATCATCGCTATACTAGAGGACGAACGACTTCAGAGGGAGAACGATGAGCGGCTGATCAAAGGCTTTCATAAAGGAGTGGCGTATGAGAAAGAAAAGCTCCTGTTTGATCTTCTTCAAGGCCGTGAGAGAGACGTCCATTACGAGGAGCGGGCAGCTTTTGCGGGTCTAAGTCATCTGGCAAATAAGCGGATGTATATGATGATGATTGGATTAGTAGATCATTTTTTTGATCTGCATCATACAGAAGTGTTCGAATTCCTTCAATCGACTTGTAAACATGAGATGCTTTTATTAAATATGAATGAATATCAGAGCATCATGCTAGTTGCAATTGATCCAGCTTCAATAGTCAGCGATAACCAGCAAGAGCTTATGGCATATGGGGACGGGGTTAGAGAATGGCTGGAGATTCGCTTCGATCGGCGAAGTTTCATTATCGTTGGTAGTCCGATCAATACGCTAGAGGGACTTCATGACGAGTTTACTCAAATGGAAGAGTTAATGAATTTTCGGTTTTTTATGGATAACAGTGTCGTTTGTTCCAAAGAGGATGCAAGCATCTATGACCATGTAGATGACGAATCGATAGAGCTTATGCTGAAGGATATTTATACTTCCATTGCACGAAAAGAATATCGTACACTTGAGCATCGAATAGAATTTCTCATTACGAGTATGCGAAATAGTAAGCGCTTCAGTTCTATGTATGCCAAACTCTTATTTACAGAGATAATGAAAAGAATCGTAGATTCTCAAGATAAAAAAAACGTCCTTTTACTTAAGGATGGTTTGGAGCGAATCGCACTTTGCAATTCGATTTCTGAGCTTAGGCAAGTCATTTTATCCGTATTTCAGGAACATTTGCTGCGAATCGAAACGGCGACAGATGATCAATGTCGCAAGGTGATAGAAGATGTACAGACGCTCATCCAGATGGAATACGGGAGTGATCTTGGGGTCGAATATTTAGCCAAGCGCGTATTTTTATCGCCAAGTTATTTAAGCTTTCTGTTCAAAAAAAGTACAGGCCAAAGCCTAGTCAAATATATTACAGCCGTTCGAATGGAGCGAGCGAAGGAACTGCTGCGTGATTCAACGATTAAAGTTGTTGATATTGCCAGTACCGTTGGATTCGCGAACACTTCCTATTTTAATTTAATGTTTAAGCAATATAACGGCTTGACTCCTGTTCAATATCGGGAGGGTGGTGGAAGGAAGTGACTCTGCTTCAATTTATCCGTAATCTCCGCCTGCGCCAGAAATTATTGCTTTCTTATGTGATTGTCATCTTCCTGCCAACCATTGTACTGGGCTTGTATGCCTACCAGAGTTCCAAATCTTCATTGGAAAGCCAGTTTATGCAAAGCGCGGATAACGAGGCGAAGAAGGTCACACTCGAGATCAGTTACCGACTTCAGAGGCAGGAAATGTCAATGAAATCGATTGCTTTCCATCCAGCGGTCATTGAGTTGATGAGTAACCCGAATCAGGATTTGTACATCCAATTTAAGACGCTGAATGATAAAATTGAGCCTATTTTTTTTAACTTGATGTATATGGTTGGAGATATGAATGAGATTATGTTGTATTCCGAGAGTCGGCAATCTGAATTAGGCAACTTCATTACTCCTTCTTCAGCCGTTAAGGATAAGGATTGGTATCAAGAGACAAAGGGCAGTGATACAACCAAGTGGTGGTTCGAAGAAGGTGAATTGTTCGCCACACGAGTGATACACAATATCGAGTTTCGGACCGTGAGCGGTGAACTTTATGTCCGATTTGATTACAATAAAATCTTCGGTGATTTCATTGGCAAGGTGAATGAAGGGAATGGCATCATCATAACCGATAGACAGAATCGGCCCGTTCTAACCGAGCATGTTGGGCAGATGGATGATGTTCAACTTCAATCACTTTCAAGCAAGGGTACGTCAAAAGCCACCATTAGTGGCGAATCCTATCTCATTGTAAACAAAGATATTCCTCAAACCGATTGGATACTTCATTATTTGATCCCCGATAATCAACACAAAACAGGCATTGGCAATATTTTAAGCGCAACGGGCATCATTGTACTCATCTGCATGGTTTTCCTCAGTATCATTATCTTCTTGTTCTCAGAAACGATGTTAAAAGGAATCGAGAAATTAAACACCAAAATGAAGATGGTGGAAGATGGTGATCTAACGGTTGTGGTATCAACGAATTCCAAAGATGAAATCGGGCAGCTTACCGAACGATTCGGTTCGATGCTTAAACAAATTAATCAGCTCATTTCGGAGGTATATCAGACAAAAATCACGCAAAAGGCGGCCGAACTCAAAGCACTGCAAGCTCAGATCAATCCCCATTTTCTATACAATTCTTTATCTTTGATTAATTCAAAAGCGCTGCGTATCGATGCAGAGGAAATTAGTGACTTGGTGAATCAACTTTCCAGATATTACAGAACGACATTGAATAAAGGGAAGCAGGTTATTTCGATTCAGGATGAATGGACAAACGTCCAAGCGTACATACATATTCAATTAGCGATGCACAGTACAAGCTTTGACGTAGAATTCGATGCAGACGACAAGGTGTTTCAATTTGACATGATACATTTGATCTTGCAGCCGATTGTTGAAAATGCGATCATGCATGGCATCGACCAGAAGCGTGGTGAGCGAGGTAAACTCATCCTGCGGGCAAGTCTTGACGGTGAGGATATTGTTTTTGTCGTGGAGGATAATGGCGTCGGCATGGAACCGTCTAAGATTGCGCGTATGCTTGAATATGAAAGTGCTGGTTATGGCATTAAAAATGTGCAAGAAAGATTGCAACTCTTATTTGGATCCGAATACGGAATCAGTATTCATAGTCAATCTGGGATCGGCACTTCCGTTATCGTACGTATCCCGCAGTATCGTCATATATGAGAAGAAGAGTCATAATTCATTAAGGGCCAATGTGATTAAAAGCACGGCCCTTTTTGTTTCCAATCGAAATCTGTTAGATTTCAAAAAATACTGTTATTTTGCATGGTTTCAAATGATACTACAATGTAATCATGAACAGACAGCTTCGCCAACCACCTTTGAGAGCGCTTTCTTAGGTTGTGTTCTGACATCAAAAAAGAATGAGAGGATTGTTGATCTATGTTCAAACGAACAATGTGTAAAATGATCTGTTTTATGATTCTAGTAAGCGTCTTTATTCAGAACTACGCTCCTCGAGTCTATGCTGACAGTAGAGAGCTGGACGTGTGGGTGGTAAATGCAATGAAAGCTGTGTATAGGACCAGCACGATCCCCGCAAATCCAGGAAACAGCATTGATCTTGTCTCAGCCAAAAACGAATATGAAAGTGAGCAAATTGCTATAAGAAGCAACAGTGACAGTGATTTTGAGATTACGGGAGTTGAATTTTCTGATCTTGCATATTCTGGCAATACGATCTCAAACAACAACTTAAGCTATCATTTTGAGGAATACGTGCTTGATGATACCGTGCAGCCCAATCAATATCGCCCGGACTTGGTAGGCACGCAAATCTACCCCTTATCCGAAATCCCCGACCCGCTGTCCAACGAGCCATCCATACATGTGGCAGCAAAATCAACACAACCCATCTTCATAACGAATTATGTTCCTGCCGATGCTGCTCCTGGCCTCTATCATGGCATGGTTACAGTGAAAACGACTTTGGGCAATTATCAAGTGCCTATAAACGTTGAAGTAGCTAACGTTGAAATCCCTCAAACCTCTAAGGCTAATTTCGTTAATTATCAGTGGGCGATGACGAATGGCTTTATGATTGGAGGTTCTCCACCTGAGATTGCTGATGATCCTTTAACGCAGTCTAGTTATGATGTTGGTCAGAACTATTACGGCGTGGAGACATATAGCGACAAATGGTTTGAGCTTATGGATAATTTCGCCAAAACCATGAGCGACTATCGCCAGAACATGATTTGGGTTCGTACAGATCTATTATTAAATGCAAAGGGCACCAAGATGGTGTCTTTTAAGGATGGGATACCGAATGATATCGACTGGTCTTTGTTCGATCGCTATGTTGAAACCTTTATAAAAAGAGGGATTACACATTTTGCGAACATTCACTTGATCCATGCATTAGAACAAATGCCACAAAGTGAAAGACCAAACAATGTTGATCCCTCAGATCCGTGGAAAACGTCCATACCCGAACCCGACTCACTACCTGTAACAGACGCTTATCTTTCTAACTACTTGACGGCATTGCACGATCATTTAGAAGAAAAAGGTTGGCTTAACGATAATGGCTTCACTTGGTATCAGCATACTAAGGACGAACCCAACGGTGCTAGCATTACAAACTATATGACGTATATCGCAAGACAATTAAAAGAAATCGTTCCGGATTTCAAAACATTGGATGCTGATGCGGCCGGAACTCTAATGAACGAAGCCATCAAACCCTATGTGGATGTTTGGGTTCCGTTAACGCCGGTTTTTCAGGACAAGAAGAATTTATATAAAGCGGAGCAAGCGGCCGGCAAAGACTTGTGGGTGTATACTTGCGATGCCAATCCGGCTCCGTGGTTGAATAGGTTCTGGACGCAGCCCATATTGACTGGCAGGCTGTTATTCTGGAATCTTAGTCAAGACGGAGTTCAAGGGCACTTACATTGGGGATGGAACGTATGGTACGTCCCTCATTATGGTGATTCCACGATCGTCTATCCGGATAAGGATCATATGACGGTTAAGAGCTCGCTGCGCTACGAGGCCCAAAGAGACGGACTTGAGGATTACGAACTGATGTACCAACTCAAGCAAACCAATCCCGACCTTGCCGACCTTGCCAAACGTATAGCTGACAGTGCTGTTAACCCGTCTGATCCAAGAAAATATACCCTTGACCCTGAATATATCAGAATGCTTCATAATTATCTGGTTAAAGCGGCTGCCGGCGAATCTATGGATGCAATTCCAATTCCCGTGCCGATTAGTCCTTACGATGGGCAGGATGTACCTATGTCATATATGACAGATAACGCGAGCAGTGAGATTACCTACAACGGTGAATGGTTTGCCAAAAGCCGGAAATACGCTTATATGGGCGGTGTTCAAGCCACATTGAACGCGGAAGACAATTTGACCTATACCTTTACAGGGTCCGGAATCGATCTTATTGCGGAGAAAAATGAAGACTCCGGTAAAGTTGCCGTATACGTCGACGATTCCGATCCGGTAATTATAGATCTCTATGAGAAGGTTCAACTCGATTCGATATCGGTATACAGCAATCATAATCTGTCAGCAGGCAAACACACGATCAAGGTTGTGAACCTGGAGAACAAAAACCTGTACGTTGACGGCTTTCGAGTAAGCATGTATGAAGGACAGAAGATCTATGACGGAACGCTGCAAAGTTTGGAGCTGACGAACGCGCCTTCGTTTCATTTTAATAAAAGTAATATTAATTACCAAGTTATCATTCCGAAAGATGTTAACGTGATCTCCATTACGCCAACGCTTTCGGATACCAATGGAACCCTGGACGTGAACGGGAAGAGTATTGGCAGCGGTACGAGGCTCGCATTTAATATCCCTACAGGTAAAAGTAAGATTCATATTCGGTCTACCGCAAGTGATGGGGAAACCACGAGTCTGTATACGTTGAACTTTCTGAAAGGCAATGTGAATGAGCCAGGCACCAATATTGCCAGAAGCTATTCAGATATTACAGCATCAGCTGCCAGGGAAGACAATAGCTATGGTGCTTCGAATATGGTTGACGGCAGTTACGGTTCCATGTTTGCCAGTATGAGAGGCTATAATGACACCCATCCATTCCCGCATGAGATTAATCTTACTTGGGATCAACAGCAGACCTTTAATACAATTGTCATGGCCACGCCATCGGGGTTATTGCAGGGAATAACAGATATTGATGTTCAGGCTACTTCAGATGGGGCGAATTGGATAACAATTGCGAAGCGGGTACCGATTGGGTGGAACAGCAGCACAGATGACAACATCATGGAATACACGTATGCCAATATTCCTACAGTTCAAGACGCGCTGAAGCTGAGGATACTGATCAATGACGCTAACTACACGTATTGGGGCATGTACGCTTTATATGAGCTTGAGCTGTATAACCTTCCAGACAACGGAGAGATTAGCCCGATTGCAGACGGAACCTTGAAAAATCTATCAATCCCTGATGTTCCTGCTTTTAAGTTTAACAACAGCACGACGACCTACCCCGTAATGGTTCCTAATGATGTAAACACGATCGCTATAACGCCAATGCTTTCGGACGAAGCGGGTACCCTACAGTTCAACGGAAAGAATGTCCCCAATAACACAGCACAGACGATTGACATTCCAATCGGTAAAAGTGAGGTTCATATCAAATCCACCGCAAGCGACGGGACGACGACAACGCTCTATACGTTGAACATTCTGAAAGGCAATGTGAATGAGCCAGGCACCAATATGGCCAGAAGCTATTCAGATATTACAGCATCAGCAGCACGCGAAGGCGAAGATTATAGTCCCCAAAAAATGGTTGACGGTAGCTATGGTACCATGTTCGCGAGTTTACGAGGCTACAACAACAGTCATCCGTTTCCGCATGAGATTAATCTGACTTGGGAACAACAGCAAACCTTTAACACCATCGTCATGGCCACAACATCTGGATTAATCCAGGGTATTTCCAATATTGATGTTCAGGCTTCTACAGACGGCGTAAACTTTGAGACCATTGCGAAGGGGGTACCGCTCCAATGGAACAGCAACATCGATGACAACGTTATGGAGTACACCTTTGCCAATATTCCTACAGTAAAGGACGCAATGAAGCTGAGAATACAGATCAATGATGCGAACTATACGACTTGGGGTATGTACGCTGTGTATGAGCTTGAGCTCTATAACCTTCCGGAAAACGGAGAGATTGGTGCGATTCATACACATACGATCACAGCGGGCGCGGGGGAAAACGGAACGATTAGTCCGAACGGCGCTGTTGTTGTCAATGAGGGTGCTGATCAAACCTTTACATTCACTCCGAACAATGGATACGAAATCGACAAGGTGAGGTTAGACGGTACCGACGTGACAGTGACCGGAAGCGTGTATACGGTTGCCAAAATAGCTTCCGACCATATGATCCATGTAACGTTTAAACGAATGGACACGGGTGGCGATAATAGTAAAACGATCACAGCGAGCGCAGGGGAAAACGGAACGATCAGCCCGAACGGCGCCGTTGTCGTCAATGAGGGTACTGATCAAACCTTTACATTCACTCCGAACAATGGATACGAAATCGACAAGGTGAAGTTAGACGGTACCGATGTAACAGTGACCGGAAGTGTGTATAAGGTTGCCAACATAACTGCCGACCATATGATCCATGTTACGTTCAAGCGAAAGGACACTGGTGGTGAGAACAGTAACCCTCCGACGAGTGGTGAGAACAGTAGTATCCCTTCTACCGGTGGTACAGCCAATGGAAATACCGATACGCGTACGCTTATCGTAAAAAAGGAAGACCTAACCGCTCCAGCATCCAATGGTGTTGTGACGATCATAGCCAAAGACAAAGAGAAAATTGTACTTCCTGCTAATGCAGCCGAACTGCTCGGACATCATCAATTCGTCATTCAAACGGGTCTATTCACGTTGGAAGTACCCACTGAATTGTTTAAATCATTAGTAGATAAATTTTCCGCAATAGATCAACAAAACAGTACGATCGAGTTGATCATGACTCCCTTATCCGAATCCGATGCTAACAACCTTCTAGCAATAGGGCAATCTTCCACACATGCACAAATTAAACTTTCTGGCAACGTAATCCATTTTAGCTTATCGATTGTCGGAAAAGATGGTAAAGCAACAAGCTTGAGCAGCTTTGACAAACCGATGACGATTCGATTTAAAGCGGATCCTTCCTTAAATCCGAAACAGACTGGCATCTACGATTTGGCAGACAATGGTGAGCTGGGATATGTAGGAGGCACATTTATTAATGGAGAATGGGTCGCTAAGATTCAACATTTCGGAAAATATGCGTTGCTCGAATTCAAGAAATCATTTACCGATGTTAAACCTACGCACTGGGCGGCCGATGCGATCGATCAGTTAGCGGCGAAGCAAATTATTGGCGGTACAAACGCGACAATGTTCGAGCCAGAGCGTTCCATAACAAGGGCCGAATTTACGGCCATGCTTGTCAAAGCGTTGAACCTGACATCCGTGGGCGAATCGAAATTTACGGATGTGTCGAAGGGTGCCTGGTACGAGGAAGCGGTTTCCATAGCGGTCAAAGCAGGCATTATTCAAGGAACAAGCACAACGACTTTCAATCCCGATGCGAGAATTACACGTGAAGAAATGGTCACCATGATGATGCGGGCGTATGTGATCTTGAAAGACGTCAAGTTGAATGAAAATACTGCTTCTTCCTTTACGGACGAATCCGCTGTGGCAGCCTGGGCACTTGATTCAGTAAGAGCGGCGGCGGCACTTCATTTGATTAATGGACGCGGTGCAAACAATTTCATTCCGAGCGGTATCACTTCCCGTGCAGAAGCAGCAGCTTTGCTCAATAGAGTTTTACAGTAATCGTGTTAACTCCCAATTTTAACATGACGAAGCTTGATTTTGATTTTCATGCATTCATAAAAGGGTAATCGAAGGGAGTTATGTCGAATGGCAAATAAAAAAGGGTTTATTGTCGTGATTGTTATGCTTTTGAACTTATTCCTTTTTGCAGCATGCGCATCGCAAGAAACAGGGAAGACGGATAGTGGCGGCAATATGCAGAAGGCGGAAGACGAGCAAGACCTGGAAAAGAATCCGGAGGCACCCGCCGTAAACATGGATGAAAACCTTACTTTGAAAATTATGCTTCCATGGGGCGATGACATGCTGAAGGAAAGAGTTACCGATACGCTGTACAAAAAATACCCGAATATCAAGCTGGAGCTGGTGCAGCAGCTGGTTAACTCGACGTCCTTGCAGGAATTGAACGCCAAAGGCATCGTTCCCGATATCATGCTGGCGCACGATGGGCTTGAGGTGCTTCAAGAAATGGATATGGCCTATCCGCTGGATGACATGATCAAAAGTTTCCGGTATGACTTGACAAGGTTCAGAGCGGGGACCGTCGAAGCGGTCAGAGCCAGGGATCCGGAAGGAAAGAATCAATTGCTAGGGCTTCCGGCGGAAGATATGGTATTTGGATTATTTTACAACAAAGAGATTTTCGATAAATTCGGCGTCAAATATCCGACTGACGGCATGACCTGGGATGAAGTCATCGATCTTGCGAAAAAGCTGACGAACGAGGTGGAGGGAGTGAAGTATCGCGGAATCAATTTTCTCAATATGCAACAAGCCCTCGCCCAGCTGTCAGCTACCGGAACCGATCCCGCGACTGGCGAAACCCAATTCGCCAAAAACCCCACTTTTGCCAAGTTTTTCGATTTGTTGAAGCGAATGCAGAGCATTCCGGGCAATTACGAGAAGGATGTCGAAGATTATTTCCAAAACCGCAATGTCGCGATGCAGGTTGATCATATTTTTAGAACGCCTTCTTTTGCGACCATCGAAGGATTAAAATTTGATATGGTCAGCTTTCCGAGCTGGCCGGATGAACCGGGAGTCGGACCGTCGAACTTCGCGTACCCTTGGGTTATTAATAAGCATAGCGAGCATAAGGAGCAAGCTTTTAAAGTGATCGAAAGTATCTTGTCGGATGAAAATCAGCTCGCACTCACTCGGATCGGGGTTCCTTCCCCACTAGCGGATACGAAAATTCATGAACAATTCGGCGCAGCGAAAGGACTGCAGGAGCTGAACTTGAATTTTAAGGGCGTTTATTCGATGAAAGACGCGGAGCCTGTTTATTCTCCGTACGGGCCTGAATCCCTATTCTTCGGAGAAGATTATGTTCGGGACCAAATGCGAAAGTTTTTGGATTCGAGCGGCGACATTCAAACGTATTTAAGAAAAATGGACGATGAGTACGCGGCTATCGTTACGGAGAAAAAGGAGAAACAATAAAGCCGCTGGCAAACCGTCATCACCATGCTGAAGAAAGTCAAGCCCGGGCTGCTCATCGTACTCGGCGGCCCGGAAGTGTCGTACAATGCCGAACAATCGTAATAATTTCACATCGATGTGACGCGGAGAAACTGAAGGAGGCAATTCGATGAATGATATGGAAATCAAGGAATCTCAGCAAGCCGAAGCGCAGGAAGTGAAAGAAGGCGTCCACGGATACAGCAGCGAGACGAATTGGGTGAAGCCAGAAAATCCAATTACGCTGGAAAGATTGGAATGGTTCAAGGATCAGAAATTGGCTCTGATGATGCATTGGGGACCTTATTCGCAGATCGGGGTCGAGTCCTCCTGGATTCTCAGTGACGAAGACGGTGATTGGGCGCGTAAAGATGTCGACTGGATGAGCGACTACGAAGAGATGAAGCGCGAATATTTCGGCCTGAACCGCACGTTCAATCCTTTCCGCTTCCAGCCGGAGCTATGGGCGGAAATCGCCGCCGAAGGCGGGTTCAAATATTTGATTTTTACGACAAAGCATCACGACGGATATTGCATGTGGGACACGCATACGACGAATTACCGAATTACTGGCTCCGAAACGCCGTTTCATGCACACCGCTATGCCGACATTTGCAAGCATGTGTTTGATGCTTTCCGCAGCAAGGGGCTTGCGATTGCCGCTTATTTCTCGAAGGCAGATTGGCTAACACCATATTACTGGGCGCCAGGAATGGAGCGGGGGCGCGATACGTGGAGAGGGCCTTCGTACTCCCCCGAGGAATATCCGTGGTTGTGGGAGCAATTCGTCGATTTCACCCATGAGCAGATCATGGAACTGATGACCCGATACGGTCGGATCGATATTTTGTGGTTGGATGCGGGATGGGTAAATAATCGTGACCAGGTTAAGCAAGACATTCGGCTCAGCGAGGTCGTCGAGCGCGCCCGTCAAACGCAGCCGTGGCTGCTGTCCGCGGATCGTACAGTCGGAGGGCCTTACGAAAATTATGTGACGCCGGAGCAAACGATTCCGCAGCGTCCGCTGAACGTGCCGTGGGAAAGCTGCATTACGATGGGCACACAGTGGGCCTTTAAATACGAAGACCAGTATAAATCGGGGAGGGAGCTCGTTCACATGCTGATGGAAGTCGTATCAAAAGGCGGCAATTTGGCGCTGAACGTAGGTCCTCAGCCCGACGGAAGATTGCCGGCCGGGGCGGTCAAGAGTATCAAGGAATTGGGCGCATGGATGAAGGTTTACGGTGAGGCAGTATACGGCACACGCGTGTGCGGGCCATATTTTGTCGGCTCCTGCGCGTTCACTTCTAAAGGTAATACCGTGTACTGTACATACTTGTATGAAAGCGCAGATGTTGCCGTCTCCAAGGTGGTTCATATTCCTTATTTGGAGCCCGTTTCTGGTATCGATCTTGTTGGAAGCGACGCCTTGCTGCAGGTTGAGCATACGCCAGAAGGAATATCGATCACGCTTCCAGATTGCGAATTGAACGGGCTGGCTCCCATCGCCCATGTTTTCCGTATGCAGAAGGGCGAGGATGCATATTGACTCCAACGGTATTGGCGCGGAGCTATCCGACGTTGATGACGGTTGGTTCGGAAATCGAAATAATGGAAAACTAGAGCTAGTAGAAGCGATTCTTCATGATGAGGGATCGCTTTTATTATGCTGCAAACAACTAAGTCGTAATCTCCATTCTTACGAAAAAGTAAGATAGTAGATTAAAATGGTTAGACTAGAGTCATTCATTTGCATAAACATCTCGTCGATAAAATGTGGATGCAAGAAGCGGTGCTGAACCTGCTGAAGAATGCGATTGAGCATTCCAAACCCGGCGGCAAAATCATCATACCGATTTATACGGAACTGGTGATTCAAGATTTTGGAGAAGGGATTGAAGCCCAGGAACTGCTGCATATCTTTGATCGATTCTACAAAGCAAGCGGTTCTAAAAAACATGATTCGGCAGGAATTGGCTTGGCGCTTACCAAAGCCATTATCGAAGCACATCAAGCCATGATTAAAGTTGAGAGTGAGAAAAATGCCTATACAAAATTTACGGTTACCTTCATAAAATTTTAAAGGGAGGAAGCCGCTCTATGTTCTTATCAGCTTAAAAAGGTCGCATAGTTGCGGCTTTTTTGTTTTAAGTAAATGAGGAAGTTCAATCCTGAAATCATCGTAATGTGTTGTGATATTGATATGTCAATTGGGTGTCGATTAGCTAAGGTTAATTGAGCTAACGGGTCACGAGAGTATAAACCAGCTTGTAAGTATGAAATCCTCAACCTTGTACTTGATTTTATTAAGTGGATGATTATAATTATGTTTAAATGATTAAACAAATGAACGGAAAGGGTAAATCTTATGAGCCAGAGAAACGAGCATGTCCTGCAACAATTTAAAGCGTGCATCCCTCTATTGGAAGTGCTGACCGATGAGAACCGTCAAGCTATTATTATGCTGTTGGCACAGAACAAGCCGGGACTTAATGTTAACTCAATATCAGGCCATATCAGTTTATCTAGACCGGCTGTATCCCATCATTTGAAGGTGTTGAAACAGGCTGGTTTTATTAAATCCGAAAAAAAAGGCGTAGAAAATTATTATGTATTGACTGTCCGCAAACCGCTTGAACAACTCAAATCATTAATTACTTCCGTAGAAGCCGAGTGCGATGGTTCTCAGTGACGATCAAAAGACAAAAGGGGAGTAATGTAGTACAAATTTATTTTGCATAATTGGTTTATTTGTTTAAACGAATAATCATAGTTGAGGTGATTTTAAATGAAGGCCGTAATCATTGAGAAATACGGGAAAAATGTTCCATTCGTTATGACAGAACAACCAATGCCTAGTATTGGAGAACACGATGTGCTGGTGGAAATTCATGCAGCCAGCTTAAATCCGATTGACTTTAAAATTAAGGAAGGAAAAATGAAATTTCTGTTGAATTACAGGTTTCCTCTCATCTTGGGGAATGATTTCTCTGGCGTTGTCGTCAAGGTTGGTACACGGGTGAATACATTTAAACCCGGAGATGAAGTTTATGGGAGACCCCGCAAAAACCGGATCGGTACATTGGCCGAATTTATTGCTGTTCATGAGGAAGATATTTGGCTGAAACCGCAGAATCTAACTTTTGAAGAAGCTGCATCGATACCGCTGGTTGGACTTACGACTTACCAAGCTTTTGTTGATATTCTAAATCTTCAAAAAGGACAAAAATTCTTGATTCACGCAGGTTCGGGAGGTGTAGGCACCTTCGCCATACAACTTGCCAAGCTGATGGGCGCTTTTGTTGCTACAACAGCAAGCGATAAAGGCCATGAATTAGTCAAATCCATGGGGGCCGACCTCATTATTAATTATAAAACAGAGAATTTTGAAGAAATGCTAACCGGGTATGACGCTGTTTTTGATACCTTAGGAGGAGAAGTCTTGGAAAAATCATTCCGCATACTGAAGCCAGGCGGACAAATTGTATCCATCTCCGGCATGCCAAACACCAGTTTTGGAAAAGAAGCAAAATTGGGTTGGATGAAAACGGCGATTTTGTCCATCGCGAGCCGTAAGATCAAAGCGCTAGAGAAGAAGAGTCAAACGAGGTATCACTTCCTTTTTATGAAACCGAGCGGAGCGCAATTGAAGGTTATAAAGGAATTTATTGAAGAAGGTCGCATTAAGCCCGTTATTGATAAAGTGTATCCTTTGAAAGATGCTGGGCAAGCATTTCATTACCTGGAAAGCGGAAGTGCCAAAGGAAAGGTAGTCATTCGAATAAAGTAATTTAAGGAAAAGTCCAACTGATCCGTAATAACCCAAATAACCTTACTCCGCTTTTGGTGTAAGGTTATTTTGGTTGAATTCACCTAAAGATATCTTCTAATTTAATGAAATTGTAGCTGCTCTTTGAAGCTTACTCATCAATCCTTACGATATTCGGTGACTTGCACTGTGAAATATGCTACACTCCGTACAACAATATATACATTTGATGGGGCGGTGAGTAGATGTACTATCGTAAAGCAAATATGAATGATATTAATCAATTGATTCATTTAAGAAAGAAACAACTAGTAGATGAAGGAATCGAGCCAAATCAAGATATTGACAGTGAACTTAAGAATTTTTTTCACAACAAAATGAGTGATGGTTCGTTAATTGAGTGGATCGTTGAAGACAATGAAGAAACTATTGCTACGGGTGCAATTATCTTCTATGATTTCCCGCCTTCATTCACAAATATGAGTGGTAAAAGAGGCTATATAACGAATATGTATACGAAAGAAAATTACCGCGGACAAGGGATCGCTACGACTTTATTAACTAAATTAGTTGATGAAGCTAGAAACGTAGGTATATCAAAAATTTGGCTCGGGGCTTCAACATTAGGTAGACCGGTATATACAAAGTTTGGTTTTCAAGAAGCAGATTATTGGATGGAATTAAATCTCTAGGCAATTACATACACTCTAATGCCGCGAAAATCGCGGTTTTTTTGTTTCACTTACATGGATTCCAACTCGGAATTGAACCTTCAGCAGCTGGACATGAACAGTGTCGCATTGGGGCGTAATTCGAATAAAACCTATTTGAAAAGCGGATGAATAGGGAAATTAGAATGGCTTGAGATGATATTTTTAAGGAGGAGGAGATCGTATGGGACGCAAGCAATTGAAATTTAGAGAAGATGGCAAGTTTACCATTGTTCAAATTACAGATCTGCATATTAACGGGGTTTACCCGAAGAAGGATATTCAATCACTGACGCTAATAGAGCAAATATTAGCGGATCAACAGCCGGACTTGATCGTCTTTACCGGTGATATTATATCTAGCATGGATGTGGAAGATCAAGAGGGAACTTTCCGCCGGGCCATTGACGGAGCTGTGCAATCCGAAATTCCATTTGCTGTTATATATGGTAACCATGATTCGGAGAAGGGGATTACTCGTGAGCAGCTTAATCACATACTAACTGAATTCGATAACAGCCTCTCTGAGAATGGACCTGAGGACATACACGGCATAGGCAATTATGTACTTACTGTAGCTGGCTCTGCTAGTGAAGCGGATGCGGCGGTGTTGTACTTTTTGGATTCGGGCAATTGTGCACCGGAGTCCATCGGTGGATACGAGTGGATTCATCCGGATCAGGTTCAATGGTATCGCCAGGAATCCACCAAGTTAACCGAAAAGAATGGTGGCCCTCTGCCGGCACTTGCATTCTTCCATATTCCTATACCAGAATATAATCAAGTTTGGCTTCAGGGTAGAGTAGAAGGTATTAAAGGTGAGGAAGTATGCTGTCCTAAGCTGAATAGCGGTTTATTCACAGCCATGCTTGAGATGGGTGATGTTATGGGGACCTTTGCCGGACATGATCATGATAATGATTATGTTGGTGAGCTTCATGGGATTCAGTTATGCTATGGGCGCGTTACGGGTTACAGCACCTATGGTGAGCTGGTACGGGGAGTGAGAGTTATCACCCTTCTGGAAGGAAAGCGCAAGTTCGATACTTGGTTAGAGCTAGACCAACGATCAAAAAAATGATGAAGGTAAAGGGTTACTATTGATCCTGAATGTAACGGCGATATCAAGAACTTTGCAACATTCCCGATATGATCTCATCGGCAGCAGGCAAACCATACCGTAAATGGATTTCTTGATGCATACATATGGGTAGATGATGTAGATACCGTGTATGAAGACTTTAAGGCAAGAGGAGCCATATTGGAGTCCGAACCAATTTGATTACGAAAACCGGATTCCCTTGTAGGAGTAAAGGGGCCGGTTTTTTCATGCAATGAATTGCTTAGCGTACGATTATTTTCGTTTCGTGAGGCGATCCATCTTTAGGCAGTTTAGCGATATGTAGACTGCGTATGTTCTTGAATGGATCCCTGACCAAGACGAGGAAACGTTCTTGATTCTTGTCGACAATAAAATGATAATTTGTATTCATATCGATCGCAATACAAACAAAGATTGAGTAGAATCATACAACAGCTTGAGGCTGCCGCGGAATTGATTGGCAGCCTTGCTGTAGCGTTATACTATGGGTTCCGACATTCCCGATATTCGAACTCGTCGATTTTGCCCGACGTTAGGAGATAATATATGGTCGCTTCTTTATGAAATGAAGTTTGTCTCGATATGCGGTTGTTGCGCTGCAGCATATCAGAGTAGCGGGCCGGATAATCATAGTGTACAAGATGATTTGCCGCCGTAAGGTCGAGACCGGTGCTGACGGAATCCGTAATAAGTAGAACGGTGAATTCCGGGATTTTATTAAATCTGTCAATCATCTCATTGGCCTCATGGATGGAAAGATGTGCCGTAATATTAAGAACGCCCTTGATGTCCTCGTCCGTAGAAAGCTCGTCTAATAACAGGGCGGTGACGGCATTCGATTTGGAAATGACGATCGCCTTTTCCCTTCTGTCACTCACATCTCGGATGATGGATCTCAGCATGTTCATTTTTTGCGGATTCTGGTCGCACATTAGCGCCATTTGCTCTTTAATCGCCATGAGCTGTTTTTTTTCATGAATGGAGGATGCCCGGCTATTTCGCTCGGAAGCCGTAAAGTAATTATTCAAAAGCTGCAAGTATTCGGTTTCATATTCGGGCTCCAAGGATACGACGATCTGTTTTTCAGTAATGTTCATGATATCAGTCATCCTTCCTGTTCTTCTTATTGTTTGAATAATAGCAACGTAACTTATGATACGGTTCTCTCGACGAAACGGCAAGCTTCATAAAATGGAATTTTACAACGCGACGGCAAGAAATCCGCATAAGAGAAGGCTTTCGGATATTTCGGTACATTGAAGGAAACACGTTATGATAGGCATTCATTGAGCTAAATATAGTAAATTTGTGGTACTGTTATCAGGATAATGCGTACTAAAATACAGTTTCGTAAAAAGAGATGAGGAGAGATACTAAATGAGAGATAAGGGTTGTATCAAATGCGGAAGTAACGACGCAGGCACAAAAGAAGTAGCAATGACTGGAACAGGTTTATCTAAAATGTTTGATATTCAAAAAAACGAATTCGTCGTCGTTTTCTGTAATAATTGCGGCTATTCGGAATTCTACAATCGAGAATCATCAGTCGGTTCCAATATTCTCGATTTATTTTTCGGCGGATAACATATCTTAGAAGAGTCATCGTATGAAATTTTTTAAAATGGCGTCTTAATCGATACTCAGTATAGTACAACTAAAATGCGTTGGTTTTTTAAGTATGAGTTTATCATGATGCTTGAGAAGGTCGGATTCAAAGATGTTTCTGTATATGGCGGCTAATTTTTAGTAGAAGTAAATGAATATCAAAATTTTATGATTATTAGGGCAAGAAAGTAAAACTAACGGGTAACGTTAGTTAAACGAAACAAGGAGTAGATTGCCGCGGCAGCTGCTTCTTGTTTTATTAATCTATTGGGCAGAAGAGTGTGGTGGAACGGCTATTTATTATCGCTCTCTATTTCGCCAGAGTAACACATCCGCTTCACCTGCAATATGATGAGTTTAGAAATCTAAAGAGGTGAGCCAATGGCAGTCGTAAAAGCCAGGAAACGGGATATTGATATGTTGGCAAGGTTGCTTCGAGCTGAAGCTGAGACCGAAGGCGAGACGGGCATGCTCCTTGTTGGAAATGTTGGCATTAACCGAGTAAGAGCGAATTGCTCCGATTTTAAAGGAATCCGGACGATTCCCGAAATGATCAATCAGGCGCATGCGTTCGAAGCATTGCAACATGGTTTGTACTATCAAAACGCAAGAGATAGGGAACGCCGTCTGGCGCAACGGGCTGTGAATGGGGAGCGGGCTTGGCCAGCCAAATTCTCCTTATGGTATTTCCGTCCAGGATCGTTCGAAAATCCCGGACCATGTCCGCCAACTTGGTATAATCAGCCGCTCGCAGGACGATGGAAGAAGCACTGTTTTTATGAACCGACCGCGGAAGAATGTGAAAGTGTATATGGTACGTTTTAAGAGCTGTTTAACGGATGGGAAGGATAGTTGAATTCACCAGAAAGGCCATCGATGACTTCGACGGCCTTTAGGCATGATATCAGGTGGTTCCAATTTCAGTCCATACATGTCGAGTGACAAAAACATAGTAACATTAGAAGCCGCTAATTATGCGGCTTTTTATTTTTATGATATCAAGATCTTGTCAAAACTCAATGACAAGAACTTTGTTACATTCCCGATAGGATCTCATCGTCAGCAGACAAGTTGAAAAGATACTTTTTGTTAAAATACTGAAATTCTCTTGAAGCGAGAAGGAAATACAATCATTGGGTTGAATTACTAAATAATGGTCTTTCGTATTGTTTGAGTATCAATCTCGGGGAAATCACCCATCTAAGGAGAAAATCGAAATTATGACTAAACAGATTGGCAGTATATTTATTCCTGTGAAGGAGTTGGAACGATCGATTTCATTCTATACGGAGATGTTGGGGCTTGTGTGCCGAGGCATTGAGGATTGGGGGGGAGGCAATCGTGGGGCTACGCTTTTTTTCCAACCGCATCCTGAGAATGGAACTTTGTTGACCTTAGCGGAGTTGAAAGAACCAACCCCTGTTATTTCCTTCCCAAGCTTCAACATTAAATGTGAAGATGTTAGGACGCTTCAAAAAGACTTGCATTCACGGGGTTGTCGTGTGAGCGATATTGAAACTTGGGATTCAGAATGGAATCATCATGTACTGTTCGATCTTTTTGATCCAGATGGTCATATGATAAGTTTAATTGAGATAACCCCTATCGCGGCTACTACTGTTCTTGAAAGTTAGTTCGACAATCGATGTAAAAATTACTGTGCTAACGGAACACGATAGTTGAATAATAAATGGATAAACCCGGTTATGCCGGGTTATTTAATGCAGAAATTCATGTGTAAAAAATGTGTATAGTGTAAAACAAAAAGCCGAAAACCCTTAATTATCAAAGGTTTACGGCTTATTATCTATACAATCAATTTATGTAAAATAAGAATTGTTGGCGTAGTTGCGATCCGTTGTGAAAATAACCGTAATTTCTGCACCGAGGATCAGACGATGATTATCTTGATTCCAAAATAGTGAAATAACCAGTAACGATTATCCAAACAAAGTGAGATCAGCCTTCATAATATAACGTGTACTCAAAAACAGGGAGGTGTTAAAATGTCCGATGTACGTGGAAGCTTTTTTACAAGCACAGGTACTATCCTTGTATTGTTCATCTTGTTAGTAATTGTCTCTTGTGCATGTATTGGTTTTGTATAGCACAGAACAATTAGCGCCTAATGTCGATAATTATTAATAAGAGTAGTCCGGGCACACTTAACACTTCTTTGCATAATATATCTAGTTCATACAGTTACCTCTTTAAAGCATGGCTGCCAATCTTTTGTGGCACTGTGCTTTTTTAGTGCTTAAAAAGACATCGAAGAGATCAGGGGTTATTTTATCCTTCGGGAAATTTTCGACATGTTACTTGGTGGCCGCTGGCGCCGCTGCATAACGAGTGTATATCGTTTGGATTACGAATAACGTAAAATGCCGTAGTGGCGCGGATCGATCGAGGTTGTATGAACGATGTATAACGTCTTTACCGTTGATTAACGGAGAAGCCCGTCGTTATGCGGTTTTTACATTGCGTTAGGGGCAACGGTTTGATAGGCCGTTGGTCGTCCGGATGCATAAACGTTATATACGGATCGGAACGAAGGAGGCGGGGGCGGCGAAACCCCAATGGGATCGATTTAGGGCCGGCATCAACGGACACGAGAGTTGAATAACACACATTATCGAGCAGGCTGCTTAAGTCTGCTTATTTTATTGAACTAGAGGACAGATTAGTATAATTATTCTTTACCTTCCTTTAAATAGTAATAAAGTGATATGATCTTCCTAAATGTTGAACGTAAGAAAAGAGACGAAGGTAAAAAGGATGGGAAGAGAAGAGATGACTGCGTATAAAAAACCAACAGTGGAAATTTCCGAAGTGGAAGTTGTATTACGTAAGCACTTTAGTTCGGATGTGACAGGGATGACGCCATTAGAAGGAGGGGGGAATATAAGCACTGTATTCTCCTTCACGTCTTTTGACAAGGAATATGTAATTAAATTCTGCGATTTAGCAGGGAGTTTTGAAACTGAAAAATTCATTTCAACCCTCTTATCTTCTCAGGGAATTCCGTTTCCTCTCTGTTTGGAGCTAGGTAATTTTAAATCATTGAACTATATAATTTCAGAAAAGATAAATGGACACAATCTGAACAGTTGCTCTTACGAGCAACAACACAGAATGCTTCCAGAGGTCATTCAGATTCTGACACGAATGAACCATGTGAAGTTAGGAACAACAAAAGGTTATGGCATGATAAATTTGAGTGGTAATGGTACTTATAATTCTTGGATGGAACATATTATTGCTACCCATGCTGAAGATCTAGCGGATGGCTTCTGGGAAGGTTGGCACAGCTTATTCAAAACATCCTGTCTAGAGAAAGATGTGTTTGATGAATGTTATAACAGATTGTTAGCTTACTCAACCTACAATGAACCACATCGTTATTTTATTCACGGTGATTTCCACCAGTATAATATACTATCTAATGGACAACGAATAACTGGAGTTATTGATAGTAATGGTAAATATGGAGATTTTCTTATCGACCTGGCAACTTTAGACTGGCACATAAAGACACACTTGAAGCTCGATGTGGTCCAAAGATACCAAAATTATCAGCAAGAAATGGGTATTACCTTACCAAATTTTAAAGAAAGATTAATTGGGGCTAAATATTATAATGGATTGATAGGATTACGCTTTTATGCAAAGATGGGATGGAATGATTCTTATTTCGAGCTCCGTGATGAGTTATTAAGTTTAATATAATACAATCACGATTTATTTCTCTTGAAGGAGGGGTTTCAAATGAACACCACATCAAAGAGTAAAACACTTGTTCATACTGTAGTTCAGGTTAGACTGCCAGTTAGAAATATCGATGAATCCGTAGCATGGTATGAAAAGTATTTCGGCTTTACACATTGCTGGAAAACCGAAGAAGAATCAGACCTGAGGCTTGAACCAGGACCCTATTTGTTTTTTAAACGAGTAGAACAACCCATTCCAATACATATTGTATCGGACGGAAAACCTTATGCGGTACTTTGTATAAAAACATCTGATGTTTTTGAATGTTACCAAAGATTCGTCGACGCAGGTGAAGAGGTAACCGAAATAACGTATACTTGGGGTATTGATCGATTTCCTGAATTCAATGTTACAGACCCTTCTGGCAATATTATAAATATAGCGAACTATCCCGATTTACATATTAATGGCTTTTGAGCTATCGGTCCGCGTTCACCGACAGCTGGAGTGGTTGTTCGTTTAACCTTAAACTCGGATGAAATGTTGGTGACTTTTTCTAGTATCCCCTTTGATTTAGCTCTGAAGATCGATCTTTGTGATCAGGGTGCTAACTTATAAATAGCTTCAGAAATTAATGCAGCGGCTTCTTTTCTAAGCATATTTTGTTTGGCATGGTAATCGACGCCTGTTTTGGTTGTAGTAACTTCAGGCCCAAATAATTCTAGTGCTACCATTGCCTTAACTCCCTGTTTCGATGAGTCGTTTACTTCTCCTGTTATCTGTGCATTTAACGTATCTATCTCTGGCATTCTAAGTTTTTTGGCTGCTTTCATAAAAAAAGTTGCAGCTTCTTGTCTTTGGATAGGCGCATCTATTTTGACAGGGGCGTTTATAATCCCGTTGTCCTTTGCTTTTTGTACCTCTTCTGCGATGGATCCATTCTTTCTTTGTTCTGGTTCAATCGTAGGGGAGACTTCTAGTACTAGCATCGTCATGGTTATAAATTCTCCCCACGTTATAGGTTTATTCGGTTCAAACCGATCTTTCCAAGTTGAAGGCAACAGTTTTGACACTTGCACATTACGGATTTGTTGTGCGTAGGCATCATCCTTTTGGACATCAGAGAAATATGGAAGTTTACTTTTTTGAGCATAAGACAAAAGATTTTTCATATAGGCAATCGAACCATCTGGATTTTCTTTAAAAGCTAGCATCTGCCCTTCATCGTTGATAAATAGTAATGGATCAATCTGCCTATAAATATTATTGCCGTTAATGAAAGAGATATTATTTTCAAGTACTAACTCCCCATCACCATGTGGCGTAATATGAGTGATTAAAAAGTCCTTGCGCAAATCTATAAAAGTTCCTGCAAAACGCTGCAATTCTTCCTGAGGGGTTTTCAAATACGTTGGCTGTTTCTTGGTAGGATAAAAATGATCCATGAACTGTTTATAAAACTCTTGGCGTATGTCAGAAGGCTTGTTTCCTACAATGAAGAAGCCCACTTTTTGTTCAGGTAGCAGTGTTAGTAAGTTGCTGAAACCTTCCCCATCGCCTCCTTTAGAAATGACGAGCTGATTATGGTGGTCTTGCGTGAGTATCGAATTTTCAAACCCTAGTGTTGTATCTGGATATTCTGGATGAATTTTGGATTGATATTCTTGCATCGCATGAACAGTTTTTGGTTGAAGAATATGTTTATTTTTGAAAAAGCCACTATTCAGTTGGGCAATCATAAAATGGGCAATATCATCAGGTGTTGCATTGAGCGCTGCCGCTCCATCAATCGTAGGTGTCCAAGTATAGGGAGGGATTACATGGCCGTTTGGGTCATATTCGAGGGAGCGTTTTTTCTGAATTTCAGGAGATAAATAGAGACTGCTATTTTTCATCTCCAAGGGTTGAAATACATGTTTTTTCATATATTGTTCAAATGGCATACCTGATACTTTTTCGACCATGTAACCCAACAGAGTATAATTAAAATTATTATAAACGTACACTTCCCCGGGCTTTCGCACAACTGGAGGCATATTTGATTGCAAAAAAGGTTTCATTGGATGGATTTTTGATAAATCTTCTTCAAAATCAACCTTTTGAGTTTCATTTGAAGCAAAACCTGCTGTATGATCTAGTAAATGTTTCACATTAATTGGTTCTTTATATGGATTGTCAATTTTGACATCCTTTAAATAGGTTTGGATATTTGTGTTTAGGTCAATCTTTCCTTGTTCAACTAACTGCATGATCGCGGTGGCAGTAAACGACTTTGTAGTAGAGGCCATTAGGAACACCGTTTTTTCTGGGTTAACGGCTATTTTTTTATCTAGATTTGCATAACCAAATCCTTTTTCATATAAGATTTTATCCCCTTTGACTACAACTACAGCCCCCCCGGGTACATTCATCTTCTTGATTTTATCCTGCTGTAAAAATTGTTCTACAAATTTACTAACCTCTTTAGTAGATAAAGGTCTTGTTGGTACTTCTGCAGCTTCTACAGTCCTTCCTATGGTTTGGCAGCCTGAAAGTAGAAATTGAAATGCTGTAATAGATACAAGTATCAATTGCAATACTCTTCTTTTCATTTAATGACAATCCTTTCTTTATGAAATCAAAAACTTATTCTTCACCCTTCCGGATGTTCATGCTGACACTCGATACGACTTCATTTACATGATAGGTTTTTGTTAACTGATGTGTACGAAGAATATAGGTCATATACATGTTTCCTGCTCTTGTCAACCTGTTTCAACTTTAACAAAAGCCCCTGTCTTTTTTATTACTTCAATCTTAAGTAATTCTTACTTTTAGAGTCACCGCAGCACGAAACGAAAAATAAAGTACATTAAACTCGTCGATATGTCCATTAGGCTCATGAACCGGTGAATGACCCGTCAGAAAAAGGAGAAATAGACCCTATCATGACGATTTTGAGACTTGTAATAAGGAATGAAATGACCGAAATTTGACTACTTAATCTAAGATTGAGCCCAACAATCCCGAGATGTGGATTGCCGGGCTTTCTTCTTGTTTCAGGCTTAAATCGTTGTGAAAAGAATAGGCTGCTCGTATTATGGCAATATAATAAAAACAAAAAGGAGAGATTCCCTTGAAAAGAACGATTGCGGATTCCATTGTGGAATCCCTTCTGAACTCCGGCGTGAAGCGAATTTACGGCATTATCGGCGATTCGCTCAATGCCTTAATCGATGCGATCCGTCGTTCCGGAAAAATAGAATGGATCCATGTCCGCCACGAAGAGGTTGCAGCGTTCGCGGCGGGCGCGGATGCCACCCTCAGCGGAGGAATCGCCGTATGTGCGGGTAGCAGCGGACCAGGTAATTTGCATCTCATTAACGGATTGTACGATTGCCATCGAAACCGGGTGCCAGTACTTGCGATTGCCGCTCATATTCCGAGCAGTGAAATCGGCAGTGGCTTTTTTCAAGAGACCCGTCCGGACATGTTATTTCAGGAATGCAGCTTCTTTTGTGAAGTCGTAACCGGACCGAAGCAAATGCCACGAGCGGTTACGATGGCGATGCAAACCGCGACGGCAAGGTCAGGAGTGTCTGTCTTAGTTCTTCCGGGTGATGTAGCCGCTTTCGAATACGACGAAAGCCCCGTTCCGGAACGCGTCATCCATTCCACCCGGCCGATAGTCTGCCCTTCTACAGATGAATTGAAGACGCTTGCCGACTACCTAAACAAAGGCAAGAGGATCACCTTGCTGTGCGGTGCCGGCTGCGCGGGAGCTCATGCTTCGCTCATGAAGCTGTGCGAGAAGCTGCAATCCCCGATGGTCATAGCGCTGCGAGGAAAAGAATATCTGGAATACGACAATCCATATTCCGTCGGATTAACCGGACTCATTGGATATTCTTCCGGATACCACGCCATGATGGAATGCGATGTCTTACTCATGCTGGGTACTGATTTTCCATACCGGCAATTTTATCCGCAAGAAACGACCATCCTTCAGGTAGATTTGGATTCCTCCCGACTAGGCCGGCGAACGACGCTCGCATACGGGGTGTGCGGAGACGTGAAGACGACGGTCGAAATGCTGTTACCCCTGTTAAAGGAACCGCACTCCCCTGATCATCTGCAGCACTTTGCCGCACATTATGCCAAAGTCCGCGAGGAACTGGACAATCTTGCAGATCCCGGCCGAGCGCCTATTCATCCGCAATACCTCATGAAGGTAATCAGCGATCTCGCAGATGAGGATGCCGTTGTGACTTGCGATGTTGGGACGCCGACTGTGTGGGCTGCCCGATACTTGAAAATGAATGGAAAAAGAAGGCTTATTGGCTCGTTTAACCACGGGACAATGGCGAACGCCATGCCTCAGGCGATTGGGGCGCAGGTTGCACAGCCGCGACGCCAGGTCGTATCGCTGTCGGGGGACGGGGGACTCACCATGCTGCTCGGAGATCTATTGACCCTTCGTCAGCATAAGCTCCCGATCAAGATCGTTGTCTTTAATAATGGTGCGCTTGGATTCGTGGAATTGGAAATGAAAGCAGCCGGCTTTTTAGAATTCGGAACGGAACTCGACAATCCAAACTTTGCGGTACTGGCTCAAGCCATGGGAATCGAAGGAATCCGGGTCGAGAATCCGAATGACTTGGAAAGCGCCGTTCGCCGAGCGCTCGAACACAGCGGTCCGGTAGTGTTGGACGTCGTCGTCAACCGTCAGGAGCTGGCTATGCCGCCGAAGATCAACTTCGAGCAGGCACGCGGATTTACGATGTGGATGCTGAAAGCCGTTTTGAACGGGCAAGGGAACGAAATCATCGAACTGGCGAAAACCAATCTTCTTCGGTAATAAATAGGAGTACTTTGAAGTGGTCTCAGAAGTCAGAAATATTGTCCCATTCCCTTTTGCAAAGACGAAATTAATCCATCTACAGGAATCCTAATTGATTTGTCTTGCAACTCGGAACGAAGCATTGTTCAAGAGCGTCATGAATCGGGATTAAGAGGAGGAAGAGATAGAGGTAGAACCCGAAGCGTTTTCTGCTGAGGATTTCATTCGACAAGTCAATCTCAAAGTATGGATCAAAATCAAGAGCGCAGCAAAGGGCAAGGCAATAGAAGAAGTCCTTTATGAATAAATCCGCATGGTAATCTTACAAAAGTGAGGTGGCCATGCGGATTTATGTATAATCGAGGAATGAATGGATAGCTGGTGAGGGATATAAAACAGCGGGTGGCCAGAGGCCATCCGCTGTTCTGCTTAATGTACTTGCACCTGTGTATTCATCCGTAACTGCTGCAGCTGTGAATCCCATGTGATCGAAAGGCCGAGTCCCTTCTCGAAGAGTTGATAAGGAGCAGCGACAGCACCTGTTAAAGAAGATACAGATTCAGGGAGCTCGATAGCTTGGTCATCCACTAGAATAATACTTTCCCCGCCGCGAAACGTGAAGGATCGGCCTTCATATTCAATCGTATAGGAAAGTGTGCCCGATGGATCTTGATTGGTCGCAAACTGTGCTCCAAGTGCTCGGGTAATCGTAGTTATCGGAATATGAACTGTATTTGTACTCACTCGCGGAGCAAATATCGAGTTGATCACTTGTCCATCAATCATGATGTCTACTGCAATATTGGTCTTAATCGGGAGATAGATCATGCCATCGGGTGAAGCTGCCGTTGCTCCAACTGAATTAAAATGGTTACCGCCCCAACCCCATACTTCGCCGCGTTCCGAGATCGCCTGATTGTGGTAGGTTCCAGCGCTGATCGATTTGATCTTAGGTAAGCCGTTAACCTTGCCTTGCTTGCCTATAACCGTTCTTCCATAGCTATATACATCGCCTGCTGTCGTTAGGAACAGCGTGTAAAAGCTAGCTGCTCGTACTTCTTTAATAGTCAATTTAGGTTGAACGGCAGTTGGCTTACCCTTGGCGTCCAAAGTCCAGACCTTGCCTTTCTTGTCTAGTGCATATGAGGCTTGCTCATTGGAAGTGACGGAACGAATATTGGATAATCCTTTCATCCGTACAGGCTTAGTAGGAGTCTTGATATTGGAATTGAACATGAGTGATGGTTCATTCCAACTCCATACGGTGCCATCACGTTTCACGGCATAGATTTGGTGGTTGGATACATGTATCTGCACCACATTCGCAATGCCGCTCACAGCAGCAGGTTTCCGAACGCTGTTTGTATCATTCTTGTTCAACTCACGCTGCCACGACCATACGCTCCCGTCTTGACGAAGCGCTACACCGAAGTCCGAGCCTGATGCAACAGTGACTGCATTTGCAATTCCTGCCACCTGCTGAGGCAGTACAGAATGAATCGTATAGTCATCTGAACGCGGTGCTGTTCCCCATGTCCATACCGTTCCATCCGCCTTAACAGCGAGATTGTGTCCGTCTCCGCTAGTAGCAATATGCTTAATATCCGACAACAAGCTCAGACGAACAGGCCCGTCTGTTTGCGATACGGTAACGGTTTCTTGTATCCCTATTTCGCCCAATAGATTGCGTCCCCATGTCCATACCGAGCCGTCCTTGCGAAGAGCGATCGAGTAATAATTACCTGATTCAACTTGCGTGAATTGCAAGGCATCATGGATTCCTTTCTCCGAAGCAGAAGCGGATACAGGAATCGCTGTCCCGACAAGCATAATGATCATGGCGATGATCAGCGGCTTAATGGCAATTCTTGCTGCGGAATGCCAGATAGGTGAAGACTGAGTCTTATAGATAGAATTAGGCGATCTCATGGATTATTCATCCCTTTCGTAAGATTAGTATGAGTAGATATATACTAGATTGACGCAGGTTGTTGCTAAAAAGTTCCAAGAAGTATTTTGGGGTGAATGAACATTGATCCAAGTAGCGGCAGTAATCATTGAGAACGAGGAAGTCAGATCCTCATCGCTCGACGTCGACAGGTAAGTCGTAAGCGAGTATGTAGGAGTTTTTCTGGCGGTAAGTTGAAGTACGGGGTATCCGTTGAAGTGTGCTTGAAGCGAGTTTATTCAATTCGATGCGGCTGGATTCTTGTACGGCAATTTCCGCGGCCGTTTGTTTAAGTATGACTACAGCGGTGAGTGCTTCGAAGTACTGGAGGATGATGCGAAGCTGTTCACTCGTGATCAGCAAGGCAACCTGTACTTTGCGCACGGGGCAGACTTGTATCTTTAAAGGGGTTCGGACGGTATCTTCAGAAAGGGGAAAAGGCATTGGGAGCAAGTTAATTCTATGGGCAATTGAGCGTGTAAAAGAACGAGGCTGTCATATTATTCAGCTAACGACTGATAAAAAAGCGAGTAGATGCGTTGCTTTTTTATGAACGTTTAGGATTAAAAGCTACTCGTGAGGGTTTAAAAATGAAGCTTTAATTCAATAGTTCAATCGAAGCACGAAGGCAGTTGGTCATTACGATCATCTGCCTTTTCTAATCTAATGGGTTGTTGGCAAGGCGGGCGAGTAGATGGAGCGGACGCGGTCGGTGGCCGTGAACTCTGCGAATTAGCAGGCGCAGCGGACGATTGAGAACTTGCCGGGCCAATAACAATCGGCCGAATGCTCGCGAATCGGCCAAGCGAGAACCGAATCCCGCCAATGAGAACTAGGCAGATCTGTTGCGTGAATGCTACGATGGCTCCGTTCGAATATGTGCGAAGTGATTGGTTGGGCTGTACTACTGCTGTTGCCCAATGCAAACTCAGCGCCACTGGCGGCAACGGACGCGGCCTTGATGGCTTCCTCTCCGGAGGGAGCCGATCTTATACACCCTGCTTCTGAATATTTTTTCAAGATGGCTTATACCAGATTTCGCGAAAGGGGGGATCAAAATTTAGCGTTCACCTGGAGCAGAAATAAGGGTTTACAGTTTTTTGAAATTTCTGTACTTGAGAATTAAGTAAAGGAGCTGGCCTTGTTGAATTTGTATAAAAAATGGGTATCCGGATTAATGGCGGCCGTATTACTAATGGCTCCAGTCACTGCGGTGCAGGCGAAATCACCTGTACCGGATGTGACTGTACTGGAGGAGGCAGGAGCAGACCAGATGGAAGCAGGAAATGATACAGGTAATTCAGCAGTGCAGGAGACGCAATTCCGAAATCTTGCGGCAGGTCTCCCGTATGAATGGTCTCAAGGTCCGGAAGCTTCGCATCCCGATAACGGATACAAGCTTACGGACGGAAAATACGGCGCATTGGATTTGAACGATCCGGCATGGGTAGGACATTTGCGCGGACAAACGCGCGAAGTCGTGTTTGATCTCGGTGCGGAAAAGTCAATTGGAAAGATCACGGCTAATTTCTTTCAAGATTATCCTACTAACTCGATCCTCGTGCCGCTGTCGGTATCGATGTATGTCTCCGACGACAAACAAAATTGGGGGCTGCTTTCCCATAACGCGACGCAACTGCTTTGGGGAGGAGGACCGCCCAGACAGGAGACTTTTGAATGGGATGGCAACCGGGATGGAATCAAAGGCGGGAATAAGGAGGGCAAACTGGCTTTTGCCCGGTATGTGAAGGTAGCTTTTTCAATGCATCCTTCGTTAAGGGAATTTATTGACGAAGTCGAAATTATGGGTAAAGACGGCAAGGTTGAGGGGGCGGTAAAGGTTCCTGCCGAGCAGCCTCAATTTTTGAAGCCGGGGGAAACAACGGCGGGTATCCGGAATCTAAATCTGCTCTATAACGGACAATACGCGAATGGTTTGGGCAATTGGAACAAGAAACGAATTATCCCGAACATCAGTTATGTAAATAAAGATGGCGAGCCGGTCGATTGGCTTTTTGACGGCGTTCTATATCTAGGGATTGCTTCGCCTGCCGGCCGCGATTTCGGTCTCGGACAAACGAACCTGGAAGATTGGAAATGGTATTTGGATAAAACATTTGCAGCCTCTGGCGATATGCAGCAGTTGAACGAAGCAGCCAAGGAAGTTGGGGCTAAGCTGAAACAGCCAAATCATCGAGTCAAGGTTGTGTTAATGATTCCGGATCCCGGGGAAACCTTAACCGATTTTGGTGATATTGACGGCAGCGGTTCCTTAAACTTTAACGCTTCCGTCGTAGGCAAAGAAAAAGCGTTTGAAAACAGGAAAAAAGCGGTGCAGTGGTGGCTGGATCAAGCCCAACAAAGATGGCATGCTGCCAACTACTCTAATCTTGACTTTGTCGGCATGTACTGGATGCCGGAACAAATCGATATATCCGAATCGGGACCGGATATGGCTCGCGCGATGACGGAAAAAGTGCACGCCATGAACATGAAGGCTTTCTGGATTCCTCACTCTTTAGCTTATAAAATGTTTATGTGGAAAGACGTCGGGATGGACGCCGCGGCTTACCAGCCGAATTACTTCTTTGGCGGAATGGATTCCGACCGTTTGGAAGATGCTGCGAATAATGCAAAGCGTTACGGGATGGGGAACGAAATTGAATTTGATGACGGGATGCTGACTGATCTCGAACTCCGCAAGCGTTATATCGAATACTTGGACAGCGGCGTCAGGTCTGGCCTGATGCAAAATGGCTTCAGAGCTTACTATCAAGGCAATAATGCAGTATACAACTTAGGGGTAAGTAAGGATCCGGATTTGCGTTTAATGTATGACTGGCTGTACCAATATTTGAACGGAACGTACGCCATGGACAGCAGCCCGGCGCCAGAGATGATGGCTGAGCTTGTACGGGGTTATGTCGCGTCGAACGAAATCGATTCGGTTTTTGGCAGTGACTTGTCGAATCGTTTGCAGTCCATCAAGCTTCTTCTGGAACAAAACAAGCCGAAGGATGCCGTAACGCATATGCAGGATTTTCTCGCGCACATCCACGACCCAGCCGTGCAAGCGCAAGGGCTGATCTCCGCTCCGGCAGCAACCATACTTGGTACCTACGCTCAAGTTCTCATTCATACCTGGTCTGACGGCTCGGGGCTAAGCAATCTGGTTCTTGGCAAAAATTACACGGTTTCGAAGCCGCCTAACAGCTACTATTCCGATTCCGGGAACGAACTTACGAACGGACAATTCGGCGGGACGGATTACGGCAACAAGCAGTGGCAGGGCTATGCAGGGAGCGACTACCCTGACGAACGAAGCCGCACAATCACATTTGATTTGGGCAGCAGCAAATCGATCGGGCAAATTAGAGCCCATTTTCTTCAGGATAGAGGACCCGGCATCTATTTCCCTCAGAACGTCACTTTTTCTGTTTCATCTGACGGCCATTCCTGGAGCCGGCTTGCAACCGTTACTCCGCCACCAGCACAAGATGCAGCCGCGGCCGAGTTCGTAAGCTGGAGCGGAATAATTGACGGCGTGCCGGGGGAAGCGGGAGCCGATAAAGTGTACGCCCGCTACGTCAAAGTTGAATTCCCGGTCAATGTCTGGGTCTTCCTTGATGAAATCGAAGTTCTCGGCATTGACGTTGATAAGAGCAAGCTAAAAGCGGATATCGATCAAGCGAAGAAGCTGTATGACGATACGAGCGTAGGTACAGCACCGGGGCAAGTATCCGAAGCAGCTCAAGCGAAGCTGGTTACTGCGATCGCTGCTGCGCAGGCGGTGAACGATAACAGCGCGGCGAAGCAAGTCGAAGTCGATGCAGCAGTGAACGCACTCAGCGACGCAGTGAAGGAATTTAGAAGTGCGATCGTTCCGCCGAAGCCGGATACACCTGCGACGACGCTAACCGGTAATAGCTCAGTTGCGGCAGGAGAAGAGTTTACGGTTACGCTCGGACTCGATAGAGTGAGCGGTTCCGTATACGCACAAGATCTATCCTTGCAGTACGATGCGGCTGCGATGACGTATGTCGGTGCAGAATCCATCTTGCCAGGCGTGAGCATCGTGGATAAAATAACAACGTCAGAGGGCAAGCTCCGGTTCATCGTCGCGAGTGAAGGGGCAGCACATGGCATTCGCGATAAAGCGAACGTAATGAAGCTGACATTCCGGGCCAAGAATGTGACGGTGCCGATAACGGGGACAATTGCAGTATCGAATGCGCTTGTCGCAGACGAGAAAGGGACGGAAGCAAGCATTAGGGCCGCATCGCTGACGGTTCAAGTGACTGTCGTTACGCCGGGCATTCCTGGTGATGTGAACGGTGACAGCAAGGTCAGCATCGGGGATTTGGCCATCGCGGCGGCAAATTATGGCCGAACTAGCCAAGATCCGAACTGGGCGGCGATTAAAGCATGCGATATCAACAACGATGGCAAGATTGATATCATGGACTTGGCAGCTATTGCGAAGTTGATTGTGAAGTAGACGGGGATATAAGGAAGCAAGGCACCCGAGGCTTGGTCTGTTCTTATACCGACTGTTGCATTGGGCAATCCGGACGAGAATAAAATAAAAGAAAGGATGATATGTTCAATGAACATCTCTTGGTTTCAAAAGTCGTTGGTAAAGCTTTTGTTTTTGTTTACGCTCGTCATTGGTTTGCTAGGGTTCAATCATTCGCAAGCCTATGCGCTTGACAATGGGCTTGCGGAAACGCCTCCAATGGGCTGGAATGGTTGGAATGCCTTTCATTGTGACGTGAATGCCGTTCTCGTGAAGGAAACAGCTAAAAAGATGGTTGAATCCGGGATGAAAGAAGCGGGCTATCAATACGTTAACCTCGATGATTGTTGGATGCTTAGTCAGCGCGATGAAAACGGCAATTTGGTTCCCGATCCGGCAAAGTTTCCAGACGGGATTAAGGAAGTCGCCGATTATGTTCACTCTCTCGGTCTGAAAATGGGTATCTACGCAAGCGCAGGTACCACGACTTGTGCGTGGTACCCGGGGAGTCTCAATCATGAAAAGGAAGATGCCCAAAGTTTTGCCGAGTGGGGAATCGACTATTTAAAGTATGATAATTGTGGCGACCCTCAGGGTCGACCGATACAGGAACGCTACGAGAAGATGCGTGATGCGCTTGCGGCTACAGGACGGGACATTGTTTTCAGTATGAGCGTTGGAGGAGGCGATGATCCGTGGTTATGGGGCAAGCAGGTGGGCAATCTGTGGCGGACAATCGGTGATATTAGTGATTCGTATGTAAGAATGTTAGTCGTTTTCCTTAAGAATGTTGAACTGTATCCGTATGCCGGTCCGGGCTATTGGAATGATGCTGATATGTTGGAAATCGGTAACGGGGGCATGAGTCTAGAAGAATATCGTACCGAATTTAGTCTTTGGTCCATAATGGCTTCGCCATTGCTCGCGGGTACCGATTTACTGAATGCCTCCAAAGAAATTATGGATATTTACACCAATCGTGAAGTGATTGCGGTGAATCAGGATCCAATCGGACTACAGGGACGTCCCATCAAGCAGCAAAACGACGGTAGTATGGTATTGTTGAAACCGATGGCCAATGGGGACAAAGCCGTGGTGTTCTTCAACTCAAGCAATGCTGCGTTAAATGTGGAGATAAGTCTTAGTCAATTGGGCATACCATTCTCTGTCGACAAGAAAACTTATACGGTTCGGAATCTCTGGGCACATGAAACGGTATCGACCACAGACAAAATCAGTGCTTCTGTTCCGCCTCACGGAATTATGATGTATCGCATCAGTCCGGGAACGAAAAATGAGGTTTCAACTGACGGATTTAAGCGTGTTATCAATAATGACGGCAAAGAAATTTGGGTGAAATCGTTATCTGACGGAAGCAAAATGATTACTTTGGTCAACCGGACTACTGCCGCGACAACAATCAGTGCTGAGCCGGAAAAATTAGGTTTCAAACATGCCTCGGTTTATTTGGCTGAAGACTATTGGACTGGCCAAAAATTGAGTTATGCCAGCAAAATCGTCTCCGATGTTGAACCATTTTCAGCGGTCACCTACCGTGTTACACCGGGGACACCGAACGAGGTGCCTGCCGCTGTTAGTATATCGTTTGATGGTCCTTCTTTAATAGCCCCAGGTGAAACCAAAACGATCATAACAACGATGACCAATTATGGTAGAAACGCTGTTCATAACCTGAATCTCAAACTAAATGTACCGGAAGGATGGAAAGTTATCTCCGGTTCGGACACCACATTTAAAACCATGCCACCGGAAGGCAAAAACAATTCCGTTAAGGTGAGTTGGAAGGTGACGGCGCCTCAAGACGCTGAGGCTGGCTGGAGTCATCTTACAGCGGATGTCATGTTCGATTCTGGTGGGGGAAATCAGGGGCATGTACGCTCAGGATTTTCCGTACAGATCCCGTCCGCCCCTCCGACAGAAAATGCATTTCTCAGCGACATGCAATTTTTTGGCAACGTTTCAAACGGCTGGGGTCCGATTGAAAGGGATACAAGTGTCGGTGGGAACTATCAAGGAGATGGCAAAATGATCACTCTGAACGGTAAAGGGTATGAAAAAGGATTGGGTGTCCATGCATACTCTAAAGCTTCATTTTATATTGGTAAAAACTTTTCAAGGTTTATTTCTGATATTGGACTAGACGGTGAAACTCAAGGGGGCTCTGTCATCTTTCAGGTGTGGGGAGACGGGAATAAGCTCTATGATAGCGGTGTAATGAAAGATAACGCGGATGTACAGCATGTCAATGTAGATGTTTCCGATGTCGATGTTCTTATGTTGGAAGTAATGGACGGTGGCGTCGGCAATGGTGCGGATCATGCTGATTGGGCTGGAGCGAAGCTGTTGAAAGAGGTGTTAGTAGATGACATCAAGATCAACGGGGAATCCTTATCAGGTTTTGATCAAGTAACCAAAGATTACTACATGACATATTTGGAAGGTACGATATCGGATGTACCTACGGTGGAAGTCATTCCGGCCAATAATGATGTTAAGGTAGATATTTCACCGGCTGAACAACTTCCGGGTACTACCGTGATTACCGCCACCTCGGCAGATGGATCAGTGACGAAAACGTATAAGATTCATTTTAACGTCACTCCACAATTGTATGTAAGCGACCTTCCGTGGATTTATGCGACGACTGGCTGGGGAACGATTCATCGAGATGCTAGTGTCGGAGAGAACCCGATAAAATTGTTAACTGATTCGGGCATTGTTACCTATGATAAAGGAATTGGAACGCATGCTATTTCAGAAATCATTTACGACATTGCCGGGAGAGGGTATGGTCGCTTTCAAAGCTACGTAGGCCTTGATCACGAATCACACAATAACGATAGCGGATCCATAGTTTTTCAAGTATGGGCCGATGGTGAATTATTATTTGACAGCGGGACGATGAAAAGAGACACTCTGGCCAAGTTTGTTGATGTTGATGTTAGTGGCAGAAAACAATTAAAGTTAATCGTTACCGATGCCGGCGATGGAATTGGCAACGATCACGGCGATTGGGCGGACGCCCAATTTATTGCTGACAACACGGCTCCCGAAATCCATACAAAGATGAACGATAATGATCTTCAAACTGAAGTGACTATACCTGATTCAAATCGTTGAGTTCACGTGGCTTGTGAAAGAAAAGAAATCGAAATAACCAAAGTGTCCGCAACATTCGACTGCAAAGAGTACAAAAAGGGCAGTTCCCTAGATTTGGCAGGGAAACCTGATAAGCATGAGTTGGTTGTGACGGCCATGGACAAGGCGGGCAATGTTCATATGGTTAGGGCAAATCCTATTGTCGTAAATGATACGAAATTTCAGTTCCTGGAACAAAGCAAAGCTCCCAGCTAGTGAGTATGAGTGTATATATCCCCTAGAAAAAGTCGGCCAGAATGGTCGACTTTCTCTAGGGGATTGAAACTTATTTTTTATTTTTTATTCCCCAAAAAATACATCTTAAATTGTGAGGCATGTATCATGCCGATACGGCCAGTGATGGCGACGTAAATAACAAAGCTGCTGGCTAGAACCAGCAGCTTACCGTGAGAAGGTAGGCACTTTATCTAAATCACCTTCAGTCATTGATAAACGATACAAAGACCCTTACTGATCAGTATTGCTAAAATTATTAAAAAAATGAACTATTCTGATGCAGTATATAGATCAATATGTATCAAAACTGAGGTTTTAATTTCGAGCCACCAAAACTAAAGGTGGTTTTTTTATTTTTTTCATACCGCCACAGCAATGTAGGATGCAACGTAGGGGAATGATATATGTTCTTGTCATCCGACACCACAATCCGACATTGTCGGGGGACAAGAACTTGTACCGATTGCCGTAAAGGACAAGAACCTAGTCCGATTACCGATTAGATAAGCATTTAACTACAGTTCACTGCTCTAGTTCATTAAGCTAACGGGCAGGATAGTGTAACAATGCATTGTATTTATGATACGGATCACCGCAATGTATTCTATAACTTATCGAATTTGCTAGCAGATTTCACTTTGCAAATTATGGTTAATTAAATTTTGAAATATTTCAGAACTAGAAGCGTAAAATTATGACCAAATATAAACTTGTAATTTTCTCTTTTTCGAAGAGTATACTTTTTGACATGCTTAATAAAGGCGGAAGCGGGAAGGTATTGGCTTCCAATGATAGTCCGTTACAGTTATGGAAGTAAGGTGTAGAACACATCAGAATGGCTTTGGAGCGGTCTAGCGAGGTGTCGAAGGGTGGGGGAGTTTACATCAATTTTGTACTTGGCACTTTCAGAAATGGCGTTAGCACATCCATCGACCGACTTTGAATATAATTTAAAGCGATACGATAACAAGTAAAATATGTAGGTTACAATAATTGCAATTTACCTTCACGTAATGTAAAATTACTTGATGGAAAAAACATGTAGGAGTGGGAGTATGAGGTGGAAACGGAAGACTTACATTCAGTCGACTTGCGTAATTTCATATTTCCATTCCATTAGGACACTAAAGCATTTATTGCTTTAGTGTTTTTATTTTATGGAGGTGTAATAATTGTCAAGGTACAAAAGGGTTCTCGTTAAGCTAAGTGGTGGAGCAGTAGCAGGAAACTCTGAATTTGGTTTTGAGCCAGAAAGGTTAGACCATATTGCGGATGAAATTATGTCAGTAGTAAACTTAGGCGTTGAAGTATCGTTAGTTATAGGTGGGGGTAACATTTTCAGAGGTAATATGGCGGAAAGCTGGGGGATAGAAAGGGCAGAAGCTGATAACATTGGAACGCTTGCGACTGTAGTAAATAGTTTAATGCTTCGTGGAGTTCTTAAAGCCAAGACCAAAAAGGAAGTACGAGTAATGACGGCAATACCTATTACTTCAGTTGCAGAACCATACATCCGTCTAAGAGCAATCCACCATCTAGAAAAAGGCTATATTGTAATTTTTGCAGGGGGGAACGGTCAACCTTACGTTACAACAGACTATCCTTCAGTACAAAGATCCATCGAGGTTAATTGTGACGCTTTATTAGTTGCAAAGCAAGGTGTTGATGGTGTTCTTAATGCAGACCCTAAATTTGATAAAGATGCAAGGAAATTTCGTTCGCTTCATTACAACGACGTTTTAAAACACAACTTAAAAGTAATGGACCAATCAGCTTTCATTTTAGCAAGAGACTACAATCTGCCAATGCATGTGTTTAACTTCGATAAACCAGGCTCGATGAAAGAAATTTGTGAAGGTAAGAATAACGGTACGATAATTAGTGGCGAATCAGTTTTAGAGTTGGAATGAAATATGTTAGAACTAGGGACCCCAACCTACGATGTTTTTCAAAACAAACGATATTCGGCAAACGCTCCAGTTTCTGAAGGAATCCGGGATTGTCATACATAACGAGGTGTTAGAAAACAACATCGTAATTTTTGAAGATCCTGATGGAAACCGATTGATGGCAATCCAAATGTAACAGTGCTAAGCTAACGGGCAGCATTCCTATTATGAAGAAATACGAGGTTTGGGAATAAAAAGACTCCTTGGTATGATGTTTATGGGTCCCCGAGTTCGGGAAGCCAATTGCGTTTGAGAATAATCGGGAAGGTTTTGAATTATTCGTAAGTTGGTTCGAGAAACTTACGACCGAACAAGGATTTCAAGACGTCATCGTCGGCATGGAACGGGATATCGTTTACATGACACCTGTAACGAATAAAGAAAGATGCTATGCCGAATACGAAAAATTAGAGGTCGACCATTTTGTTGGTCGACCTCTAATTTTTCTATTGCGCGGTCAAAATTTGTGGACCTTCAGCCGTGATGGCGACCGTATGCTCGTATTGGGCGGCGAGCTTGTTGTCCATCGTCCGTGCGGTCCAGCCGTCCGGATCGATTGTCATGAAGTAGGTTCCTTCGGTGATCATGGGCTCAATCGTGAACACCATACCTTCCTTGATACGGAGGCCTTTTCCTGGCTTGCCGACATGCATATAAGTCGGCTCCTCGTGCAGGTCGCGGCCGATGCCATGGGCGAGAAGGTCGCGCACGACGCCGAAACCGTGTGATTCCGCATGCTGCTGAATCGCGCTCGTCACGTCGCCGAGTCGATTGCCGGGCTGCGCCTGCTCGATGCCCAGGTCAAGACATTCCTTCGTGACACGCATCAACTTCTCGGCCGTCGGCGAGATCTGCCCGACCGCATAACTCCAGGCCGAATCGCCGAGCCAGCCATCGAGCTCAGCGACCGTGTCGATCGTCACGATATCGCCTTCCTCAAGTGGCTTATTGCTAGGGAAGCCATGTGCGATCACATCGTTGGCGGAGGCACAGGTTGCATATTGATAGCCCTTATAGCCTTTCTGGTATGGCTTTGCGCCGTGCTTCAACATAATGTCCTCGAATATGCGCTCAATTTCGTTGGTGGTAATACCCGGTTTGATAAGCGGGGCGATTGTACGATGGCATTCAGCCACCACTTGGCATGCCTTGCGGATAGCCTCAATTTCATGCTTGCTTTTTAAAATGACCATGTTCGTATCAGAACTCCTTCGTAATAGCTTGCATAGCGAGTCGGGCGATTCGATCGACGTCCAGGTCGGAATTGCCCGCATAGTAGTGCAGCCCACAGCAACCGACCAGCACGGCAAGCATATGGTCGACGCTGTCGTCTTCGCACTGGGCGATAGATTGGAGTGGAACGTACAGCCGTTCCATAAATTTTCTTTTGGCGTGGTGTCGATCCCTTTCAGGCAAGCCTGCATAATGTTCCGCCGCCAATTTGTAGACGAGATATGCGCGGGCGTCCGACTGCCACAGCTCGAGCAGCGCTTTACAATACGTCAACAACTGCCAGTCATCCGGGGGGCTGCCGCTGATGTTCGCCCACTTTGCGATAACTTGCTCGCATCGCTCGAAGCCGCTTCCTAACACATCTTCTATTAATAAATGCCGGTTGGGGTAATAATGGTATACTGTACCGTAACCAAGCCCTGCCTCGCGGGCGACGTCACGAATATCAAAGCTGCCGCCCGTGCGAAAGTAGGATCGCGCAGCGACGTCCAGGATCTGTTCTCTGCGCTGTATGCGTATGAGCTCATTTTGTTCTTTGGTACGGGGGCACATAGCGTGTTAACCTCCTTATATAGACCTGCAAATTTGTCAATATAAAAATAGTAACGCATGGGGTGGAGAAATGCAAAAGATTTGTTGATGTTCGATAAAATGAAGTACTGAACAATAAAGAACTAGACCGTAATAATAAAGTTGTAGACTGGGCGCTGGCGTTAACCTGAAGGGACACTATAGCTTAATAAAAACTAAGACGCGGCTGCCGGCATGGATCGGCAGCCGCGTTGCGCTAACGGGCAGGATAGATTAATCCCTTCGCAATTATTTTATGATTGATTTACCCCCAATCGTACACCAGAAGGTGAGACACCATAATAACGTTTAAATAGCTTACTGAACGTGTAAATGTCAGCATAACCGAGTGCTTCAGACACATCAGTAATGGTCATTGTAGTCTCATTCAGCAAATGAACTGCCCTCTCCATACGTAATTTTGTAATAGTCTCCTTTAAAGATAAACCCGAATATCTCTTTAAAATCAAACTTAGGTAGCGAGGGCTTAGACCTGTAGCCGCTGCCAGTACCTTATAATCGCTTGGCTCCGACAGCCTAAGCCGAATTTCATTATGCAAGCGTTGTAGAATGTGCTCATAGTAGTAATTTCGTGTTGTCTCATATGGACTGCTAAGTTCCTTTTCCCATCTTGTTAGAATCAATTTAAGTAATAAATTAAACTCTTCATCCTCCGGCTGACTTTGCCAAGCTGTAAAGTCAACCAACTGTTGTAGCAGTGGTTCCAACCGATACGGATCTTTAACTGACACAAAACGTTCCTCTGGCATAGGCAGATCGGCTTCGAAGTTATCCCTCATACGGAATGTTTTGAAATGACAGTAGATCACTGTAAGGGGATTATCTGGATTATGCATTGCACGAATTTTATCGCCCGGTCGAAAAATGAAAAACGTACCTGGGTTCACATGATGCTTCTTCTCGTTTAGCCACACCACCCCTTGCCCTGACTTGTTATACCATAAATCATAATCAGTTAACGGTGCTGGCTGCCAGGACCAATTTGGCTCACATTTCACTTTACCGCTACTTCCGCTTAAAACAAAAAAATAGTTGTCCAAGGACGATTCTTTCCTCATTTCATAACCAACTTTCAAAAGATAAGTGTATTTAAGTCCAAAAATTCATTCTTTACTTCTATCCATATATTGTATTTAACTTGATAGGATAATTACAAGGAATTTCACTCAAAATTCAGGAGGGTCTTGAAATGTCGAGGATAGAATTAAGTATGGAAGAAATCAATAAGATGCTGTATCGATATGACAAAATGCATGTGAGTCTAAATGGTGTGAATGAAATCACCGACGATATTATTCGTAAATACAAACTGCAGGGTTTTATCTCATCCAATCACCTATTAAATGACAATGAAGTGAAAACCAGTATCGATGCACTTATGTACTTGGGCCTAGTGGATGCTAAAGGAGCAAAGTTACAATTCGCTAAGCCTGAGAGCGAGTTAAAAACTGTAGAGGAACGGGAATTGGCGTTGCGAAAAATTTATGAATTTGTAAATGTAGAAGAAAAACTTCGCAACATTGCATATCATCCCAGTATAATTGGAACCATTTCCCGAATTTTTGGAGAAGAACCGAGGCTGATACAAGATATGGCTCTTCTCAAACCTCCTCATGGTGGTGGTGAGAAGCCTTGGCATCAGGACATGGCTTATGGCAATCTTACCTATACAAAAGCGGTTATTGGAGTATGGATTGCTCTGGATGAAGCAACTATTGATAATGGCTGTATGCATGTCATTCCAAAATCGCATCAGGAAGGGGCTACTCCGCACTATGCGGTCAGGGATTGGCAATTATGTGATTCCCAAGTACCAGTGGAACGGGATGTACTTGTGCCATTAAAGCCAGGAGGGGTATTGTTCTTCCATGGTATGCTCTATCATGGTACGCCTTCAAACTTATCGACCATGCGCCGTAGAGCATTACAATTCCATTATGCTCCAGCATCAGCTGAGCGTGTAAATCCAAAGGAGTACAAGCGTATGTTTACAAATGAGCTCACCGGAGCGGAATGCTAGAGGCGGAAAATACGACGAATGAAATCTAAACAAAATAGCAGCCCAAGATTGGATATTCAAATGTCATGGTGGGCGATGTCAGGACTTTTCGGTGACATGTCAATAGAAGAAAAATTTGAACGGATCTCGCAAGCAGGCTATACTGGAGTATTCGCGCGCCTAACCGAATCGGACCAATCCGATCAATGGATAAAACTGTTGGAGAAGTATTCTTTCAGCTACGGGGTACAGTCCTTTCCGAAAAGTGCAGACGAAATAAGGAAACTGATTATAAGAGCTAAGGCGATGGGGGCATCGTACTTAAATGCCCAAGTGGCTGATTATTATGTGAAAGCAGATTCAGTCAGAAATCGGTGGTAGTGATGGTCGTTCACTTCACATTGCGACGAAGTCCTTTGTTCAATGGTGGGTATTCGGCATGCGTAACTGGCTGGCGACAGCAACTGAGAACACTTCTTTACCTGTTGTTTGCGAACTGGGGCCTCCCGAATACGCGGTAACTCACTTAGATACCAACAGTCAAAGTAGAGTGGAAATATCTGACCGCTGGAATGAGTCTCTACAATTGAAAGCGTTGTTGAAGGAAACATGGGAACTGGCTGTTCTAACTAACAAGCGACTTTCTATCAGGAGCTCTTTAAATTCAGCCTTATCGCATATGAAAAATTGGCTCATTGAATTTCCGAGGGGTGATGGCGTTTCAAAGTAAAGGATTTACCGTTATGAAAAAAAGTCATACGTAACGTATGATCACCAAGCGTTAAGCTAACGGGACACGATAGTACAATGACAAAAGGCTGCCGGCAGCCTTTTAAGCCAACGGGCAGTTATGCTTAACAATCTAATTTGATAAAATGAAAACAGCAATTCGATCAAAGACTGTTGATGTGCTTTGAAATGGAGGTTTATGAGAAAACTAAGAAAACACCTATTGAATCTTGCGTTGGGTGAGTTAGCAGCCGCTTTTTGTTTTTTGGTTGTATATAAAATTTATTTAGACTTCGGACTTGCGAGCTTGCTTGCGCTATCATTCCTAGTGTTTATATTATTTCAAGGTGTTTTGTATTGGGTATATAGAGCTTATTCAACTGGTAAACTGAAACCATCTTTAATGCTGAAAACCTTGATTGTGCTTAGAAGTACGAATCTTATTCTAGCTGTGTTAGTAATTGTTTTATTGATTATGCTATCCCAGAATAAAAGGGACCTAATTGTAGGTATGTTAATTTACGTTTTTTTCATGATAGAATATATAAATTATTATTGGTATCGTTTAAGCTACGGAAAATCAGGTTTCAATATTAAATTGCTTATTCAAGCTGGCTTACAGCCGTCGAGTATTCATAAATTATTAAAAAGAAAATAAATCTCTATACAATTGATAACGAGAGCGCATTAACAAAGAGCTGCCAATATAATTCAGCTAACGAGGAACGAAAGTTGAGGAGCTTGCTTGAGTCAGCTCCTTTTTGTTTTGTTGAAGTAACGGGCAGGATAACGTGGATTTCTTGAGCGGTATATTTCGGCAGGCTTGGTATTGCGGAATATGATACAGTTGATATATTTCTAATTATAATCTGCAACATTATCCATTAGGATTGCGTTTACCTAACTGAAGAGAGTGTATCGCAAAGAAGTTTTGACTACAGAATTGAGCTAGGGTCCAAAGTATAATAGAACCGTGGGAGTAATCATCTATGAAAAAAACAAAAATCGCACTAACACTTTCTTTAGTGTGTACCTTACTAATCGGTAATCCAGCGATAAGCTTCGCCAATAATTTTTCGAATAAGGTTGACAATGGAAAAGTTGAAAATGGACGAGTGCTGATTCCATTACGTGCTGTTTCAGAGAAATTCAATTCAGAAGTGATCTGGATTCAGGCAAAAAAAAGCATTACGATTATTCGTGGTAATCGAGAGCTATTGCTGCATGTTAATTCTCGCACTGCTTTATTAAATAACGCTGCTTTCAAGCTTGATGTGCCAGCAAAAATAGATAATGGAGTAACTTATGTACCAGCACGTGTTTTTGCTGAGGCCTTTGTCGGAACAGCGCTGTGGTCCGAACAAGAACGAAAAGCAACCATTACGATCGGACTGCAACAGGTCTTTATCCATACAGAGTCACTCAAGTCTTGGAGAATGAGTCAGGAGAGAATAAACGTGCTTAATACAAAGATAAATGAAGCCACCGATCTCTCAAGCTATTCGCAAATTCGAACATATTTCAGACCTTATTTCACGGACTCATTTATTAACAAGATTATTCACAGTAATGGCATTAAAAATAACGCTATACTAACAAAAAAGGCCGATATTACCTACGACAGCACCACAGCGGCGAGAATGCACCAATCTACTTACTTTGAAAGTGGTCCTATCAATCTCGAGCTCGTTGATCGTTATGTATTCTATAAATTTGTTGATAACCAATGGAAGGTAGACGATGTGAATGTGGGTAGACAAATAATTGAGCCATAATACGGATATTAGCAGTTCATTAAGAGGCTGTCTCGATGGGTCAAGAGAGGACGGTTTCCAAGTAATGATGAACCGTGGCTAACAGGAAATAAATAGTTTAGAACTCGCTAGCAGCCGCCGTTACTATCTAAGCCGTTGAACATTTAAGTGTTCAACGGCTTTTTTTAATTGATACATGTTAGTGATGTAGCCGTAGCCAAACAGATCTTATGGAAGGTCAAATCTATTCGGGTGAATACATAGGCGAAAAGGGGCAAGTAGTACATGTTAATCAATTGACTTGATGTCTTATCTATAGTATTGTTTCTTCTTTATGTATTTCAAAATGGGGAGGCGGAAGTAACAAAATGTTTGGAATAATAAATTACGAAGTATTTTTGCTTACAGGAATTCTCTTAAATCTAATTCCTGGGGCAGACACAATGTATATTGTTGGAAGAAGTGTTTCTCAGGGTAGGAAAGCTGGAGTGTATTCTGTTTTCGGTATTATTAGTGGATCTTTAATCCATACTTTGTTAGTTGCTTTTGGATTGTCAATTATACTTACAAAGTCCATTGTATTATTCAATTTTATTAAAATAGTTGGAGTTATTTATTTAGTTTATCTGGGAATTAGAATGTTACTGGATAAATCAAATTTAAATTTTAGTGCATCGAAAACAAATAACCACAACCCCATAAAAATATACTTACAAGGGATGTTGACAAGTCTTACAAATCCAAAAGTATCTTTATTTTTCTTATCCTTTCTTCCACAATTTATTGATACAAAGGCTTCTGGTCCAATCTCATTCATAATTTTAGGACTGACATTTTCATTCACTGGATTGATTTGGTGTCTTTTTGTTGCTTATTTTTCCTCTTTCATCACTAAGAAGATAAATGTAAACCAAAGAATTGGTACCTACTTAAACAAAATAACTGGGATTATATTTATCGGATTAGGATTAAAATTACTTGGAACGAAAGCGCCTCAATAAATTGGCAACATAGTTAAAAAAATTTACTTCGCTAAGCTAATAGCTTAATAAATACCTAAGACACGGCTGCCGGCATGGATCGGCAGCCGCGTTGCGTTAACGGGCAGTTTAATCAAAATTATCCACTCCTATTTTTTAAAAAAACGAGAGTGGTACTGGAGGAAGATTCTGGATAGGTGCCGAATACAGTATTATGAATGAACCTACAATCGATCCTGAATCCGAGAGGAGAAACAAAATGAGTGAACAAATCGGTGAGAAAAGAACCCAACCGTACATTATCGATTTAATGACACTGTACCTTCCAGCCAAAGATCCATATCTTACTGCAAAATGGTACGTCGACGTATTCGGATTTGATCCTAATGCGTCTAGTCATTCCCCCCTCCAACCTAATACGGATTTAGTCGTACTACATACCGCAAGTGGTCTATCCTTGTTTTTTATTCAGTCGGAAGATAAATTAACATTGAACTTTAATAATAAAGATGGGTATAATCACGCCGTTCTCCTCTTTAGGGTTAAAAACTCAGAGATAGAAAAAATTTATTTGCGAATGAAAGAACTTGGTGTTGAGTTAACTACCGATGGAATAAAGGATCGTGGTGGATGTGGCAGGGAAATAGCATTTTACGATCCAGATGGGCGGAAAGTAGAGATTAACACGTATGGCACATAAAGACTATGCTAACGGAAAACTATAGCTTAATTAATACCTAATACGCGGCTGCCGGCATGGATCGGCAGCCGCGTTGCGCTAACAGGCAGGATAGCTCAAGAGAAACTCGAATGGATTTATGTGGTAAAATATAAATATTTGATATTTTAGGAGGAAGATTGTAAATGTATGATATTTGTATTAAAGAAATTACAAAGGATAATTGGGAAGAAGCATTTGAACTATCAGTGCACGAGAGCCAAAAAGCATTTGTTCCTAATGTTGCAGAATCACTAGCGTTTGCTTACATAAAACCTTGGGATGAGGCTTTAGATCCTTATGTTTTATATGAGAATAATAGAATTGTTGGTGCGTTTTATATTAGCTATACACCAGACAGTGAGGACAATTATTGGATTTGTGGATTTCAGATCGATAAGACACTTCAAGGTAAAGGATATGGAAAACAGTCTTTAACTAAAATTATTGAATTTATAAAAGAAAAACACAAAAAATGTAAGGTTATATCTTTAACAGTAGAAAAAGAAAACAAGCAAGCTATCGATTTATATGAGAAAGCTGGGTTTATAAGCCAAAATCAAGTAAATATCTATCAGCAGCCTATATATAAGTTAAAGATTGATACTTTCCATTATTCAACTAACGGGACACGATAGTTCAATTCCTCTTTTCGAAGCAGGAAAGTATCTATTTAAACTGGGGGGTTAAGATGAGGTCCGTGAAAATAATGTTATTAGGAATAAGCATGATGCTTTTTGCAGCAGTTTGGGCGCTCGACCCAGGTGGAGTCCCTCCGTGTCGTTTAACTATTTAACTCGTGTATGCTTGCGATACTCCGAAGGAGACATTCCCATATAGTGCTTGAAAAAAATGCTAAACGTATTAATTGAAGTAAAATTCAATTCTTCTCCGATCAGCGTTATCGATTTATCGGTCTCACGCAGATGGTATTTCGCTTTGTCAAGGCATAAATTACGAATATACTCCCCGATTGTCATTCCGGTAGTCGTTTTGAATTCCCGGGCCAAGTGAGAACGGCTAATGTGGAGTTTATCCGCGATTTCCTCGATGTTATGGTCGTATCGGATTTCCTTGTGCAAGTAGTCCATCAATTTGATGATGATCGGTCCGAGCGTTTTCGGCCTGTTGTCGCAGGGCAGCGTACGGTCGAGGTGCAGCCGAAGCAAGGTCGCCATCAGCTGAAGAAACAACCCATGCACCATTTCCGTACTGCCCTGCCGTTTGTTTCTCACTTCACCGAAGATCTGGTCAAATAACCGATTGATCTGATGGTCCTTATCCTTTACGATCCGATCGACCCCGATATTGTAATATTCCGCCTCAATAGCGCGCATCTTGTCTAGCTTGAATCCCATATAATACAGCCGAAAATGCGAAATCCCGTCCGTCAGTCCATAATGCCTTTCCCCGGGTTTCGTGATAAATAATTCTCCTTGATTTATCTGATACATGGATTTATCGATAAAATAGGCCAGCTTTCCCTGATCCAAATAGCAAAGTTCGAAATGATCGTGAAAATGGATATTTGTCTTCCAATCTATGGTCGTGTTCATCCCGATGTAAAACAAATTATCTAGATCTATGAACGGAAGCTCAAATCGCATTTCCGTATCCGATTCCACTACTCTGGCGTTCAAAGGCTTAGCATACTTCTCGGGTTTCTCTTCTACCATTCCTCCTCACCTTTCCGGAGCGATGTCTTTTTGCTACATCAATGATAGAGCACGAGATTGCAACTGTAAAGGCAAGCTTGAAATCGAAACAGGGCTGACCTTGGTTTCTTCGACACGCCACTCTCATCAAAGCATGATCAAAATCTTTAAAAATGCAGAAATGATGGGTAAAGACCTTGACTGGAGTTCAATTTACAATGGAGTTCTGGAATAAAATTTCATCCAATATGCTGTGGGAAAGGTGTGAGCGTAGCTTTGAACAATTTACTTCAAACCAAATGCCTACCGGAAAAAGAAGACATCCGGTTCTTCGAGGAGAACGGATACTGGGTGTCGCCGAAAATCTTTTCCGATGAACAACTAGAGAAGATTATTGAGCATCAGGAAAAAATATATCGCGGAGAGTATGAAACCGGGAGAGAGCCGGTTTGTAACTGGCTCGATGGCGTCGACTACCCGCGCGCGCTTCGCAAAACGGACAATTCGCATTGGTCGGATTTGAAACTCCGTGCAGTGGCGACCGATCCGACGATCGGCGCCATCGCCGCTAAGTTGATGAACGCCGACGTCATTCGGCTGTGGCATGACCAACTGCTCTATAAACCCGGCAGGGGGACAGGCAAAGAAACGGCAAACGTCGGCTGGCACCAAGATTATGTCTATTGGCAAAACTGTATGGAACCGACACTGGTAACGGCCTGGGTCGCTTTCACCGATGTGGATCTCTCCAATGGCTGCATGCAGACCGTTCCTCGGAGCCATAAGTGGGGGCTCGTGAACGTCAACAACTTTTTCGAACAAAACCTCGAGAAGCAGCAAGCGGAGATGGAATTGCCGGAGAATGAAGTGTTTACGACGGTTCCGCTCGTTATGAAGGCCGGACAAGTAAGTTTTCACCATGCGCTGACGATCCACGGCAGCGGTGCCAATGTGACTGAAATGCCACGCCGCTCGATGGCGGTACACCTGATGACCGGTGATACGCGCTATCGCTTCAATCCGAAAGGTCAGCATTTCAACGCACTAATTCTTAACGGCAATGATGGAGATCTGTATGAAGGGGATTCATGGCCGGTGCTCTATCCTTAACCGCCATCATGATTAGCTTATAAAGAGAAATAAAAACGGGGGCCATCCCTCAGTCATCGTTTACACTAAAGTTGTATAGACGTTATTTGCTAAAAAACCAATAAGACTAAGTGGAGGTATCTAAGATGTCCAGCCAAAATCCGTATCGCTACGAAGTAAATCACGATTGGGCAAAGCTTCCTGATGGTGTAGCGTTCGGCTACACACACGGGATCGCCTTAGACAAGCAGGGCAGAGTTTTTATTTTCAATATGAGCAAGGACGCCGTAATGATGTTTGATGATGAAGGCCATTTTCTCCAATCGTGGGGAGAGGAATTTGCAAGCGGAGCACACGGTATGAAGATACATGAGGAGCATGGCGTCGAATATTTGTACTTATCCGATATTGAGCGCGGGCTAGTTATCAAAACGACGTTGGAGGGACGTACCGTTATGACCCTATCCGCTCCTAACCATCTGGATTTGTATGGACCGGGGGAAGATGGCGTCGAACGGAAATTCGTGCCCACGGATGTTGCGGTTGCGCCAAACGGCGATATTTATGTAGCCGATGGATACGGCCAAAGCTACATCCACAAATTTAATCCGGATGGCACGTATTTACTTTCTTGGGGAGGCAAGGGGACCGCTCAAGGTCAACTGGATTGTCCGCACGGCGTTTCCATCGATATGCGAACCGGAGAGCCTCTCGTTTACGTAGCGGATCGGGGAAACCGACGCATCCAGGTGTTCTCGTTAGACGGAGAGCCCCTGCAAATCATTAGCGATGATCTTCATGCGCCATGTTCATTCTCTTTTCATGGAGAGGATCTATATATACCGGACTTGATGAGCAGAGTGACCATCTTAGGTCAGAACAACCGATTAATCAGCCATATTGGGGAAACAGAGGATTACAAGAAAGAAGGCTGGCCGAACCTCCCAAAAGGAAGCGTCGCCGACGGTACCTTCAGCTCGCCACATAGTGTGTGCGTAGCGCCCAACGGTGATATCTATGTGGTGGAATGGGTGGAATACGGCCGGGTGACGAAACTAAGCCGAATATAAGAGCAAAGTACTAAATAGCTGTTCCGATAGGAAGTTTGTAACAGCATTTGTTTTGTTCACACTTTTTACTGTAAAACGGGGCAACATGAAGAGGCCCTTTCATTTTGACTATAGATATAATCATCTAAAATGTGGGTATAACAGGGAGGTTCCCTATCTAATTTCTTATCGGAAGGCCTAAAGGCATTACACATAAAATCGTCCAATTTATTAAACTAACGGGACACGTTTGTGAAATGGATAGAGGGTTCAGACGCCATCTGAATCTCTATCCATTTCTTTTTGTTGTTTAGAATAAACATTTTGCTCGTGAGTCACAGCATCATGCATTTCTCATTTCATTTTAAGAAAAGTAGGGTATATTTTAGTGAACATAACGATAGGGGGGATCAACATGAATATACGGGAAAATAAGATACCAAAACAGACGTGGATCCCAGCCAAAGAACAAATATGGGTGATTGCTGCAGTTACAGTATCCATATTGATTGTACTATGGGGACTCTGGAGCATGTTACATCTCCCGTCTACTACCCTCCACAACCGCCGATTCGAACATACGTTTAAGAACTATGGCTCGATTGCAAGATTAGCTTTATTCTTTGTGTTAGCTAATTATGTGCTTCTTTTCATCGTCAAGCAGCATATATGGGATCGTATGGGTACCATAAAAAAATTGATCGTTTCCTTGCTCCGATTTGTTCGAAGGTGGCATACTTCTGTTGCAGTACTTGCCATCGCTTTTATTTTACTTCATGTGGTTGCTGTCTTCATGTATGGTTTTAAATTTAATTTCACTAATATAAGTGGATTACTTGCGTTTTTAGTCTTGCTTCCAGTGCCGATTTCGGGGTTGTTTCGATATAAGAGGCTAGATCGAAAGTGGCATTTGCGATCGGGGCTTGCATTTGCTGTTTTATTTTTGATTCACGCTTTTTTATAAGGCTATGTTAAATCCTATTGTTGATATAATGACCAAATGCAATCCGTCTTTGTAAAAAGGTGGTTATTTGAACTGTTCTACCCTATAGATTAATAAATAACTAAATCGCGGCTGCCGGCATGGATCGGCAGCCGCATTGCGCTAACTGGCAGAATAGTTTAATTACACATGAATGGCTACCATCAAGGTTGCCTTTCAGATGTGGCCGCCTCAGCCCGAAATCAAGGGGCAGATCGTCGAAGGATTGGACGCCGTTCTGCTCCGCATAAACACGTTAACGCCGACACTGGAGGCGAGCGAATCCAAGCGGACAGAAGCTCATCCACGGCTCGGAGGGCTGCAATTGAGCGATACATACTCATAGGACTGCACTGCCGAATCGTCCGTTATTCAGTGACGGTTGAGGGAAAACGAGGGACATCCAACGCTCCTTAACGTGATTCCATAGAAGTAGCCTATGCCGGGAGTGACGGGCGGTGTCTCCAATAATCGGATGACCTCCGGTTCTCTTCTTTCGTTAAAAGGAGAAGGATCATCCAGGAATTGACAATTTCCAGGGTAACGGCTATTTTATAATTAGAATTCTAACTATATAAAGGTGGCACCGATATGTACGACAGAGAAGGAAACATGCAAGGAGCCCCGTGGGAGTGGAACCGCGGGCCAATCGGACGGCTTCTGAAGGTCGCCTATCTGACTGTCCGCCGGGAAGCGGAGGAACAGATCCGCGAAGAAGGGCTTACCCACACGCAATGGAGCGCGATCGGCATTCTGCATCATTATCCGGGAATGGCGGCTTCGGAGATGGAGCATATTCTAATGATCGAACGTCCCAGCGTAACGAGCCTGATTAACGGACTTGTGAAAAAAGAACTGGTTGTCCGCCGGGAGGATCCTCACGATGCCCGGTACAAAAGGCTGTACTTGACAGAAGAAGGATTGCGGACGGCGGAGAGAACCGGGCATGTAACCCGGACGGTAGACGAGCGTGTCAGACAGGGCATGAGTCCGGAGGAAGTTGACACTCTCCGGTATCTGCTGGAGAAGTTGGTCGGAGTGTTCGGCAAGCCTTAACCGTCCGGGCGGCCGATTTTATATTGCCATATAGTTAGAATTCTAATTAAATCGACGGAAGGCAGGATGATCATGAAGAAATACAGCAGGAAGGAAAACGACAGTAACGACATATTACATGATGTGCTAGCATGGGACGGTTTCCATCACGTGGCGCTTGTCACGCGGGATCTCGACGCCACGATCCGGTTCTATGAGAACATGCTCGGCATGGAAGCGGGTACCGTCTATCCGGCAACTCCCCGACGTGGGAGGCATACTTTCATCCGGCCGGGCAGAAGTGCGGATACGTGGGGTATCCATTTTTTTGAACACCGGGAAGCGGAAATTTTCCAAAGTCTCGACGCGTTGAAGCGTCTGGCGGAGGATCCGACCGGTGCTGCCTTGTTCCAATTCCTGCCCGGCGCTCTTCAGCATATTGCGTTCCGGCTGCCCACCGAAGACCAAGGACTTGCATTGCGGCAAAAGCTTCTTATGCAGGGAATCGTCGTGACCGACATTTATGATCAAAGGGCAATACGAAATTTTATCTTCCCGGACAACAACGGTATTCAGTTGGAGGCGGCTTGGCCGAAGGATGACTGTGAGTGAAACAACAATCTGGGAACGATGCAGCAAGAAGGTATCCCTGTGGTCGTCCCTGCAGATCCATGTCTTCAGTTATAAATTAGCGCCGGATAACCCCTTGCTTCAGCTATAGGGATGTAAGGAACCGTCGCAAATTGGTTTTCTTGGCGTTATGGGAGATTAAAGGATTAATAACAATGTACAAATACTGGTGTTCATCCAGGAACTGAATAACCCCTCAAGGTCATGATTAAACCTGAAGATCTTTCCGTGAGGTATTCCACGGTCTAAAAAAGCCTGTGCATGGCTCTCTCCCTTGGACACATCCAACCCAATCACCGGATTCACGACATTACTCCTGAATCAATTTCACCTGTAACCCCTAACCTTCTTGTCTTCCACACTATCGCATGTGATACGGGATCAATGTCCCAACCAGCCTAACCATGGTTGAACAAGTAGGGGGAATGAACTGAATAGCTCTCGGGATCTAAATCCCGCGGGCAGAACCGTTCGATTCCCGGTTACCGCAATCTTACGACCATACAAAAAAAAGGTCGACCAGAAAGATCTGGTGACCTCATAATACGAACGGTAGGATAATTCAAATACTTCACGAATAATTATATAGTCATAATCGACGCTTTGGTGAGGCACTTGTAAGAAAAGAACGGTTCGAGAAATTAGCTGAGTTAGCGGCAACCGTTAAAGCATTATTGCGACTATCCTTCGAATATTATTTGGAACTTACAATATGTGAAGCTGTTGATTCCGTCATTTCGCAAGAAAATGATCCAAAGGAGCAACTGATAAAATTATTAATGAGACCTGTGAAATTTGAAAGTATTTAGTCTGACTGTTAGCGTTAAGCGTTACACTAACGGGACACGATAGCTAAATAAAATAACTAAAACGCGGCTGCCGGCATGGATCGGCAGCCGCGTTGCGCTAACGGTCAGGATTGTTAAAAAATGAATATATTTACAAAAGAACAAACGTTCTGTATTATAAAAGGGAAACATATCATAACTAAGGTGGTTTCCCAATGAGTGAACAAGTTGTTGAACGGTTTGTTGATCGGATTGATGCGGTTTTTCTACCTGTAAGGGATCTTCAGGAGTCATTGGAATGGTATCAAAAAGTGTTTGGTTTTGGTCTTCGCTGGAGCAATGAAAGAATGGCTGGACTAGCAATTTCACCAAATTGTGGGTTTCATTTAGTGCAAATCCCGGATTTTGAACCTATCAATAAGTACACCCCTTTCAATTTTGTTGTGAAGAATGCAGATGAAGTTAGGGCGAGTCTGGGGCAACTCGGAGTAGAAGTGTCCGAGATAAGAAATGGAGAACCTAGACGATTTGATCTTACCGATAATAACGGGAATATGATCAGCGTGATTCAAATATAGATTTTGCTATTGAGCTAACGGGTCACGATAGTTTAATTCGTAATAAGGTACAGCTAAAATTCTGATCAAGTTAGTTTTATTGAAAGCATATATCAATCGAGGTGTAAAATTGGATAAAATTATTCTTTCTAAATCATATGATATTGATTCGCATCGTAGGGCAAATACTAAACCAGTTGAGTGGAAACTGGTCGAAAGAGAAGAATTTCTGAGTAAGTTACTATCATCGGATAAAAAATAGTTGCTTGAAATTGGTGCTGGTACTGGAATTGATAGTATTTACTTCAAAGAAAACGGTATTGAGGTAACAAGCGTTGATTTATCCACTGAGATGATACGGTATTGCAAGGAAAAGGGACTACAAGCATATGTTATGGATTTCTATCATTTAGACTTTGCGGACAATACCTTTGATGCTGTATATGCCTTAAATTGTCTGTTACATGTTCCTAAAAATGAAATTTTCGATGTACTTCTGGGAATAAGACGAATAATGAAACCTATGCTACGGCTTGATTCTTTATAGAAGCGACAGAAAGGGCAGATATGAGCAGCACGATGGCATTTAGATACTGATGAGTCGTTACTTTCTGAATGCCCATATATGCGGTCGTGTTCATCGACAAATTTATCCTAAAAAAATCGTATCGGGGGAAATTGACAATATGCAGCTGGTTTATGGTCAAACGATCACCGCCAGTGTTATCATGCGTGATGGTTCAATGGGCAAAAATCCAACATTTCAATGGCAAGTACAGGAATCACGTATGAGCGATCAATATATTAATGTAAAATCAGGTGGTACATCCAACAGCTACACCGTAACGTTAAATGATATTGGTAAAAAATTGCGCGTTGTAGTTACACAACTAAATGGTGACAGTAAAACATCATTGCCCACGAGCACAGTGTTAAATACCAACCCCCTTATTGCATCTATTAAATTCGATAATCATTTAATGGACGATGCAGATCAAGAGCATTTGTTGGTTGTAAATGGAGAATATCGTTATGTAGACGGTGTAATACCAGGGACCAAAGCTCTGCATTTAGAAAGCGGAAACAGCAATTATGTCGGTACGACGCATAGCTTGAATTTTGGTCATGACAGTTTTACCATATCCTTCTGGTATAAGGGTGACACGAATGATACTCAGGTCATATGTTCAAACAAGGATTATAGTAACGGCTCTAATGCAGGCTGGGCGATTTACACATCAGCCAATTCGGTCGAAATGAATTTCGGATTCCCGACCGCATCAGTAAACAACATTTCCTTTAGTCGCAACACGTTTGATGCTTCCGATTGGCGTTACGTGACCTTTGTTGTAGACAGAAATAAAATGCTCGCGTTGTTGTATATTGATGGTTACGAAATGGCTGAAACTACGCTAGGGCTAGGAACTTTAGATACATCGAACCCATTAAATATAGGTTGCGACGGATTGGGCAACTTCGGCGGTAATTCATTCGATATAGCAGATCTGATGATTTGGGAAGGCGCTTTTAGCAGTGATGTAGTTCAAGCGAATTATACTAGTTACGCTGTAAATAAAGTAGATATGAGCGCTCTTAACGACACAATATCAGAAGCAAATACAATAATAGCAGCCGGTCTCGGCAACGGCTTCAGCGAAATCGATTTTGATTATTTGAAGAAGGTTTTGAATACGGCAACTTCGGTTGCAGCAACGCAAAAAGTAAAATTATATACACAGGAAACCATCAATTATTACGTACGTGAACTAAACAATGCCTTATTTATCTATCAAAAAAGCAACAAAACATTAACTCCCGCCGATTTAAATATGATTGTGGACAGCGACCCGGAAATGAGTCCCAGTGCAATCAAGCGCGTGGAAGAAAGTTTCAGAAAAGAACTGAGCGTATTCCCGCAGGCCGATGTCATGTTTATTCCTGGCGACGTTACCGGTGGTAACAATGCCATAGAACACCTGTGGATGAAAGAGATGACAAGCGTATACGACAATCTTAAAAATGAGGGTTTATTTGACAATACCGCGTTTTATATAATAAGAGGCAACCATGATATGGAGGGCGCTGAAGAGTTAATACCAGTCGGTTCGGCAGGCGCGTGGAACGCCTCTACGAATTCGTACGACAACAATTTCTTTAACGATTCTTATAGGGTAAAGGTAAAAGGATATAATATTGTAGGTTTTGACGGCAATCATAACAACAACAATACGGTGGGGAAAACCTGCACTTTCCTCAATCAAATTACACAAGAAGAGGATTACGATCCAACAAAACCGATATTTGTATCTTCTCACTTCCCTATAAGCGGAACCGTGTGGTCATCGGAATGGAGCAGCAAGGCAAGTAATCAGGTAGGTAAATATATTGCCGACAACAATTTGTCCCAGGTGGTGTATTTATCAGGTCATACGCATTTCGACCCTACCGACGAACGTTCTCTCTATCAAGGGGCGGCTACGTATCTCGAATGCGGTGCGTCAACATATTCCAGTTATATTGATAGCGGTCCGTACGGCGATTATATAGAAGGTGCGTATATCAATTACAACACCGCACCTCGCATCGCGAATTTCTTTGAGGTTTACGGCACCAAAATGATTATCAAACAGTATAATTTAAGTACAGATCAATTTGTAGGCATACCTTATGTAGTAAACGTCGGCGAAGGCAAAGATGCCTTTACATACAGCAGGAGCGATACAAGAGAACTCATTGCTCCGCAGTTTGATGAAGGTATTAAGGTCAATTCTATCGATTGCAACGAAGTTACTTTTACAATAAAGCAAGCAAATGACAATGTGCGCGTATTGGAATATAATATTCAGCTGATCAACAAGCTCACCGGGGAAGTGGACAAATCGTTCAACAGCCTTTCGCTGCCGCTAGATCATCCATACAATGAATACAAGCAATATAAGATTACAGATTTATTGCCGAATACTCCATATATAGTCAGGGTATTCGCCGCGGATTCCATGTATAATCGTTCGTCGCAGGACATTGACATTATAACTGACGGTGTAAATAAACAGCTTCGCTGCGCCTACTAACATAACATGGGTGGCAATCGGAACGGCGAAGGCATGAAGCGTGAATGCGAACGTAGCCAGGAATGTCGATTTAAAGAATGAAGATACCTACATATTTAATCTGAGGAAAGCCTGCTGTGTCAGGCTTTTTATTTTTTATGTAGGCAAATATGTGGTAATAAAGAATAAGACTATTGTACTGTCGAGTGACAAGAAAGTGTACCCAAGAATATGATCCGATTGTCGTTCTTTAGATTATAATCATTAAGATAACGGGCAGTCTAATTAAACAATTCAATTAGAGTATTAATGACTTTTTCGCGATTGATTTGGTTTTATCAGATTTTATCGTATGAAACAGGTGGTAGACACATTAAAATGTCAGGATTTTATAAAGATGTGTCCGTATAAAATAAATACTAGACGTATGGAATGACCTATTATTACTTCGAATACCCCACAATATGCGGAGATGTTAAGTGAAATACCAATAATTAATTATTAAGAGGTGCTTTATGAGAGATCATGATTCAGAGTCCGAATTGGAATGGCCGAACCTTGTAAAAACAAAAGTGGAGTAAAAGCCTGAAAGCAATTATTTCACGACGTATTATGACTAAGAGAGGCGTGATTATAGAAATGAAAAAAATCTATGTGGTAAACAAAACTCATTTTGACATTGGTTTTACCGATTTAGCAGAAAATGTCTTGCACAAGTATTGCCATGATTACATTCAAAACGCAATCACTTTAGCTGAAGACTTAAGAAAAGAGGGCAAAGACTTTGTTTGGACAACAGGTAGCTTTATTATTGAATATTACTTCAAAAACATGGATGAAGAAGCTTGTAAAAAGCTAGACGACGCCATAAAGAAAGGTTACATTCGCTGGCACGCAATCCCGTGTACGTTTGAATCTGAAACTATGACACCTCAAACTTTACATTACATGACTTCAATCTCAAAGAAGTTAGATGCTCGTTATGGATACAAAACAACAAGCGCAAAGATGACTGACGTCCCAGGACATACTATCGGGATTGTTGATGAGTTATATCGTCAAGGAATTAAATTCCTACACATTGGTGTAAATGGCTCGAGCTCAATTCCAGAAGTTCCAGATACATTTTTATGGAAGAATGGCGAAAGTGAGATAATTGTCTCTTATTCAGACGACTATGGTGGCGTAATCGGAATTGATTGCATGGATAACAAGCTGGCGTTTATGCATACTCATGATAATAGTGGTCCAGGAACAAAAGAGAAAATTAACGTCTTTTTGTCAAAAATGGCGAATGAGTATCCAGACTATGAGCTTGAAATGACTTCAATGGATCAGTTTGCAAATGAAATTTGGGAAGTACGTGACCAACTGCCAGTTATTACAGAGGAAATTGGGGACACATGGATTCACGGAATGATGTCTGATCCGAAAATCATTCGTGATTATCGGATTTTAACTAATTACATGTTTGATAACAAAATAGAGAATGATGATGCTAATTTCTATGCGATGTTAGTTCCAGAGCATACTTGGGGAATGGATATCAAACGCTATTTCAGTGACTATATGAATTATGAAAAGAAAGACTTCCAACGAGCGCGTAGTTTAGATCAAATTACCGATCTTGATTTAACCTACGCTTATGGAATTGTTAAAGATGCAACTGTTGGCGAAATGCAATTCACTTATAATGAGTGGACTGATCGTTCGTACAAATTTTATGAGTCTTCATGGAAAGAACAACGCAAGAACGTTGATCGTGCGATAGCTTGTTTGGAGCCTAAAGATCAAAATAACATTAAAAAACTTATCGAAGTTCCATATCATATCTTTGAAAACCAAGGTATTGAATGTGGTTTGGAAGAATTGATTTCGGTAAACGGGTATCAAGTTATGTTTGCTAGCGATGGTTCAATTAACCACTTAGAAAAGGATGGAATACTTTACTTTGATCAGGACAACAAACTCGGGGTTCTGAGCTATACAATTGCTGGGCAAAATGACTATGATAACCTACGTTACAACTATTTGCGTGAATTACAACATAATTGGTGGGCAATTGACTTCTTAAAACCAGGAATGGAAATTCAAAAACGCATTCAATTGAATGAAAATTTCACACCACATGTTGTGAAATTAGTTAAGGAAAATGATTCGATTATTGCAACTTTAAAGTATAGCCAAAGAGCTGTGGAGGAGTATGGTGCTCCAAGAGTTGTAAAGGTTAAATATCAATTTGGAGATAAAGTTGAAATTGCACTTTTATTAAAGGATAAAGATGCAATTCGTTATCCAGAAATTTATTCTTTTGACATTACACCACGTTTGAATTCGCCGTACTTAACTAAGATTCGTAAAATTGATACCGTTATTTCACCTTTTGAAGTGGTAGGTCACGGAAATAAGTTGCAACACATGATTGAAGAGTTAATTTACGATGGTAGCGATAAAAAAATCAATATTAAACCTATTGATGCCCCTCTTTTGGGAATCGGAACAAATAACAATCTAAGTTATAACAACAAATACCATCAAGACAACAATAAATTTACGTTTACACTCTTGAACACAACATGGGGAACTAATTTCACGATGTGGTATGAAGAAGATATTTTCGCTCGTTTTGAGTTAGTGTTGGGATAAAAATTTCCTGCGAACATAATTCACTCTGTTCACAAACAAGAAATAGGATGAATAGAGAAAGAATGCAAAGTGAATTAAACCAATTGATTAGGTTAGCTGTCAAAGCTACGAATAATAATCAATTAATTATTCATTTTGAATCTAAAACAACCAGGTCCTTTTAATTAACGGGACACGATAGTTCAATAACAAAGCATTTTTGAGCAGGCTACCTCAGCCTGCTCATTTATTAAGCTAACGGGCAGGATAACGTAATAAAAGGTAGAATTAATTCAGAATATGGTCCTACAAAATGAGTCAATAGGTTTTAAAGTATATCCATCAAACACTAAAACATCGTATATATTGATATTGTTTTCTTGGAAAGTAAATTGGTCCACCAACTTATGTAAACCGAGTGCATGTGCTAGCTTAATTAAATATGCAAAAAAAAATGGTTGGGATTATACAAAAGAAAAGAGAGTAATGAAAATAGACCAAGGCGATTATCTTGTCAATGAATTAAGATTTAATTCCATAATTAATTATGCTAACGGGACATAAAATGAGCAGACTGCGTCAAAAGCCAATTCCTGTTTGGCGGCGTGAAAAAACACTTCGATGCGACAGCAGAATTGCTGAAGTTGTTCGAGTATAGTACAGCTTGTAGAAGATAGGTGGAGGGTATGGAACGAAAGTATTGGGTGCCGGCGTTGGAGCGCGGGCATGTAGTATTGGCTTGTATCGCACGTCATCCTTCGAAGCTGAGATTGATCGACCTGTGCGCGGCAACAGGGATTAATAAAAGCACGATGTTCTCGCTCTTGCATACGATGGAGTCGTTGGAATGGGTTGAGCGCGAGAAGGGAGATACGTACTTATTAGGCTCGACGTTCGCGTATCTCGGCAACGCTTATTTCTCCAACATAGACGTCGTGAAGCTGTTTATGCAGCATGCTGCCGCAGCGGTAGCCGTTGTTGGTGAAACGGCGCAATTGGCGCGGCTTGAGGGAGAGCATGTCGTTTACCTCGCGAAAGTTGAAGCACCAACGCCAGTCCGTTTGCTCTCGGAGCCAGGAAGACGGATTCCAGCGTATACCACGGCTTTAGGCAAGGTGCTGCTTGCCGCAAGGGGGGATGCTGAAGTGGAGCGATTGTATCGCGATCAAGCCTTTCTTCCGTTGACTAGCAATACGTTGAAAGATATGAACGAGTTGCTGCTGCTACTGCCACGCATACGAGAACAGGGGTATGCTGAGGATCTTGAAGAGGTGGCGGCGGGATTCTGCTGCCTGGCGGTGCCTGTTACCGACGTATTCGGGCGCGTTCTCGCAGCGGCAAGCTTCTCGATCCCGACCGGACAATGGGACTCGAAGAAAGAGCTGGCGCGCGACGAGCTCAGTAGATTGTCGGGGCAATTGTCCTCGCTCTTATAAATCAAACAAGGGTCGTGCCGCATGAAGATGTTCATGCTGGCGCGACCCTTTATTATGTGTCCGAATTAGAATACAGGCACGTATTCTGGTTCCGATGTGTTATTGATCAGTCCTGCTTGAGCTAGAATTTGCTGAAGCTCAGCCTTCTTGCTCTCTGGCAACGGCAGTGCTGGAGCCAACAATTGTGTGGATATGTCTAATCCGCGCATACGAATGGCTTCCTTCACGACATTGACGAAAGGCGCATCAAGCGCGTACATGTAAGGGATGTACGCGAGCTTGCGTTGAATCTGCATGAGCTCATTCATGTCTTTCTTATGGAAGGCGTTCCAGATGCCAAGTGTCAGTTCAGGCGCAAAGTTAGAGCTTGCTGGAATGGCGCCATCTCCACCGAGAATAAGTACATCAGCTAGATACTCATCAAAGCCTGCAAATACCGAGAAGTCAGGACGAACGGACTTCACTGTATGAATCATCTCACGCATATGCGCAAGGCGATCAACGGTATCCTTGATACCCACAACATTCGAATAAGTCGTTGCTAGACGTTTAACGAATTCAGGCGTCAGATCTTGACCCGTCAGCATCGGAAAGTTATACAGCATGATAGGCAGCTTAACCGAACGAGCAACTCGAGAGAAGTGCTCCCATAGTTGTGTCTCGCCTAGTGTATAGTAGGAAGGATTAATGACGATAACTCCGTCTGCACCTTCATTTTCCGCATATCTGGACAGCTCTTCCACTTCGTCTGTGCTGTTAGCCCCAGTACCGATCCATACAGGCACGCGCTTGTCTACAGCTTCAACTGCGAAGCGGGTAACTTCCTTGCGCAGATCCATCGACATGTTGGCGAATTCGCCTGCGGTACCCATAAAGAATAAGCCGTGAACACCCTGCTTGATCAAGTGTCCAATGAGAAGGGTCATCCCTCCGCGGTCAAGTGTCATATCTGGTTTGAATATAGTTGAGACTGGCGGCATAATACCGCGAATTGGCAGGTTCACTGTACTTCACTCCTATCCATGATCTGACACCATCGTAAAATAGAGGTGACTGGTGGATGTATTACAAATGTCACACTTCGCTTCAAAAAGAAAACTAGGTTTAGTATACTAAACTGAATTCATCACATACTTGAGCAAGCCCTCATTATCGTAGCACTCGCAGATCGGCTTCTGAAGAGGATAGCACGTCCTATCAGTCAGAAGCGTCCTGAGTCGCTTGGATAGTTTGGTTAAAACCGATTTTTCCCAGACGTCTCATACGGTGTGTGATAGTATGTAGCAGAGGTGAAGGATGAATCATGGAAATTAGACTTATGCCTGTAAAGATAGAGCAAAAAGAAAGCCTATACAACTTATATCAGTATTACCATTATGATTTTTCCCAATATACCGATGAAGATTTAGGCTTAGATGGACGGTTTGAAATAGACTTGGATCATATTTGGGAAGATCCAAGATGGAACCCTTATTTGATATGTAGTCAGGATAAAATCATTGGATTTTTGATTATTCTTTTTGAGAATTACGATACAGACCCCGATCCAACTCACGTCATTTATGATTTTATGATCCTACGAAAGTACCGGAGAAGAGGATTAGGTAAGATTGCGGCTGTTCAAGCGTTTGATCTATACCAAGCTAATTGGAAAGTTGTTCAGATGAAGGCGAATGAACCAGCAATACATTTTTGGCGGAATGTAGTGAACGAATATACTTCTGGTCAATATAGTGAAGTATTTCGAGAAGATATAAGCAAATTTGTGCAAGCGTTCAATAATAGGACTCCGTCCCATTACCCTTTAAAGTAACGGGACACGATAGCTTATAATAAATAACTAAAACGCGGCTGCCAGCATAGATCGGCAGCCGCGTTTCGCTATCGGGCAGTTTTACTTAGTTATTTTTTCGTACTTTCTTTTCAATAATTCGAATCCTTGCTTAGCGTCCAAGGAAATGTCTATGGTTAACAATGAATACCCCGAGCTAGGATCAATTGGTCGGGCATTTTCCAGTTCATATACGTTAGTTCAATAATTAACTAGAAGGTTAGTGACATCATGTGGCATCATAATAACTGTAATTTGACTGGAAGGAGAATGGAATTACACCATTCTGCCTCTATAAAGGTAGTTTATTTTGCTGCAGTCCCTTTCAAATCTTACACCAATTTCAGACACAAAATACTCCCTATCATTGTTGAAAAAGTTGTTTTTTATATGATACATTTTATCTAGTAAAAAAATGCCAAAACGATTTTCCAACACATATGACAAATAGTATTTTTGGATTTAACCGGATATAAAAGATAAATTTTAAAGTGAGGGATAATGAATGCAACTAATTTTACCAACAAGTAGACAGTTATTACATTTAGATCGTGAGTTTTACTGCTTTATCCATTTTTCACTAAATACTTTTACCGACAAAGAGTGGGGGTTTGGAGATGAATCTCCATCTATTTTCAATCCAACACAATTTGATGCAGACCAAATTGTTTTAACAGCAAAAGCTGCTGGCATGAAAGGGCTTATTCTCACATGCAAGCATCATGATGGATTTTGCTTATGGCCAAGTAGATACACCGAGCATAGCGTAAAGAACAGCCCATTTAGAGACGGAAAAGGTGATGTTGTTTTAGAATTGTCGCAAGCTTGTCGTCGTGCAGGATTAGAATTTGGTGTTTATTTATCTCCATGGGATAGAAATCACCCTGACTATGGCACCCCAGCTTATATTGACTACTATCGTGCACAGCTAAGAGAGTTGTTAACACAATATGGCGAAATTTTTCAAATTTGGTTTGATGGTGCCAATGGTGGAGACGGTTGGTATGGCGGCGCAAATGAACAGCGCAAAATTGATCCCACTGTTTATTATGACTGGGAAAACACATGGCAAATAGTGAGAGAATTACAACCAAATGCAGTGATATTTTCCGATGTTGGCCCAGATGTTAGATGGGTTGGCAATGAGAGAGGTGTAGCCGGAAACCCTTGTTGGTACACGATTTTTGATAATGGTTGTGCTCCTGGAGTAGCAAATGAACACAATCTAAATTCTGGAAATTTAGATGGCGATAAATTTCATATACCAGAGTGCGATGTTTCTATAAGGCCAGGCTGGTTTTACCATGAAACACAAGATGACCAAGTAAGATCTCTAAAAAATTTGATTGACCTTTACTTTCACTCAGTTGGAAGAGGTGCCACATTTAACCTTAATCTTCCACCAGATCGCCGAGGATTAATTCATGAAAATGATGTGGCTGCACTCAAACAGTTTAAAGCGCATTTTGATGCCACTTTCAATAACAATTTAGCACAAGATGCTACTGTTTCAAATCACAATGAAGATACAGTTTGGTATTTTGACTATGACTTGTCTAAGATAGGCAATTGCAATGTGGTTGAGCTTCGTGAAGATTTAGTTTATGGGCAACGCATTATTAAATGGGAATTGGAAGCATTTTTATATGGAGCATGGCAACCTGTTGTTTCTGCTGAATCAGTAGGATACAAAAGACTTATTCGTTTTGCACCTATTTGTGCCACAAAATTCCGAGTTAAAATTATAAATTGCAAAGCTGAACCAATGCTTTGCGGATTCGGTTTATTCTTTGAGCCATCAATTGATACCGATGACAAAAAAGTTGAAACTGAGTATATTAAACCTGATAAAGCAGAAAAAGTTGATTCTCGCACCATTGTATTAAGTTTTAATAATCCAACAAATATTCGTGGAATTAAATATTTACCAAAACTTGATAATGTAGTTTCTAAATATCATATTATCTTTGCAGATGAAAGTGGCAAAGCTGTAAAAGAATGTAGCGGAGAATTTGGCAATATGTTAAATAATCCATGGCCTCAAGTTGTATTTTGTGCTGGTGTTTTTTCTAGTATAACTTTCAAGGCTGTAGACTTTTGCGTTGGCAGCGTTATGAGTGTTGATGATGTTGCAATTTTAAAGTAAGAAGTTTTAACCAAGCATACTACCACGGGGATAAATTGAACTGCACCCCATTTGTTAGACACCATCTAACAAGTGGGGTGTATTTTTGTGGAGTAGTTTACTGAAGAGGAGAAGCATCAAGCCGTACAAGCCTATAAAACGGCAAGGAGCCCACGGGGGATAGAGCGCGGATCGGTGTGAACCACAAATATAAACTAAAGCGATTCAAAGTAAAAAAACAGGGATCACAACGGACTCTACAGCCAAATGAAGAACAACGGAGCTAAGGTATCGGAGATTGAAGATAATGGGGCTGTGGTCTTAATTTTTATGCCTATGACCCAGATGGAAATAAACTTGATATATGGGGTGGCTGACCCAAGTAATTTTGTCATTCAACTAACGGGACACTATAGCTTAATTAATACGCGGCTGCCGGCATGGATCGGCAGCCGCGTTGCGCTAACGGGCAGGATAATTTAGCAACTAATGTTGAAGTTTATAAAGCATTGGTGGACTGTAAGAGGACAAGAACATATTCCAAATGGAATCCGTGCTATGCGCGGTTATTTTATTTTATGGGTACAGGTTCTTGTCCTTTGCTCGAGACAAGAACCTGTACCCATTGCCGTAAATGGACAAGAACTTGTACCGTTAGCCGTGCTAGCATTCTTCACTTAAATCCTACAACAATTAGAGAAGATGATATTGTCAGAAGTCAAAAACATGGGAGCATTAAAATACGTGATGAGGTGAGAAAAACAACTTAGAAAGAAAGACAATTGTCGAGTGACAAGAAAGTGTACCGATTAATACCCGCGTAAACCGCAGTTTTTTTATTTTATCGGTACATATTCTTGTCAAACTGCTGTAACAACAATATTACCGATTGTCGTTCTATAGTTAGTTGTAATCATTAAGCTAACGGGCAGGATAATGCAAAAGTTTCGCGAATTGCCTACATATGGAATTGTTTGCGAAAGGAGATTATAGAATGAATCCAATACTAGTAGATTTTCCAAACCAATTTACAACTGAAAGGTTATTGATTAGAACACCTCTACCTGGTGATGGCAAGGTAGTGTATGAGAGTATAAACTCATCGATCAATGAGCTCAAGGAGTGGTTGTCGCTTTTTGCACAGAACGAACATTCTGAACAGTCAATCGAAGCAATACTACGAGAAGACTATGTAAAGTTTATTAAGAGAGAAGCTCTTAGACTTCTGATATTTGATAAAGAAACTGAACAATTCATTGGTTTATCTGGATTGAATAAGCCAGATTGGGAGATACGTAAATTTGAAATCGGATACTGGATTGATACACGTATGAGCGGAAATGGGTATATGACTGAAGCAGTTCAAGGAATAACCAATTTTGCCTTTACAGAGTTGAAGGCTAGAAGAGTAGAAATTCGTTGTGATACTTTAAATTATAAGAGTAAGGCGATTCCAGAACGATTAGGCTTTCAATTAGAAGGAACATTAAGATGTGATGATTTGTCAGCAGATAAGAGTCAGATAAGAAATACTCATATATACGCTCTAGTTAAATAAATTTAAAGCAATCAGTCAAATTTCCTAACGGGACACGATAGTTGAATCATGATATCGAGGCAGCTGATCAAACGATCAGCTGCCTTTTTCATTGAAGTAACGGGCAGGATACTACGGAAGTTGATGGAATTATTTAATAATCAAATATATAAAAGAGGAGTCGCTAATACAATAATCGAGAACGACACCTTCTGTAAAATCTTTATTGATACTGATGAGTAATACGAGTATTTGTATCATTTAATCAATAAATTGGTTAATGTAAATACGAGGCGCGACATTAATGAAACATTGGATTTATCTTTAGTAAAAAACGATGATTTTGACGCTATCCAAAGATTAGACTTCCCTTATGGTTTTCTACATTCAAGGTATTATCTTGAAGTTGAACCAAATGGATATTTTGAATTTCAAAGATACATTATGTCTATTTCTTTGCTTCTTGAAAGTCTATGGGCAAGCGGCTTAAATGCTGTTGCAGCTTGTAACTTTGAAGAGTTACTCCCTAGAAAAGGTGGCTACAATTACGTAGGCGATTAAGCTAAGGGACACGATAGTTGAATATCATACATTGTTGAGCAGGCTGTCTAAGCCTTCTTATTTTTATTGAACTAATGGGCAGTTGAGCGCAACAAAATTATCAATTTACCATTATCATCGAGATGATCGGATTGTCACAATCGGTGGTGGAACCTTAAATAATCCTAAGGAGATGTCGGGTGACAAAAACATAGTAGCATTAGAAGCCGCTAATCATGCGGCTTTTTATTTTTATGATATCAAGTTCTTGTCAAAACACGATGACAAGAACTTTGTTACACACCCAATATGATCTCATCGGCAGTAGGCAAGTTAAAAAGATGCCATTGTTGTTAAGCAAACGGGCAGGATAGTGTAATTATAGAAACTAAATTATTAACAAGTTTATTAGTAAGTCATGTTTGCGACATCATGTGGCATGAAAATAACTGTAAGTCACAAAAACAAAGTTAATGTGGAATGAGTAGGGAGAAAAGTGGAAATGGCCAAAAGAGGAGATTCGATAAATGAGCGAACTTATTATCGAGGCGAAAACACAACCTGCAATCATTGATGTAATGACATTGTATCTTCCAGCAAAAATCCTTATCTTCCTGCAAAATGGTATACGAATGGAATTAATCACACTAACTTTACATGAAAATCACACCATCTTCACTGATAAATCACACTATCTTCACTGCCGACTTGATAATATAAAGAAGAGGTACACATCTGGAACATCCGGTATACTTTTGGAGAACTATAAGTCGAAAAAAGAACAAATCACATTAGCATACAATGTAGATTTGTTCTTCGTTGGTGTTACAATAATCACTGTAAAAAAAGGGAAAACAACCCTTTAAGAAGGGTGATGCCGAATTGGAAGCATCCTGTTTTGAAAGCCCTTTCAATATTTTTTATAAAAAATGGATAGGCCACAACGATTTAGCATCACAACAACAAAATAGGAGGAAAGTGAATTGAAGAATAGAAAAACAGCACTTGCAGAAGCATCCGCCATGATCCCCTCGACGGTTCCTCATTTTGTTTTTGCGGTGGACTCCATGCCACCCACGGGCGATGCCGCATTCGGAAAAAACCAACCGGTGACCCACGGATACCGGGCTGTCGATATTGAGAATTGGTCACCGGAAACCGATCCGAACGCCAAGCGATTAAGAGCACATGTGCCTTTGCAGCAAAGAAACGATGCGTTTGCCGCAACCCAAGCGAATCCGAAGCTGAGTCCGAATACCGAGTTTTTCAACCTTACTGGTGATTACGATGACGCTCCCCGTGGCGCAACGCCTTACAATAACGAGTTTTCGAACTATCTCTTTAACTTCTGGCAATATACCGATTATTATGGAGGCTGGCATGGGACTCCTACGGAAGACGTACCCTCCAGCTTATATGATCCGAATGACGCCGGGCATAACGGGGCATTTGAGTACGGCATCGTAGACCTGCCTAATCCCGCTTATACCAATGCGGCGCACAAAAACGGCGTAAAATCCGTAGCCTGCATTTTTATCCCACGCGGCGGACAACCTTATGATCTGCTGTTGAAGCAAAGAGAAGACGGAACGTTCCCGGTCGCGGAGAAGCTAATCGAGATGAAGGAATATTTCGGCTTTGACAGTTATTTTATTAACCAAGAAACGTCGATTAAACCGGAACATATTAAGATATATAAAGCATTTACGAAAACATTGGTGGATGCGGGCGTCTATACGCAGTGGTATGACACGGTAGATGATACGCAGGGCAAATTGACCTACCAGCCTTCACTTATTTCTTCGCACAGCTCGTTCGTTCGTGATGACGCAAATGGAGGAATGATTAACAACTCTATCTTTATGAACTACAACTGGAACTCGCACGACGGATGGAACAATGGAGACAGCACAGATCAGAAGTATATTAAACAGACCGTCGAAGAGGCCAAAAGTAGAGGAATCGATCCGCTTAAAACCGTCTTCTCCGGCGTTGAAGCGGGAATGGGCCGCTTTGGAGGAAGTCATAACTCGACTCGTAACTTGGATGTCATCTTAGATCCGGTGACAGGAAATCCAATGACCTCCATCGCGACGCTTGGCGGCCTTTTCGTCCAGCAAGCGCTTGACGAAAATATAGGCGACCCGAGCAAAAATGACGACCATCAGTGGATGATCGCCGAGCGCGAGCGTATGTGGTATACCGGCGTTAAGATCGATCCGACCAATACCGACAAGCAGAAAGGATATGAAAGACCGGATGTCGGTGTGCAGGACGCTTCGGAATGGACAGGGATATCAAGGTATATTTCAGAACGTTCGGTCGTTAATGGAAGCGCTTTTTCAACAACCTTTAATACAGGCCACGGCATGAAGTACTACGTAGACGGAAAAGTATCAAACGATGACGAATGGTCGAACATCAACTTGCAGGATATTTTGCCGACGTGGCAGTGGTGGATCGATAGCGAAGGTACCAAGCTTCAAGTCGATTTTGATTACGGCGATTCCGTGGAGAACGGCGACAAGTTCACCTATAAGCCGATCGGCGGCTACAAAGGCGGAAGCTCACTAGTCGTTAACGGCAGCTTGGACGCCAAAAATTTCTTACGTTTATACAAGACGGATTTGGACGTTAAGAAAACAACAAAAGCTTCGATTACGTTTAATAAGTCGTCGGCAAGCGATCGCTCGGAAATTCAGCTGGGACTTATTTTCAAAGACAATCCGAAACAGGTTGAATATGTATCCGTTCCTAACTGCGGTGAAAAAACAAATGGTTATACGACAGCGGAATTGGATTTGCACGCTTACGCAGATCGGGAACTTGCCGTAATCGGACTTGCGTTTGATCCGAAGGGAGCGGCCATTGAGGGCTACCAGGTGAATATTGGAGAACTTAAGATAACGGATGGGAAAAACTATACACCAAGCCAACCTGCCGGTTTTGCTATAGAAAATCGATATGATACCGGCGAAGCCGATGTCGTCTGGAACATGGAAGATTATAGCGAGGTGAAGCAGTACAATCTCTATGCGCAGCTGAAAAATGGAAAAGAGGTATTTTGGGGCGGCGTATACGGCAGCAATTTCTATATAAAGAGCTTGGAGCCGGACGTTATGGCCCTCAAATTGACTGCTGTCGGCATCGATCAGACCGAGAGCAAACCGGCCGTCGTTGCTATTGACGACAAGGACCAACTCTCGAATGTTAACGTCATTGCAACGGTCGAAGGATTCGATATCGTCTGGGACAAGCATAACCGCGCAAGCCAAGTTCGGTTTGACCTAAGCTTTACAGACGGAAGGAAGGATACGTATACGAAAACCGTGGATTCCGCATTGGGTTTGTTCAAATGGGAAGTGCCGGTGAAGGACGATGATCGTTACCTATTGAAAGTATCCGCCTTGGATAAAGAAGGGGGAGTGCTTGACACCGTAAGTTCTTCAGGAAAAATGAAGGATCTTTATTCTGAACCGTTCGATGGTGGTTATTATATCGATGGTGATAAGCTTGGGATCGACGTCCCGTCTTCGAAGGATTGGTGGCATATGTACATTACGGTCAACGGCCAGCCAGTTAAGCCAACGGAGAACGATCAGGGTGTTACAACCGATTATTTTATTCGCGGATATCATGATCTGAATGGACTTCCTCTGCCGGAGAAGGGATCCGTCATCAGCATCGTTCTGGAGGATTATATGGGGAATATGTCCGAAATGAAATCTATTCCTTATAATTAAAAGAATGCATTAGCACCTCAAAAACCCGCTCGCTGAGCGGGTTTTTGGTATGTTATCGATAAGCTTCATTCCTTGCGAGTAGGCGTCAATCGGGTACCGAAGGAGGACGTGTCCAAATACGGCATCGTCTCCTCCGTCAGGGCGAAGTGCGGCACGCATGTCGCCAATGGGCTCGTAGAAAAGCCCGCGCCCGAGAACGCGCCTTCCGATTTGGCCATCATGGGCCGCTACGTGCTCCAACGACCATCTTCCCCGTGCTGGAGAAGCTGGAACGCGGCGCCGGAGGCGAATTCCAGCCGTGCACCGACACCTAAAATTTATGATATGGTCACTGAACGGATTATCAACCTATTGGAAAAAGGTATTGTCCCGTGGCGCAGACCTTGGAAAGTAGACACGTTAAGCTGAAGCGTATTACAAGTAGGGCGAAATTTTGTCCTTAAACCGCTCAGTGGGTGCGGAAAGAATTTTGTTACGCTAACGGGCAGCATAGAGCAACTAAATTTATTCAATTTCGTAAAAATAATAGGGTGTTGGATCGACCGTTTGAATGCAGTAAATTAACATTTATAACGCCTGGAGTTGGTCGCGAGCATGGACTTTTTTACATTTAAGGTCTTGCGGGTGCATGTACTCATTTTAGTTTCATGCTGCCTATTGTTATTGTTACCAGATGTTGTTGGGGCGGAGGAAGCAGGATCAAACGAAGTGGCAAAAGCGGATGATTTACGCTTTTTAGTGGCAACCCAAATCGAGGCCGGTGATGAAGCAGCTTATGCTATTGGAACGGATGGTACGGTATGGGGATGGGGCGGGGGGTATGGATCTCTAGGACATGGGGCAACGACGCCTGCCTTTCTTCCGGTGCGCATACATATCGAGAATGTTCGGCAAATCTCTAGTGGTTACCGGCACACCCTCTTTTTGAAAGAGGATGGAACGGTATGGGCGGTCGGCGGAAATGAACACGGACAACTTGGTATTGGTAGGAAAAGTGACGGTGAGGAGTTGTTTACTGAACCGGTGCAAGTACTAGGGCTGACGGACGTTCTTCAAGTGGCCGCTGGAGACAATCACAGTCTGGCCGTTAAGCGAGATGGCACCGTCTGGGCTTGGGGTGGCAACGAGCAAGGGCAACTCGGAGACGATTCGAGGAAGAACGGCTTGCAGCCGAGAGTTGTGGAAGGCTTGCCTAAAATGAATAGCGTCGCAGCAGGCCAGTATACGTCTCTTGCGCTAGGGAACGGCGGCGAGATTTGGGTATGGGGCATGCAAACTTTCGGTCCGAACGACATCTTCCATATTCGCAAGCCAACCCAGCTTCCATCCGATAGGGAATTTAAAGCGGTAGCTGCGGACTCGTTTCTGGGAGCTGCGCTCGACAGCACAGGCGCCGTCTGGGTTTGGGATAACATCAATTCTAACTGGAAGAAGGCAGATCTTCTGCCCGTCCGGATTCCTAATCTGAATGATGTCGTCTCCTTTACGACAAGATCAGCGGTCGATGCGAAGGGCTCGGCATGGAACTGGCAGTATGATAATGGAGTTATCCGCCAGTTCAAGGCACTTGCGTTGCCGACTAATCAGGCTAAGGTCATCTCAGAGGGCAGCCGCAATATTTATGTGCTTATGCGTGACGGGAGTATCTATTCGACGGGGTTTAATCAATTCGGTCAAACAGGTCAAGGCACACTCGACATTGAAATTAAGGATTTTAGACCAGTCCGCAAGGCGGCTGCTATTATTTTGAACGGCGAAAAGATGGAGCCTGCCGTGCCACCGCTTATCTTGAACGAAGTAACATACGTCCCTTTACGAGGCGTTCTTGAAGCGATGGGCGTCAATATCCGATGGGATATCCCTAGCAGATCCGTGATAGCAGACAAGGACAATAAGCGTATTGTCTTCAATACGGTAAGCGGGCAAACAATAGTCGACGGGAATGTCGTGCAACTCGATGCTAAGCCTGTCTCCGCACACGATAGTTTGCTTGTTCCGTTGCGATTCGTGTCAGAAACACTTGGCACTAAGGTAGTTTGGGACGCAGCAGATTACTCGGTAGAAATTAAGACGTCGTGAAATCGTCAGCCCGTTCAACTAACGGGACACTATAGCTTAATAAAATAACAAAAACGCGGCAGATTAGTCACACAAACGCTAAACTGTTTACTGGGAACATAAACAAGTCATAAATCATAACGAGCGTGAAGGAATTAAATTAACTTGGCGTACTTTCGAACAATTGAAAGAAAGGCCCTTATACCCCGAAGGGATATTGGATTTCCTCATTGAAAGAATGGAATCTGTATCTCATCTAGTAATTAGAAAAAATTACGATGAAGAATAAGAACGGATCCATATAATCCACAATGAATACTAGCACTGTGATTGCGCTAACGGGACACAAGAGTTGAGGAGCGTGCTTGAGGCGGCTCCTTTTTGATATGTTGAAGTAACGGGCAGGTTAGTGCAGCAATAAGGTGTTACCTGTTACAATTAATAAAGATGCATTTTAAAGGAAACAGGTGGTCTTATGAATAATCCGGCTCTGAATCTTGATAATGAAATAAAATCCTTTAAGAAATGGGCAGACGGAGTAGCTGTTAAACATGGAGAATGGGAAACCGATTACCTTCATTGGGATAAGATTTACCTTGCTGTAGACGAAGTGTTAATACAAGTGCCTATTGATGAATGGAATGCGGATGTTTATGAGTTAATACTCTACACATTGGCAAGAGATAACGAGTGTGAAAATGTAATACAGGCACTAACTGAATACCCAAGCGTTATAAAAAGCCTTGCATATAAAGCCTTAATGTATGAGGATTATGAAGCACGTTGGCAGGTAGCCTACGCACTTGGAGAAATTGCGGATATAGATAACAACGTTGATGAACTTTTAAGAATGTTTTTACAAGATAAACACGAATACGTCCGAAGAAGAGCTTCGTTTTCGATAGAGAAAAGGATAGAGGACGATTCAACTAACGGGACACGATAGTTAAACGATACATGGAGTAGATTGCCGCGGCAGCAATTATGAAATAACAATGGTTGGACACTCAAAGGGGGGGAGCAGAAGCTCTTGCAAATGCAGTTACTACTAATACCAATGCGATTACATTTAATCCTGCTATTCCATATCCCAATGTATATGATTTACTTAAGAAGAAATATAAAGGAAATGCTACAAATTATGTAGTAAAGGGTGAAATATTAAATTATGTATTAGGAACAGCATCCGTAGGAAAGACAGAATACTTACCAATTCAACACAAGTGGACGACGTGGGAGTTTTTTACAAGAGGAGTCGATGCGATCGTGAAAAAGCGTATTGAAAATCATTCAATGGATTCAGTAATTAATGCCCTTAAGGGAAAAGGGTATTCATGAAAAAAATACTGATTATTGTAACTGTTTGGGGATGTTTCTTGTCGTTGGCAACATTTGCTGTTTTTAATTTGCCCTGGTTACTTTTGTATGTTGGAATCAATTCACTACCAAATCCGCCACAACCATCCATCACATATGGAGAATTTCCTTTTAAACTGGTATATGAAATTGATGGAAAACAGAGAGTGATTGAAGATACTTTGATTTGTGAATATGATGGTCTTGGAAAGAATGAAGGGATTGGGAAATACATTAAGTGGAAGAAAAGTTATGCTAGTGGGAATTCTCAAGTATTACTGCTAAATGCTAATAATGTTAAAGGGATTATGTATGGAAAAGAAGAGGTAGTAAATCAGGAAGTATATTATGACCCAGGTCCATCTGAGTATTACATGGGAGATGATGAATATAAAGGGTATGAACCATCCATTCCAGATGCATCATTTTTAGAGAAATATTCACAAGGGAGAAGTGTAAGTGGGGTTATAAATGCTAATGAACTACTCGAAAAATTTCATATTAAACTAATAAGTTGGGAATCTAGTCCTCCTATTAAGAATACATTTATTGAATCAGAAAAGTAACATATTATTCTAATGCAGAACAGCCTACAACGAGCAAATATGCCTGCAAGCTATTATATGTATCATGAGAAAGCTGGTTAATATCATCTACGCAATGATGAAGAAAAAATCAGCTTATGTGATGCCGACGATTCCAAGAGTGCAAGCAGGATGATATAATTGGTGGTAATTGGGAGTGTTCTTCCAGTTACCACCTTATTTATTCTAAGTTCCGCTTTATAAACTAGGACCATGGATTAAACTAACGGGACACTATAGCTTAATAAAATAACTAAAACGCGGCTGCCGGCATAGATCGGCAGCCGCGTTGCGCTAACGGGCAGTTTACAACTAATGATGTTTATAATCACATCAAGAGAACAAGTCATTTGTTTTTTGAAACTGCCTAACTTACAGCTTCGTATGAACAATAAATGAAATGTCCATTGTGTTTTGTAAAAGAAGATCCATGAACGGGAGGAAAAATATATGAAAAAAATAGAACCGTACAAGGGGATTGCGGGTATGTATGAAGAAATAAGGCCATCATATCCTGATCAATTAATTCAAGACGTGATCTCAAAATCGGATTTGAAATCTAAGTAGATTACTTGAAATTGGTGCGGGGACTGGAAAAGCAACAATTCAATTTGCAAGTAAAGGATTTAACGTTCATGCAATAGAGATAGGAGAAGATATGGCCGAAATCTTAAAAGATAAATGTGCCGACTATCCCAATGTTACATTGGATGTTGTATCTTTTGAAGAATGGGATTACCCTAACGATCAAAATTTGAGATGATTTATTCTGCTCAGGCCTTTCACTGGCTAGATAAAAATATCAAATATAAAAAATGTCATGAATTACTAAAGGATAATGGTTATCTTGTTTTGTTTTGGTATGCTCCGTATGATGATAAATTATCTGTTACTAACGAAAAAGAAAATAAAGTGAATTTTTGATTTGATTGAAAAGGTAGAATACACACAAGAGGTGAGAAATAATCCTAGTCAGTATTTATTGGCCAAGAAATCGATTCCAGAAGTCGCCTCTATCCTTGATGGTTTAGATAATAAAATAATTGAAATGATGGATAATGAAATCGAAGAAGTTATAAATAGTTACGTAGGATATGTTAGCGGACTATTTAAATTTACTTTGTACATAGCTAAAAAGAAATGAGCTGATTCCAACCCAACATTTACGAGGGCGTTTGGAGACCTCAGTATCCAGGTGCGTTACATAAATAGCGAGCCAATAGATCGGAGTAGTAGCGGCCTCAACCGCAGATCAACTGCAGTTGAGTCGACTCGTGCCCAATTTTATTGAACTAACGGGACACTATAGCTTTATAAAACTAAGACGCGGCTACCGACATGGATCGGTAGCCACGTTGTGCTAACGGGCAGTAGACTTCGGTGTGACCTGGGCAACCACGTTCGCGATAGTCAACCCGTATGGCTGTTGGCCACAACATACCACTTGGTATAAGCTGGACGGACGCCCTGTAGACTGGTGGAGGTTCGGTGCATAGTTTATGCGTCTCTCAAACACCACGTGAGGAGGACTAGATAGTGGTTTCATGTTGTTTACGCTGAACCTACCGGTATCCTGTTGGACAAATCGAAATTTACATCTTCAATAAATTCGATGACCTCCCCATTGGGACTGTGAATGAGCGCGTTCGTGACGAGTAGTGGCGGCTCGCCGAGCGATAGGCGCGACGGTTCAACGTAAGATTGGGCGCCATGCGCAAGTGCTCTCTGGTACATTTCCTCGACATCATGAACATAGAAAGCGAGATGCAATAGGGCGCCGTGGGCTATCTCATCATCAGACATAGCTTTCTTTCCTTGGGCGGGAATGACGGCATCATGATCGAAAATCTCAAGACAAGTTCTTCCGTCAGGCGAGACCAGCATGGTGGCTTCACGGATTTGGAAGGACGGCAGGCTCCAGTGGTGACCCGTCTTGAACCCTAACACTTCCGTATAGAATGCAATCATTGCTTGATAATCTTTGGCTTGAATCGCCACATGGGACAGACCTTTGATGCTCATCGTTTCATTCATCCTCCTTTATACTCATGTATTAATTATATTAGGATGAAGTCGTGCGATGAATGCGAAAAGTGAGGAGATTAGCGTATAATACATATTAAAAGTAAGGTGTTTTAGGCAAAAAAAATTATTATGTAAAATCCGTGTCTGGAGGTGCAGATGGTATGGAATATTTGATCGATGACGTGGATCGTAAGATCATGCAATTGCTGCAGCGCAATGCACGCATGCCTGTTTCACAGATCAGCAAAGAAGTGTCGATGTCTCAACCATCCGTGAAAGAAAGAATCTTGAAGCTGGAAGAAAGGAATATCATTGACGGGTATTCTGCCGTATTCAATTTGCGGAACCTGAGCAGAGGAACAACGACGTTTATTCTTTTCAAAACGGAACATTGCCAAGACATCGTCGATTTTTGTGAGAACGCAAAGGAAGTAACGGATTTATACCGCATCAGCGGAGAATATAACTATCTGATCAAAGTGCAAACGACAACCATTGAGGAGCTCGCCCATTTCCAGGACGCACTGACTAATTTCGGCGTATCCAAGTCGCATATCAGTATGAAAAATATAATAGAGAACAGAATTTTACTCTAAATCAAAATGTTCAATATGAAAACACGAAGTCGAGCTGGCGAATCCGCGATTGTTCAGCGATCATTTCGATCTTCGTGAACTTGCCATCCACAATCTTGAGCTTGAGTACAAAGAAAGCATTTTACCAAGAGGGAGAAACGATTACGCCGACAGTTCCATTCACGAGCATCGGCCTTGCCCCCTGGGGACGACCAGCGAAGCCCTTGGCCACAGCTTCCGCACCGAGAACAACTGGCCATGCTGCGACTGGTGGAAATGCAGGGTCTTGGCGGAGCACTTGTTATAGGTATAATTATCTGTATTGCTGGACTTGTATTGTTCTATTTCTATTATAATAAAACAGTTGATTGAACTAACGGGACACTATAGCTTAATAAATATCTAAAACGCGGCTGCCGACATAGATCGGCAGCCGCGTTTCACTAACGGGCAGGATAGCGCGTAATAGCAGGAAAAAGGAATCCAAATCCTGAATAACTAAGTAACTGATGAAGGGAAGGGTTTATCTCCGATCACGATTCCCTATCGTGTCATTAATTATTATGAAAAACTGAGGTGATTATTGTGGGAGAGTTACTTTCACGAATGAAACATAAGCACGGAAGGATAATTGATGGAAGGCAACATTTCTGGGATGTAGAGAAATTATGGGAGTTATCTAAGAACTTACCCGTTCATAAAATCAAGATTGATTTAATAAAGGAACTTGATCAGGATTGTTGGTTTACAGATAGTAGGAGTACACCAATTCCAACTATACGCAATGTTGCGTTTCATTGTCAGCGGATTATCAACGCAAACATGGAATATCCCATATTATTATGTTCAGATGGATAATTAATTGATGGGGGACATAGAGTTGCAAAAGCATTAATTGATGAAAAAAGTGAAATTGATGCCGTGTACATTACATTGCCGACGGCGGATGTGATTCAATGAAGAACTCTAGTTCTATAAAGTTGCCTGCCCCAAAAACTGAATTTGCTTTGTACATCAGCAATAAACCGTGACATCGAGATTGTAATGATTATGCTAATGGGACACGATAGCTCAATAAAGACTAGGGAGGTCGCCAAATAAAACGAACGCATAAAAAACAAGCATCCAGCTGCTTTAAAGGGATGTTTGCTTTTTGTCTATGCTAGGATTCCTCGCAGAGGTGTACTTATTTTCGCGGACTTCAAATGTTTTTTATTTCAGAGGAGGTTGGAATCGTGCGGAATGAAGCGATATTAGTGGTCGATGACGAAGAAGGTATACTGATTATGCTGGAGAATCTTCTTCGAAAAGAAGGGTATATCCATATTACAAAAGCCGGTTCAGCTGCTGAAGCACTCCTGGCTGTGCAAACGACAAGGTTCGATATGATTGTTCTGGATGTCATGCTTCCGGATATGGATGGATTTTCTTTATGCGTGGAGCTACGTAAAATCATAAAAACCCCCATTCTATTCCTAACCGCTCGCTCCAGCGACTTGGATAAGCTTCAGGGTCTGTACCTTGGCGGAGACGATTATGTAACCAAGCCGTTCAACCCGATGGAGGTTATTGCACGGATTCAGGCTCATTTAAGACGGAGCTCTTTGTATGCGTCCGACGGTTTAAGCGCCGAGGATGTATATCAGTACAGTACGTTTACGGTTAACCGAACAACCGGGCAGCTGATCGTGGGCAATGTGGATACGCCTTGTCCGGCCAAAGAACTTGAACTTCTGCTCTACTTTTGCAAACACCCGAACCGGGTATTCACAGCCCAGCAATTATACGAGCAAGTGTGGGGCACCATGGTGCTGGGAGATGAGAAGACGGTCGTCATTCATATCTCCAGACTCAGAAAGAAGCTGGAAGTCGATCCGACCGACCCCCAACTGATCGTTACGCTGAGAGGGATCGGTTATAAGTTCGTTCCGCCCATGGGAGGTTAAGACAATGAACTTTATGCTTCGTATCGCGTTGCAACTGCTGGCTTTCTTTTTCTTGTTTGTTTTCATGCAAATGACCACGGCCATGACGGTCCAGTTTTTTTGGCCGCAAGGGGTTACGAACCAGAACGCTTTAACGAATGATTTAAGCAGCGATCAAATTTATGTGCTGGTCTTGTGCTCCATCCTTTTCCTTCTAACCCTGCTACTAATCGGCTGGTACCTGGGGAAACCCGTTTATTTCATCATTGTTTGGATCAGACGTCTCGCAAGAGGCCAACACGATTTGCCTGTACGCTGGGATGAGATCCACTCCCGCAAAAGCGGAAAGTTGAAAATTCCGTATGCAATCTACAAGGAATTGTTCGAGCATCTGCAGATGCTTGCGAACACGCTCCAAAGAAACGAGAAGGAGCTGCAGGAGTCGGAACAAGCGAAACAAGAATGGATTCGGGGGATATCGCACGATTTAAAAACACCGCTAACCTACATATCCGGTTATTCCACAATGCTGATCAATGCGGAGTATCAGTGGAGTGAAACGGAACAGAAGGAATTCCTGTCCATCATTCAGCAGAAAGCGGCTCATCTGCAAGAGCTGGTGCAGGATCTCAATGAAACGATTCAGGGACAAATCCCTTTAAAAGCCGTGGAAATGGATATCGTTGAACTTGTACGCAGGACGGTGGCGGATGTCAGCAGCGCGCCTTGGGCGACCGGTCACCATTTCATGATGGATGCGGAGCCTGGTCAAATTTCGGGATCTTGCGATCCGAAGCTGCTGACGCGCGCAATCCGCAATTTGCTCGTCAACGCCGTTGTCCATAATCCTGAAGGCACCAGGATCGCGGTTCGTATTTCACAGCTTCATGACCGGGCGTCGGAGATCCGGATTGAAGACAATGGGATCGGATTCAGCCAAACGCTTGATAAAAACGATTCGACCGTAAAATCCTCCGAACGTTCGGGTCTTGGACTGTCCATTGCAAAGCAACTAATTGAAGCCCATAGCGGAGATTTGATTGTCACCAGCAAGCCAAACGAAGGAACTTCACTTTCGATCAGGTTACCACTAGCGCAAAGTTAGTGTGAAGTTTGTTTTCCGTTTACCTCCAGTTTACTTGCACTCCCTATACTAAAGGAAACGTTGTAAAAGGAGTTGTGATCTTTTATGGATCCCGTAAATTGGAATACTGCATCCCATCCCGTGAAGATTGGGTCGAAGGCTTCAAAATTACGCTGGTGGAGGCGTTGGCCGGAATGGGTCCGGCACGCAGCGATTGTTTGGACGCTCATCTATGGCGTGCTGGGATTGTATTGGTCGCTTGGAGGCTCAGCCTTTCCATTCGGCATGGAGAACGACCCGCATGCGCAAAATCTGTTCTTAAGACACGCCACAGCCGAGGCCGCAGGGTGCGTTATCGCTATTCTCTGCTTTCTTGGCGTGATAGCGCTTTTCATATGCAAGTACAAAGCGCGAGGTTTTATCCGAGGGATCCTGATCCTTTATGCCTGGAGCGCTGCAACGATTCTCTGCTTTGTAATCCCGGATAGCCGCTTGCTTGTTACAGTGGCTTACACGCCCATTAGCTTGATTGGGGCGATTTTTTTCAAGTTACCGGTACATTATTATTTCGATCACATCACATGGCCGGTGATCAACCAACTCATTAGCATTGCGGGCGGTTGGCTATGGGCGGGGACGGCATTGTCCTTCCAACGGAAGTCCATTAACGCTTGCAGCTATTGCGGACGTAAAAGCGATGCGATCCGTTGGATGGCTTCCGATTCCGCGGTCCGGTGGGGAAGGTGGATAACTTATGTGGCGATCCTTGCTCCGGCTTACTACGATATTACCCGCATAGCCTGGCTGCTTGGAATTCCTTTAGGGGTTACAAAGGAATTTTATCAAAGCCTTCAGGATTCAGGGGCGGTATGGGCTGGAGCGGGCCTTGCCCTGGTATCGATCAGCGGCGCCATGCTTATACACGGGCTTATAAAACCTTGGGGAGAAGTCTTCCCCCGTTGGATTCCGTTTATGGTCGGGAAGCGCGTCCCTCCTGCTCTGGCCATCGTTCCTGCCGGGTTTGTCTCTATCCTGTTTACAGTTACCGGCACTGGAGCTGTCCTCGATTTCTCTTTTAGCAATTTACAGAATTGGGGAGCATCAACGCCGCTCCTGCTGTTTCCGATTTGGGGAATCGCGCTGGGGGTCGCTACGATTTTCTATTATTACCGGAGGCAAGGGCGCTGCCATCATTGCGGTCTAAAATAGAATAAGAAAATTTGATTATCCAACTAACTCAGGATAGGTTATGGTTTTTGACAAGACGCAACATTAGGCTAGTCGATTGAATAGCTCGCTCTTTACCTCGCGGCGGTTGAAGTGATTACAGAATTCATCCTAATACGCTTGCAAGAGCTTCGAGTCGGTTATTGAAAGAGTTGTTAATATTGCGCAAAGTATAACGTAATCGGAGTACGACAAAGTTTCGTTTGCTAAGCTAACGGAAAAGTACGACAAGTTCTGCCATAAGCACTATAGCGTGAAAAGCAGGAGATTAATGATTAATCAGTAATCTTAACTTTGCAACCGAGGATGGGAATGACGGAACCATGTTTCCCGAAACCATTCCGCCAACTCCTGCATGCGTCATGTCTGACAGGACTTGGGGTATGAAGTTCAGGTGGATTCGGCAGAACGGAGGCTAAAACCACCCTTCGGGAAGGATACCAACGGATATGCCGCGGCTGAAAAGCTGGATACGGTGAGAATGTTCAAGTGTAGGAACTGACGAACTTCCGAATGTACGGTCTAAAGTTAGAACGTATGGAAACATACGGACCATCACACGATGGGGTGAGTGGCGTAAAGTAAAAATTTTTTCTATGAAATACGCTATGCCGGACCATGACGGAATTCAGCTCACAGGTCTAGAGGAAGCACCTAAGTTCAGAACGGATAGCTAGGTTGCTAGGGACTGTGCGCCATGTCGTGCACAATAAGAATTGTTCGGTCACCGGGCCAACGTCCTTGGAAATACGTTGAGAACAACGCCTAACCTGAATCCGAAAGGATGAGGGAATAATAGCATGGCGGTAAAGCGTGGAGGAGTCGAAGATGGTGTAGAAGCAAGCCGCGCAAGTTCTGATCGATATGGTTAAAAGCTATACTGCCTGAACCTGAATGACTAGGGATGGAATGCAACATCTGGGGATACACCGTCTAAATACTCCCTACTTCTCGCATATTCGGAATCAAGTTCCGTCCGAAAAGAAATCCAAGGCGATAAGCCATTGAACAATGAGTTCAATTAAGGTCATGAGTGGGAACCCAAGTCGAGCCATTACGTTCTTTCTGCGCAAAATATGGGATTGCCTAACGGGGGAAAACCCCTATGGTAACGGAGTCTTCATAGTATCCAAAGTGGCGGTTGTAATGATGGCTGCACAGGCGGACTCTAATATGTGCCGCTGGTACTGGCGATAAGTTTTAACTCCGCTAATTTCGAAAAAGGGCTCATTCAGTAATTAAATTTCTTTTCTAAGATAAATTGATCAGGTTGTGTAGGAGGGGAAGATGATGAACATGAGAACGGCAACAATAGATAAGGAAGAGAGCAAAATGAATAGGAAGAGAAACCGATGGCTTTCCTCAAAGGTATGGGGATATACGGCGGCTGCAGTATTACTGCCTTATGCTGTACTGAAAACTCTGTGGGCATTCGGAATCACTCTGGGTTGGTCTGTTAAAGGCGTTTCAGAGCTGCACATTTCTATGCAATCGGGGGATCCTGTCATATATTTCCTTTATAAAAACGGGATCGATATCACCACTCTTCTTGCCTGTATAGCCTCACTGCTTGGACTATCATTGGTACAATCCTGGGGGAGAAAAATAGATCGCCGGTTGATACTTTTGCCGGCATGGCTAGGCGGTGCGGCATTCACTTATTTTGGATCCGCTGGCTTGAATCTTCTTCGTCATGCAGAAATAGGAGATATGCATCTTTGGGTCTGCATCCTTGTATATGGCGGCTTTCTTTTATGGGGTGTAACAACATTGCTGGCAGCCGTGTCATTCCAGTATCGGGTACAGCTGACATACGTGTAAAAACAGCTCATAGGCTAGATTTCGTTTCCAATTACCGGCATTATTATGTGTAACGACCGTTCCGAATCACACTTAAGTACGTTGTGTGTGATTTGGAAAGCTTACATATATAGGACTCTATTTCAAAGTGTATTCGGACAAAAGGACATTCGTTTGTGAAATATACATTCTACTCCGTCATTAATCGATTATGACATCAACAAACTGTCCACCATTTTTTAGTGCACGTTCATGTATTCTTGTCATTCTAAGTGTATCTTGTACGCCCTTTATTTTCCCTTGGAGAAACAGATCGTCATGATCGTCCTGGAGATTCAAATGAAGTTCCTTTAAATATTTTTCAAAATACTCTATGAGGTATTGAATGGATTCCTTTTCTTCACTCATGTCCTGTCACCCCCGATCCTTTAATTAAATTCAGAGAGCTCAGTATATCGCAAAGATCTACCTGAACCTACTGTCGGCAAAAATTCGCGGAATTGACGTGCCCAATCGGCAAGAGTTGTTCTCGAGCTACCTAATCGCTCTGAAATATCAACCATTTAAAACGTCCGCTTTATATCCATCCAATCACCTCCGTCGTTTTCCGTCATCATTTCATCCCATCACGTCGTCCTCGCTCCGTCTTCTTTATACGATCCCGTATATGTCCAACATAGATATGATCTGGATTATTAGGATCAAATTTTCGTTTCATTGCATGTTCAAACTCATCGATTAACATTGCAAAATCCCTTACATTTGGCTCAAGTCCAAACAAACGCTTCATGCCCCTGTCGTGACGAAAAAAAGCTGCCTTTGCTTCTTCACAAGAATAACCTATTCGCTGCAGCTCAATTATCACACCTTGAGCGTAATGTTTTCTCATCATGCGTCGGCTTGTCATCGTCATCCTCCGTCGTTTTCAGTCATTAATTCCAATTATAACAAAACAAGCGATCTATCAAGAAGTCTGGCACCCTCCTGAAGATCGACTGTTTACATACTTGGTAAGATTCGCTTGTTTCAGGCTAGAGTTATGGTCAAACTAGTGTCCAGTGAAAATAAAGTGTTAGACTGACGTTCCGTCATTAAGCTAACGGGCAGGGTAGTTCAAAAGTTTCGAGAATACCCTACATATGGAATTATTTACGAAGTGCGTGAATAAGACGTTATGAAATGCTCGCAAATCAATATAAAACATATGATATGAAAAAATGGAAGGATTAACATGACGAATATTCTAGCATTTACATTTGTAATTATTATGCTTGTTGGTATAACTTTAACAATAATTAATAGAAAGAATAAGGGTGCTATAGTAATCATAGTATTGTGCATTTTCGCGGTCGGTTTGCCGATCTTTTTCTTATTGAATAATGAGTTATATAAACTACATAAAGCAGAAATAAATAGAGTAATAGAATTAAGAGGAGGGAGAGTTGAATCAATTCAGAAAGAAGAATCAGAAAAATCACCATTTAATGGAGCAAGCGGATCGGGAAACACAATTTATGAAATTACATATGAATACAATAATCAGAAATTAATTGCGTGGTATCGAGGAACGAATGTAATGAATGATATTCATGCCAAGCCAAGTAAGGGATATGAAGAGAAATGGATATTTAACGAACTAAATCAGTAACTCAGGGAAGGCAACCACTTCCTATAACACCACAAATGGTCCTGATTTAGAGTAGTTCGATGAAGTCAGACGATTTCCGATAACACCGTATCTACACTGCGGGGGAGGCTAAGTCCGTCGGACACGGCGCATAATGTCGATTAAACTAACGGGACACTTTATCTCAATAAAGACACTACGGTAGCCGCGCCAGTATGACCGACTGCAGTTTTCTAATCTAATGGGCTAATGAGCCAGTTAGGTTTATCTGGATGAGCTCGTATTCTAATTTCTGATAAGCCTGAATAACCTTATACAGAACAGAATACTCCTCATGGGAGAGGGAGGTCCGGATGAAGAGTCATCTTATCAGGATCGGAGGAGATAGCATGAGCTTTCTGGAGATCCTTGCATTGCTCACGCTCCTAATAAAGATCATTGAGTTGACTCAAAAAAAGGACTAATTATTTTGTTCAGTAAATGGAGGGGCTTTTTAATGCTTCCTCCATTTTAAATGATCACGTCCTCCAAATGCTTCTCCAATTTTCGGTAATGAGGAATCTGTGAGTTCTCTGGAGAGGTACATTGCAACCTGCCTCGGAAAGGCCACAGCTTTTGTTCGCTTGCGCTCCTTAAATACTTCAGGTCGCTACCCATAATATTCTGCTACATATTGCTGGATCTTAGGGATTGTCACAACTTGTGGGGGACAGGAGGGAATAATATCATTTAAAGCATCTACTGCTAATTCAACGCTAATTTCCTGGCTAACTAGGGTAGAAAATGCAACAACACGAATGAGAGCACCTTCTAACTCACGAACATTTGTGTTGATATTGCTTGCAATGTATACCATTGCTTCATGAGGAATGTGAATATTCTCTGCCTTAGCTTTTTTTAACAAAATTGCAATTCTCGTTTCAAGGTCTGGAGGCTGAATATCTGTTATGAGACCCCATTCGAAGCGTGATCGTAATCTTTCTTCTAGTGTTTGAATTTCTTTAGGCTTCCTATCACTTGAGATAATAATAGCTTTGCCTTCCTCTAGAAGAGAATTAAATGTGTGGAAGAATTCTTAGTGATGGGCCATGGCTTACTCTTGAAAATGGGACAGATCTTATGTTCTGTGAAACAAAAGATGAAACCAGAATGAAATACAAAGTTGGCGAAGACCCTAATTTTCACATGCCAATGTTAATGTTCCAGGTTGAAGACATAGAAAAACTGCATAGCTCTTTGAAAGAGAGTGGAGCCGAGGTTGAGGAGATTCGAGACAACAGAGGCTGCGGATTGGAGTTTTATTTTTATGATCCAGAAGGGAACAAACATGTTGCATGGGAAATGCAAACCGTGGTTACTAGACAACTGGATAAACTTGTCTTTACTAACTGTTATTTTGAAGGAAGTGTAAGTGAATTCTTGTCGAAAGTATCTGCAAATTCTCGCGGAACATCAAAAAAAGTCAATTTCCTTGATACTAATAAATTAAGGGAAGAGGACCCAGAGGGTTTTCAAGAGGTTATCGATATTTTACAAGAATTTAATCTAAAACATTCAGAATCATTAACTATCATTGGTCTTTAGAAAATATAAAAGTATAAATCAAATTAAACCATTAGAAGGGAATGAACAAGATTTGATCGATTCAGGAATACTCTCCCTTTCCATTGTTAGAAGGGGCATTCAAACAAACTTCAGGGAGAGGTGAGGAAAAGAGGCTGCATGTTCAGTTTCAAGCAAAGGTTGTCCGATGATGCATTTTGGTGCATAAGATAAGGACTTTTTTTTATTATGTTAGGTTAAGCGCTTAACTCATATCTGAGGAGGAACGAGATGTTGTGCTTAAGAAACAAAAAGTGGATAAGCATGATGACAGTTATATCTCTATTGCTCTGCCTTGTTGTACCGAATGGCGTTGTATTAGCGGATGAAGCCAATACGGCTCCTGCTGATTTAGGATTAGTAGGGGAATGGAAGTTTGAGAGTATGGTTGGAGGTGTAACGCCTGACACCTTCAGGAACAATGATATTGTAGTTTCAAAGGCTGCACAGGGAAGCGGTAAATTCGGTAAAGGTCTGCTACTTAACGGATATGACAGCTATGCTACGATACCGAATCATAACTTAATCAACACAGGCAGCGATTTCTCTCTGAGCATGCTTGTTAATTTCGACTCTACGTATACGAATCGGAACGTGGTGCTGGTACAGCAGCAAGGGGGAAGTAACACAACCTTGCTGAAGCGCAGACCCGATGGTCGTATGGAATCATCACTCGGCGGAATAGCCACAATTGGAGCAACTCCAATCGAACCAAAAAAATGGTACCATGTCGCGCTTGTGCGTGAAAGCGGAACGGTGAAGTTGTACGTCAATGGCGCCTTGGACATGACGACAGACAATACACAGATGGACTCGAATACAGGGGAAATCCGACTTGGTGCGGATACATTCCCGGATTCTTCTAATGCGTGGCCTGGATATATCGACGAGGTTCAAGTGTATGACCGGGCATTGACGGATAAGCAAATGCAGCAAGCGCCAGGACTGGTCTGGCCGGCGATTACACTCAGTGGCAGCGCAGATATGACGCTGTCTACCAATGAGGCATATGTTGAAGCCGGAGCAACAGCGACTGATGCTGTAGACGGCGACCTTACAGCTAGCATCCAAACGACAGGCAATGTCGACACGAGTAAGGGTGGTATATATACCATTAAATATACGGTGTCGAGCAGTCGGGGAGATAGCGCAACTAAAGTGCGGACCGTCAAGGTGGTTCCACCCAAGACGCTGTCTCGCGCAAGTCGGATATTGATTGATAGAGGACTACAAATGCAGACATGGATGCCTACAGAGGAAATGGGCAGACCATTCGCAACGCCAGAGGAATGGAAAGGAAGTAATTTTACAACGGCTACTTATTACGAATGGCCTCTTTACAACAAAAGTTTCCATAAAGCTTTACCGGATACGCAATGGGCACTTGTTAAAGGTCTGGACGGAGGTCCCAAAGATGCCGATAAGAATGGGTTTCTCACCCCGGATCAAGCAGCGAATTTAAACAACTTAATTACGCTCTGCTTTGGGGATGAAGAAACATATAGCGAGGATGTTTTGAAGACATTCACGGATTGGTTCAAGCTGAGTCATCAGTTATATCCGAATGTACTTGCCCATAGCAATCAGCAGTCACGTCAGTGGCAGAGAGATAGCTTCGAAACGTACATTAAAACGGCAGAACCTGATTTGCTGACTTTTGATGATTATATGTTTTCGACACTTGGTACGGATAAAAATCTGTTCACAACCGTACTTAACAATATTAATGATCAACGAACAATCGCCTTGGGAGGCTACGATAGAACAGGCCAAAGCCCGATTGCTTTTGGTCAATATTTGCTAGGCTTTAAGACAGGCAAGGAACCAGCTGATGTTGGTCCGTATATTATTACAGAGTCACAAGTGTACGGTATACCATTTGCAACACTAACGCTGGGTGGGAAATGGCTGAGTATGTTCCGCTGGGAATATGATAGCAGGTTTTTCTTATTCTTTGATAAAGATAGGAAGCCTACGCCGCAATATTATCAGTATGCAGAAATGGCCCGCCAAATTAAAAACCTAGGACCGCATCTGGTGAGATTGAACAGTACGGATGTATTTACGGTACCTGGTCAATATAAGGATGCAAGCGGGGACGTTGTAAACAATAAAACACCGAAAGAAACACCTGTACTTAATAAATTTAACAGGCTTACGCACCCTTACTTAAGAAACATGATTGTCAAAAATAACGGCACAGAAAATAACGGACTAAATGGCGATGCACTTATCGGATTTTTTGATCCGCTTCCGGATACGCAATCATTCTTCGGATCAACGGATATGGAATACTTTATGGTTATGAACGGATTGACGACAGGAAACGGACTCCTGCCGGATCAGCAGCACGGATCAGGCGCTGAGACGAAACAAACCATAACAGTAGAGCTGAATTTGGCTAAATATACGCCAGATGCTATTAAACGAGTGAGCAGAGATACAGGCAAGCTGGAGACGGTTGCGCTTAAATCTCTCGGCGGTAACCGTTATCAGCTGAACGTAACGCTGAATGGCGGCGTGGCTGATTTGTTCCAACTGGACAAAACGAAGATCAACCCTAGTTACGTGGCTGTGGAGTCAGCCAGCCTACCTAGTAAGTTAGAGCTCAATCCAGGCGAGACTAGCGCTCTAAGCCCGGTTGTGTCACCTGCTAGCGCTACGGAAAAGGGCGTGGAGTGGAGCACCTCCAACGAGAACATCGCGAGAGTTGACGCAAACGGCAATATTACGGCTGTAGCTGGAGGGAAAGCTTTCATAACAGCTACAACTGTCGATGGTAACAAAATGGCTAGGGTTGAGGTTGCGGTGTCATCAATGGCGATACCGGTCACGGGGATCACGGTAAGTCCTGCGGATGTGACGCTTTATAGCGAGGATTCGGTGAAACTGACAGCATCCATTATCCCGGATTATGCAACGAATAAAGCGTATATGTGGTCAAGCAGTGACGAGACTATTGCGCGGGTAGATCAGGCGGGTAACGTAACTGCCGTTGCGTCAGGTAAGGCTACGATTACGGCTACAACCGTTGACGGAAGCTTTACAGGAACTAGCTCCATTACGGTACTCGATGCATCTAGTGAAGCTTCGATGTCGGAGTTAATCGTTAATGGAGGAAGCGCGGATCTTTCTTTTAACAGCAATATGTTGGATTATACATTCACCCTTAATGCAAGCGTGGATACAATGACGCTGCAGCCTCGGTTGAAGAACAGCAAAGGAACAATAGAAGTAAATGGTATGAAGGTGAACAGCGGCCAATTGATTACAGCCAAAGTTCCACTGGGCAACAGCAAGATCGTATTCGTTACGAAAGCGGTTGACGGAATCACGTCAAAAACGTATACCGTTACGGTGAAACGCAACAAGAACGTTGCGCTTGAAGCGAAAGCCGCTCGTGCGACTTACACGGAGCATGGAACTCAATGGAATATTAATACGAATGATTACACGGAGGGTGAGAATTTACCGTCTGCGATGATTGATGGCAAAGTCGAAACGTATTTCCAAAGCGCGAGAATAGAAGAGTTAAACCCAAAAGGTGAATTTAATCCGGCTCATAAGATTTTGCTGGAATGGGATGAGAATAATCTTCAGGACTTCAATAAACTTGTACTCGTTGTCAACAAAGCGCAGCGACAAGGGTTGACGGTTCTGGACATTACGACGACCGAGGACGGAAAAACTTGGGATGAGTTAAATTCGAACAAATTAACCTGGCAGACTGATAGCGAGGATGAGTACGAGCGTATTACGATTGATTTGGCCGACTATAAAGCGCACTATGGGCCTGATTACAAAGGTATAAGAGGCATTTATATACTGCTGTGGAAAGCCAACTTGAATGAAGATAAGCGTTATGCCATATCCGAGATGGAACTCTACAATGATAAGGATGCGACGGAACCAGTAGCATTGTCGTTATCTGATATTCCGGCAACCGGGGTGAAGGTGAACCCGCCGTCTGCCGAACTTCTTATTCATGGAACGACGAAGCTGACTGCTGTGTTTGAGCCGGTAAATGCGACCAACAATTCCGTTCAGTGGAGCAGCAGTGACGAGCGTGTTGCAACCGTTAACGGAAGCGGTATGGTTACTGCCATAAGTGCGGGAACGGCGATCATAACGGCAAAAGCAGGGGAAGGCGGCCTTCTTACTTCTTCAAGTACGATTAAGGTGATGAATCGAGAAAGTGATGCGTCGCTATCAGCGCTGCTGGTGAACGACGGTAGTACGAATATTGATTTTAATAGCAATAAAACCGAGTATACGATTAACATCGCTCAGGGCGCGGACACCCTAACATTGAAACCTACGATGAGTAAAGCTGACAGTACGATGAAGATCAACGACATTGCAGTTACTGCAAATCAATGGGTCACGGCTAAGGTACCGATGGGTAACAGCAAAATCCATATCGTCGTTACTGCAAAAGACGGAGTAACGATCAAGACGTACACCATTACGGTGAAACGAAATAAGAATATTGCACTTGAAGCGACGGTGGTCAATGCAACATACAACAATCATGGACGTGATTGGAGTGCCACCGATTACGACAACAAGAGCGAGCATTCACCGCTTAAGATGATCGATGGTGACGATAATACGTATTTCCAAAGTGCAAGCATGCCAATATTAAACGCAAAAGGTGAATTTGATCCTCCGCATCGGCTTATGTTGCAGTGGAATAGTGATGATCTCAAAGATTTCAATAAACTAACTTTAGTCGTTAATAAAGCACAACATCAAGGATTGAAGGTACTGGATATTTCGACGACAGAAGATGGGGAGGAATGGCAAGAGACCAAATCTAGCGTCTACCTAACGTGGGAAACGGACAGCCCGGATACTTATGAACGGGTAACGATCGATTTGCCTGATTACAAGGAAATTTACGAGCACGAAGGACATGAATATAAAGGATTAAAAGGTATTTATATATCTCTTTGGAGTGCGAACTTGGATGATACAGACCGCTACGCCATCTCCGAATTTGAACTATACAATGAGAAGGATGCGACAGAACCGATAGTATTGACGGTAAACAATCCTGTGGCAACTGGTGTAACGGTGAATCAGCCATCAGCAGAACTTCTTATTCATGCAACGGTGAAGCTGACTGCGGTATTTACGCCAGCAAATGCGAGCAGCACACAGGTTCAATGGAGCAGCAGTGACGAGCGTGTTGCTACCGTCGATGGGAATGGAATCGTTACTGCGATTGGTGTAGGAACGGCCATCATCACGGTAACGACTGTGGAAGGAAATCATCTTACCGCGTCAAGTACAATTACGGTAAAGCCTGATCCAGTAAAGCCAGATCCAGAAAATCCGTATCCATACTACTCTCCGGTAACGCCACCTACAGTGATTGTAGAAAAAGGCTCAATCAACTTGGTTGTGACGAAGGTAGATGCAGCAACTGGTGAAGCGAAAGCAGCCGTTGTCATTACGGACTGGAATAAGGCAGTTGAAACGGCTTCAACAGATGCAGCTGGCGTCAAAGTCATCAAAATTGACGTTCGGAAAGCAGATGGTGCAAAATCCTATGTCATCGAGCTTCCGAAAGAGGCAATTGCCTCGAATGATGTCAAGACGAGGATTGAGCTTTTCACAGAATTCGGAACAATTAGTGCTCCAGCTACTATGCTGAATTCCATGGATTTGACGGGTGTGAATAGCATTGCGCTGTCTATAGCTGCTGGGGATATATCATCATTGGATCCTGCTGTGAAGACGCAAATCGGTAATCATCCAGTTATCGAGCTTAGCGTCAAAATCGATGGGAAAACGGTTGCTTGGAGCAATCCGAAAGCTCCGGTGAAAGTATCGATCGCTTATAAGCCTACGGCGGAAGAATTAGCCGATCCAGAGCATATTGTTGTATGGTACATCGACAGTACAGGTAAAGCCGTGTCGGTACCTAGTGGCAAATATGATCCGGTAACAGGTATGGTTACGTTTATGACTAACCACTTCAGTAAATATGCGGTAGTTTTCGTCCACAAAACATTCAATGACATCGGTGGCTTATCATGGGCGAAAAAACAAATTGAAGTAATGGCATCCAAAGGAATCATCAACGGAACATCAGAAAACGCATTTGCCCCGAAAGAAACGATAACGAGAGCTGATTTTGTTGCGCTTCTCGTGCGGGCTCTTGAGCTGAAGGCGGATGGTATCGAGACGAACTTCTCCGATATTCCTGCTTCCGCCTATTATTATAAGGAAGTAGCAATTGCCAAGAAGCTAGGAATCGCTACCGGCACGGGAGATGGCAAATTCAACCCGTTGCAGCCGATATCCAGGCAAGATGCGCTTGTACTGCTTCATAAGGCGATGAAGGTCGCTGGCAAACCGATCGTTGACGGATCTGCTTCTGATCTGAATCGTTTTGTCGATAAAGGAGAAATTGCTTCATACGCACTAGATCGAATAGCTGCACTTGTCCATAGTGGCATTGTTAAAGGAGACGGCGTCTCTGTTCATCCAATAGCTACTTTGACTAGAGCTGAAGGGGCAGTCATGCTATACGATATGTACAATAAAGAATAATTTGCTTATCTAATCAAGCTGTTCCTCAGTCATTTTGATGACTTAGGGGCAGCTTTTTTTGTTGCCGGGATGTAAGACGACAAGAAAATGTATCCATTTGAATCCGCTATTTAAGCGGATTTTTTATTTTATGGATATAACTTCTTGTCCTTTTTAAAAGACAAGAAGTTATAGTGTTTTCCAATACTGGACACGAAGAAGATACCCTTTCCACAGTTGCTAAACGATACAGATTAATGTTCTATTTAACATTATACAATGCATATCTATGTCTCAAAATTCGGCTTTCTTTACATGTTCATATCTGAACAATGAAAGTTGCCAAAAACAAGCTTCACGCATAGGCAGTAAGCCTGGATTGTTGTCCTAACAGGGGACGATAGTTGAATGACAGACCATTGTTGAGCAGCCTGCTCATTTTGTTAAGCTAACGGGCAGGATAACGGAATGAATTTCGTCGTTTAGAGAAACCCCGCCACAGTCAAAAAAATTTACAAATGAAGTATAATATCCCTTATGAAAGGAGGGGCGTTGTGAAGAGGATAAACTTATGGATGATCAGCGTAATCACGTTATTCGCGATTAGCGGCTGCCAGGGGCAAAAGACTTCGTTTAAGGCGGATACTTTCTCGGATAAGGATAAGTACATTGTTAGCATACAAAATAGCAAGGCCCTGTGTTATGGCGATTTGAGAGCGAATATTGAGTCGATCATTCAGGACGGTGGCGATAGCGGGCACCCCTTCGTAATGTATCATTCGGGTGTA
>NZ_JBHTGZ010000009.1:910626-911443 GCF_042676425.1 Paenibacillus sp. GCM10027629 | reverse complement strand
CGTATCGCGGCGATGTCGTCGTGGGCTTTCAATTGATGGAAGGTTCTGAAGGCGTGTATCAAACATCTCGCGGAGCACGCGTTAGGATGAGCAAAGCCGAAGTCATGAATCTCTATGCGCAAATATGCGTATGAAGCAACGCCGAATAATCTCGATTATGCCTACGATATGAAGGCGGGTAAGTTTGTCGATAAGATGCAAGTATTTTCTGTTGCGGTTCAGGAGAAACGAGAACAGATTTTTCTTGTCTGCGCGATGTTCGATAGTAACCAGGGCGGCGCGGCCTCTCAGATTGGACTGATAGATCAGAAAATGGCGCTTTTTTTAGAGTAGGTCAATTTCCGATTATTAATATTTCGCTAAACAGGTGAAGTAAATATCATCAAGAGGATTAGGTAATATTTGATTAAAAACGAATATGACCTTTACTGTACTTAATCGAATTATTTATAATTTATCCCATCAAACCGTTCATCATCAATTGAATGGAATATACTTTCAAATTCATCAGTACCGGAGGGTATCTTACTATATGAACACCAACTTGCATGATTGGATTCAGAATGCAGATTTCATGAGCATTCAAAAGGCAATGACTATGGGTGAATGTACTTCCGAATCCCTTGTCCTTGCATATATCGAAAGAATTCATAGGTATAATCCATTAATCAATGCTGTATTAGAGATTAATCCAGATGCGATTGAAATCGCAAGGAATCTTGACCGTGAGCTAAAATCAACCGGGAGTCGGGGACCTCTGCACGGAATTCCAATTCTACTAAAGGATAACATCGATACACATGATCAAATGCATACG
>NZ_JBHTGZ010000009.1:703419-910355 GCF_042676425.1 Paenibacillus sp. GCM10027629 | reverse complement strand
TCGGGATTAAGCCAACGGTAGGGCTCGCAAGCCGTAGCGGTATTATCCCGATATCTTTAAGTCAGGATACACCGGGACCAATTTGTAAAACAGTCGCTGACGCAGCAACTTTACTCGGAGTAATTGTTGGATATGATGAGAATGATCAGGCAACTTGGAATAGTCCACATCCTACTTATCATGACTATACAACTTACCTCGACAAGGATTCTCTACGCAATGCTCGCATTGGGATTCCTAGACATTACTATCGATCCTTAGATGAAGAAAGACTTTCAATTATGGAGTCCGCCATCAATGTTCTACGAGAGCAAGGTGCTACAGTTATCGATCCAGTAGATTTACATTTGGAACAGCATCCATGGAACAATGATGTTATCTGTTACGAATTCAAAACAGGGCTAGATCAGTACTTATCTAAGTTGAACCCGGATCTCCCCGTGCATTCTCTACAAGAATTGATTGCATATAATCAGAAGCATGCTGCATCTTCATTGAAGTTTGGCCAAGACAATCTGATACGCTCTGAACAAAATGGTCTAAACGAAGCAACCTATCAACTTAAACGAGAAGAATATAACCATCCGGCTATAGTGGAAGGGATTGACCACGCACTCGATCAACACAGATTAGATGCATTAATGCTACCTGGTGACATTGATGGAATGTACATTGCTGCACGGTTAGGATATCCTCTAATTACGGTACCGGCCGGTTATTCATCAAAAGGTATAATTGATGAGGGTGGTGATTCAACACAAGGTCCCTTTGGTGTAGTTTTTTCCGGGAGGGCTTTCAGTGAGCCAACATTAATCCGAATCGCCTATAGTTTTGAACAAGCTACACTATTTCGTCGTCCGCCAAATTTGAACTAGTTGATGTAGTTTCAGCTCGAATTAAATCGTTCAACTAACGGGACACGATAGCACAACGAAGAACAGGCTGCCGAATATTATTCGGCCGCCTGTTCTCCTTACGGGCAGGATAATGCAGGAAATTTAAGAATAACCTATACAACGGGTCGCCCAAATACGACAGCTTACCCCTCGAACGGATAGACAAGCCCCCACTGGGCTCTTAAGGTATCCAGCGTCTCGGCGACCGCGATCGATTCGTCGAGCGTGATCAAGGCGTTCTCCTTCCGGCCTGCCCGCAAGTCTTCATGTACGGCTGTAAATTCATAGCCGAATCCTTCCCCGATCCGTTCATCCTTGATTGTGTCCTCAAGCCGATCCCCTATGATCAATCTGGCTTCTCTAGGGGACCAGAACCGCGGAACTTCAATATGGCCCTTGGTTCCGATGATGCGAACCTCTTGCGGCGTCGAAGTCGAGATGGAAGAGAAGAGCGAAGCCATCTGTCCGTTCTCATATTCCAGCAAGCATGCCATTCGGGCATCCACTCCAGTAGAAGTGGAGCGGGAACGACTGAGCACCTCGACGGGCATGGAGCCGAAAACCATCGAGGCGTAGGAGACTGCGTAAACGCCGACATCGAGCAGACTGCCCCCGGCCATATCGGGATTGAACAGGCGCGATTGAGGGTTCTCCGCAGCAGAGAATCCGAAGTCCGCCGTTAAGTAATGCACGTCTCCGATGGCTCCGTCCGAAACCCATTGCATGACCTTGCGCGTTACCGGGAAGAATCGGGTCCACATCGCTTCCATAAGGTACGTTCCGGTTTTTCTCGCTTTCTCAACCATCTTCCGAACCTGCGCGGCATTCGGAGCGAACGGCTTCTCGCATAACACCGGCTTGCCTAATTCAAGTGCCAAACAAGCATGTTTCATATGGAGATGGTGCGGCGTGGCGACATAGATGGCATCCACTTCCGGGTTCCGGATCATGGCTTCGCAGTCGGTGTAAGCCTTTGCACCGTAAGGCAGCGCTAACTGCACCGCATTAGCTTCCGTACGGGAAAACACAGCGACCAATTTAGCATCGCTCAATTCCTTGAAGTCGTTCATAACCCGCTTCGTAATTCCGCCTGCTCCGATAAAACCCCAACCAATTACAGATTTCATGGACTCACTCCGTTCTCTCGCTTCTTCCGCCGACCCTCAGGGGCTCGGCCATAAGATTAATTTACCATGCCCACGACAAGGAGGCTATCTTAACTTAAGCCGAATTCACCGAATGGAAAAAGAATATATGGCTGTCGTTTCTCAACTAACGGGCAGGATAGTTCAATAATTCTCGGTGAAATTAGTCTTTACATTCGAACGTATATTCGCTATATTTTATATGGGTATATTTTCCATGAAAGGCTGCGGAAATTTTCTCAAATCAGATTCATTAAGGAGGAAAAGAAGTAATAGCATTTCGCAAAAGGGAGTTTAGCAAAAACAAATTGAATATCAAGACTAAAAAACGTGGAAGAAATTACACGCATTAATGCTTTCAATTTTGTACTTCCAATGTACATATGAAAATGGAGGTTTAATATGAAAAACGTTGTTGGCTACATGGACATTTTGTATCTGCCTGTCTTAAATTATGAGGAAACCATAAAGTGGTATCAGGAGAAACTTGGTTTTCATTGGAACGGTATTTGCTTCGGTCTCGGAAAGGGACCGGTGATCATGTTGGTGAAAGTTGATAACGAAGAAGATGTGAAACTTACTTATAAAACAGATCATTGGGAAGGTAAAGATTATGACATGCATCTGCTGTCATTTAAATCAGATAACATTGAAGAGACATATAAAACGTTAAAAGAACGAAGGGTTTCGGTATCGGAACTTAAAACGTATGATGAAAATCGGAAAAATTTTAGATTCTACGATTTAAATGGTAATCGATTTGACGTTTGGCAACCAATTCCTTGAATAAGTGGACAATTTGACACTGCCGAAACGTCGATGCACTTGTGTAATGGATATCTAAGCTTAGTAGATTGAGCTAACGGGACACGATAGCTGAATAAAACTTATTGTTGAGCAGGCTACCGCAGTTTGCTCATTTTATTAAGCTAACGGGCAGGATAATGTGATTGTGGAAACGAAAATATTCATAGATTTATTTTTTCAGTAAGTCAGGTTTGCGACATCATGTGGCATCAAAATAATTGTAAGTCTTAAAACAAAGTTAATGTGAAATGAGAAGGGAGTTAATGAAATAAACAATATCAAAATTTTAAAGCAATTTCAGAAAAACAATAACAATTAAACAATTTTTAAGTGTCGAGGAGGATTTATTTTATATGAGTATAATGTTGCAAACCACTACATCTGCATTCAACAAATTTATATGTCTATATCTTCCGGCGGATGATTCGCCAGCATTGTCAAAATGGTATACAGAGCATTTCAATTCTCCTGAGACACGAAAGTATTGTATCTTTTGGGAACCAACAAAAGAAAAAGGGACTACCTGTAATTTCATGACGGATGAATATATTCCGGGGAAACCTTATGAAATGTTTGCTGTACGATTTGAAACAGATTGTATTGAAGCGTTGTATGAACGTTTGTCCAATGCAGGCGTCCCATTGGAGCCGATGCATTCGGATCATGAGGGCATCACGTTTGTATTTACCGATCCGCAAGGGAATAAGTTTCAGGTACGGCAGCATGCGGATACTGAAACCCAGCAGCTACGTGACGATGTTCCGGCATTAATCGAAGCATCTGCGCTATTTTTCCCGGCAAGCGATCCGGAAGCAACACGCAAATGGTATTCGGAGCTTCTCGGTTTGGAATTGAATGATTCAGGATGGCCGAAGACGAGGAATGGTGAAGAAATTTACTTCTATAGGTCGCTAATTCCTGGGCAGACGACAAACTTCGATAAAAATGCAGTAATGGGTGACAGGCCTTCTACTTTATATTCAATCATCAATGTTGCTGTGGATGATCTTGGTGAGATGCATAAACGAATGCAGGAGCAGGGACAGAAGGTTGAGATTATATACGACAGAGGCGGATGCGGGCGACAGTTCCAGCTATATGATCCCGACGGCAATATGCTGGATATATGGGAAACGCAGACGATGATATGTAAGGATTTCAATTTTGACGGTGGTGATTGGAAACAACAATATAAACTAGATGGAGAAGATATTGATTCATTTTTGACGAGAGTGACAAAGAGTGATTTGAACCATCGACGCATCGTGATTCCGGGTTATAACATTTTACACCAAGTTGATCCTAAGGGGCTGCAATCTCTTTTGGAAACCCTGCATCAGTATAGTTTAGAACATTCTCATCCATTTGAAATCATAAAGCGTGATTGGTATCTGATCGACACTGACGCTACGGAGCCAGTTGATAATAGAGAAGTATTTATTCTTCCCACCGAACGTGCTGTCGGAGCAATAAAGGTATACGGGAGGCCTTGGTGTGAGGATAGCCCGAATTGGAAAGACCGGATTGAGCTGCAAATTTCTTTTTTCTTTGTTTTCAATATTGATTTATTTTTTAAGCATGCATTAGAAGGCCGCCATGAAATTTTTCGACGAATTCAAATCATTAATGATGAAGCGTCCGTACCTTGGTATTTGATGAAAATTGATCCGGAGGCGGTAAAGGAGCTTAAATTGGCAGTGGAACAGTTTAATCAAGAACATCCGGACCATGCAATAGAACTAATAGAATAAGACTGCAGTGGAGCTGCAGCTTATGATGCTGGAAACCTGGATTTTTTGACTTGTATACGACGACCAGATCATTAAGCTAACGGGACACGATAGCACAATACACACCTATGACGAAGCTGCCGGCACGATCGGTGGCTTCAGTACGTTAACGGGCAGGATAATGTGATTGTAGAAACGAAATTGTTACTACAAAAAACATTTTCTTCAAAAAGTCAGGTTTGCAACATCTGTGGCATCAAATTAACTGTAAGTCATAAAAATAATACTTTGGAGGTTATTATGAACAAAGAACCAGTCACACTAAACATTTTGCTTTACGATTGGATGGTACATGGCTTTCAGAAATGCATAGATAAGTTCAATGAGAAATATCCCTGGATTACGATAGAACCCGTTCGATCCGCGGGACGCGAAGATCTGAGATTAATCGAGTGGCAGAATAATTTACAAGAGAAGGGCCAGTCTGCGGATTTAGCGATAACTTACGAATATTATCACTGGATTGAAAAAGGGATGTTGGAGGATTTAACGCCTTATATTGAAAACGATAAAACGATGAATAACTCAAATATTGTTGAAGGAACTCTGGAGACCTTCAAAACAGGCGAACAAACCTATACTGTTCCCGTAATTTTAGACACCTATTGGTTTTATGTGAATAAAGATTTGTTGAAAAGCTTAAATCTGGAGATGCCGTCGAACGATTGGACTTATGATGAAATGTTTGAGCTTGCGACTAAGGCCACAGATGTTTCGATCCATCAATATGGTCTTGACTTTAGTCCACCCATCACGTGGTATGTAAAATCGTTATATTCGATTGCGAATGGACATGCAGATCATCCATTTTTCATAAAAGGGGATTTGACTGAAAGTGTTATTGATACACCCGAAGTCATTGCTGATCTTCAATGGTTTTACGACCTCATCAACAAATATCAGGTGATTATTAATGAAAAGTTAATAGGCACTTTTCCGATACAGCCGTTTTTTCAAGGAAAAACATTTTTTATAGCCGCAGAGTACGCGCCAGATCCTAATTGGACCTTCGAATGGGACGTATTGCCGATGCCGAGGGGGACAAAGAAGCAAGTTACGATGCATCAAATTACACCAATGGGGGTACTTGCAGCTTCACAACACAAGGAAGAAGCTTTCAAATTTATTAGCTTCTTCTACGAATTAGAAACACAAAAGTTTTTAGCGGATATTGGAAGAGTACCAACGATTAAACATCCAGAGCTAGATCATTATTACGATGAAATCGATCACTGGAAGGGAAAAAATGTGGATGCAATTAAACTTTCAAATACGATCGGTTATCAGGAGCCAATTATAATGGATTCGGTTTTTCATACACAATATATGCCGTTTTATCATGACAATAGCTGGAAGATATTTTCTGGTGAATTTAGTTTTAGTGATGTAACAAAAGAAATTGATAACTGGAGTAGAAAAAAAGTTAAGTTTAAACCAAATAAAAATAGAAAGGAATGTAACAATGAGTATTCAGACTAATGGTCCTGTTCTAAAAGGTTTGGCATGTATCTATATCCCCGTATCAAATCCATACGATTCTGCTCTATGGTATATCAAAAACTTCGACATGGAAGTAGCCGGATATTCTCAACCACTTGTCCCAGGAAAGGACATGGTATCGTTAAGAACGGGTTCGGGATATAATTTTTTCTTAATTCAAAGTAATGATGGGAGAACATTAAGCTTTCATAATAAAGACGGGTATCATCAGCCTGCATTTTGCATTCTAGTTGAAGATTTACAAGCTGTTTTTCAGAGGCTGAAAGCCAATAATGTAGTTTTTGGAGATATAGTTCTTAGGGATAGAGAAAGTTGTGGAACTGACTTAGAAGTTTTGGACCCAGATGGTAATAAATTTCAGCTTTGTCAACAATAATGAATAGTAGAGAAAGTAGACTTCAGCATTAAATTTGGCTGAGGAGATTAAGCTAACGGGACACGTTAGTTTAATATAGACACCACGCAGCCGGTCAAGGAGATCGGCTACAACTTCTTGTCTTTTCTTTTATCGATACTTATTCTTGTCCTCCGACAGATTGTGACACAAGCCAAGAATATCTTGGTATATAAGGGATATTCCTAATTTAAAGACATATGTACAAAATACGGGTTTTGTGAAGAAGTATATATAAACAATGACATTTATAGTAAGTTTTACGTTTTTCCACATGTCAAATTCCACATTTTTTATTTCATCACTCTCATTTGTCTTTACTCATTTATTTACATTATTTGAATACGAATACACCACATAATTTTACAAACTATCACAAAACAATGCCCCCAAGAAGAATTCATTTTGTGACTTCGTTATAATTAGAGTCTTCCTATTTATTTCATGATTGATTCATATAAACAAACAAAAAGCATGAACAAAAAGAGTTTTTGCCTCTTTAAATTCATGCCTTATCCAGTAAATGTTTGAACTACTTCGTAATGGTCTCCACCTCTACGACCGGGATATTTAGCATTTGATCCCCGAGCTGCACCTCTTTCGACTGATCAAAGGTTCCGATAATCACTGCTGTTCCGATTGAATAGGAGAAGTCACCCTTCAATTGTATGAAGCTTTCCCCCATCTGTGCATACACACCGGATTCTCCGACTGTGACGATTGTCGCGGTAAAACGAACCTTCATGTGCTGATACTGCCACAAATCCCCAACAACGATATCCGTAAACTGCTGTACGATTCCTGAATACTGGTACGTGTCGTTCACAAGTGAATAGACTGCCAATTGCCCTTCCGCCTCAGTAACATTTGGATTATTCACGTGGAGTGTACCATCGGACTGTACCTCATACCCATCCGCCTCGAATTGAAATAATGGGTGCAGTTGACCATTAATCACGTTAAATGCCTGGTAACAAGCCCCTCGCTGATTGGAATCCATTTCTAAGACAATTACTGGTATAGCGCGTGTGCTCAACTTCTCTTCAATCTTTAAACTTCGAATTTTAACCCCCTTCGGAACTGTATCATATTTCAGCACCGAAACATGGTTGTCGCGATCCGAAGTCCCATAATAGAGGTTATTCATCGCATCCGTCGCAATGGCATAGACTTGGGCACCGAAACGGTCTTTCCCACCGCTTACCAGCTCATAATTTACGCTGCTATCTACGTTCTGCAGAAGCCTTACAGGGTCCGCTGCCGTCCATGCTGTCTTCGCATCCTGCAACTCCTGCTTCGTATCTTGGTATTCTGCAATGCCCTCGTAAATCTGAATCGCTTTTTGAAATTCCCCGTTGCGAATCAACGTTTTCGCTTCTTTCATCCATTTCCGGATTTGGCTGTTGATATAAGCTTCAATACGCGATTTTACTTGCACTGACTTGGCATATTCAACATACATCTTCGCATGCATGGCAAAATCAGCATAACGCTCATGACCAACATCGTTCCGCAAGAAGGCTTCCACTAGCGCCTCTACTTTTTTGGGAACCCAACTTCCTTTCAATTCCAAGTCTGCATAGGTCTTCTGCATGGACACAGCTTCATTCAATAAACTCTGGTATTGGCCCACGCTCGCGATTTGATCCATCTTCTGTTCATCATACTTCTTGAATGTTGCCGATAGCTCATCCGCTCGTTTGCCCTCCCGATTGTAGTAGGCCGCAGGAATCTTCCACAAGTTCGATTTAAAGCTCTCATCCTCGTAGTTCTTATCTTTGAGATTCGATGACATCTGTGCATAGAAGCGCTCAATGAAATATTGGAATGTGTCTTCTACCTTGGCAGCGACTTGCGTTGATTTCGCAATTTGTTGATAGTAGACAGCGTATAGATTCTCTGCTTTGGCATAAGGCGCTTTAAATTTCTGGTAGCTCGTAAATGCCGTCATGAAGCGTCCGAAATCATTGTTCTTCTCGACCTGCAGCAATTCGGTGTTCAGATCTGCCAGCGTCTGTTTCATTTCCGTAATCGGAGCAAGCTCCTGTAAACGCGCAGATATTTTATCTTCCTGATAACGAATCCATCGATTATTCAAAGCGTTGGTATAAGAGGTTTCCGCTTCCACCAGTTGCTTATTAGCCCACAGTCGGTCGGCCTCCGCTACGTTATTCATTTTGAGAATGATATATACCCCTTTAACCCCAATCAGGATTAGAACCAGCGCGCACAAAAAAATCATCACATTTCGAGGGGTTATCGCCCGAATGATCGTCATATAGAGTGACCCCTTTGGCTTTTTTGTTGAAAGTCAGGATCCCATTGATATTTTTCCGTGTAAATACGCATGACTTCTTCCGACAGCCGCCCCCAATCTTCGTTCGGATATTGTTCGATCATCTGGTAAAGGCGAAGGAAACGATCTTTTGGTAGATTATAGGCATAACGTCTGACTAAACCCGAATAACTGTGAACGTAATGCTTCATGCGTACAGCGGCTCCGGCAATGGCCGTTAGGATGTCTCGACCCTGTTCCTGCCCCATAATTTCTGGCTCGTATGCCATGATATATTGAAACGTTCGGTCTTTAATCAAGTCTCGTTTGATCTTTGCCAGCTCACCGATATATTCGACCAGCACGGGTTCATATTTGCGGACAAGCAGCGGTTCAAGTTCTAAGTCCATATCTTTACGAAGCAAAAATGTCTGAAGCAGCGTCAGTTGCCGTATACGAATCATATCATTGTGCAATAAAGTGCTGATCTCACGCAGCATTTCGTAGCAACGCTGGTTATCGGTACCCCAGTAATCGATTGCTGCTTTGTAGTCCCGAATGATTCCGTTTTGGACATTTTTCTCATTAGCATGGAATAGCTTATCTAACGCACGGAGACACTCTGCATCCAGCACATTTCGTTGCACGATCCATAAGACGCCGATCAACACGATGCTGGCAATGCCGCAAAGCGCCATCTGCAGTAACGTATTGCTTAAGAAAATGCTTAGCAGACCGAGACACACGGCAACAAGAATCACCGTATGCATGGCATGCTTCGCGTTACGCTCCGCTAGTTCTTCGACAGGGATAAGATGAGGTTTGCCGCAATCCGGGCAGGTCGTGTCTCCTAAGATCGTGAATGTATGGCATTTCTTGCATACCTTGAGCTTTTCGTATCGATATTTTGTTTTATCATAAGACTTCAAAAAAACAGGGGTTTTGGAGTTTCTCTTGTTCATGCCTGATCACGCTCTGAATTCAACATGCCTAGCAACGTTTTGTCGATGGTTGCCGGGTCTAATGATTTTTTACGGTGCCATCCATATTGAATACATTTTACAATGACAAAGAGAAACAAAATTCCAATAAATACGTATGCAAACATATGAGTTTCCTTTCTTTTTTACGTTTTACAAGGAGCAAGATTCTGGAAAAGTTGAAGTTCAATGGCTTTAACTATATCATAATGAAAGATTCGAGATTCTAGCAAACATCGTTCTTTTTTTGTATGATACTATAAAAAATAGATTTTTTTACATTATTTTCTTTGCCCATATTTCATCTCGCATTAAGCATGAATAACTAGAATAATAAATATGATCACACAGAAAAAGGAGCCTTACCTATGTTTAAAAATAAAATCGGCCTTATGATCTTGATGCTAACTTTCTCGATGCTGCTTCTTCCTCTGGCCGGTAGCATACCTGCTGCTCACGCGGCTGCCCAATCGTCTAAGATTGACGCTGTGCTGGTTGTGGATGTCAGTAACTCGATGAATAGCAGCGACAAAAACAAAATCGGCAATGAAGCGATGAAAATGTTCATCGACATGTTATCCGTTCAGGGCGATAAGGTGGGCATCATTGCCTATACGGATCGGATCGAGCGTGAAAAAGCACTTCTTGAAATCAAATCCAATACGGACAAACAAGATTTGAAGCAATTCATTGATCAACTGAATCGCGGCACCTACACGGATATTGCAGTCGGGGTTCGTGAAGCGGTTAAAGTGCTAGAAGATGGAGCGGATGCAAGCCACGAACCCATGATCGTCGTCCTTGCAGACGGAAATAACGCTTTGAACAAGAAATCCAATCGGACGCAAGCACAATCGGACAATGAATTGAATCAAGCCGTCGAAGACGCGAAGAACAAGAACATTCCGATCTATACGATTGGGCTCAATGCCGATGGTAAACTGAACAAGGAAGCTCTTGCAGACTTATCGAAGCGAACCGGTGCCAAATCATTCGAGACGAGTTCAGCCGATGACCTCCCTCAAATTCTGAGTGAAATATTCGCGAGCCATTTGAAGCTTAATATTGTCCCTATTCAATCCCTGACGGGGAACGGAAGCTATCAGGATGTCACAGTCAATGTTCCGAATGCGAACGTCCTTGAAGCGAATATCTCCATTATGTCATCCAAACCTGTTGACATCAAATTAACGAATCCATCAGGACAATCTATTCCTGTTCCTTCCAATGAAGTCCTGATATCGAAGTCAAAGAGCTACACCCTGGTGAAAATGCTCAAACCTGTTCAGGGCGATTGGAAACTTCAAGTTAAAGGTGCAGACAAGAACAAAATCGACATCAATCTCGTCTTTAACTACGATTTGGAACTGGCGCTAGACCCGATCCCCCAGAAAACGTATAAAAAGGGAGATACCATTGACATTGGCGCCTATCTCACGAGCAACGGTCAGAAGCTTCAAGACAATGGTCTCTATAGCAACATGACAGCCGTCCTCAAAGTCAAAGACCTGGGAACCGGGAAAGTAACGGAAATGCCTTTGACCAATGCGGGTGATCATTTTGAAGGAACCTATACCGTTGCGGATCAGAAAGCTTATGAGTTAACCGTAAAAGCGGAAGAAAAGAGCTTCTATCGCGAATCAGATCCTGTAACGATTAATGCGAAGGCATCTGGCGGAACTGCCGTCACACCGAGCGGGCCGGAACCCAAAGACGAGAAACCATTTCCGATTTGGACCGTTATTCTAGGCGCGATTATCGTGGCTGCGTTCGCAACCGGAGGTTATTTCATTCTTGCAGCCGTGAAAAAAGCTAATCGCGGCTTCGTCGGTCAACTTGTCGTTGAAATCCGCGATGAGAATACGGGAGAGAAAAGTTACCCGCAGTACAAGAAGTTAAAAGCTTTTAAAGGCAAATTCAATTTACACCAACTCCTGCAGCTCGCACCTGAGCTTAAGGAAACAGAGCATATTATCTTCTTCCCTGCCAAGAATGATCACATTCTATTGAAGAACCAAGCCTCTAGCTCAATCGAGAAGTCCGGCCGTACGTTAGACGCAAGCCGAGGATTGGAGTTGAAGAGTTCGGAACGCATTACGATCACGATGAGCAGTATTGATAAAACCATTTTTATAGAATATCTCGTTTAAATCCGTACCAGTGATCCTTAAGGAGGAAATGAAATGAAACCCATCGTAAGAGAACATATACAACAATTGGACGTATCCCTAGGCGGCGGTATCGTCAGTGAAAAAATCCGTGTCGATACGATCGACAACCCCATTCTGATCATCGGACTTGGCGGAACCGGAATCGACGCATTACTTCGTCTGAAATACCAGATCAACCGTCGATTCAGATTACCTGAGGACCCGCTATCCAAGAAGAAACGTGACAAGCCCGACAATGTCGAATTTCTTGCGTTTGAGACCAACGAACAAGATCGCGCGAAGAAATATAAAGGGATCGGTCTAGATCCATTGAATGAGTTCGTCCTGTTATCTAACGCAGAAATTGGTGGATTGCTGCAGAATCGCAGCATTCTTGAACCTTACATTACCGACTGGCTATCGCCGGAGCTATCGATCACCGATGGCATGAACGGGGCTGCAGGGGTTCGTCAAGCCGGGCGTCTTCTCCTCTTCACCAAAATTAATCAAGTTGTACAGGCCATCGACAAAAAAATCAAAACGTTATCTGTCGGCACCAACAAAAAACTGATGGTGTTCTTACTTACGGGTCTGTCCGGCGGTACGGGCAGCGGCTGTTTCCTTGATATTTCCTATATCGTGCGGGGCATCATTGAACGTGATCACGGCTCTGCCGGTATCGACCGCGTCAATACGCTAGGTTACCTATTCACACCGGATATTAACTTATCGAATAAGAGCTTAAGCGAACATACGCGGGAATATATCAAAAAGAATGGTTATGCTGCCTTAAAAGAGTTGGATTACTGGATGAATGTTGACAGCCGTGGGGAGCGATTCCAGCAGCAATATGGCAATATCTTGACGGTCAATTCCCCTCTGCCTCCATTCAATCTGTGTCATCTAATTTCGGCGACGAATACCGAAGGCAAGCTACTTGAGAATGCTTATGATTATTGCATGAATGTCACTGCCGAGAATATTACGAACTTCATGGCAAGCGAAGAGAAACAATCCGGCGAAGAATTCGCGATCCATGACTATATCAGCAATATCCGGACGAACATCGCCCAGATGAATAAAGCTTACCCGGCGAACTATGAATACAACATTATCGGGGCGTCATCCGCTGTTCTTCCGATTGAAGAAATGACGACTTACTTAGGCTACCGCTTATTTACAAAGATGGAGGTCATGTTCGAAAAATCCCCTTCACAAGAAGAAACGGAGAAATTCGCACGTAAAATCGGGGTTGATCTAGATTCCATGGTGAAAACCTTCGAATCCCGTATCCCTGAGCCCTTGCCTGGTTACGAGAATAGCGAGCGTCTGAGCTACAACAATGTCGTGAAGCATCAAGTCATTAACATGGATACCGAACTAGAGCAGACGTTCCTGACCCGTGCGCGTGAAGAATACATTAAAGTCAAGAAGCAGCTGCCAGGTGAAATCGTAGCGCAGTTCACAGATCAAATTCGACGCATGTTCCTCCATCCGGAGCAAGGTCCGATTTATGTATCCCGACTGATCTATACGGAAAAGGGATTCTGCTTGCTTAAAATGCTGCTCTCTTACATCGAAACTTTACGTGATAATCTCGTACGTATCCCTCGCGATATTGAGGCAGCACGCGATTTTTCGGAAGAGACATTAAGCGATGCTAGAAGTGCATTTATTTCGAAGGATAAAAAGAAAAATGCCTATATTGATGCTAAAATCAGTGAGTACTGGCTTCATGCCGATTTGGAACGAACCGAGCAAATGATCGAGTTCTATGAAGACCTCTATGCATTGCTGAACGCCGAGAACAATCGGATTTACCATGTCTTTACCGAGATCTTGAACGCGCTAAAATCGATCTTCGAGAAAAATGGCGATATCTTAATCAATGCCGACGAACAAGCAGATCACAAAGGCAATAAGACATATTACTGGAATCTTGTCAGTGTACCAGACATTTCGAAAGTCATCAGCAAGATCATGGAGCAAAAAGAAGTCGACGATCTCATTCGTGATTTCGCATCCGAACTTCTGAACCACTCCAATCATTGGATCAAGGAACAAGAGCTCGACATTGTCAGCTCCATCTCCGATTTCCTTTCGGAGAAATTCGGGGATTTAATCACGCAATCCATGGAAGAATTCCTCGTGATGAAATTCGGTCACGAAGAATCGATTGAGAAGTTCGTTGAACGCAATATTGCAAGTAAGCTTGACGAGGAAGCCGTACCGGTATTCCATTTGAGCAACAGCGCCGGCAATTTATACTTCCCTTCCTGGGGATTCGTATCCGTGCCAGTTCAAGCGCCGAGTATTCTGAAAGGGATTCGTAATTATCAGAATAACGCCGTCGGAAAATCCCATTTCACGGTCAAAGAAAGCGAAGTGAAGAACCGGATCTTCTGGTTAAATACACGCAATGGCGTACCTCTCTTCGTCTACACGCCGCTGAAAGTATACGAAGAAAGTTATGAGAGAACGATCCTAGATAAGGAAGGGATTGGACGTCATCTCGTGCAGACCGACAAAGTGAACTGGACGTATTTACCGTCTCCTATTCCGCAGAAGTCGTGGGGCGAAACATACAGCAATGCTCGCGTTCGCGACTACAACGCGCGTGTTCGCGGTGAATTCGCAAAAGCTATTGAACTGAACATCATTAAGCTGAAAGACGTCGATCAGACAACAAGCAATCGTTATGCTGTCGTATTCACAGCACCATTGCATCTTGCAGATATTCTCGGCGGATTTGATATGCAATTGCATGCATCCAAGCCGAATCTTGGTGAGGTTCAACGTGCACGTGCAGAGCTTCGCCGTATGCTCGATGAAGGCTTGGTTCAAGAATCTACGAAGGATATCTTCGGAAGTATCCATGAGGACATGGCCCAAGAGAACTTCATTCGCTCACCGCAGTTGATTACACGTGTTCGAGAAGAGATCGCAAAGTATGAGGCGATCCAGACCAAAGTAACAGAGCTAGAAAAGGTGCTCGCCCAATTCCAAGGGGAAGAGAAATTGCAGGATCAATTTATTGAAGCCTTCTACACGGGAACGATTTGCAAAAAAGGTGCCCTCTACGTCTATGATCGGGATGCTGAGGAAGAAGCTTGGGAACCGTTCGCCAATTTGATGAAGAGCCGCGATTTCGTGGAATTCGAGATTTTCGAGCAGTTCCGTCAGTTGGATGAGAAGAACCGCAGCATGCTTATGCGTAAATCGTCCCGCCGCAGTTCCGAGATGACAGCATCGGAGGATATTGCACCTCTCCTGTCCAAGCTCGAAGAGTTGTATGAAGTGTTCCTGGATGCACGCGATCGCTTAGAATATGAGAAAATCGAACTTGCGAATGGTGAAGAAGCGTATCAGTTCTACAAGCAAATGACAACGAAACTCCATGCGATTCGCAGAAAGTTGAAGTCCTAGTATGAAACCTTTATTACACCAATTCGCAACACAATATGCCTATGAAGAAGAACGTCTATCGGGCAAAGGCGATGATCTGAGCAGCTTCCACTACCCTACTGTATTTATGTATGTCGGGGATAAAGCTGCTGAAGCGATAGAGCCGATGATGCGGATTCACGAGAAAAAATCGGTCAATAGCGCTGGAATCATGTATGTGCATATTGCTTCTGAAAGTGGCGCCAAGACTTCGGGGATAGATACCGACCATCCTTCCCGTGTCAGCCGACTCGTCTTGCCCGTATCCACGGAAGAGCGAAACGACAAATCGCTTCGCAAACATATCTATCAAAGCTTAACCCAGCAAACACAGCCCTGGTTCGAACTGAACCGTGTGCTGCGCCAGGTAAGTCGTCATATTGCTGAATATGGTCGAAACTACGCTTCATTTGACCGAATTCATCTGTCTGTCATTACGCGGGTCGAAGACCCGCTTAATGTGTTTATTCCGGAGGTAACCTTGCTCGCGCACAGCATTCTGAGTCAGTCCTTTAAATCCGTACAGATGGATCTGTACGCGCTCATCAGCGAGCGGGATCAAGTCGACACCTTCGGCTACAGCAGTTCGCTCGGCGTTGCCTTTCTTCGGGAGTTAGATACGATGCAGCGCAAGGACTATTCGTTCTCTGCGCCGCTACAAGTCACAGAGGATGGCATATCGATTCCTGTTACGCATGCGGCCTCCCCTCTATTCGATCTGGCATACATCCTATCGGATAAGAATGAACGCGGGATTTCATCCCCGAGCGACATGCAGGATAATTATGAGATCATCTGCCATATCAGCTTGCTCAAGAACCGCAAACAACAGGAAGCAACATTCGAGATGAACCAGAACAGCTATAACAACACTTCATTCAAGAACAACTTGATGACGGAATCGGGACGGCAAGGCTATGTATCGGCGGGCATTTCCAAAATCAAACGGCCCAATCAATCGATCGCATTGACTGTGCTCTACCATTTTCACCAGGAACTGATTCATCGCATGCAAAGAGAACTTCATGTGAGCAGTGCGGAAAAACTCATTTATTTCGGCCTCGATCCTGGAGCGATCGATAGACTACTCACCTCCCTCCTTCCTGATGAAGGGAAAATTGATGATATGAGTGGGATCATGTCGCGTGAGATGAGTTATTCACAGTTGAAGTCCCTATCCCTCGAGGACGCGGAACAAGCACTATTCGGGGATGGCTGCCGAGCCTATTTTCACGCTAATTTTGTACAAGAAGCGAATTTAGCCGTTGACCAACTGGATATGAATACACTTTTACAGCGTTCAATGGAGAAACAAGCGTCGCTTTTCCCGCAGGTCGGATTCATGCAGTTGTTCCAATGGACCAATCCATGGGTCGAGCTAGAGAGTATCCTGCCGGTGATCCGCAGCCTGGTTCGACAACGAGAATCGGAGAAAGACTACGTTGTCTCTGAGCTGGAACAGCTCTATCAGGAAAAAGTCGATAACCAGACATTTAAGCGAATGCCATTTATGGATAAGCACAACGTGCGCAGTTTCATTCGCTATTTCTTCGAGAAGATCTATCGTAAAAAACTAGAGAGGCTACGGCTTGAGCTGGAAATCGTCTGTATGAAGCGGGCTGAAACGGCTTTAGAGCAGCTACATGTCATCTATCAGCGGCAGGTCCAGCAGGTTCAGGAGCTCCGTGATGCCCTTCATGAAGCAGCACTTGAAAGTATACGTACAGCAGATGATTATATTGGGCAGAACATCATCGAGTTCTATGAACGGGTAACTCAGAGCGTCATGGAAGATCTAGAAGCGAAGCGCGGACAGGATATCTTCTTCGATGATCGTTATATGGGCAGTATCTCTTCCCTGCTCCATCAAGGCAACGAAGCTTATGCTAAGAAACTCATGGCCGTCTGTAGGCAACATCTTCTAACCGCCGAACCCTTCCAGCAAACTTTTGAAGAAGAGTTGCTGCAGCGTGCGAATGTGACCATTGCCTATGAGAACAAACAAGTGTTATCGAAGGATGAACTATTTAAGAAGCTCTACCGTACGCTCGAGGAACAGGCAGGAATTCATATCCGCCTGTTGGATTACACGCATGAACATCGCTATGAAGAGAAATATTTCTTCGGTGATTATACGAGTGAATTCATTCGCTATGCCTTGGGTGCAGACGAGACTACTCGTATCTACAAATTAGGCTGTGTGCATGAGAAACGGAGCAGCGGCGTTGATAAATTGAATATGATGGGCGGCTTCCACGTTGAAGATTTAATGTATTATCGCAACGGAAAAATTTACTATGAAAGCTATATGCAAAATGAGTATGAATTTCACGGTGTGGATGTTCATCAATTGTCAGAGCTTCGCTAAATCAAACCGATACAGGTTCCATAGAGAGGATGATTGTCGTTGCAGCGCAAGATCAACTTACTACTCGTGTTATTCAGCATTATAGGTGGCACCATCGGTTTTGCGGTTGGTGAACTCATACTTCATACCTTACTTGATTCGATGCCAACGTTCGTCGTGATTGGCATTTATTTCGGCTCCCTCGCCTTTTTCATCGGGCTATTCTGTCTCATCGCAGAAATGATTACACCGCGACTCAATGGTTCGTCGTGGCGGCAGCGGTATGCCTTGACGTCTTGGAAATTACTTGTTCCGGTTACGCTTGTGCTGCTGTTCGTTGTCGGGCTTGCACTCGAAGCCCTCTACCATATCAATGTCGGCGGGGCGAAGCCTGTCAAAGATATCGTGCTTGTGATCGACAACTCAGGCAGTATGACGGAGACGGACCCGAATCAAGATCGCTACGCCGCTGCCAAACGTTTAATTCAAAAAATGGACAGCGATAATCAACTCTCGGTCTTGGTATTCAATGATCAAGTTGAAGTCATCCAGCCGTTTACCCCAGTGAACAATCAAGCTGCCAAAGACGAGATCACAGCGAAAATCGATGCCCTACAGCAGACCGACGGTGGAACGAATATTGCACTTTCCTTGGATGAAGCCATGAAGCAAATTCAGGAGAAAGGAACCGCGCAGCGCGGAACCATGGTCATTCTTCTCTCCGACGGGTTTAGCGAAATCGATACAAACCAGGTGCTTGCCAAATATGAGCAGAACCAAATTGCGATCAATACGATCGGTTTAAGTCTCGTCAATCCAGAAGGTACCTCCCTCTTGCAGCAAATTGCTGATCGCACAGGTGGGCAGTACTACGATGTTACGAAAGCCGATGATTTATCACTCGTGTTCCAGAAAATCTATGATAATCTAGGTAATCGCACCCTTGTCACGGAACGGTCGGACAACACCAAGGATAACGCGTATTACATGATTCTGCGCATCATCGCGTTACTACTTATTGGTACAGGAATCGGATTATCGCTAGGTCTCATCTTTGACAATCGCCATCTCGCGCGAAGCTTTATGATCGGCGGATCCGTTGCAGGACTGTTAGCTGGTTTATTGTTAGAGTTTGGATTATCCGGACACCCATTTACCGATGGAATGACACGGTTCATTGCCGCACTGGTATTGGCGGGCGTGATTGGCTTGTTCACATGGATCATCCCTATTCAGGAATATCAACGGCTGCGTCATGATCGCCATCGCAACCTGCATGCCGGTCGACCGAACCAAAGTTTAGAGAACCGGGGTAGAGACCAACGCAACAAAGGCTTTTAGTTAACACCTAGGGAGGCGCAATAACCATGCAGTTTATGGATGCCCATGCTACATCCCCCATCATACGGGACCTTCAATCAAGCGTAAATGACAACCGTTGTACGCTCCGATGGCTGTGGCCAAGCGACGTCCAAGCGGTTTACATTCATAAAGTACACGCGAGCGAGCAGGTTGATGATACGCCTGACGCTCGCGCCTTAAAGCTCTATACCAAGGATGAATTCAAAGCAAATCATGGCTTTCAGGATCGATTGGACGGTGTCGGTCGCTGGATCTATACGATATACGCCAGCACGACCATTGATGGAGAAACACGATTAATCCGTCAACCTGAATACGGGAATCGCATTGAAGTAAGTACAGGAAAAGCGAATATTTATTACTCGATTCGTCTCAAAACCGGTTTTTTCCAGAAATTCAAAACCGCGCAGATTCAAGTGACCTCGGAAGTCCCACTTGCGAAAGACGTACTTTGTTACGTTAAAAAGCAAGGCGGCTACCCGACGCATAAAGAAGATGGGACGGTCTATCCATTCGTAGAGCCATTTCCTGCAGGCAAGACGGTCTTACCCGTCATTGAAATCGGCAAGAACGATTTTATTCGATTATTTTTTACAGACGGCCGGAAATACGGGCATGTATATGCACTCATACCGGAATAGGAGGAGCACCCATGAGTTTTTTCGATATATTTAAAAAGAAACCGCAAGCAGCGCCAAGACCGCTGTTTTACGATATTGTATGTCCCTATTGCTTTCGTAAATATGCACCCGAAGATGTGGTCTTCCGTGCGGCACATCACCGTGAAGACGATGAGAATTATGCGCTTCAAGAAGATGACATCCTGAATCGTTACCGCCAACAATTCGGTTTAGATTCAGTCTACGATATGGAAGCCATTCTCTACCCGCACGACATTCCTGAAGAGCATCATATCTACTCCGATCATGTTCTGATTGGGTTGAATGATCGTTACGGCGTTGTCACGCGTCATCGACTATGCCCGCACTGCCATAATGAGTTGCCGATCACTGCTGGCAAGGTGCCTAGCAATATTATCTCGATCATCGGGGCCTCCCAAGTCGGGAAATCGGTCTATATGACCTCCTTGATCCATACGTTGCAACATATGACAGCAGATCATTTTGACGCAGCCTGCATGCCGCTCAATGCAGAGATAAGCCGCAAATTCCGCACCATGTACGAAGAACCGCTTTTTGAACGTGGCGACCTACTCGCTTCAACCCAAAAAGAGAAAATGCAAGAACCATTTATTTTCCAATTCGTGTTCAAGGATGAGTCCAAGCCCCCTCTCACCCTTGTATTCTTTGATGTTGCGGGCGAAGGCATGGTCGATCAAGACTATCTGGGGTTGCATGGACAGCATATCAAGAATTCCGCCGGCATTTTATTCATGGTCGACCCACTTCAGATCCGTTCGATTCGTGAAAAAATACGCTTGAAATACGGGGATACGGAAGGCGATTGGATCCCGCAATACGATGAACCGCGTGATGTCGTCCTGACGATGTTCGGCGATTTCATTGCTTATGAGGAGAAGACGAAGACAAATATCCCTACAGCTGTCGTGTTGACGAAGAGTGATATGCTCCACTCGCTCAAAGATGAAGATGGCGATTATGTGAAGCCGAACAGTAATATTTTCAATAACATGATCCATCGCAAATGGCTTGATCTGACGGAATTCGAGAACATTGATGGCGAAATTCGACGCTTCATTGAGAAAGTCGATCGTCCTTTCAAGGGAACGATGGATGTCTATTTCTCCAATACCGCCTATTTCGCGGTTTCAGCCCTTGGGAGCAATCCCGTTAACCAAAAGATGCAGGGCGTTGTCAGTCCCATCCGTGTGGACGAACCATTCATCTGGCTGTTATATAAACTGAATTACATCGAAGGGAGAGAAGAACGTTGAATACCCCGTCACCGAAACCCATCCAACAACAAATGTATACGCGAGAGCGGCGTGGTATTTTTCGTTCCAATGAAGGTTACGATACAGTAGCTCGTTCCAATGGGTTGGATAGCAATTTCATCAAAAAAGTGCTTCATCCAGCCTGCTTCTACGATGCTCCGACAGAGCTGTCCGTGCGTGGAGAAAAGGACGTCAGCGCTTATCCGAAAGCCATGCATTTATATCGCACGGAATCGGGGCAAATCGTACTTGGTACAGGCGTGTATATGCCTGCCGATTTCACGGGTATGCGAAGTGCTTTCTTCATGCATAACTATGTGATTCCAGCAGAGCGTGCTGCAGAAGTTGTGTATGACTATCCTGCATGGTTGAATGCTTCTTTCGCGACCGATTATGATATTGAACAAGGGCAAGATTTGCCTGAATTGAAAGAGCTTCCTCTGGACGCTGCTACCACTCCTTCTCTACCTTATCGAGCACAATTGGCACATATGAACATCGATGAGCATGTGTTTAAGCAGTTGTTGTTCGCCGTGATGGCCTCGATTCAAGGAAAGAAGAAGGTTTATGTCGCTCTGGATGTGCCCATCGAGGACCTCTCCCTCCATGCCGTAAAATTAATCGAAATCTTATATGCCAGTATGCCATATGCCTTCCGCCAACAATTCGGTTTCGTGACGTATGCCAAAGAACCTGTCAGCAAAAAAGGCATTCATCTCACGCTCATGGAGAAAGGAAGCTTGCGAGCGAACGATAAAAATATCGAAAAAGATTATACATTCGATCTTCCATCACAGCGCGTGAACAATATCGATGTTGATTGGTCTAAGCAGCCTTATTTGGATTATGTCTGGAATCATCTCGATCACTCGCATGTGATGGAGGACTTCTTAAGATTTGCCGATCGGATGCTCGCTGATCTGGAACCGCTTCGCCAGACATCCATTGTCAGTTATCATGAGCTAACGCTATTCGAGCAGCTGCTTCAGGGACAATACCATGAATATGACAAGAATCAGGTTGCCCTATTGCGCGCTTTGATCGGGTACTTAACGCCACCGAATGCGATGGTCGCTAAAGAACGGTTAAATGCTCTATTCCATTCGTTGTTCACAAGAGTATACACGCATGTCAAGCAGAGACAGATTCCGGATCCGGCCATCGTGGAATGCTTCCGCGATTATGATCGTATGAACCCGGACGCGGTGGAGAAGGAATTTTCCGGTTTCTTGATTCGGGCCATCAATAACGCCTACGCGGAGCAGCGACAGGATCTGGCATTCGAGTTCTACGCGATTGCTGAGAGCGTTCCTTCGTTACGGCAGTTGTTCTTCGATACGATCTTACAGGTCAATTTTGCGAGAACACTGTTCGACCCTTACATTCAACATCGATTCCAGAGCATGAGCTCCGTTCAAGATGTCGTAGATGCCCTTCAACACTGGGTGATTCATCACCCACAGGTACGAAGCCATACCGCATTTCTGGAGATCGCTAAGTCCGAACTTACTGTGAAATTGCGGAGCGAGTCTGAGCCTGTGTCTGCCGTCTATTGGATCGTGAATCAGCTTGATAAGCTTGCCATTCAGTTACAGAAGCAATATGGCGATCAAGATTCGTATTTTATCGACCAAATAATCTACTCAGCTCAACTCTACTTGCTTAAAGAATTGCAACTGGAAGAGATTACGCTCGAACAGCTTCTTCAGATTGATTTCTTGGAACATAGGGATGAGATCAGAGCATGGGCTGCGAGCTTCAATCAACAAGTACGATCGCAGGCGAACGTCATGCTCGCTGCGTACCGATGGTTCCATGAGCAGAATCCCAATGAATCCATCTTCGAAGGCCTTTTAGTCGTGGAAATGGATCGGTTGCAGCAGCTCGGGCGGAAATGGATGCAGGACGACATTAAGCCGGCTCATTTCAGACGGATAATCATGGCGTTCTACAGTGAATCTAGCGGAAGCATGATTGATTACAGCGGTTTATTGCAATATATCTATCAACATGCACAAGACAAAACCATCGTCTATCAATTCATGAATTGGTCGGAAAAGCATCGTTATTTCACGCGATCTCAGAAGCTTCATGCCGCATATTCAGCAGCAATTCTTTCTTATTTTAAGAAAGTCGATCCGACTGCCTTTAAGAACCGGACGAATCGCAAACAGTATTTCGATACGGCTGGCCCGGCTCTAAAAGCGGTTTATGATAAAGCTGCCATCGAAAACGCTCCGGTACTCATTCGCATCCTAAAAAAACATAAGAAAGCAAGCCTTCTTGCATTGGTTCTAGTGATTATTGTTGGAGTTGCTGCAGGAATGGTCGGTTCCGGGGTATTCAGCAAGAAAGCGCCCGAACAGATCAAACAAGCGGGACAACCTGTCACTTCTACACCACCGACCGAGCAGGTTCCAGACATCATTGTTCATGCGGAGAACATCCCAATCGCTGGAGAAGAGCAGACCCAGCTTGTATTTCAATTTCGTGATCTAGCGCAGTGTGCAACTTTCGAGCCGAAAACGGTACAAGTTGAGAAAACAGATGGAACGAAAACCGACTATAGCAAGACACTTAAATTAATTCACAATTGTAGTGATACCGTAACGGATACAAAGAAAGATACCAAAGAAACAAATCCGAATCCAGAAAATGGTGCAGATCCAACAAGCACGACGAATGGCACAGCTGCTTCGGTCGAAGACGTCGCACCCTCCTATCCAGGAAAAGTTATCATTCAGCTCGGCTCCAAAGCGGATATCCCCCAGGATAGTACTGTGATCATCAATGAGACGAAGTTCAAGCTTTCTCTACCACCGAGCACCACGTCGGGGGAATCGATCAATCCTTAATTAACGTACTTAATTAACGTACTTAAAGAACTAAAGAACTCCCCTTCGTATTAAATCTTGAAGGGGAGTTTTTTGTCCGGCTATTTTCTTATGGGCCAAATTGGTTCTCGATCAGCAGGTTTCCCCCTTTACTCGCCACTTCGAGCAATTTCATTTCAACTGGCTATACAAAAAATCAACCACATGCATGGCCTGCATCTCGTGGCTATTGCCATGTTTTTCAATGCCATGCTTCATCTGCAACAGACAGCCGGGATTGCTGGTTAAAAGAACGTGTGCCTGCGTCTTCTTGACGTGCTCCATCTTATGTTCCAGGATGCTCCCGGCCATTTCCGGCTGTGTCAAGTTGTAAATACCAGCCGAGCCGCAACAACGGTCTGCCTCGAACAGTTCGACGAACTCCGTTCCTTCCACACGTCGTATCAGATTTCTCGGCGCATCCGAGCTGCGCATCACGTTGCGCAAATGACAGGACTCCTGGTATGTGATTTTGGTCGCATGCCCCTCTGCCGTCTTGCCGAAGGACTGAGGTAGATTACCTTGATCCACCAGAATTTTGCTAATATCGACCGTGCGCGAAGCGAACCATGCAGCATCCGCTTTCCAATCTGGTTCATCGTGAAGCAGATGTCCGTAATCGACGAGCAACGCCCCACAACCGCCAGCGTTGGAAATGATCCAATCGACACCAGCTTCCTTAAACGCACGAATATTCCGTTTGGCTAGTTCCTTGGCGCCAGATTGTTCACCGCTATGCGCATGAAGCGCACCACAGCAATTCTGGCTTGCTGGGATGACGACGTCGAATCCGGCCGCATTAAGCAACCGAACGGTGTTGATATTCGTCTCCGTAAACAGGATATCCATGATGCATCCGCGAAATAAGCCGACGGTGGCGATCTTCTCTCCTATTGCCGGGTGCCAGATTCCAATCGTCTCGACGACACCCTTATCTGAAGCCTCAGGCAAAATCTTCTCTATGTCTCGCATATGTGCAGGAAACAGCTTCATAAGTCCCGCATTTCTCGCAAAGCTCTGTAATCCAGATTGTTGATAGAACCTAAGCGCTCCTCCGACCATCCTTACCCGATTCTGATAAGGGAACACGCCTTTGAAAGCTACTTTACGCGCGAGCTTGATCCACCAGCGATGGGAGTCTGTATGTTTCTCCACCGCGTCCCTCGCCTGCTCGATTAATTGGCCGTATTTCACGTCGGCCGGACATGCTGGCTCGCATGCACGGCAGCCCAGACAGTGATTCATTTGCGTCTCGAACTGCGCATTTGGCTCCATGATCCCGTCGACAACGGCTTTCATTAAGGCAATTCTGCCTCGTGGCGATTCCGCCTCGACCCCTGTCTCGCGAAAGGTCGGACAAGCCGGCAAACAAAATCCGCAGCGCATACAGTTGGTCAACTGGTCGTAATCGAGCGTCTGCTTTAGTGTATTCACCATGGGGCTGCAAGCGGGAACAGCGCCTGACACGCCTGGTGCCGTCGGCAATGAATTGGATCGTAGCTCTGTCTTAGCCATGATCGATAACCACCCTTTTACGCGACTCTTTGGCGAACAATTTGCCAGGATTGAGCAAGTTGTGTGGATCGAATGCCATCTTGATTCCTCGCATCATCTCGATACCGGCGCTCCCCACTTTCCATTCCAGATATGGAGCCTTTACCATCCCAACGCCGTGTTCGCCCGTTATCGTGCCGCCAAGTCGAATCGCCGCTTCGAAAATTTCTTCGAAAGCTGCTTCGACGCGATGTACTTCTTCCTGGTCTCGTGCGTCTGTCGTTGCAGTCGGATGTAGATTCCCGTCGCCGGCGTGACCGAACGTACATATCTGCACGTTATATTTCTGGGCGATTCGGTTAATCTCCAGCACCATATCGGCGATTCGCGAACGCGGTACTGTCGCATCTTCCAGTATCGTCGTCGGCCGCAAGCGGGCGAGCGCGGTAAAAGCGCTGCGTCGGGCCGTCATCAGCTTCAAGGCATGTTCCGCCGATTCAGCTACTTCAACTCTTGCAGCGTTCTCGCTCTGACAAATCGACGCGATGACTTCGATATCTCGCTCGACCATCTCCATCTCGCCATCTTGCTCGATCAACAGGATGGCTTCCATATCAAGCGGCAAGCCCAGTTTTGCAAAATCGTCGACGACGCGAATCGTCGGATTGTCCATGAACTCCAGCGTTGCCGGAATGATCTGGTTCTTAATGATCTTGGACACGGTGCGTGCAGCTCCGTAAATATCCTTATACATCGCGATCATCGTCTTCTTGTACTTCGGCGGAGGAATAAGTTTAAGCGTCGCTTCCGTAATCACTGCAAGTGTCCCCTCCGAGCCGACGAGCAGCTTGGTCAAGTCATAGCCGGCTACGTCTTTCATCAGCTTGCCACCCGTACGGATAATTTCGCCATTCGCCAGTACGGCCTCGAGACCAATGACGTAATCTTTCGTTGTCCCGTATTTGAGCCCACGGAGTCCGCCGGAGCATTCCGCGATATTACCCCCGATCGTCGAGATGGCCATACTGCTCGGATCAGGCGGATAGAACAAGCCTAGGTTCTCTATATGGGTGATGAAATCCTTGGTGATGATCCCGGGCTGTACGGTCGCTGTCAGGTTATCCATATCGACATCTAGGATCCGATTCATGCGATGCATGACCATCACGATCCCGCCATGCACGGGAACCGTCCCGCCGCATAAGTTCGTGCCCGAGCCTCGACTGACAAGCGGAATGCGATGTTGGTTCAGCACTTTCATGATGGCTGCGACTTCTTCGGTACTAGCAGGGTAAATGACACCATCCGGAAGCGCCTGCTGCATTGGCGTTCCGTCATAGGAATGTGTTACAAGTGACTCAAGATCATCATGAAAAAATGTATCGCCCACAATTGAGCGCAGCTCACGTTTAACGACTTCCTCCAGCACAATCAACACCTCAACATCACATTAATTTTAAAAAAAACGAATTAGTCAGGTCATCTGATGACTTTATGCTGGGTTTAGTATACACTAAAATAAATGGCATGAGAACCATATTTTCGGAAGGAATGAATGAAATTGATGAATACGCTTCAACCCAAGCCGCTTAAAAGCTCTGACTGGGTGATGCAGGACCTACAACGAAAAATAGCAGAAGGCCTCCTCCTCCCAGGCGACCGACTTCCATCTGTCGTTGATCTTGCCCTGCAATATCAAGTAGGACGATCGACCATTCGGGAGGCGCTAAGCTCCTTGAAGGCAATGGGTATGCTCGATGTCCGGCAAGGAAGCGGCACGTTCGTCCGAGAACAACCAATCGAGCATCTGCATCCTGCCCAACTGCATCCAGAGTCGTGGATAAGCCGCGCGAAATCAATTCGACATCTCCTTGAAGTTCGTCGCGTCCTTGAGACAGGCTGTGTGACTCTTGCGGCAACCCATCGAACGGAGCAAGACCTTGCCCTGCTGTCGAATATTCTCGAAGAGATGGCGACCAAGTTGGATGACGAAATATTCGGCGAGCAAGCCGATGTGCAATTCCATGAATCAATCGCCAAAGCAACCCATAATCCCATGCTAGCCAATTTGATGTCGTCCCTGTCTCAGCAGATTCACGAGACGATGAAGGATACCCGTACGTTATGGTTCTACGCTGAACGCTCTACGGCTGAACGTTTGCTACGGGAGCATCGGGAAATTTACAAGGCGATCGCCGAATCCGACGGCATACGAGCACAGCAGCTCATGGAGCAACATATCGCCAAAGTCGAGCGTGTCCTGGATCCTGGATGATAATCAATCAACTGCATAAAAATCGTGCGCAAGCCGGGGTATTTCAGACATATCTTCCCCCGGTGTGCGCACGATTTTTCATTTCATTTCAACGTTATTTTCTTTTTCCACGTCAATTCATCCCCTTGGTCATTGCGGAAAAGGAACTTGACCTCCCCTTCTTCGCCGCTCATCGGCTGAGGATAGATGAAACCCGCGAACTGTCCATCACCGCTAATGTAGAAGCCATCTTTCCCGTTCGCACCATGCTGAGCAGCTTCTTGCAGCGTATTGACGATCTGATTCTTCGAAGAAATCCAATGCATTTCAGCGAGCGAATAACCTTCTGGCAGCTTCTTCACAACAAAATCGAAGCTTTTCTGCTCAGTAGGCTTGGGCGTCTGATCAATAATAATCAGAATTTCTTTGTCCAATGGCTTCGAATCCTTCTCGCTAGCTGGTACCTCTTGTTGTACGGGTTCAGATCCCTTCACCGAAGAACCGGTGTCCGATGGCGAGCCGCAAGCACCTATAAGAAGCAGCATGCAACCAAAAATCAACAATATGATGAAACGTCTCTTCTCCATAACCAGTCTCCATTTGTCTTTAATAATAAATTACTTTGATTCCGCTTGTTCCAACGTGAAATGAAACACAACGCCTTGGTCCGTATTCGCCGCACCATACGTACTGCCATGCAGCTCCAGAATATGCTTGACGATGGCGAGCCCCAGTCCCGTACCACCAGATTTGCGATCTCGTGAACGTTCGGCACGATAGAATTGATCCCAGATCCGGCCCAAATCTCCCGCTTCGATCGGAGCCCCAACATTAGCAATAGCCGTCTTAATCTGGCCATGCATTATGCGCTGTACATCAATTCGGATGGTGCTTCCTTGCGATGCATGCCGAACGGCATTGCTTAATAGATTCAGAACCACTTGCTCGAGCCGTCTAGGATCTGCGCTGACAACCCAATCCGAATCCGCTTGTATAGCGATGTATTGCTGCTTACTCTCAAGCTGATGAGCGAACGAAGCAGCAACGCGATGGATCAACTCCCCAAGCGATATGTCTCTGAGGTGTAATTGAATTGCCTTCGCCTCGAATTTGGATAGCTCCAGCATATCCATAATCAATGCGTTCATTCGATCCGTTTCACTCACGATCAGCCCAAGATATCGCTCTCGTTTATCGACAGCCACATCATCCTGCAGCCCTTCTGCGAACCCTTTTACGATGCCTAATGGCGTCTTTAACTCATGGGAGATGTTCGCGATCAATTCTTTGCGAAGCTGTTCGGAGCGCTGCTTCTCTTCCATTTCCGTGTGCAGCTGCTCATTCGCCTGCTGCAGGTTCTGCAATGCGGCATTCAGATTTTGCGATAGTGTGCTCATACTTCTCGATAAATCCCCGAATTCGTCCTTGGAATGAATCTCGGGCTGGACACTGAAATCCAGCTGTGCCATGCGCCCTGCCGACTTACTGAGCTTCACTAACGGCCGTGAGATGATACGCGAATAAATCAATGATAGGATCAGCACAAGAATAAGAATAACCGGCGCCATATAGATAAAATATTGCTTCAGAATTTCTACCGCTTCGCCTACTGGCTGAAGCGAGGTGAGTGCAAAGACATACCGATCCTCATCCAGCGATGTGGATAGTGGAGCTACAAGGACTGCGTATCGGATGCCACTCCATGGATCCTGCCATTCCGTCCGAACTGAAGCATTACGATCCAGATCAGCTTGGTGCATATCCTTCTGTAACAGCCAATCCATCAACGCGTTACGAATCAGCGTATCTTGATAGAACGGATTGAAGGAACGCTGCTCTGGCAGGATGAAATCCGTGATCTTGCCTTTCACACGTACAAGTCCCTCACCAGGAAGTATTGCCCCCTGACCTTCCTGATGGATATTTACTGGCTGCATAATCGTATCCTTCTCATCCATGAAAATACCGTCAACTAGCAGCGTATCACCAATTCGCAGCCCCATCGGAATATCGTTCAGCATCATCCCTTCGGATGCGATACGAAGCGTAACCAGCTTTGAATCCATTGCGATTTGAATAAAATACGGATCGACGCTTCGTTGCTCGAACTGACTGTTCAGAATCGCCACGCTGGCGTTGTTCTCATTCATGAAGGTGCCTAATGCGCGAGAGGCCTCGATTCCATTGGATTCTGCAGCAAGATACCGCGTACCGAATCGCTCGATGCTCTGTTCAAGATGATTTATTTTTGTCGCCCGATAGAACCGTTCAAAGAACAACCCTTCAGCAAGCAGAGCTAGCGAGAACACAAGCAGGATCAGGACAGAGGTGATCACAAACAACTTTCGTATAACACCGTTTTTTCTCATGACTCCATCTCAAATTTATACCCCGAACGAATGACCGTCCGGATAAATCGCCCTTCACTTCCTAATTTGGCGCGTAATTTCTTCACATGGGTGTCCACGGTACGCAGATCCCCAAAATAATCAAATCCCCAGACAGCATTCAATAGATAATCCCGTGATAGAACCTGCCCATCATGCTTCATGAACACGAGGAGTAACTCGTATTCCTTCGGCGATAGGTTAATGAGCGTTTCCGATACCATGACCGAATGCGCCCTGCGGTCCACCGTGATATGCCCCTACGTGAGAATGTCGTTCTCCCGTCCGATTGTCCCCTCTGTTCGTTTCATGAGCGCGATCGCACGGGCAACGAGCACCTTCGGACTAAATGGCTTGGTGACATATTCATCCGCACCCAGCTCGAAGCCCATAATCTGATCATCGTCCTCCGTCCGCGCGGTTATGATGATAATGGGGACGTCTGACTTTTGCCGAATTCTTCTACATACCGACCACCCGTCAATTTCCGGCATCATGATATCCAGTACAATCAGGTCGATCATGGCCTGTTCGAAAATCTCCAGCGCTTCTCTCCCGTTCTCCGCCTCATATACTTCCCATTGTTCTTTCTTGAAATAATCTGTAATAAATTCACGCATGAGAACATCATCTTCGACGAGCAAAATACTTCGCTTCATCCATTATCACCCCAAATCAACCGAAAACTGTCTGAGCTTAGAACGACGGTAATACATCCATACTACTGATTTTATTTATTGATCGCGAACACGACGATCTGCTCATCCTGCGGTCGGATCCACACTTCTCCATCTCCAACCATGACTCCCTGCCAGTTGACGAACACATCCTTTGCTTTTTGCGCAAGTAGTTTTTCCTTCACCTTGTCCGTCATAATCTGATTGTATTTTTCGATAAACTGCTTTTTCGACTTAATCAGGACCGTTTTTCCTTTCTGGTTGACATGTAATGGATAGGATATGAAGTTCGCAACTTCTTTTTTATTGTTCGACACGACAGCTTTCTGCAGCTTGCTTAGAAAATCGGTAAATGCAGCTGGATTATCGATGCCCGCCACCTCATAAGGGTTCTCCATGGCATGAATGGCATAGACTGCAAGTTGCTGATCGATGACGCTTATCCACATCTCGCCTTCGCCAATCATAATCCCCTTCGCATTGACGAATACATCTTCAGCATTCTGCGCAAGCAGTTTCTTCTGCACATGGCTTGTCATGATACGATCGTACTTTTGCACGAATTGCTCCTTGGTATAAATGATTATTTTCTTACTATTTTTGATCAAATTCAAAGGATAAGACATGTAAGTCGCTACTTCGTTAAGATTATCCTCTGCAACTGCTTTTTGCAATTTTGCAAGAAAAGTCGTGAACACCTTCGGGTCGTCAATACCAGCATTGGCAAATGGTTGATTCTGCTCACTCTTCACCGATTGGATTGTTGTTGTCGCTTGACTTGCTGTTGATTTCGCTGGTTCTGCCCATACTTGACCTACCAAAGCTCCCGTTGTGATGGTTAATGCTAATACGATCGCTGTTTTTTTCATGATTTGTTTCCCTCCGTTTTCTGTTTACAAATCACAGTATAAAGTGCCGATGTGTACTTCATGTGTACTCCCGATGAACATGGTGTGCAATATCGCGTCCAAACAAGCAAAAACGCCTCCGGCGTCCTTTCAAGGACGGAAAGCGTTTATGCGCGAAATATATGAAAAGTTTATTCGTGAAACTTATAATTTCTTGTATTTCAAAAAAAACCGCGATTATCGCGGTTAATTAGAACACGATCCATGATATAACGATAAACTGCACGGCACCGATAATCTCGAGAATTCCTGCCTTCATCGGACGCACTTGCTTCCCTGCGAAGAGTAACGTCCGAATGAGTGGGAAAACGAACGGAAGCGTCATCCAAGGATAACCGCATACCCACGGTACGAAGAGCATCAGCACATGGTAGATGCGAGCCGCGGCCTCCCATTTCATGTTGCCTCGCTCGCGGAATATCGTCTTCACGAAGAAAGCCGTCCCCATAAAATACAAAAAGTTAAATCCGACGACAGCCAGCATCGTTGAATCCCAACCACCACCACCGAATAGATATGCAGCAGCTCCCCCTAAAGAGAAGAGCAAAATCGCGCAGAGATCGTTCACGATCGCACGCTCTGACTTCTGTTTCACATGCCAAATGTTCACGGTGAGCAACACCACGAAGGGGATGCCGAAAAATAATAACTGCGGTTTCGCAATTAACGGATATACGAGAGATGCCATAGCAATTACGCCGTATATCGCTGACCATTTCAATAAATGATCGCGCTGCTTGCTCCGCTTAATGGCTTGTAGGAATGGATACGATGCTAAGTATAAGAACAACCAAGCAATGAACAGTAGAATATGACTCCACTGCGGCGTACCTGCTATCATCCCGAATAAGAAAGGGACACTAACCATCGCCCATCCCCCATGCTCATGTGGGATTACGATGTTCTTGATCTTCAATTCCGTTCACCCTCCTCATCGTTAAGCCGTTTTCTTCCGCCCTGTTAAGAGTAACAATAGAAATGATATAAAGACCATGGAGATCGTCCACATCCAAGCCATCGTCATATTCCCGGAATCAACCGCTACAAAAATCGCTGTGGGGACAGTTTGCGTCCTTCCAGGAATATTCCCCGCAATCATGAGCGTAGCCCCGAATTCACCTAGACTTCGAGCGAAGCTGAGGATATATGCAGTTATCACCGATGGAAACGCAATTGGCAGCGTAATATAACGAAATACCTGCCATTCACTCGCCCCAATCGAACGCGCAGCATCTCCTAATTGATAATCTATCGAATGGAACCCTGTTTTCATCGTCTGATAGACGAGCGGGAACGATACGACGACAGATGCAATAACAGCGGCTCCCCACGAGAAGATGATTGGTGCGGAGAATAGCCATTCTGCGAATTGACCGATCCAGCTCCGTCGCCCGAGTGTAACGAGGAGCAGGAAGCCAACTACGGTCGGTGGCAGCACGAGAGGTAGCATAAAAGCGGTCTCTAACAGCACTTTACCCTTCACCGAGCTTCTTGACATTCGCCATGCCAATGTAACGCCAATGAGTGTACTCAGCACACTCGATAGGAGTGCAACCTGAAGGGATAATCGAATCGGGGTCCATAGCTGAGCCCAATCGATCTCGATCATGTTCATTTCACTTCCGGGATGGAGAATCCGTATTTCACGAAGACGTCCATTGCATCCTTCGATTGAAGATAGGTATATAATTGTTCAACTTCTTTGGCATGGGTTGTCGCTTTGACGATTCCGATCGGATAGGTAATAGGTGAATAAGATGATGGATCTACGGTATAAGCAATCTTTACTTGATCCGATGTGAGTGCATCCGTTTTATACACGAATCCAGCCTCCGTATTCCCTGTCTGGACATATTGGAGTACCTGTCGAACATCCTTCGCTTGGACCAATTTGGACTGTATGTCATCCCATATACCCGCGTTCGTAAGTGCCTCCTGCGCGTACTTCCCGGCAGGGACGGTTTCGGGAATGCCAATGGCGATCTTCTGAATATCCGCTTTCAAAAGGTCTTTCGCTTCTTGTATGGAGATGGACGGTTTCGCAGCCGTGATCACAGTTAATTCGTTCGCAAGCAAACTCTTCTGTTGATTCTGCTCCACAAGCTGCTTGTCTACAAGCGCCTTCATATTTTTAGAAGCGGCAGATAGGAACAGATCAACAGGTGCCCCTTGCTCGATTTGCTGCTGCAGTGCGCCTGATGCCCCGAAGTTAAAATGCAGCTTCACACCACTTGTCTTCGCCTCATAATTCTTCTGAATTTCTTGCAAAGCATCTGTTAGACTTGCTGCAGCGGAGATGGTTAATTCAACCGATTGCGAACCAGAATCCGTCTTTTCATCCGTCTGTTTCGTCCCACATGCTGAGATAACAAGTGCCATTGTGAATAATAGAACGAGCAATTGCGTACCTCTTTTAGTCAAAAGATGAATCATCTATATCCCTCTCCTATCCACCAATTTGTGACATTCTACGAGCTGTAGGCGTATGTGATATTTCTTCATCGCCTTGTAAAAATTTCGACATTTCATGATTTTCTGGTTTCGTACCCAGTGCATCCAGGAAAAGTTGGCGCATGGCCTCATCATTACCGACGACGCTGCGTACTTGGAATTGTTCTGTCCAAGCCAAGCATGGTTTAATATAACCGTCTGCCGTTAGACGTAGGCGATTACAGGTCTGGCAGAAATGCTCGCTAACTGGATGTATCAATCCAAAGCTGCCAATAGCGCCGTTCAGACGATAATTCTCCGAAGGACCGTTCCCTTGAATCGTCGTAACTGAAGCGTACTCCCATTGCTGCTCATCACATACTTCCATCACGCGAGTGAGTGGCAAATAGAGGTTCTTCCATTGCGTATCACTGTGACCGATGGGCATGTATTCGATGAATCGTACATGGATATCCCGATCTTGCGTTAGCGCGATAAAATCAGCGATCTCATCATCGTTCAGCCCTTTCATCAGTACAACATTCAATTTGATGGGACTTAAACCTACCTTCACACAGGCATCAATGCTGTCGAGCACTTTCCTAACATCCCCGCCGCGAGTAATCATTTTGAATCGATCAGCCTGGAGGGAGTCCATGCTAATATTGACGCGTGTAAGGCCAGCTTCCTTCAATCGCTCTGCACGGGGAGCAAGGAAAATCCCATTCGTCGTTAGCGATATATCTTCGATCCCAGGTATACTCGCGATCATCGCCACGAGCTTCTCAAGTTCTTTCCGAACAAGCGGCTCCCCGCCAGTAAGACGTATCTTGCTAATCCCCATCCCAGCGACGACGTGTACGACTTCTGCAATTTCTTCATAGGTTAGAATCTTGTCTGACGGCTCGAACTCCATCCCTTCCTCGGGCATGCAGTAGATACAGCGTAGATTGCAACGATCCGTCACGGAAATTCGTAAGTAGTCATGCTGCCGTCCGAATTTATCGACTAAACGCGGAATTGACCCTGTCATCCTCACACACTCCTTTCAGAAGTTATCTCTCATCTTCCTTCGGTATATCCAGGGCCATAGGACGACCCTCAGGATAGGTCTGCTGGTTCAGTTGATCGCCAATCCATTCGGAGCCGTCTTCGCCATGCTCTTTTTTCCAGATCGGGACAATTTGTTTAATCCGTTCAATGACGTATTCATTCGCTTCATAGGCTGCTTTGCGATGCGGCGAGGATACGGCGATCACCACGGCGATATCAGATATTTCAAGGCGTCCCACGCGATGTGTGACAGCAACGACCGTATCAGCCCAACGCTCACGAACTTCTCGCCCAATACGCTCCAATTGAGCGACGGCCATCGTCGGGTATGCTTCATACTCGAGATATAACGTCCGTTTGCCATATGTTAATTCACGCACCGTACCTAAGAACAACGTGATCGCGCCTGCTTCCCGTCGCTTAACTTTATCCGAGACTTCTTCCGGCACTATCGGTTGATCTGTAATCACAAATAATGAGCTGCTCATACGGATGCTCCTCTCTTATGCTACTCACTCTCACGTCGATAATCGCCGCTTTTTCCGCCTTGCTTCTGTTCCAGATAGGTAGGGCCTAACACCATATCTTTATCTATCGCTTTGCACATATCATAGATCGTCAGTCCGACGACCTGCGCAGCAGTTAACGCTTCCATCTCAACGCCAGTCACGCCGGTTGTCTTCACTTTCACGCGAAATGATAATGTCTGCTCATTCTCGACCTCGAATGAAATATCAATGCCCGTAAGCGGTAGCGGGTGACACATAGGAATGAGATCTGCTGTCTTCTTCGCTGCCATAATGCCTGCGACTTGAGCCACCGCCAGTACATCGCCTTTGCCAATTGATCCTTCTTGGATTCGACGCAATGTCTCCGCGCGCATATGAATTTGGCTCTTAACGATCGCAAGACGTTTCGTCTCGGCTTTGTCCGTCACGTCAACCATATGGGCTCGGCCTTGTTCATTAAAATGCGTTAATTGCTCACTGCTCATCTGCGTAACCCCTTTCTTAACCACCGCTTACGGGAGGCAACAATGCGACCGTATCATTCGGCTCGATGACGTGCGTCTGCTCGACAAATTTTTCATTGACCGCGATCATGACATGGTCCAACAATAATGTCGGATAACGCTCTCGTAATGTCTGTACGAAGTCAGCTACGGTAATTGGGCCGAGCTCTAAGTCCATACTGGATGTACCTAGCTGCTCACTCAAATGCGCAAAACATAGTAATTTCATAACGTCCACCTTCCTGTCCTTTAATATCATTAAATATCTACTAGGTTAAGTATCTTTGATATAGCTTTTTGGCTTCGAGCGAATCCGAAGTGCCATGGATCAGTGCTCTACCATCCTGGAAAATAACGAGGCGGTATTCGCCCTCTTGAATTTGAAGGAGAAATGGATTCGACTTCACGTCAGCCTGCAATTGCACAGCATGAGAGGCTACCAGATCCAAATCTAGCGGCTCTTGACGCGGATAACGAATCCAAACTGAATCTCGACCGCATAAAACTTCTGTTCTCATCGCCACCTCCGACTTCAGATAAGGATAGCTCGGTTGTGCCCCGCAGGTCGGACATGCCTGGTGCTTCCCCGCCATATTCATGCGAATGGATTGGAACATGTTCGACCATAGATCGAAGACTTTAAATCGATCCGACATCTGCGTTGCATTCCCGGTCAACCATTTGAGTGCTTCAGCCGATTGCATCGCCACGACCATCTGCACCGCTGGAGAAATTATCCCTTCTCGATCACAAGATGCAGAGCCGATTGGCATACGTTCCATCACACAATGCAGACATGGCGTCTGCCCTGGAATGAAATTGCACATCACACCATAGCTGCCTGAACACGCCCCATAGATCCAAGGAATTTGGTATTGATATGCAGCATCATTGATGATATATCGAATGGCAAAATTGTCCGTTGCATCAAGAATCAAATCCACGTTAAATGTATCCAGCAATGATGTAAGATCCGAAGCTGTGCAATCCATCACATGTGCATGTACCGTTATATCAGCGTTGATCTGTTTAATCCGGTTCGCCGCAGCCACAGCTTTGGGCAATTGATCTATTGCATCCTGCTCGCAATAGAGCGACTGCCGCTGCAGATTGCTCCATTCCACGTAATCTCGATCAATGATGGTGATCGTACCAACGCCCGAACGTGCTAAAATTTCCGCATTTCCGGAGCCGAGCGCACCCGCTCCAACGATCAGAACGTGTTTGGCCGCTAACTCCTGTTGCCCTGCGGTGCCGATAGGCCTAAAGTTCTGTTGTCTGCTATATCGATCATGAGACATGGTCGCTGCCTCCTTCCCGTTCTTGAAGTAATGCGATGTATTGCTCAGGTGTATCCACATCTTCTATAAATTGATAAGCTATACCCGCTTCAATCCAATCGCTCTCCCCTAGACCTAACCAATGAATCGAATCCAATAGGCCAGATAGCCGGTACTGATGCGATTCGAGTCTCTGAATGATAGATGGCAGCATCCGATGAGGTCGATACACCCCATGTAACATTTGATGCTTGCCATCGACAACGGGGAGAACCGCGTCATAGTCACTTGTCTTGAGCTCAGATAACATCCATAGAGCAGCAGAAGCGGATAGTTTAGGATAATCACACCCAACGACCCAGGCATATTCTGTCTCTATGTGTGTAAACGCCGCATGAAACCCACTGAGCGGACCATGCCCTTCATAAATATCCGGAATATAAATCAAATCGTCCTTTGACCATTTTTTATAGTATGAAGCATCGTTCGTCACGATGATCAGTCTCGTACAAATTGAACGCATAACGTTGATTTGCCGTTCGATAAAATGCTCCCCTTCAAAGATCAAGAGCGCTTTATTCCGGCCATTCATCCGAGAATTGCGGCCTCCAGCCAGAATAATACCTGTTAGCATATGAGCACCGCCCCCCGATGAATGATTATTGACGTTTACGATACACGACATAGCTGCGTTTTAGATATTTGATTGGTAAGCTTAGCATGTGAACGAGCCTTGTAAAAGGAAATACGGCAAATAGTGCTAGACCCAAAATAATATGAACCTTGAAGATCACGGGCACGGTATTCATTAACGTATAATCTGGCATAAATACAATCACACCACGCAGCCACGGTCCAATCGTCTCCCGATAATCGAAATCAGAACTGCCCGTCATATTGAACAGCGTCGCCGCCATGCCTACCACCACAATCAACGTGAGCAAGACAATCGATAGCATATCGCCGAAGCTGCTCGTTCGACGTATTCGGACATCCGAGAATCGACGGATCACGAGAATAATACATCCAATCAGTGTCAACAGTCCCGCTGCAGAACCGATAGAGAGTGCCATTGTATGATACAGATGATCCGAGACGCCTAACGCTTCAAGCCATTTTTTCGGGATCAGAATCCCTCCGACATGCCCGAAGAAGACAAGAATAATCCCGATATGAAATAGATTGCTACCCCACCGCAGTTTCTTCTTCTCGAGCATTTCACTTGATTTCGCCGTCCAGCCGAACTGATCCGTCTGGTATCGATAATAGAGTCCAACGAGAAAGATGATAAGAATCATATAGGGATAAATCACCCAGAGAAACTGATTACCCCACGCCATTACGCATTCCTCCCTGCGTTACCATATCCCGCAGCACCCCACATCGGTCCGCATCCAAGTTCAGATGGCGTGCTCCCACATCCAGCAGATGTTGTCATATCAAAGGATCCCTCTGTAATGTCCGATTGATCGATGATCCATAAAATCGCATCAAGCACATGACGATAGGGGCTGGTCATGTGGTGGAGCGCATCTTTGATGCTATCCAAGGCTTTACGGAAGGAATACAGCAAGGCAATACCACGCTCCTCCTGCGCTACCGCCACATACTCCAGAACCAGCGGCAGATAATCCGGTAATTCATCCGTATCGAGGACAATCTCCTCTTCTTCATACAGTTGTTTTAACTTGAGTAGTGCAGGACCCCGTTCACGGTCATCCCCGAGCTGTCCATAGGTCAAATACAAATTCGCTTTCTTACTAAAATCGAATGTCTTCACATAGGCTGCTGTAATCGCCACCGCATCCATCCCCGCATATTCAGCAAGGCATTGGCCCGCAAGCTCCTGAAGCAACTTGGCCACTGCTTCATCCTCGTCTTGGATCAAATGGCACCAATTTACGTACATCTCATCCGCGGTCTCTTGCCACGCCGCATCAGGATATTGCAACAGCTGCGAGAAGAGCATCCAGCTAGAACGAAGCGTCATCTCTTTCATGTCCAATCACTCCTTATTTGATAGGGTTAGGGCTATAGATTTAACCGCCACAGGGTCCAGGTCCACCCATCATATTCGTAAATCCACAAGCACCTTGCTCTGAATAAAGATCCGCGAACTCTTCACGATGTGCTGCTGGAATGACAAACCGATCTTCATACTTCGCAATGGCTAATAGGCGGTACATTTCTTCCGTATCTTTAGCAGTCATACCAAATTGTTCTAGCAATGCGAGATTTGGTGCCTTTTTTAGGTTATGCGAACGCATATGCGAACGCATGACAGCCATCTTTTTCAGAACATTCGTAATGACTTCCGTATCACCTGCCGAGAGTAGATTCGCCAGGTATTGTACAGGAATTCGCATATCATCAATCGCTGGGAAAATATCATCTGGCGTCGCCGACGCCCCTTGGCCTTCCACCATATTCGTAATCGGGCTCAGTGGCGGTACATACCAGACCATCGGCAATGTTCGATATTCCGGATGAAGCGGGAGAGCGATTTTCCAATCGACCGCCATCTTATAAATCGGTGAACGCTGCGCATGCTCGATCCAATCCTCAGGAATATTCGCTGCACGTGCCGCTGCAATAACTTCTGGATCATTCGGATCAAGGAAAATATCTAATTGCGACTCGTAGAGCTTGCTCTCGTCGGTTACAGAAGCTGCTTTCTCTACGCGATCTGCATCATAGAACATCACACCCAGGTAACGGATACGTCCGACGCAAGTCTCCGAACAAATCGTAGGCAATCCTTGTTCAATCCGTGGGAAGCACAATGTGCATTTCTCAGCTTTGTTCGTCTGCCAGTTGAAGTAGACTTTCTTGTAAGGACAGCTCGATACACAGAACCGCCACGAACGGCAAGCGTTCTGATCGACGAGTACGATGCCATCCTCTTCACGCTTATACATCGCACCCGACGGACAGCTCGATACACAGGAAGGATTGATGCAATGCTCACAAATTCTTGGCAGATACATCATGAATACTTGTTCGAACTCCATGCGAACCGCTTCTTCAATCCCCGCCATATTCGGGTCGCGATAACCCGATTCATGAACGCCCGCAAGATCGTCTTCCCAGTTCGGTCCCCACTCCAAATTCATATACTCGCCTGTAATTTGCGACTTCGGACGTGCGACAGGCTGATGCTTCCGTTCCGGACTTTGTTGGAGCTTCTCGTAATCGTAATCCCAAGGCTCATAATAATCATCGATCGTCGGTTGATCAGGATTATGAAATATATTTTTCAATCGATTGGCGCGGCTGCCGGATCGAAGCTCCAGCTTGCCGTTCTTCAGCACCCAACCGCCTTTGTATTTCTCTTGATCCTCCCATTGTTTGGGATATCCGATGCCTGGCTTGGTCTCAACGTTATTGAACCACATATATTCCGCACCTTTACGGTTCGTCCATGTGTTCTTACACGTGACAGAGCAGGTATGACATCCGATACATTTATCCAAGTTCATGACCATCCCGATTTGTGCTTTAATCTTCAAGCCAATTCACCTCCTCAAGTTTGCGGATCACGACGTACAGATCCCGCTGATTGCCAGTAGGTCCATAGTAGTTAAATCCGTAGCTCAGCTGCGCATAGCCGCCAATCATATGGGTTGGCTTCACATGAATCCGTGTCGGACTGTTATGCGTTCCTCCTCGTGTGGTTGTCACATCTGTCGCCGGCACGTTGATTGTACGATCCTGTGCATGGTGCATATAGGCCATGCCACGCGGCATCCGGTGGGTAACAACCGCACGCGCAACGACGGCACCATTTTGGTTAAAGCACTCAATCCAATCGTTATCTACCACATCCGCATCTGCGGCATCGTCCTTATTAATCCAGACAGTTGGTCCGCCTCGGAACAGCGTGAGCATCGGGAGTGAATCAAAATACATACTGTGAATCGACCATTTGCTGTGCGGCGTCATGAAGTTCAGAACGATTTCTTTCCCTTTGATTGCAGGGCGCTTCTTGTTCGTATGGAATGGCGCGTGCTTCATCGTCGGCTTATAAATCGCCATATTCTCACCAAATTCGGTCAGCATCTCATGATCCAAGAAGTAATGCTGACGTCCAGTAAGCGTGCGATACGGAATCAAGCGTTCCACATTGGTGGTGAATGGCGAATAACGGCGCCCATGCTGTTCGGAACCGCTGAATGCGGGTGAAGTAATCACCGTCTTCGGCTGCGTCGTAATCTCGTTGAAGGTGAATCGTTCTTCGATGCGATCCTCCGCCAAATCTTTCAATTTAAGCGCGGTTTTCTTCTCTAGTGCTTCCCATGCTTTCACGGCCATTTTCCCGTTACTTGTAGAGGATAACGTAAGGATCGCTTCGGACATGTGACGATCGGTGACGAGCTTCGGACACCCTTCACTGATCCCGGGCTCATCGACAACACCGTTCACTTTTTTCATCAATTCATATTCATCCGCTGCAGACCAGTTCATCCCTTTAATGCCGTAGGGCTTATCTTTAATGTTAGGTCCGAGCGAAGTCATTTTCTTATATACAGCTGCATAATCCCGCTCCACGACGACGAATTTCGGCATCGTCTTACCTGGTATGGCCTCAATCTCGTCTTTGCTCCAGTCGAGAATTTTACCGAATGGCTGCGATAGCTCATCGGGTGTATCATGCTGTAAAGGTACGGCGACAATATCCCGCTGCGGTGCATCGAATTGCGTAGAGGCCATCTCAGAGAAGGACTTCGCGATCGTCTTGAACGTCTCCCAATCCGACTTGGATTCCCATAACGGCGGTACCGCCGGATTAAATGGATGAATAAATGGATGCATATCGGTCGACGATAAATCGCTCTTCTCATACCAAGTCGCAGCAGGGAGAACAATATCAGAGTACACCGCTGTTCCCGACATCCGGAAATCGATATCCACCATCAAATCGAGCTTCCCTTCCGCTGCCTGGTCATGCCACTTCATCTCCTCGGGACGAATCGTCTCGGAGTCATCATTCAATAAGCCATTGTGTGCACCGAGCAGATATTTCAAGAAGTACTCATGTCCTTTACCGGAACTTGAGATCAAATTCGCGCGCCAGACGAACATCACTTTGGGGTGATTCGTATCTGCATCTGGATCTTCGATAGCAAACTGCAAATCCCGATTCTTCAATCGCTGAGCAACATATTTAGCAACCGCTTCTGGGCTATCGTGCCCTTGCGCAGACGCTTCGTTCGCTAACGCAATCGAACTCTCATTGAACTGCGGATAGGACGGTAACCATCCTAAGCGCGCAGCCATCACGTTGTAATCCGCATAATGCGCATAACGTGCTTTGTCTACCAACGCGGATGTATGTCCATCGACGGGATTGGATTCAAACCGCCATTGATTCGTTGCAAAATAGAAGAAGGATGTCCCGTTCTGCTGCCGCGGCGGCATCGTCCAGTCTCTTGCAAAAGCAACGTTCGCCCAACCTTCTGCAGGACGTAATTTCTCTTGCCCGACATAGTGCGCCCATCCACCGCCGTTCACGCCTTGGCAGCCCGTCATTAAGATCAGATTCAAGACACTGCGATAAATCGTATCCGAGTTGTACCAGTGGTTAATCCCAGCGCCGACAATGATCATCGATCGACCTTCACTATCTACCGCATTCTGCGCGAACTCTCGGGCAATCTGGATGACGGATGCGCGATCAACGCCTGTAATTTGCTCCTGCCATGCAGGGGAGTATGCCGTATTCTCGTCATCGTAGTCACTTCCATGTATCGAATCGACGCCATATTGGGCTAGCATGAGATCGAATACACTCGTTACGCGATATTCCGCGCCGTCTGCACCCGTAATGATTCGGTACGGAATGCGGCGAGAAATCGTGGATTTGCCTTCTTCATCGAAATACGGAAGCATGATCTCAAGCTGACCTTCTGCAGATTCTCGTAATCCAAGCTGAGGTGCAATCTCTTCCCCTGTTAACGTATCAATCAATTCGAGATTCCATTTGCCTTCTTCGCCCCAACGTGAGCCGATCGTTCCGTTCGGGATGCGTAGCTCCCCTGTGCTCTCATCGATGAGGACGGTTTTCCATTCCGCATTATTGGTCTCGATCGCGAGATCCTTCGCGGTAAGGAACCGATCCACCGTGATTGCCCCACCTTGCTCTTGGAGTAGGACGAGGAACGGAAAGTCCGTATATTTCTTCGAGTAATTCTCGAAATATGCCGTTCTTTGCTTTACATAGAATTCATTTAGAATGACATGCCCCATCGCCATGGCGAGTGCGCCATCTGTACCTTGCTTGGCAGGGAGCCACTTGTCAGCAAATTTCACGAACTCGGCATAGTCGGGACTAATGGATACCACTTTCGTCCCACGGTAACGAGCTTCCGTCATGAAATGAGCATCTGGTGTTCTGGTCATCGGTAGATTCGAACCCCAGACAAGCAAGTAACTTGAGTTGTACCAGTCACTACTCTCCGGAACATCGGTCTGATCCCCCCAGATTTGCGGGGAAGCCGGCGGTAAATCCGCGTACCAGTCATAGAAGCTTAGAAGCGGCGAACCGACTAAGGATAAGAACCGAGAACCTGCCGCATAACTGACCATCGACATCGCTGGGATCGGTGAAAATCCAATGACGCGGTCCGGCCCATTTTGTTTGATCGTGTGGATCATGGAAGCGGAGATAATCTCCGACACTTCATCCCATGAAGCTCGAACCATGCCGCCTTTACCACGAGCTGATTTATAGGTCAATTTTTTGTGATCATCTTGGACAATGGATTTCCACGCAACAACGGGATCGTTATATTTGCTCTTCGCTTCGCGCCACAGATGAAGGAGCTTTCCACGAATATATGGATATTTCACCCGCAACGGGCTGTAGAGATACCAAGAGAAGCTAGCTCCACGCGGACAGCCACGCGGCTCGAATTCCGGCATATCGGGTCCCGTCGTCGGATAATCCGTCTGCTGTGTTTCCCACGTGACGATTCCGTCTTTCACGAATATTTTCCAACTGCAGGAACCTGTACAGTTCACACCATGTGTCGAACGAACAACCTTGTCATGCTGCCAACGATTCCGGTACATCTCTTCCCAAGACCGATCGGCGGGGGATAGTTCACTCCACCCTTCCGAATTCTTATCGCGCTTACGGAAAAACTTCAGTTTTTGTAATAGTGGATTGCTCTTATTCATCGTTCCAACTCCTTGCGCCATATGATATTTCTATTGTAGGTGCTGGAGCGGGCTGCGAAGAGAGGGGAACTCCCTCATTCGTCGGTAGGGATTCCCCGAAATCTGTTACGGAATGTGCTAAATGAGGGATGAGGCGAGGAAAAGTGCCTCTTGAAGGACGATTTCTTGATTCTTGATATGAAGAATTGGGGGTAACGAGGTACCTGAGGCTTGGAAAGCTGTAGTCTCTGCATTTTTGGGATCCTCCCAGCTTACCCATAAGCGAATATCTACTGCTTGGTTGAACAGATCGCTTATCTCATCGAAGCGGTGGATTAGGGCAATTTTCGGATAATGCGCGGCTTTGAAGCCTTCGGCGATGAGAATATCTACACGGCCATGCAACTGTTGCGCAATTTCGCCCAGTGAAGTCTTGGTTCTTCGCATGGTTCGGGTAGCAGACGATGAGGTCAGTACCGTCTCCAACGCACCATGCAACAGATGTTGCTCACTATCTGTCTCCGGATCATCCAGACGGAATTCGTGCGCATCATGCTTGGCCGAGCCGACTCGAATACCTTGAGCTGTGAGTGCCTCGATAAGCTTGCAAGCGAGCGTTGTTTTGCCGCTATTTTTATAACCAATAATTTGCAGCACCGGTACAGTCGGTAGGACTGAATCTTCATCAGGTCGTAAGATCATTCTCCTCGTTCCCTCCTAATAAAATCCCTTCAACGGAATGACCTCGACGAACGAGCCTGCCGCATAGCCTTTCGGCGATCCTGGCAGACATATCAAACAATTCGCATCCCGTAAGGACACGGTCACACTCGACATATCATACCCTACGGGTGCTGCCGTTAGCTTTCCTTCTTGCTCTGTCATGACACCACGGACAAAGCGTGTAAAACGATCTGATTTCACATAGTCCACCGTTAATGTCGCCATGACCCGAGGTTCAGGCACAAGGTCTGCACCCATCATGCCTCGCAGCGCTGGACGAAGAAACAATCGACTTCCCACATAACAGGCGGCTGGATTCCCTGAGAGCGCGAATAGGGGCTTCCCTTGCCATAGTCCAAAGGTCGTCGGACTTCCCGGGCGCATCATCACCTTGTTGAATAACAGGTCGCCATCCCAATCTTGCGTTATATCGTACAGAATATCATGATCCCCGACGGACACCCCACCCGTCGTTACGACGACATCATGATCATACAGCGCTTCAAGGATCACTTGCTTCGCAATCCTTGCATCGTCTGTTACACGGTCCAACACGATTGGAATACCGCCGAACTCCGTTATCGCTGCAGCTAGCATATACGCATTACTGTTCCGAATTCGTCCAGGCTCTAACGTGTCTTCCACACGGAGCAGCTCGGCACCCGTTGCCAGAATCGCGACCCGGGGCTGCTTATAGACTTTTACCGTATGGATGCCGAACATGGCGAGTAATGCAACTTCACCCGAACCGATCCGAACACCCGAACGCAGTACCGTCTCGTTCGCAGCAATCTCTACGCCAATCGGAGATACATTCTCACCCATGACAACCGATCCCTTCACCTTGCACATTTCTGTGCCATCCGGTGAAATGTCTTCTTCCGTCATCTCATATTTGATTACCGCGTCTGCACCATCAGGAACCGATGCGCCTGTCATGATACGAATGCATTGACCCGAGCTTAAACGCTTCTCCGATACCATCCCCGCAGGCACATGATCTATAATCTGAAGTGAAATCGGTGTACCGATCGTCGCCTGCTTCGTATCTTCAGACATCACCGCAAAGCCATCCATACCTGAACGGCGAAAATGCGGCATTGGCTGTGGTGCAACAAGCTCCACAGCCAATGTTCTGCCTATACTTTGCAGGATCGGTACTTCTTCCGTTGGCATCACATGTACGCTCTCAAGCACGAGAAGTGTAGCCTCATGCACGCTAATTGCTTTGCGCATAAAAGTCTGTTGTTGTTTTCTACCGTTCATGGAAGCACCTCCTGCCTCTATTTTGTACTCGTTGCCACTTTTAGTGAATTCTTTTGGATTTCCACAGGGTCGATTTCACTGAATACCCCAACATAGTAATTCGTCTCACCGACATCATTTTGAATGCCATTAATCGTGAGATGTTGAAGATACAGCTCGCCATTTTGTTTTTTATTCCAGATGTTACCTGCCCAAGCTTTTTTCTCTTTGAGCTGTTTCCACATTACGTCATAGAACGGCTTTTCATGCTTTCCAGATTTTAAGAACCCCGGCTTCTGTCCTATCGCCGCCTCCGCCGCGTAGCCTGTAATCTCCGTAAAAGCCGGATTGACCGTTAGTATTAGTCCTTTTGGATTCGTGACCAATACCGCTTGCGATGTACTCTGTACAATTTGCTCCGCGAGCTTCACACGATCTTGCCAGTACATATACAGCACGAGCAGCACGCTGCACAAGGCAACCATCGCTAACGCCATAAATCCGATCGCATAATGACCTGTCATCGCTAGAAGAGCCGATAGCATTAGAGGTGGGAAGAATCCTCCGAGACCCCCGATCGCCGAGATCAACCCGTTCGCAATCCCCGATTGCTTGGAGAAGTACAGCGGAACCAATTTGAATATTGTTCCGTTCCCGAGCCCCGCACAAAGTCCGATCATTAGACAACCTACTGTGAAGAGCGGTATCGATGGGGAGAAGGCAAGAAGGATCCCACCGATTGTCAACCCACCGAACACGAACAGCAATATTTTAAAAGGATTCAATTTATCCCCGAGCCATCCGCCCACCGGACGCATAAAGGTCGCTAAGGTCACAAACCCTGCGGTACGCAGGCCCGCGTCTACTTTACTAATGCCAAAGTTATGGACCAGATGATTCGGCAAGAAGACCGTGAATGCCACAAATGCCCCGAACGTAATGAAATAAAAGAAACAAATAAGCCATAATTTTTCATTCTTATAGATCCCTTTAATTTGTTCGGTTAAGGAGACATTCAGCTTCTCTTCCTTCCGATCCCCGATGAAGAAGTTCGCAATCGCAAAGACAGCAAGGAGAATCAAGTAGACTTGAACCGTCGAACGCCATCCGATCTGTGTCGCCAAGACAGGTGCAAAGAACGTACTAAGCGCTGACCCAAGGTTCCCTAAACCGTAAATTCCATTGACGAACCCATGCTTTTCTTTCGGAAAATATTTCGGCAAGGAGGTAACCCCTACCGAGAACGTCGCCCCCGATATCCCTAAGAACAATCCGCCAATAATAAGATCAAGGAAGCTCTTCGCATGACTGATATAAAATACAGGGACCAACAACACAATAAAGCTGATGAAGAACATCTTGCGCGCCCCAATTTTATTGGTCCAATAGCCGAATGGAATCCGCAAGATGGAGCCGAGCACAACAGGTACTGCCGTGACAAGAGATAATTGGCCTGGCGTTAACGCAATACCGTCTTTGATGAACACAATTAATGATGATAATATGCCCCATACCGCAAATCCGAGAATAAGACTCAAAGTTTGTAAGGGTAAAATAGCTTTGGATGGCTTCATGCCCATTTCCTCCTCGTTATATCGACTACCTAAGCTCTATTATCCGTGGAGTATGTCTTGAAAAGAATTGGGGAATTCCCTCATTTGCTCTCTAGGAAATTCCCCATCTCGGATTTGCGTTATTTAATTCCAGTTCAGTTCATCTAATAATAATCGTGTTGGCACAGTAAATCGTACCGATTGTCTCCGTTCTTCCATGACAATTTCCAAATCACATTTTAATGATTTGAGTTGATCTTTAATGGGATTAAGTATCTCTTGAGAAAAATGACATCCCCCTGCACATTCATATTCGACTTGGGTATGTCCCAACTCATCTTGATCTAGAACAATCCTAGTCGTAGAAATAGCTCGTGAGCAATGATGAACAAGCAGTTCGAGGATTGAAGCAATCTGTTCTTGGCGCTCATGCGATAATCGAATAATGCGTTGGTCCAATAGTTCACACGTTACGCCTTTCGCGCGAAAATCCCGTAATCGCAGAAGGACCGGACTCGCGTGTTCAGCCTGTACTAACATGTGCATCTCATCTGATGAGGGATGGAGCGTGGTACGATCGTATAATTCTGCGAGCACCGCTGCACTTCGCTCTACTCGTTCAATCTCTCGTTGATCAAAAACCCGCTCCTCCCGTTGACCCACCAGAAGAACCCCGTAGGATTGCTCCTGCTCTTCCCGAGCGGAGTCTACGGATACCCCCACACCCGAAATTAATGATTCAACAAGAAAAATCGGGTATTCTAACACCTCATCCCGCACTTCTTCGGGAAAAGAGGTCACAATATGTGGGCGTTTGGCTTGCAACACCTTTCCAGCCATGCCGTTGCCCATTCGCACCGTAATTCTTTTATAACGCTCAGATCTTGCACCAAGCGCAATTTTCCAATAAATATCCCGGTAATTCGCATCAGCAAGTGCAACAGCGACAAAATCAAGAGCCATCTCCAACTTTAACCGCTGCAATTCCAGCTGAATTTTCTGTTGAATTGTCAGCGGTTGATCACTTTCATGAGTCAAAGTCGAGCAACCCCCTTCTAAAGGCGTACTTCATCAAATCACGACGATTATTCAATTGGAGCTTTTCCATAATATTGGCCTTATGGTTCTCTACCGTCTTAACACTAATCGTCAATAACTCCGCCGCTTCCTTATTCGTATACCCTTTCGCGACAAGTGTCAAAATCTCTTTCTCGCGCTCCGTTAATGAATCAAACGTATCTTTCGTTTCCCGTGTTTGACCGTGCAAATAGCCTTCGATCACTTTTTTCGTTGCTGTGGGATGTAAATAGACAAGTCCTTGATGGACCTGCATGATAGCCGTAACTAACTCCGAGATCGGTGCTGATTTCAGAATATAGCCCGAGGCACCTGCCTTTAGCGCTCGAAACAGATATTGCTCATCGTCATGCATCGTAAGAATAATGACCTTGATCTCCGGCATGGACTGCAGCAGCTCACTTGTCGTGTAGAGACCATCTCGACCATTCGGCATGCTCAAATCCATTAGCACAAGATCTGGATGCAGCTCAAAAGCTTTCTTCATACACGATATCCCATCTGCCGCTTCTCCCACGACTTTAATCCCCGGTTTCGTATCCAGAACTGCACGAAGTCCACTCCGAACAACGGCATGATCATCGACGATTAATACTTTGATATCCATTGATCCTTCATCCTTCCCTTAGGTGGCTTCCTGATCGCCAATTGGCACCTTCACTTGAATTGTAGTCCCTTGTCCTAGGGCCGATTGCATATCGAATTCCCCGCCCAAGATATTCACGCGCTCTTCCATACTATAAAGACCAACGCCATGCCGTAATTCGGTTGTGATCTCAAACCCAACCCCATAATCGCGAATATGCAGCTCAGCAAGCGTCGGCAGCAGCTTTAACCTGACATCAACAACTTCGGTCTGTGAATACTTCGCTGCATTCGTCAATGCCTCTTGTACGATGCGGTAAAAAGCAATTTCATGCGCCGCTGGCAATCGTCCGCTGTCTCCTTCAATCGTGAACAACACTTGAATCCCGAACTTCTGCCCGTATAACCGAACATAGTTGCGTAGTGCCGCGACAAGTCCAATATCATCTAACGCAGAAGGACGCAATTCGACAGACAAATCCCGAATGTCTTCGATCGTATGACGAATGGATTCCTGCAAAGCATCCATTGGCGTTTCCGTTGTAAGGGGTTCAGTTTCTAGAGCCGCCTTCAAAACTTCCGTCTGAATCAAAATACTATAAAGCGACTGACCGATCCCATCATGCAGCTCACGCGAGATACGTTTACGTTCATTTTCTTGTGCGGATAGGATCGAGTGGGTAATCATTTTGGCGATCTGATGCTGCTCTTCCTGCCGTTGCTGCTCAACTTCTTGAATGCGAATGATGTTCAACAGGCCATACATCGGATCCTCATAGTGCGACACACTCGCATTCATGGATTTTGTCTTGCCCTTTGACGTTGTCAACTGCAACTCAACAGGCTGTGGAGTAGGCCCCAAGATAAAACAATTTTGATAGGAACAGAGCTTATTTAGCCCCGGATAATTGGAGCAAAGATTGCAGAAATTCAGCGTAACTTGTTCATTGTCCATGTTCAACATTTGGCCTGCGACGGGATTCATTCTAACGATACTCAATGCGTCGTCCAGCACCAGAATTCCATCTGGACTATGCTTGAACACATTGGAGAGTAATTCTTGTTCTGAACGGAGTTTGTGACTCTGCCAGTAAATAATAAAGAAAAATAACGTAGTGATCATCAGTACAAACAAAAAAATTGGAACATAATCCAGCCAGCTCCGATTCCCCTCATTAAGGATGGCGCGAATCGCAAATACAATAATAAGTGTTGTGCTTATGGTCAATATCCCGTTCTTGACCATAAACCTTACGAATGTTTTTGTCTTTTGGAACGTTGACATCAAAGGCGCTCATTCCCTCCGTCCATACTTACTGAAAGTCTAACATTGATTTAATCGTTCGAAGTGTGATGTTTATCACATTTATATATAAGGTCAAAATCTATAAAATACACAATCAACAATTAGGTTACATAACTTTTATTATGGTATTAAATTGATTGCTATGGATTGTCATATTGAATATACAGAACAAATGTTCTATACTATATAAAAACAGCATATGTATGCGATATTCGGAGATAAAAGGAGAAATCAGAAGATATGGTACGAAGTTTTGATGTAAATCAACGAATGGAACACTATCATGTATCCGGGTTGAGCATGACAATGATTCGAAACGGTCAAATTCATAAGACAGAAACGTATGGTGTTCTTGAAGCGGGTACTTCTACGCTAATTGACCAGCAAACCCTGTACCATGCTTGTTCCATTAGCAAATTTGTATCGTCCATGTTGGTCATAAAGCTCGCTGCACAAGGCATCCTAGACCTAGATGAAGATGTTAATGATAGACTCACGTCGTGGAAAGTTCCTAATAATACATACACGCAAGCTTATAAAGTCACCCTTCGAACCTTACTCAGTCATCAAGCCGGCATCATAGATCCCGAGAACAGCTTCACCGAACTAGATCCCAACACGTCTATTCCTACAATGGCGAATCTATTGACAGGAATCACCCCCTATTGTAAAGAATCCATCATCGTAAAATACGAACCTGGGAGCGAATTTCATTATTCTGACGCTGGATTTTGTATTATTCAGCAGCTTATCGAAGACGTTACAGGGGAGCCTTATGGTGTCACCTTAAACGAACATCTATTTAAGCCTTTACATATGAGTAATAGTACTATTCTAACGTCCATTCCTTCAGGAAATAGAGACGATCTTGCGAGCGGTCATCTCAGAAATGGCGATGTTGTCGATGGCAAATACACGATCTACCCTTATCCAGCAGCTGCTGGACTATGGTCCACGTCAACAGATTTAGCACGCTTGGTCATTGAACTTATGGATTCCCTTCGAGGGCAGAGTAAAATAGGGATATCGGAGAAATATGCACGAGAGATGATCACCGCACAAGGGTGTAGAGAATGGACCGGTTTGGGCGTGTTTTTAGAGGGCAACGGTCAGGATATGGTATTCTCATCTCTTGGCTGGGGGGTCGGATTTCAATGTATGATCCTCGCAAATCCCTATGTAGAGACTGCTACGGTCATCATGACCAATACGGATACAGGCGTTCATCAACTCGAAGGATTGATTGGTGAAATAATACGTTCCCTGTAGTGAACAAAAAGACTGGCGATACGATCATCGTCAGTCTTTCTAATTATTCACATCGTTAATGAAATGACTTCCAGAACTCCCCATCCGTATCAATCATGTACATGATCGAAGCAAATGGAATCGTAAACGTCGGGAACCCTGCGGCATAAGGCGCAATTTCATAAGGCGCAAAATAGATGTGAAGTGCATCCTCCGTAACATAGAACGGTTGATCGGGCTTAATGCCCGTGTAGCTGCCAGGGAACACATAAGAATATTGTGGATCCTCTTTAATTTGCGTACCGATGATCCGACTCAATTCTTTCACGTAATCGCTATCTGGCTTGAACAAGTCTTTCAATGCATACATGTGTCCATTGGTTAAGTTGATCATCACATGCATCTTCGTCGGCATCCCATGGGCCGCCCCGATCGGATAATTGTATCCGTCTAGCTGCAGCACCAGGAGATTCTCCTTATAGAAAGTAACATCAAAATCGCCATCATACGTGTAATTGAGCTTCTTATCGGATGGGATCGGCTTCACCTGCGACATTTCTTTCAGCTTAGTATTCACGTTCTGTTGGGCAGTGACATCGGGCATCCCTTCAATTTGCGGATAATAGACGAGATAGTTGGGATTGGGCTTAAATTTCTCTTCTTTCACAGCGTAAGGTGGCGTTAAAGGAATCACCGTATTTTGCTGCCAGATGCCCCGCCCCTCTCGGTCGATATAAGATAAGCGGCGATCGATGAAGGCTTTGATCAGATTCTTGCGTTCAAGCGTCAATGTGCCACTACCGTCAACACGTGGGTAACCTGATGCAGGCTTCCCGCTCCGATCAATGAAATACGTCTGTTTGGCATCCGTAGCAGAAGCTAAACCGTCATCGAAATTCTCAACATTCGTATAGATGAAATCCGACAATCGCTTGCCATTCCAATCCGCGATGGCATAGATCGAACCGATAAAGGGTTGCTCTGGATCCACCGCATTCCCCAGTGCGAACCGTTCATCACCCAAATCTCGAATGTCGTTATAGATCGGTTGGATGACGAATTTACCCTTTTTATTAATCACGCCGAAATTCGATTTGTAACCCTCAGCCGTATTCACGATGGCCCTGCCGTCATGGAATGGAAAGGCCAACGTAAATGTAGGTTGGATCACGATTTTACAATGTTCATCGATATAACCGTACTTGCCCGCGGAATCTTGTTGAAATGCAAGCAGTCCATCACCAAGGGGGCCGACAAAAGCATAATTGTAAGTCACTAGTTGACGGCCATTCGGATTGATAAGCGCATACTCTTTATCTTTGATTTTTACGACAGCCTTGCCATCATGGAAATCCCCGGCTTCTTCGAACTGTGCTGGAATAATTTCATTGCCCTTATCATCCAAATACCCATACTTGCTGTTGCTGTTATTGGACACATAGAATACAGCGCGATGTTCACTCATATCTTCGATGAATGAATACGCATGTTTGGTCAGTACATTCCCCTTCTCATCGATCATCTTGAACCCATCACGATCAATCACGATCGCTCTGCGATCCTTAAAAGAGTTAATTGAATTATAAATAGGCTGAACAACGTAACGTGCCAAAGCATCGATCACGCCATACTTGCCTTTCTCACTAACAATAGCTAAACCATTCTCCTGGAAATCACGCGCGTCATCGAATCGAGGCTGGATTACCATCTCACCTTTGGCATCAATATAGCCCCATTTTGTTCCTTCTGTCGTCTTAAGAGAAGCAGGAAATAATCCAACAGATCGCCTCGGCATATCCTTTTGCTCCTCTAGCATGTGCTTAATATGCCGTTCAAGCTCCAGTAAGACTTCTCGCGAAGGATACGGTTGATTGAAGCTAAGTGCCTTGCGGACAGAAATGAGAGCTGATTGCGGCATACCTGCGCGGTACTGAGCATCAGCGAGGTAATACCAATAGAATGGATAGTCAGGATGCTGCTCTGTTAGTCGTTCGTAATATCGAACAACGCGAGGGAAATAGTAAGGATATAAATTAGGCGCTGGCTCGAAAGTGCCATTATGCCAATGTAGAACCATAACTCGATATGCTTCCCCCGTATCATGTATCCAGAGCGCGATATCGGCTACGGCATTTGTTCCTGTCGGACCCAGCATATCTTCCACTTCGATATAGCTGTAATACATATTGTCAGGCGCAATATCTCGCAGACCATCCTTCGTCAACGTATAGACGGACAACTTCGACCAGATCGAACCGATCTGCCAACCGACGAGCAGATTATTCTGTCCAGTTTGAACCACCGGCGCTGCAGTCAATAGCGTTACGCCGTAGCCCGGACCTTTTACCGTTGCAACCCGCTCCCACTTCCCATTGAAATTTTGTAGCACAATCAAATGTAGTTCACCATTCAGACGGTACATAACAACGATTTCCGGCATAGAGCTTCCGGTTAAATTCGTTGTATAGACAGCCGCATGTGCGTTAGGCTTATCGATCAGAATGATTTCCGCACCCGGTGGCAAATGCGCCTTAGCGACCTGCATCAACTGCTCTATGTTCTCGGACATGCCAGAATCCTCCTCTTTCCCGCTTTCTTCGCCTAATCGTATGCGGGTTATCGGAAGATATGCTTGCTTCTTATGGTTATTATAGGAAAGTTGCTCACACATGCAATGAACTCTTCATCCGATTGAATCTATTTTCTTGCCATTTCGATCCGAATGATGTTTTCGCTGCATTATTCCCCATAGGAAATATTAATTATTTCCCAGGCGAGCGCAGGATTCGATTGGAACCGCTTACATATCTTTGAAATTCGACGTTCGTCGTCAGATTGAATCGACATATTCTATCAATCGGAGTCGCTATTTCAGGATTTGGTGGGCAAGTAGCGCAAGATCGGAAACAGTGCTCGTTGCTAAACCCACCGTCAGCCGTACTATCAATCGCTAATAATGTCGCAACCCACCGAATACGTGATTATCTCAATCTTATTTATTTTATGTCATTAATTATAGAAGGAACGACGTCCAATCAAGAACGTCGTTCCTTCATCAGTGCACTATCGATTCAATATTAACGTTGCAATGGCAGCAAGGTCTGCGATATCGACCACACCATCATGATTAAGATCAGCAGCTTTGATCTGCGGCCAATTTGGATCCGAGGCAGATTTACCGTAGCTAGTTGCTGCAATTGCAAGGTCACCAATCGTCACTTTGCCATCATGATTAAGATCGCCTGGAACGCCCTGAGGAACGGTAATGCCAATCGTTTTCATAGATCCTTGCGCAGTGAATTCCTTCCCTTGTTGATCCGCAACCACGGCTTTGTAAACGGAGACTTGAGTCATCGCCTCCACCGATACTATCTTCGCTTGGAACGTCACCGTCAATACCTTCGAGTCTTGCGTCACAGCATGATCGGCACCTGTACTCGCGATGATGAATCGCAGCTTACCCGGTTCATTCAGACTGCTGCTGACGATCTGAAGTCCTGTATCACTTGCAGCTGCAGAGATATAGTCAAGTAGCTTCTCATCGTACTTCAGCTCGATATCTTGCGCATAGACAGCGTCTTGAATGGATTTGAGATGAACTTGGACGGTCATCCGCTCTCCTGACGCGATAGCTTGCGGCGCAACCAGTTCTGTTCGTAGTTCCTTCGATGGATTCACATTTCGATCAATTGAAATGACAAGTATCTGTTCCTTCTCTTGATTCCCCGCATAATCCATACTCCGATAATGAACCGTATTCTTACCCTCCTGTGTCAAGAGAATAGGGTCTTTATATTTCGTCCATTCTCCATCATTGATGCGATATTCGATCCGTGCAACCCCCGTCTCCGAATCGCTCGCCGAGAGGGATAACGTCACATCTTTCGTAAAGGATCCATTCTCTCCATCGGGTACTGCTGGATTCGTCTGTGCTGTCGTGACGGGCGCTATAATATCACTTGTTGCTGCACCATATACATTGAATCCATCGACGATCAAATAGGAACTATTTTTCTTAACCCCCTTAATGATATGAATCCCTGGTGTTAAGCCTTGCTTGCTAAAGACGACCTTCTGGTAGATCCGAGAAGGATTATAGTTACTAATCGTCTGCTGGAACACGTTATCGATGTAGATATCGACATCGCCTTCGTCGCTGTTCACTTGCGCAATGTAATCAATTCCTGTGCCATGAAATGTAAATTCGAAGAAATCCCCGTTCGTTTGTGTCGCATACAAATCATTGTAGTACGAGTTGGCGCCGCCGCGAGCAGCGTTTTTGTAATCCCATCCGGTGCCAGTGTATTCAACACCAGCCGTATCATTCAGACGTTCGTTCCCCGACAGCTTCTTCCATTGAATTGATATGGAAGCTTGATTACGCCATATTTGTGCGTACAGTATTCCGCCTGGTGCGACACGATTGTAGATATTCCAGAAGCTCGACTTGGTTGTAATTTGCTCGCCGTTCAATTGACGCAGTACATCGCCTTGCTGCAACCCCTGTAATTTCGCATTCGAATCTGCGGGTACTTGATAGAAATATAAGCCATTGGTATCCCCTAGTCCGACCGACGACATCACCGCATCGGAATAGATACTGCTTACTTCTGCGCCCATAAGCGGTTCAATATCCGCCTCTGTGGTTGGATTTCCTGTCGACCATTTAATTCCTGGCGGTGTTGGAGCCCCTGGCTTGCCGAATTGATTCATCGGGAAATTCACGAATTCTCGAGCGATTGCTGGCGATCCTGCTTGCACCGTGAAATCTTTTTTCGACACATCGGTAAAAGGTGATGCACCAACGAACAGCGGATCTGCGATAACGGAGTGTGTATCAAACCCTGAATTCATCCAAGCAGACGTGATATCCGCAACCGCCTTACCGTTATTCCAGAACGTATTATTGTCGTAGAAGGTGCCTGCCGCTTTCGGATCGTCTTGGATGAAATCGTAGGGATTATCCGTAACGAAAATATTCTTCTCGATCACATCATTACTTCCCGCGTATGCGACATGGAAATGCCCGCCGCCATTCACGATGATATTGTTATGGACTTTCCGAGAGAACCCTTCTCGAAGTTTAAATCCGGCATTCAGCATGAGATTGTTGTAAATATCGTAGTTCGAAGATCCGTCATCTAGATCAATATCCCATGCCGAGTTATGCCAGATACGATTGTTACGAATGACCGTCGTCTCCATCGCATCCAAGAAAGCATATTGTTTCTTCACCGCATCGCCTCCGCTCAAGGACCAGAACCGATCTCGCCCCCAAGCGTTGAATGGTCCGTGATCACTTGTCTCTAGGACACAATCGAAAATATCATTAAATTCAATGACATGGCCGCCCCACGTTCCATCGTTAATGTTCACACCTGACCGAGGGCTATGATGGATTGTATTATGGCTTATCGTAATATTGCGGCTAACCGATACATTCACTCCAGCCGATTGCTTCTCGAATACCCCCATGTTGAACATGTGATTGTTATTTACGGTGATGTTCTGAGGGTAATCATTTGTGAGCGGACCGGGTGTGGTATCTTGAATATCGGTGTGTTGATTCGACCATGTAGAGGGGTAGCGAACCGCGCTTTGCAGACCCACAATTTGCACATCAGTCGCACCTGATCCAGAAAATTCATTGTTCGATATTTGATGATTGCGATTATAGCCATTCACGAATATGGCGTTGCCGCCTACTTGATCGAATACTGAATTCTGAATGGAGATATTCTCTGCATCTTGGACAAAGACCGTACCGGTACGTGCGACAGACCAATCGCCTCTCATGAGTCCTGCATAAGGCTTATTGAATAAGGTGCGATGCGTCTCAGTAAATGTAAAATTGGAGAAGGTTAGATGCTTCACTTTGTCTGTTGCCGTGCCCGTAATTCGTAGCAGCTCATCTAGGACAGCAATTTCAATGTTTGCCTTGTTCAGATCCGTTCCTGTTGGAGGATTGAAGTATAGCTTGCCACCTTTGCTATCATAGAACCATTCGCCTGGTGCATCGAGCTCTTCGAAAATATTCTCCACCATGCGATAAGTAGCATGTAATGTGCTCCCGCGATTGTTGTCTCCGACCCATTGTAGATTCAGCGATCCGTTCGAAGCGTTTACGCCCGTAATCTTGAACGAATTCCCACCCCATTCATTCCCATGCAAACCTCGGACGAGTCCCGTCGTCGGATCACTCCATTTGGCAACACGACTTGGGGCAAGCGCATCCGCAGCGTACCCACCTAGAATAGCAACGTTCGGATCATAATTCGGATACCTCGCCAAGATCTGTCGCTGTGAATTCAGGAACAGACCATCGAAATCAAGCCCTGCTCCAATATCAGCAACTTTAATGCCCCCTTGGTAGTCACGCCATGTTGGCGTTAATTTCTTACCCCCGCTCAAAATAACTTTCTCTCCTTCATAAGCGGAATAAATCACTGGTTTATTGGTTTGACCGGAGTCTTGCGGATTAAATACGAGTGTTCGATCCAAATAATAGGTCCCACCTCGCACCCAGATATGTATTGGCCCGGTTGATGACGGTATAAGGTCTCTTACAGCGGATTGGGCTTTGGCAAGAGTGCGGAATGGAGAAGTAATCGTGCCTGTATTGTTGTCGTCACCATCCGTCGCTACGTACACTTCTGTCGATGCCGCACGCGCGGTTTTAGGTACAGTCACGGTTGCAATTGCGCTGAACAATAATGCCGAAATCAGTGATAAACACATCACCCGATAACACCTACTTTTCCATTTCATGATCAAACCTCCATATTTATCATGATTTTGTATCCGCTTACCTAATTACATGAAGATTATAACGCCGAACCTCTAAATATTTCATAGAATATCTTCTTGAAAATATCGATTAATCTACTTACATAGCAAAAAGGCATGAACTTCGAGGACTTCACCTCAAATTTCATGCCTTCCGTATTGTCATTCAAACTCATCTATGGCGCTCGTTTCGGTAACATTTTCACATAAGCATCCGATAGTTTCATTAATTTCAGGATATAATCGTAATCCTTCTTATAAGGTGTTAGATCCGTTACTGGCTCCAGCGTACTTAGATTAATGGCCTTACCATCGTCGAATCCTTTGCCAGGAATGAATAGAACATCATCGTTAAAGAACGAGCCTGTTGGCAAGTAATAGCGCATCCCAATAATATTATGATCAATATTCAATAGATCATGACCGAATGCTGTGAAATGCTGATCTTCCAGCGATATTCCCATTAGATTCGCAATGGTCGGCATCATATCCACTTGACCGCCAACCCGATCGACGACTTGGCCTTTCTCCATCCCGGGTACGTGAATCATGAATGGAATATTGAATCGGCTCACATACTCATTATAAGGAATACCTAGTGCTTTACTGAGCTCCTCCGGATTATTATCTTGTGGTTGAAGTCCAAAATGATCACCATAAACGACCAATACCGTATTCTCCCACATGCCATTTTTCTTGAGTGAATCAATCAGTTGTCCAAGTGCATAGTCCGTATAATGCTGTGCATACATATAATTCCCGATTTGCTTCGATGCTAGATCTGCTGGCAAATCAATTGTTTTTGCACGATCCGGTACTTTAAAAGGAAAATGACTGGATACCGTAACAAATTGCGCGTAGAAAGGCTGCTTTTTCTTGCTAATCTCTGATAGCTTCTCCACGCCGACACGATACAATTCCTCATCTGACGCCCCAAATTCATTAAATTGATCATTTTTGAATGAGGGTTTATCGAAGTATTGATTGAAACCCAACGCAGGGTAAAGACGTATCCGATCCCAGAACTTCACATCATTGACATGAAACGTATTCGTTGAGTAATGATCCTCGCCGAGAAGTCTCGGTAAGCTAGGAAGCTCACGATCCGCATATCCCGTAGACATGGCAATGGCACCTGTCGGGTAGATCGAGGTGTTCGACATGAACTCCGCATCCGATGTATTACCTGGTCCAATTTGCTGGTAGATATGCGGGAAATAGAAGCTATCTTTGGCTAATTGATTGAGCACAGGCGTAATCTCCTGATCATTGACCTTCAGATTGATGAGGAAATTCTGAAATGCTTCCATTTGGACAACAATCAGATTCTTCCCTTTGGCAGCTCCAAAATGAGCGGGTTTCTGTCCTGCTTCAAGCGGCTTGTCCCGATAAGTGAAGGTATCTTCAGAGGTTTGAACCTGTTGTGTAACTTCCTTAATGTTACCCTCTTCAACCATTTTGTTCGTCTCTCTAGCCTTGAGCGCGATGGCAAATTGATAATCGATGAACCCAATATCCTGTGCAAGCGCAAGTTCGTTATCCATCGCTTTGTTCTGAATCACCGTTCTACCTGATAACACAAGGCAGATGACTGTGACTGCAACCATCCCGATTTTCCAATATCGACGTTGAATCGGACTTGAATCGGCTGGCAACCGACGACGCGTAAATAACCAAATGACAGCCATCACGAGCGTATCGAGGAAATAGATATAGTAGATTGGACGAATCGTCGCTTTCACACTATCTCCGATTTCGGTCACCTGATGAAGTGCCGTTAAGGCCGTATACGTTGCAACTGACCCGAAATGATCATAATATAATGTCGCGGCAAAACAGATGAACGATAGCAATAAATTGAATCCCCAGTAGACATATCGTTTGGATCGCATGGGTAAGATTAATTCTAGAATACCGAAGATCGCGCAAATCGCGAATACATCTCGAAGCAGTTGAACCACAGACATCTGCTCGAAAAAGAAGTATCGCATCAGGACGAGCTTCCCGAATGCGCATAGGATAGCCCAGAAGAAGATTGGAATCTTCTTCGCAAATGTGTTTTCCATTTCTCTCATTCTTCTCTCCTATTTCGATTAAGTTTACAAGATTTTAATATTTTCATAGTATATCAGATTTCGTCCAGTCACTTCCATTCATATATTCCAACCAACACAAGAAGACCCTTCCACTTCTTCCAAGAAGAAATTGAAGGGTCTACCATTCTTATTTCGTTGATACTGTGCTTATGTTAATCATTTGAATGTATAGCTGTCTCGCGACTTGAATATCTGTCGTCCCATGGACGAGTGCCCTGCCGTCAACGAATAAAACGATTCGCAGCTCATCCCTATGTGCGCTAAGCAGAAAGTCATTCATGATGTCCACTTGCATCTGCCCTGGTTGATATTGCCGAATTTGTTCCGATAATGTCCATAGATCCAGCTTCATCGCTTCAGAAGGACGAAGGTGGACCGTATCACGCCCGCAGAGAATCGCTGCCTTCTCCGTTGCAGGCGATTGAAGATAAGGATACGTTGCTTGATCGCCACAGCTAGCGCATCCCTGCTTCTTCATCGCTTGGATATTGATGGCGGTGTACTGATTGTTCCATAGATCGAATGAAATAAGCTTTCGGTGCAGCGCATCATGGTTCCCCGTTAACAGCTTAAAGGCCTCAGCAGTCTGATGCGCCACGACCATTTGAACCGCTGGTGCAATAATGCCGTCCACGTCACAGCTCTCTCCACCATTCGGAATGATGTCCATCATACAGCTCAGGCATGGTGTATCCCCAGGGAGAATCGTGTAGGATAGCCCATAGCTCCCGATGCATGCACCATAAATCCATGGAATACGGTATTTCGCGGCGATATCGTTCAAAATGAATCGCGTTTCGAAGTTATCACACGCATCCATAATGAGGTCTACACCTGTGATTAGTCGTTCTAAATCTTCCCCTCGCGCATCCAAAACGTAAGCATCGATCTGGACATTGGCGTTAATCCGTTCCAAATGCTGTTTGGCTGCGATCGCCTTTGGCATCCGCTGACGTACGTTCTCTTCCGTATACAATTGCTGACGCTGCAGATTACTCCATTCCACATAATCGCGGTCGATGATCGTGACATGCCCCACGCCCGCCCTGACAAGGGTTTCCGCGCTAGCGGACCCGAGCGCTCCCGCACCGACGATCAGGATATGACACTCGGCCAGTTGCTGTTGTCCAGCCGCACCGATCGGTGCATAGCTCATCTGGCGTGAATAGCGATCGAAAGACGTCTGGTCTTGCTCCGCCATCATACCGTAATCATTCCCTCAAGCGGACTGCTCGCCGAGGCATAACGCTTCACAGGAATTCGCCCCGCTTCACAGGCTAATCGCCCCGCCTCAATCCCTTGCTTCATCGCGACAGCCATTTTGACGGGATCGCCTGCCCCAGACACTGCAGTATTCAGGAGCACACCATCTGCGCCGAGCTCCATTGCAAATGCAGCATGCGATGGAGAACCGATTCCTGCATCGACAATGACGGGCACAACCGCTTGCTCAATAATAAAACTTAAATTAATGGGGTTAATAATTCCTTGACCTGAACCAATCGGAGAAGCCCCTGGCATGACGGCATGCACGCCCATCAGTTGAAGACGTTTGGCGAGCTGCACATCATCGGAGATATAGGGCAATACGATAAAGCCTTCATCAAGCAGCATCTCACAAGCTTTCACCGTCTCAATCGGATCCGGAAGCAAAGTCTTTAGGTCTCCTATCACTTCTACTTTGATCATATCGCATAGACCGGAGGCCTTTGCAAGTCGCGCAATCCGTACTGCTTCTTCTGCGGTTGAGGCCCCTGCCGTATTCGGTAGCAGGGTGTATTTCGCCAGATCAAGCATTTCTAGAAAATTCGGTTGACTAGGCTCGAATATATTCATGCGTCGTACCGCGAACGTTAAAATTTCAGTCTCTGATTTCTCGACCGCTTCTTTCTGAACTTCAAAGTTCGGGAACTTTCCGGTTCCAAGTAACAGACGAGATTTAAATGAATGAGGGCCAATCGTGAGCAATGCAATTCCTCCTTTAGATTTTCTGATAAATTTGACTGCCGGCCGCTTTGAATTCATTCGATTTCTCTTCTAAGCCTTGGGCCGCATATGCTCGAATATCCTGTGTAATCCGCATGCTGCAGAATTTAGGCCCACACATGGAACAGAAATGCGCTGTCTTCGCGCCTTCTGCCGGCAATGTCTCGTCATGATATTCCAATGCACGCTCTGGATCGAGCGAGAGATTGAATTGATCTCTCCAGCGGAATTCGAAGCGGGCTTTGGATAACGCATCATCGCGCTGCTGAGCCCCAGGGTGACCTTTGGCCAGATCAGCAGCATGTGCTGCGATTTTATAGGCAATCACACCTTCACGCACGTCATTCTTGTTCGGCAGTCCGAGGTGCTCCTTCGGTGTAACATAGCAGAGCATTGCCGTTCCGAACCAACCGATCATTGCGGCGCCGATTGCAGATGTAATATGATCATACCCTGGCGCAATATCTGTCGTTAGTGGACCGAGTGTATAGAATGGAGCTTCTTGACAGACTTCCATCTGACGATCGACATTCTCCTTGATCATGTGCATCGGGACATGTCCCGGCCCTTCGATCATCACTTGAACATCATGCTTCCACGCGATTTTCGTTAATTCCCCCAGCGTATCGAGCTCAGCGAATTGAGATTCATCATTGGCATCCTGAATGCTTCCTGGACGAAGACCATCTCCGAGTGAAAATGCCACATCGTACTTCTTCATAATCTCACAGATTTCCTCGAAATGCGTATATAGGAAATTCTCTTCATGATGCGCTAAGCACCAAGCCGCCATAATCGAACCCCCGCGTGATACGATCCCCGTCAGGCGATTCGCCGTAAGAGGTATATACCGTAGTAGAACACCCGCATGGATAGTAAAATAATCAACGCCTTGCTCCGCTTGCTCAATGAGCGTATCGCGGTAGACTTCCCACGATAAATCTTCCGCCTTGCCGTTCACTTTCTCGAGGGCTTGATAGAGCGGTACCGTACCAATCGGAACCGGAGAATTTCGAATGATCCATTCCCGCGTCGTATGAATATTTCTCCCCGTGGAGAGATCCATGACCGTGTCTGCACCCCAGCGCGTAGCCCATGTCATCTTCTCAACTTCTTCCTCAATAGAGGAAGATACCGCTGAATTCCCGATATTCGCGTTAATCTTCACGAGGAAATTTCGACCGATAATCATCGGTTCACTCTCGGGATGGTTAATATTCGATGGGATAATAGCTCTCCCACTCGCGACCTCATCCCGGACGAACTCAGGCGTGACATTCTCACGAATCGCGATATATTCCATTTCTGCGGTTATGATGCCTCGGCGCGCGTAATGCATTTGGGTGACATTTGCACCTTCTTTCGCTCGCAATGGATGACGATTTAGACCTGGGAACACGATCGTCTGATCTGCATCCTCCGCTCTGCGCAGTCCATTATCCTCCGGTTTCAATTCGCGTCCTTCATAGAACTCGACATCGCCACGATCTAGAATCCATGCTTGACGATGCGGGCACAAGCCTTCTTCAATATTTGTATGTAACGTTGTATCTGTATAAGGCCCGCTCGTATCGTACACGCGAACCGGTTCATTGATCTCAACACCTCGGCTGTTCTCTGTTGGGCTGAGCGTAATCTCACGCATCGGAACCCGTAGATCCTCGCGCGACCCTTGAATATATACCTTTTGACTATTAGGAAAATTAACTTGTGACATCTTCTCCTCACCCTCCGCCTACAAAATGTACAATCTCAATACGTGCACCTTCATCTACAATACGATCTGCAAAATGATCCTTATCAACGATCTGTGCATCAACCTCCACAACAACAATTCGGTTCTCGAGTCCGAAATGCGCTAATACATGTTGTACGGTAGTCACATGCTCAGGCATTTCTACGGGCTGACCATTCACGATTAATTTCATGACCTCACCCCAGTCATTTGATGTTCCTTCGTCCATCGCATCGAAGGGATCTGGAATTCAGATAGATCTGCAGCAGGTTCCTTCTCTTCAACTAGATCTGCTACCACGATCCCTGTCAGCGGGCTGAGCAAAATACCGTTACGATAATGCCCGGCAGCGATCATTAAACCATCTAGTTGTGGATGTCGACCTATATATGGCAGCCCATGCGGTGTCTGTGGCCTTAGCCCGCTCCACGTTCGACTCCACTCCGCGCCGCGAATGGAAGGAATTAACCGTTCTGCAACCTCCATCAATGCCAAGATGCCGCCGACCGTCACTTGGCGATTATAGGTATGTGGTGTCACCGTGGCACCAATCAATAGTTCTCCATTGGCCTTCGGTACGATGTAACAATCGTCTGTGTATATCGTTTTACGAATAAGCGGCGTATTCGTTTTTACCGCAATACACTCCCCTTTGACAGGATATAGCGGCAAATCGTATCCAGTGGATCGGAGCAAGAACTGTGACCAGATGCTGGATGCGATAATGACATGATGACAATAGTGGGTACCGTCTTGTGTACGGACACCGACAACTTTGCCGCCTTCACGAATCAACTCATACACCTCCGTATGCTCACAAATATCTGCGCCGAGATCTGAGGCTGCTTTGGCATACGATTGGGTTAACGAAGGGGCCATGACCTGATGGTCTTGCTCCAAATAGAGCGCTCCATACACATCGGAGCCTAACGCTTTCTCCATCTCCTTCGCTTCTGCAGCGGACAACCATTGTGTGGCTTCACCCCACTGCTGCTGAATTGCAGCTTGTGCATGATAACGAATAACATCTTGTTCACAGGTTGCTATACGCAGCAGGCCTTGCTGGACAAGTCCAATTTCAACCCCGCTACGTTCCTTCAGGTCTGCCGCAAGTGCGGGGAACATCGCTCGACTGTGTCGTGCAAATTCAAATAATGGTGCGGATTCGATGAATTCCGCTTGCGCTGCCAGCATGCCTGCCGCAGCACCCGAGGCTTCGGAGGCGATACGGTTACGCTCTAAGACTCGAACTCGGATACCTCGAGCAGATAAATGATACGCAATCGAACACCCGATGACACCTCCGCCTACGATGATGACGTCAACTGTTTGCTGCATGGAATGACCTTCTTTCGTTAAGCTTTGACGCATATTGCATAGCTGCATTTAGAGGATCCGCTGCGTGTACAATGCCGCTGATTACAGCGATTCCTTGTGCACCTTGCTGCATCACTTCTTGTACCTGATCAGGCCCGATCCCACCAATACCAATAACCGGGATTGACACTGAAGCGGCTACTTCTCTTAAGGCATCAATCCCTCGTGGTGATAAGCCCGGCTTTGAACTACTCGTGTAGATATGGCCATAGAACAGATAATCCGCTCCTTCTGCCACACATCTGATGGCTTCTTCAACCGAATGCACGGACCGTCCAATGAGAAGTCCTTGTGAAATTTGCTTCACCTGTCGAATCGGTAAGCTGTGATGTGCAAGATGTACCCCACCAATTTGAGCGGCACTTGCGACATCCACACGGTCGTTGATCACCAGTTTTTGAGCTGGAACCCCTAACTGCAGCATCCTTTGCAATGTCTCAAGCATTTCTTTGGCTGTGCTTTGTTTCTCTCGAAGATGAATGAATTGAACGTGCGGATGTACTTCTGCAGCAATCTCTGCAAATCGCTGCAATGGTATGGACCCAGGTGAGATAAGATGTAGTTCCATGGCGTCCGAGCTCCTTTCTTGGAACGCAAAAAGACCACTTTTCCGCAGAAAAGTGGTCGTCAAGCTCCATAAATAAACTCCTAAAAAGGATGAAGCGAGCCTCAGCACTTCCCTACGCTGGTATTAACCAGATCAGGTTCGAAGGGTCCGGAAGATCCGTCTCAGCCCTTAAAAGGCTCCCCTAGTGTGTATTGCTTATCAAGTTACCAACAATATAGCACAATCTTTCTTTGTTGAATAGGATAAATTTTCATGGAGAATATCAAGTCCTCCACGCTACGCGATTGGTGTACCATTCCGTACCTGTTGATCAGGTTGCAAGAGTACCACGTCACCTTCCTCGGGCACACCGCCAATCACCAATACTTCCGATTTGAATCCTGCAATACGTCTTGGTGGGAAATTTACGACTGCGATCACTTGACGGCCAATCAGTTGTTCAGGTTCATATCTTTTAGTAATTTGAGCCGATGATTGCTTGATCCCTAGATCACCCATATCAATGGTTAATTTTATTGCAGGTTTACGGGCTTCTGGGAAAGGTTCCGCTTGGAGGATAGTTCCTACTCGCATATCTAATTTCAGAAAATCTTCTATATCTGCCATTTTTCAACGACCTCCTATTGCAATATTTTATTTGAGAAGTGTGGTTGAGACAAGTTTATGTAGATTTAGTTTACATAATATTATTTATGTAATCTATAATGCTAATCATTCTTAAAGAGCCGATTGAGAACCCAAAGAATAAATATTATTTCCTTAGCGACTCGTGAATTCACCTCATCCAACAATGAATAATTATACTGAATTTCCGCATGATTAACAACGGCACTAGTATCCCGATAATGTAAATAAATGCTTTGAATTAGTTCGTCCTTTTGAACATTATCCACAAGATCATAGTTGATTGTTACGACTTGGGTAGCACTTGTTGTAATCGTTGTTGTTTCAATGGATCCCTTCCCAATACAATCACCCGATTGCCATTTCCATACCACCCTCTGCCCCAATGCCTATTGCTCCGCAGGTTATAAGTATGGTGTGACCTGGCTTTCCCGTTCCTTCCAACCCTATGCCCGTTCGAAAGTGTATTGCTTTCCAGAAACATGATTTATCTGAAAAGCCCTTCCACTACGTTATGATAAATAGCGAAGCGTTTCATTAATTTTAGTTCATACAGCGACGAATTCGGCTTCATGCAACCGGGAAATCACCTGGAAAGATGTAATATGATATTGTGGGATTATTGCATGGAGTCCAGTGAAAATTGTATAAATATACGATCGTTGTTCTGTTGAACAGAGCAATAAATTCATCTTACGTTCTTCTTTTTTTCATCTACAATCGTTCTGCCAGCCTTCTTCTAAAGCGTTTCCAGCATACATTTCGGTTGGTCATCTTTTGCAATGTAGCGAATTAGATTGTGTGCAGTATTCTCTGTCAACAAAGCTTGAATAGGAAATTTAGCAGATTTTCCACAAACCATCCGAAATTGGATCAATTCGTCTGATCCAAGATGATCTGCAGCATTTCTTCCATAACTTAGTCTCCTTATTTATTTCACGAAATTTAGTTTACATAACATTAATTATGTTACTGTTTTACTGAAGCTCCCACCGTAGGTATTTTACCTGAAAATTTATCCATCGCCATCTTCATCTGTTTATTATCAATATGTGTATAAATTTGTGTCGTTTCAATGCTCGCATGACCGAGCAATTCTTGCAGTGTCCGTATGTCCGTCCCGCTTCGAATTTGCATTGTCGCGAACGAATGACGCAGCTTATGACTCGATAATCGCATATTTACGAGCTCAGGCAGCTGTTCTTTCAGCTTCTCGAACGTCTGATCTGCTATCGTCTGGATCATGCGGATGGATAATCGACGACCGAATTGTGAGATGAAGAATGCCTGCTCTTTCCCTTGGTTTGGGGCTCGTCGTTCTTCTTGCGCACGTATCAGAATCTGATGCAGTTCAGTGGGAAGCGGGATGACGCGCCATTTTCGTCCTTTTCCAAGAATGTGAATAGATCCGTCTTGATGTAGATCTTGGACGTTCATACGATGGATCTCACCAACACGCAAACCGGCAAAAGCCATAAGAAGCAAAATCGCCATATTGCGGTTGTGATATTTGCCTTCCACCCGATCAAAGAATTGATAGAGCTGGTTCTCTTCCAGATAGGTCGGGATCCGATTCTTTACCTGTTTCGATTTCGCAACCGATGCGGCAGGATTGACTTGTAAATGCTCCATCTCATTCAACGATTTATAGAAAGCCCGGAGAGATGAAAGTTTACGATTTCGCGCTTCATCTCCCGCTCCTCGCTCCCGTGTAACTGACAAGAATCGCATAATCTCCATCTTACCCAGTTTCGACAGTTCCGCCGGATAGACTCCTTTGAGAAAACTACGAGCATCACTCATATACGCCGACTGCGTCGATTTCGACATCCCTTGGTTTTTCATCCATATCAAAAATAATTCTAACTCGAGACTGTATGCCTCATTAAGGTCATATTGCGTGAGTGTCACAAAATTCCCTCCTCTTCTTTTTATGTATTTATTCATTGCATCAGCGTGATTGAACTTTTTCCATTTTCCAAGAGAAAATTACAGATATCTACCAATTTCGCAAAAATATAATCCTATCAATCCCTATTATAATATGAAAAAAGTTTATTTAAAATGAAATTGCGTGAAATATGTATTTCATGCAATTTTTTGAGGGCAAAAAAAGAGAGTTTGCGCTTGAAATGATACGCATTAACTCTATACATTCTTCACATTCTATTCTATATCTCGGGATTAATTTCTTTCACCTTTATTGCGCCGAAACAGCGAAATCCCACCGAAACCACTGATAACAGCAATATAAAAACCAGCATCATACCACCAACCCGTGTTATTCATTTCATATAACCTGATATTCTCTTTGAATGCGCCAATGATTAATGAAATAGGAGCGATCCATCCATGCCATATTCCCCAGAAAAATCCCGCCTGATTTTCAGCGTTATTCGTCCCATCTCCAGGTACGCAACCCGTTAGAATTGTCATAAGCAGCAATACTGTTGCCAACATGAAGAAGTGTTTTAATTTCATATCCATCACCTTTCAACGAAGTTATTCTATACTCAATCAATATATTTAAAGTATGACTATTTGATTCTCAAAATTCTTAATAAGGATCTCTGAGCAGCTCTTAAAATATGGGGGTTATATCTATCCATTTTTTTAAATTAATATCGGTAAGTTTCCCGCTAGATGCATTTGTAGTATTTAATGTCATTTCACTCATATTCGCGTTATTTACCTTAGTCTTTGACAGATTTACATTATCAAAATCTAGTTCTTACGCATTTACTTTCTTGAAAGTAGATTCTTTCTAATTGCATATTCATTCTCCTCTAACTTCATCTTCCCTCTTCCGTTTCTCTCCATTCACCTTTCAATTATAGCAGTAGTTCTAAATATTGGAAATAAAAAGGGAGATCACAAAGTCGTTAATGACTTTGCAATCTCCCGTCATGAGTATATGATCTTAGCGCTCTTTATCTTTTGGCCCGGACCCAGACCATGCTTGAATTAAGGCGTTTGCATCAGCCACCAGGGCTGCTTTTGCCTTTCCGGAAACAAAATCCTTCTTGGTCGTTTTGTCAATTCTCTTTAGAAAATCCTCCATCGCGTCGGCGGCATTTTTCAACTTGTCTTTAATTTCATGCTTCTCTGCAATCTTCAAGCTCTGTGAAAGCTTATCCTTGAGCGATCCGCTTAAATCGCCGGAGGCATAATAAGATTCCATCAGACGCTCCATTGAAGCGATACTTGTTTTTACTACGATATGAATCACCAACTGTGATACGTTGCCAGCCTGATCCGTCACTGCGATTTGGATCACGTGGGTTCCCAATTGGCCTGCCAAACGCAACGGCGTACCGGTTACATACGGCTTGCCGTCCACGGTGATCGTTTTTCCAGCAACGCCCGACAAGTTATCGGTGGTCTGCACATTCAGCACAAGTGAATCGCTATCCAGGAATTCGGTCCCTTCTTTCAAGGGAGCACCATTTACCGTTACAGCTAGTGTCGGGGCCACTTTATCGATTTTTGCAATGACTGTCTTAGCTGCTTCCACGTTGCCGGCTTTATCTACAGATCGATACCGCAACTCGTACGTTCCGTCTGTGGTTAAGCTGATCGGATCCGTGTATGGTTGCCAACTTCCCCCTCCATCTAGACTAAATTCTATCCTTGCGATGCCAGACTGTTCGTCATGAGCGGTCAAGGTTACAGTCACCGGATGGATATACCATCCGTGCTGCCCATCCGGCTGGGGAGGCGAAACAATTGCCGTTGTCAACGGAGGCGTTTTATCGTCTTCCGAATCAATCGATTCTTGCAACTGGGCAATCAACTGCTGAAGCGGGTTTATCGAACTCTCGTAAGCATACGGGAAATTGTTTAACAGATCTTGTAGCTGGATTCTCAAACTGCGATCTCCTTTTCCCGATTCGAGCAAGCTTTCCGCCTGTTTGACCAATCCCAGGTAGTTGCCCAAAACCCCCGGTCCGTACACTTCAAATTCATAAATAGAATAGCCGAATATCGTAGCTCTCTCAATTCCTTGAAACTTGACATATCTGGCTTTTACGGTGTCAAAATTAATCGTCTCAACTCCGCCGTGCCCGTCTATCGTCCCATCGTTGGCTTTCACATTCATCCAGTTTTGGCCATCACTAGAAACGAATAGTTTGTACGTCTTGGCATAAGCAGTCTCCCATTTGATCACGATGCTGTTGATGTCTTGTTGTTCGCCCAGATCCACGGAGAGCCAAGTATCGTCTGAAACAAGACTTGCCCACCTTGTACCCATATTCCCATCTACAGCCTGATCCGCAGACAAATGAGGAGCCTCTGCTTCGGATGATTCCGCATGCTTGTTCAATGCCATGTTCACACCGTCAAAACTGGTAACCTGATTCTTAATCATCAAATTATCAATGACACCTTTAAAAGAATTCGTGGAGCTTCCGATTTTCTCGAGCGGCAGCACTAGGGTATCAATATGAGGTGACGAACCATTCGTTACCCATAATTTCTCTACGTACTCGTTTCCATTTACATAGAGGGATACGCCTTTGTTGTCACCGGTCAGCAGCAAGTGCGTCCATTTTTCCTCCGGAACCTTGTATTGGAACGTACTATTGTAATGTTCTTTGGAAAAACCTAATAGCCCGGTCTTACCTTGCTTTAGTTTCAATTGACCGACAGGTGATTCCATCAGTACTGCATCATCCGGGTTGTCGGCATCCGGTTTGACCCACATGGAAACGGTCCATCCGAACCCTAAGGCCTGTAATGGTGTTTCGATGTAGCTTTCTCCCCCGGCGAGCCGCACACCCTTTCCGTATTTTCCGTCTGTTAGCGATACATTGTTACCAGTCCCATCGTAACCGTTCCCGGAAGAATCAGAAAAGCCGTTTTCGAATTGGTACTTGATCACATTGCCATCCTGATTTTTCACTTGCAGCTTATGAGAGATGTTAGCATTCGGCGCTTCTCCGATCCGAGATGCCGCGTCTGCATATGTGTTGTAGTCTTTGTCTTCTCTTGTTCCCGACCACATCTTTTCGGATAGCAACTGCACAGCCGGAAACATTCTGTCGTGGGAATCGTCCATGGATAACCCGCTGGCATCGGAGATGTCATTCCATAACGCAATCATGGCGCCTTTTAGTTTTGGATGACCGTATGGCACAACCGTATTGGAAAATACATTTGGTTCCCACGTGTTGTACATATATTTTTGGTCCATATATTCTTTATACAATCTAGGTACCAGATACATATAGCTGTTCTCGGTGTTGATGATATCGAAGCCAAGATCCATCGCTTGCCGGGCGTCTCCGTAGGGGACATGCCAAATATTCATCGTTGCCTGGTTGCTTATAGGAGTTACCCCGTTGTATTCCATCAGTCCGCCCCACAAATGGGGATGCTTGCCTTTGCTATTGATATGCTTGATTAGCGTATCCATGTATCCACGAAAAACCTCTTTGTCGCTGCCCCAATATTCGTCTGTGCCGATATGGACATCCGGTCCGATAAACGTCGGGTTATCGCCATCAATATATTCGTTAAACAGACTTTCGACAAAATCCACCGTATGCGGCTTTGTAATGTCTAGATGAGGACCACTTCCTAAAGAAGGATCGTAATTGGTAAAAGCCCTTGAGTGTCCCGGTGTATCAATCTCCGGTATGACGTTAATGCCGTAATCCATACCAAGCTTTTGAAGATTGCGGAACTCCTCTTTGGTGTAAAAACCGCTTTTGCTCGTAAGCCCCGGGTACGCCGTGCTCTCCAAACGAAATGCCGTATTCGTCCCGTCTAGAAACGGAGTCCCCACATCGTCGTTCAAATGAATTTGAAATTGGTTCATCTTGTACCAAGACATGAGCTTGATATAATCACGTAAGAAATCAATCGTATAAAACTTTCTGGCGACGTCGATCATGAGTCCGCGAACCTCATATTTGGGATAATCCCGTGCTGTTCCTTTAGGGATACGGACATGATTATCATCCTGTTTCAAGATTTGGAGAGCGGATCTCGTCCCGAAGAAAACTCCAGTCACTTCAGCCGATGTAATCGATACATAATCATTTACATCAAAAAGGTAGCCTTCTTTTCCGAGCCAAGTTAATGAGTCGTCCAAGGACAAATAGATGTCTCCCGCTTGTGGATCACCGTAAATAATGTCCACGTTGACGTTGCTAACATCCCTCAGATCATCCTTTGTCTGCTCTGCCGCCTTTTGCAAGGCAGCTCTATTCGCTGGATTTACAACAATTCGCGAATTTGGAGTAAGCGTAAAATCTCCGGTCCGACCAAGCCATTCCCGCAGCGATGGTATGACCTTCGGTTCCTTGTTCAAATCAGCCGTTTGCGCAGATTGCCCAGGAACCGCAACCAGTACGTTTCCGGTAATAGCCTTCTCAGCAGGATTACTCACCTTTTCAACTTGGAATAAGAGATTCACTTTGGTGTCAACGAGGGGAGTGTGGATTGTCCCCGCTTTGTCAATGACGGGCAGTCTGTCGCTGCCATATACGGAAACCTTGTAACCTTCGGGTACATCCGGTAGAACAATTTCCGTTTGCCCCTTTGCAATAGGCGGTATTTGGGTTATGCCCTTCACGATTTTAGGCAAATCGCCGCCATTGTACACCTCAAACTCGAAGAAGGAATATCCGTAAAGGATTCCATCTACAGGAGCCCTTTGTACACCTTGAAATTTAACGTACCTGGCTTTGGCATCATCAAAATCGGTGATTTCTGTGCCTCCCCTGCACACGATTTCACTGTCATTCCCTAGTACATTGGTCCAATGCTCCCCATCGCTCGAAACCAGTAGCTTGTACTTGCTGGCGGCGGTTTGCCAATTAATGACTACCCGGTTGATAACGAATTCTTCGCCAAGGTCTACATAGAACCATTGATCGTCTTCTTTGGCGGATGACCATCTTGTCTTTCCATTGCCATCTACGGCATTTGCCGGCCCAAGCCAGTCCACTTCGTTCCCTGATGCATATGCCGTTTTATGTAACGCCAAATTAACGCCGACTTGCACATTGCCTTCATTGAGCGAGACACTGTCAACGGAAGCGGTTTCATAAACAGATCCGGTAACTGTAAGATTTGGAGAAACGACCTCATCTTGCCCTTCTGCAGCAGCAGCTTGCGACATCGTCGCGGGGAAACAGGTTAATAGAAGCAACAACGACAACAAAATAGAAAGCGCTTTCTCTTTCATTTTCTCCTCCTTAAGAATTTTTAGATTTTTTAAAAATACCTCCTTAATCCAGCACTTCACTTTTAATACTAAGAGACCCATTGCTCCTTTAAAAGCTACAACTTATTACTTTGGATATACATTTTTTTACTTTATATTGACGTTTCCCACTTTAAATAAAAAAACCTGCTTCTCACGAAAATAATACGTCAGAGCTGCAGGTCATTATGTCAATCATCGAAACTTTTATATTCAGATCACTAGCGTTACATAAACCACAGGTATCAAAAGAGATTCTCCTAAAACTAATGATTACAAAATATTCCGAATTTAATATTTTACTATTAGAACCAAAGAGTTGATCTCCTATTAAAGGTAGCTCCGTCCATTTGGTAATTATATGGTAATTAAATCATTTGTCACCTACCATCAGCAACCCTTTCTATTCACAATATAAGCTGAAGGGGATTCCTTCATCATTTTTTTGAACACACGATTGAAATGCGACGTATCGTAAAATCCCAAATAATCGGATATTTCGGTGACGGACATGGTTGATTCGAGCAGTAGACTACTTGCTTCCTGGACACGCAGCTGATGTACGTATTCGATAGGCGTCATGCCCATCGCTTTCTTGAACATGGCGATCGTGTAATTCGGCGAACGGCCGATAAGCTTCGCTAATTCACTAATTTGAATGGACTCTCGATAGTGTGTCTGAAGCTCTAGTTGAATTTTTCGGGCCAAATAAAATTTAATCGGTTCTACGGCAGGGCTTACCGGCACACGTTTCGCAATTCCAAGCAGCTCAATCAGAATACCGAGGCAGATCGACTCATGATACGGCTTTCCCTCCCATTTCTCTTGGAATAGACATGAGAACCGTTTGAGTACATATTCGTAGTTGCTTATTTTCATCCGAATAAAATGACTAGGCAGTAAATACTGAGCGTCAGCATTAGCATCGTCTATCAAATTAAATAGTACGGTATATTTCCTATGTGGCGCTTCTGTATTGCTTCCCGCTCTTACCGTTCCTTTCGGTATCACCAATAAATCTCCTGCCTCGACCCGATGCGTTACGCCGTTAATGGTATAGTTCGCCGTTCCTTCTACCATGAGGACAATTACATGGTATGGAATTGCCTCGCTTACTGTATTCCAGCCCGGTATGTAATCATCATAATGTACCGCTAGTAGCGCAAACATAGCAACGGCCCTCTCTATCTAGAATGTTAATCCCAGCATAGCAATCCTAGGTCCGGCATGCAAACAAGAAAACAATCTTTCAAGAATTAAGAGATCAAAATTACAGTTGTTTTGTACATCTGAAAGACATTACGTACATCGTGCTCAGAGCAGCACTTCTATATAATGGAGACAAACATTTACACGGGAGGTTGGACGTACATATGAATAGTAACACCAAACCGAATATCCTATTTATCATGAGCGACGATCATGCTGCGCACGCCATGAGCTGCTACAGCGGACGCATTAACCAGACGCCGAACATCGATCGGATTGCTAAGGAAGGCATTCGTTTTGACAATTGTTTCTGTACGAATTCGATCTGCGCACCTAGCCGGGCAACGATTCTAACAGGCAAATACAACCATTTGAATGGTGTTCGTACATTGTATGAAGGCTTCGACGGTCGGCAGGATCACGTAGCCAAAATGCTTCAAGGAGGCGGCTACGAAACGGGCATGATTGGTAAATGGCATCTCGGCCGAGGCGGCATTTACGACCCGACCGGTTTTGATTACTGGAACGTACTGATTGGCAACGGGGGACAAGGCGAATACCACCATCCTACTTTCACTGAAATGGGTGAGGATCGTGTTTACGACGGTTATGTGACTGACGTCATCACAGATTTATCAATCGATTGGCTGAATCGTCGGGATCAGGAGAAGCCATTTTTCTTAATGTGCCACCATAAAGCGCCACACCGCCCATGGGTACCAAGCGCCAAATACGCCACGCTGTATGAGGATGTTACGATTCCAGAGCCGGAAACTTTCCATGATGATTATTCGAATCGTGCTACAGCCGCCAAAGAAGCGACGATGCGGGTGGAAAGTGATCTAACGCTCGTCGATTTGAAGGCGGAGACACCCGAACATCTGACGCCAGAGCAAGCAAAAAGCTGGAAATACCAGCGATACATGAAGGACTATTTACGTTGTGTGGCTTCCATTGATGAAAATGTCGGACGATTGCTCGATTATTTGGACGAAACGGGGATTGCGGACAATACGATTGTTATTTACACGTCTGATCAAGGTTTCTTCCTCGGTGATCATGGCTGGTATGATAAACGTTTCATGTATGAGGAATCGCTTCGCATGCCGTTTATCGTACGTTATCCGAAAGAAATAAAACCGGATGAGAATACGGAAAAAATGGCCCTTAACGTGGACTTTGCGCCGACCTTCCTCGATTATGCAGGATTGCCGATCCCAGACGAGATGCAGGGCCATAGCCTCCGACCAATTTTCAACAGCAAGCATCCTGAAGGTTGGCGGACATCGATGTATTATCGTTACTGGATGCATCGCATTGACCATAACGTGTTCTCGCATTATGGGCTGCGAACCTACCGCTATAAGCTTATCTATTATTACGCTGATGGATTGGGAGTGCCTGGTACTTTGGATGAATCAAACCAACCAGAGTGGGAATTGTTCGATTTGCAGCAAGATCCATCCGAACTCAATAATGTGTATGCGCAGCCAGAATACGCTGTGATCGTGAAGACATTGAAGGATGAACTCCATGCGCTTCAAGAAGAGGTCAAAGATGATCGGTATGTGCTCGATGTTGACTAAAGCGCCGCAGCTGAACTGAATTATTTTCGTCAAGAATAGTTATAGAACTAAGCAGCCTTAGTTCGGGATTCAACCGGACTAAGGTTATTCAACGCTCAGAATCTATTTAATTGTGTCATACAAGTCTACTACAAAGTTATTTACTTCCCTGTATCCCCATTCATCTGAAATTTCCAGATGCCAAGTTCTTAGCGATCGTTCATGTTTATTTTCATCAATCCATCGATGTAACTTATCATATGTATTTCTAATTTCATAATTAGGCCCTTTATGACTTTGGACTGCATATTTTTGACTCGGAACTACGATAGAAACCATCCCTTCAGGAACTTGTGTAATGTCATTTACCTCAACACATACCCAGTAACCATCTTCCTCTTCCGTGGAGTCCTCAACGATAAATGCACCAATGAGTCTAACTGGGTTTACAACGTGATTAATCTCATTCAGCCTATCTTTAAGTATGAAAGAAGCCTTTGGGATTTCACTGACATACTGGTCACCAGGAGATAATACTCTGAATCCAACTAACTTCATTTCTTTGAGTTCAACTACTTTCACAGGACTCACTCTCTCTTTCGTTGATATTGTTTTCAATGCTTTGCATTACTTTCATATAACGTTATTGAATTCCCGACCCATATCACCTCATCTAAGGCCAGCGGCATCTCCAAATCAGAATCATTCTTCAATTGGAATATAAACATCTACATTGTTAGGCCACTGTGGGTCTTCAAATTTATAGACTTCTATGGCCATTGCTCTCTTGTTATTGCTGATTCCATTCTCTTGTAAATAATGATGTGTTTCCGCATATGGATCATCTTCCGATCTTGTTTTACCGTATTTATGAGCAGGAATTGAGAATCCTAGCATGCCAGCTGGAACCTCTTTCAGCTCCGTTACTTCCATGCAAATTAGATATGTAAACAATGTCTCTGATGTAAAGCTCAAACAAACGTATTCTAATGGGTTAATAATTTCCGTTATTTCATCTTTCCGATTTAAGAAAACATGCTTTGCTTCTTCAACTCGTCTTGGATCATGGTTTGCAAATGCGGAAGTCACTGCAACTCCAACAAACTTCTTTTCTTGTAATTGTACAACTTCAACTTCGTTATTCATATTCATAGACGATACCCCTTTCAAAATGATTCTTGAATATTAAGTTAGTATAGGTTTTATATTCAATAACCCTATTTCAACTGATGTCTCTATATAACCAATTATCTGATCAAACGTAAAAACATTAAGTTTTTCATGTAAAACTTCGTTATCGTACTCCATATCACCTAAAACATAAGGAATGAATTCTTCAACATCTTTGGACTTTACCTCTTGCAAATCAATGATTGTAGGAAGATAACTGAGCATTTTTCTCAATTCATCTGTAAATCCATAGTATTCTAGTAATTTCCCATTAAGTAATCGGAAATCATTATGGTACGAACTATATAATTCTTTATTAACTTCCATTCTGTTTCTTAACCAAGGAAGATTAAAACCTTTGAGCCATATATCATCAGCTATTAAATGTGTAAAATACCCCAATACATAATGGCTTTCTACTAGCGAACTATATTTATGTAAAAATCCTTTATAATCAATGTATCTTGAATAATCTCGTACCTCACCTTTAAAGAAATGTGATATATCTTTTGTTGACACAGCATCTGGAGCAATGCTTCCAAATAAAAACGGTGTTTTATCTTCCATCGACAGACACTCTGCAATTCTATTAGCAATAATCACGTGCATTATTCTTGAACCCACAATTCTCATCACCCTTCAATCGTTTTTTAAGCCGTAGGTGACTGAACGCGACACGGTTTAGTGCATGATCAGCTCCGCTGCGGGAAAACGGTGTGATAATCTGATGCCAGTGCCTTCTTAGAATTACTAACAAAGTTCTTTATTAATAATCCAATCTCTAATGTTATAAGTAAAATTACCCTCCAAATGATATTCTGTACCCATCAATATCTTGAATAGTAAATTCACTAAAAAAGTCATTTAAATCAGGCCCTTTAACTATATCTATTCCTTTAGTTCTAAATTCCTCTAGAAGCGTTCTAACATCTGTATAACAGAATGCATCAAAATATAATCCTCCATCAACCGATGAGAACGGTTTTACATCATCAGGATTCTTTGCTGGATGGAGTATAAATGTAACAGAATCTCTATTCATATGAACATGTTGTACGTCCGGACCTCCGACTAGTTCATAACTAAATCCAAGTCTCTTATAATACTCAATTGATTTTTCGATATCTCTTACAAGTAAGACCATTGTAGGTCCAGATATTTTTACTCTTTCCATCTTGATCTCGCCTCCAAAATATTTATTATAGTTTGTTACACTGGTTTCAGATAACGTTGTTGATTTCCCGATCCACAGAGGCTTAATGGAGCACCAGCCGACCGGGTGGCCCTGCCACTTAGCCTCCAGGACTGTCTGCTTGGTAAGCCCCGCAGCAGAAACACGGTGTTATCTAATGCCAAGGCCTTCATCGAATTTTCTCTGCCTATAATCCAAAAAATCAATTAATATTTTACAAGAGTTTATACAAGCTTTTTGTATGAACAGCTTTTGATCATTTATGGTGTTTGTATTTGCTTTATCTGATACTGATTTAAGACCCATAAAATTAATATTGTTTAGATAACAAACATGAGCAAAAGCTGCTAGCTCTTGATCAACTGCAATCGCTGCAAATTCTGTCATCAACTTATAGCTTATTTCATTATCACGTATTCGCTGATCGCCCGAAACAAACGTTCCAAAATGTACTCGCTCTGCAGTATTCTTTGTAAATTCTTTAAACATAGAAATGATCACTTGAGTTGAATCAATAATACTACTTCTTCCCAAGTATGCATCCAATGGGTCACTAGAGATACCAGCGTCTGTAACGTCATGTTGTATCGTTTTTTCTGCAATAATAATATCTCCACCGCTAACTTCTTCTGATAACCCTCCGCATATTCCAGTCATAAATAATTCATCTGGAAAATAATTAGTAATCAGTAATTGTGTACAACTAGCTGTCTTGACCTTTCCGACTCCAGCTACTACCGAAATAATATGTAAATTGGCTAACTGATGAGTATAAAAAGTCCATGCAGCAACTGTTTCAGTTTTAATTGGTTTATAATGCTTTAACAAATATTGAAGTTCAGGCTCCCAAGCCGCGATAATACCAATTTTCTTCATTTATTACTCCTGTTCTAGGTTTTTAAATTTTTTGAGGTTTGCCTTTAACCTTACTACCGAACCGACTAAAATAAGGGGCCAGGTTCCTACTAATGATCGCAGTTCACGAATTTATTCACTCAAAGTAATCTCCTCGGTTCCTCAATAATTTCCACTTTCTTTGCTCCGGCCTGAGCTGGATATGAAGTATCGACACCACCTTGATACCAAACTTCCAAGAGTTGACCAACTTTATATTTATTTATGCTACTAACATTGATCCATACAGCGTTTGGTGCCTTATCATTTAATAATTGTGTTTGTGTTCTTGTTTCTAGTTCTTTTATTGACACATTCGAGACTACTAGGACACGAGATTCCTTAATGTCAATAATTCTCCCTTGAAAATCAGGTGGTTTTGAATGACTACATCCTGCGAACAATCCGATCAAAAATGTAAAAAAGATAATTTTTTTCATTTAAAATCCTCCGTTACCACATTCACGAATCCTCTATCTCGGTTGTCTAGATATCCCTTGGCAGACCAAGGGTTAACTTGCCGACCCGCACCGTCAATGCGATATTTATATGATGTAGCCGCCTTCCTTGAATCACTCGCAATATCACTTAATTGGGACATATACTTGAATTGATTCCCACAATTCATCAACTGGGAATTCGAGAATATAGCAATGACTTTCACTGTTCTGTAATTCATTTCTCTCGATTAAGAAGTTATTGAGTCCACTGTATACATCTTTGATAGAATCATCTTTTCCCTTATGAAGCACCATGTATCGTTGTTCAGGAATTGTTATTTGTTGTAATCTCCCTGGATAGTTTCCTTGCACAATTGTCCCTCCAGTCTCTATACATACAAAATAGATTAGTTCTTCATTCTCTACTTCCTCAGGACATGGTTGAAAAACCCCAAACCAAGGTTTTTCATTCCATGTTTTTACGTCTTTTAGTTGTTCCATTAATTCTTTTACTGCATTTCCAACTTTATCACCCATATTAGTGAGACCTTTGCAAGGAATGCCTAGAATATTCAATTTCTTGAGGATTACAATCTCAGTAGTGATGGTCAAGTGACATCTCCTTAATTCTTAAGATTTCTTGGTTATGCGTCTATTTCATTTAACGTTTTTATCTTCCCGAATCCGAAATTTCTTAAGGTTCTCGCATTCAATCCAAGCGAGGCGACTCGAAGGGTCGAGCAGCAACGCTTTTTCGAATCAACTCTCCATCCATTCTAATTCATGCATTAGTGGTTTTAGATTCTCACCTTCCTTATGCGATCCTATAATCCCCCGAACGGCCCACCGCGTAGATACGGTTTCGGTGAAGTCAGTTGCTTCTTCGCTAAGTCCCTCTTTCACTATTCTTATTTATTCTGGTTTATGGTCTGAGTGGCAAGCTAATTTCTTGTATATCATCTATCCACTCAGGGTAATATTCCCGTTCTTTACATTCTTCAATTAGCCTTTCGATATACTCTTTGTCGATGCTAGTAAATAAATGTCTATCCTCAAATAATATCCAAATCAGATCCTTAAGATTTCGCTCCTCTAATGGTAGGTGCTCTTCCTCTGGATCTGTTCCTAACCTATAACTCTGATTCCCGATATGAATTAAGAACGTATGATGATTCTCAATTATTTCACGATTAAACTTAAAGATAATTCGACCATCAATATGTGCTTCTTCCCGTAGTTCTCTTAACACTGCTTCCTCTGGAGTTTCACCTTGTTCTATTCCACCACCAATAAAGGAATGACGTAATTCATTGTTGCTGGACACAATTCCATATGCAAATAACATTGCTCCATCTCTAATAATAATTGCCTGAGCGCGTTGCCGCATTCTTATCATCCTTTATGAGTTTTAATGGACGAACCCCTTTAGGGCTATCCGCTGAATCCTTTTCTTTGTTGTATCATGCTTATGTTACTTACATCAACTTTCATCTTTATTTAAACACTATTCAATTCGGTCCCTGAAGTTCATAAAGGTGACCATCATTATTGCTTCTTCGAATGGAAAAAAGCCAGTTTCCATAGGAAATGTTTTAAGTTTAAACAAATCCTGAAAATACATTACACTAACGCGCACACATACTTTTAAGAGAAAGTTTCAAAATCTTTAAAATCAACTCGCCAATCAGTCACGAACGCCGGATAATACCCTACCCGATATGCTACTCTTTGAGAGGCAATATTGCTTGAGATAACATCATAAATTGGTACACGACCACGATCTAATATTTCAAAAGTTAAGCTGTTCACAAGATAAGTTGCCAACCCTAATTGACGGTATTCAGGTAGTACATCTATACCAATTTTCCACATCGTCGAAGATACATTGCACGCCTGTGCCATGCCCACAATCTTATCATTTTTCTTTGCAAGTACGACTAATACAGTTTGATAAGGACGAATCATATCAGGTTTAATTGGATCATCAAATCCTTCAGTCCCAACTAACTTGGAAACCTCATCATTCTCAACCACTTCATATGAAAAATTTGCAGGTGGTGACATTGGCATTAATTTTTCTAGATCAGGAAGAAAATGCAGATATAACCCTTTGATAAATGGTAATGAAAATATCGAATCCCTATCTTTTCCTTGCATATGCGTTTTGGCAATAGACAGTCGTTCCGGCGTAGCCGATACCACAATTGATTTGCCCATGGACAAAATTTCAAAATACCGCTCTTTTCTCGGATACGGCCTACGTCCGGGATTTTCTTTCGCGTCTACAAAAATTACACTGTCTTTTTCTCTGTTCAAGTCGTCAATTGTACAGTTTAGGTCAATTGCAAGCTGTGATTGTACGATGTGTATCATTTCTTTTTGTGTCATCATTGTTATACATCCTTTCTCCGATGTGGAATCCTAAGTAATTCACCTTTCAATTTACTCATCAAAATTTGAATTGTCTATGAATCTACTATGAACTTAGAATATCTTTTCAAGCGGTTACATCAACAGATAGCGTTGGTACCAATATTATTTCATCTATTTTACCTTCATCATTTATTTTTACGGCTGTAAGCGCTTTAGGCAGATATACCCCTGTATCTATATTCAAAGTATTGCTTACACTATCAAATTCTGCCCTACCTGATTTACAAGGTGTATGCCCGATAATCTGCAGTTTACCAATATTCTTTAGTTGTCCCCTATTCCACAAGACGCTTTCTGGATGAGATTCTTCAAATGGATTTTCTGCTGCAAAAGAAATACCTGCATGACTGATAAAGGCATGATCCGTTTCATAGTACAGAGGTAGCGATTTTAACCAAGAAATATAGTGAACTAGATCTAATGATTTTCTTTTAAATTGATTTAATGTCTCTTGTCCACATTGTTTTAACCAATTCTCATTTCCTTCTTCTAAATATAATAGCTTCAAACTCATGATTTCCTTTAAGAAAATATACCTTATCGGGATTGTTCTTTTGTAATTCAATCGCATATAAAATTGTCTCAGGTGAGAACTTCCCTCTATCCATTAAATCACCTAATTGCACTAAGATCTGTTTACCACTATTCCAATGCTCATCAATTAATTTAGTAAAAGTATGATAACAACCATGTACATCACCAACTACTAATAGCTCCATGTATAACCTCCATAAAAAGTCTCGCGGTACGTAAAGCGTTGTTATGTTCCAGAACCCGAAGGGCTTAAGGCAGCTTGCTGCCGGGTGGCTCTTCCACATAGCCTTTCAGGGTTGTCTGCCTGCATCTACTTCACCGAATTGCCTCGGGCAGACCAAGGGGCGAAAGCCTCGCAGCGGGAAAAGGGTGTTATCTGCTGTTCATGCCGTCATTGAACTACATGCTAATTTGTTGAGTTTCTCTTAATTATCGTTTCAATTATTGGTTGTCTATATCTAAATTCAATCATTTCGAAATGTTCTACTGTCGGAAATGGATCATAAAAATGATGTAACAATTCTTTCCATTCCTTATATTCTTCTGATTCTCTAAAAACTATTGTATGATCTTCAAGGGTTTCCCATCGGACTAATAATATGTACTTATTCGTGTCTTCTACACATCTTTGCAGTTCATGTTCCAAATAGCCCTTCATCTTTGAAATAATCCTAGAAGCTACAATAAAATTTTGTTCAAATTCATTTGTCATTCCAGGTCTTACTTGGAGCATTGCAACTTCAAGTATCATATTCATCGTCCTTTATTGTTTTTAATGTTTTTACGGTTTTGTATGAATTTCAGATAACGTTTGTGTGTTCCTGACGTCAAAAGGCTTAAGCTGCCAGATCAATATGCGAAACATGAACAACGCCGGGTGGCGTAGCCACTTTGCCTTGCAGATGTGTCCGCTGATCGCTTCTCTGCTACTGAAAGATCTCCGTTATGATTACGCTTCTTCTACTTTGGGCGGACCGATTAGCGTATGCTGCGATGCAGGAAAACGATGTTATATGATGGGGATGCCTTCTTCGAGCTACTTAAACAATGCACTTTAAAAATTCTTAAACTTATTTATTCATTTTCTCTTTTGATACATCTTTTAAGTATGTTATTATATATTTAATAAAGACCAAGTGCGGCAAACACTTGGTCAGTACAATTGGCTTGGATGGTATATTCCCTTCAAATTCATTTAGGAACAAAAACCCACCTTCGGCTTCTAATCTAGGGTGGGTTTTTACTTTCTCTTGTTGTTATTATTGATGTATGTTAAAAGTGCAAGTATGAACATTCCAAATAGGAACATAATCGTTATTGCATCTTTTACCTCCATGGCTTCACCCCCTTTCGAAGGGAAACCATGCCCACCCAAGATTCAATTGTAGTTATATTTTACCTTTTATCACTTCTGCGTACAAGTGTTCTTATTGTTTCAATCATAAATTTTTATGAGGTTTTATAATAATTTGCGTCCCTTTCATATAACGTTGTTGTATTTACGAACCCGAGAGTACCCCAATAAAGTTCGTGCTTTATAGAATATCCAGGTACTAAACAATGACTCTTTATCTTTGTGAACTGCTACTTTATTCAAGAAATAAAAATCTGCTAAGGATACGCTTATCTTGCCTATTGGAGTTACATATTCATTGCAAATCCATTCATCAAATTGCACTTTCTCTTGTCCAGACATATGAAATTTATCTTTAGGTAGTATGTACAGCATGCCATCCGTCCAAGGATTGTTTTTTATTGTAGATTCATTTATTGAATAATAATGGTACTTTTTGTTTCGTCCTATGATACATCCATTTCGAAAACTCCCGATCAATGCACTTCGATTAAATACTGCATAGAAAATAGACCATATTGGTTCTGTCGTTGCAAACACAGCTGTAGTTAGTTCATTGTTATACAACGTCTGTTCGCGTGGTTCAAATCTTTCAATATTGCGATAATTAGAACCGTGAAACACATAGTTTCCTTTCGATGATAAATACTGGAGAAAACGGTACTTGGGGTACTGTAAAGAATAGTCATTTAGTCGTCCTTCATTAACTGATTTAGATAGCTCTTCATATTTCTCGATTTCTTCTTTAGTAAAAACAACTGTGGGAGATTGATACATTAATATCGATATAATAAGTGAAATCATCTACTTGGAAATAACCCTCCCCATTGGCTCTGCAAGTAATTGCATATAACGTATCCGTGTTCACGACGTCCTACCGACTTAAGCGAACGTAGTGAGCGGCCACAATGCGGTTAGTCGGTGCGGATGTGTCCCAACAATCGCTTCCCCGAATTATCTTCCGAGACCGAGAGGGCTTGTCCCCCGATGCGTGAACACATTGTTATAGGATGTCAGCGCCTTCTTTGAATTTTCTATCAATCTCGTGTTTTTGAATCTCTATAAAATCATATACCTTGATAATCTCTTCTTCATAGTTTTTGTCAATTTCAAAGTATTCGACACCACTGTCTAGACATTTCCTTCTAAAAGCATCATGGTCATTAATGTAATCAGTAATTATCCCATCTTCTGAATAGCTCCGATCTTCAATAGCATTCCTATGTTTCACAATGTTAGATGCGAAGTTTTCTTCAATATATCTTTGTGAGAAGCCAATGAAAACTGATATGATTTTCTCAGAGTATTCTACTTCAAAGTCCTTTATAAAATGAGGCAATATATAGCATCCTTCAATAATAATGTTCTGATTATTCTCGATATTAGTCATAATAATTCCTTTAATAATCGGCCACAATTTCTCACCAATAAGTTCTGTACTATCAAGCGGTGTAAAACCACACGCAGAGTCTCCTCTATACAACCCCATCTTTAAATGATCAATAGATAAATAGGGTATTTGATATTTCTCAAGTAATTTTTGAGACATAAGTGTCTTACCAGTTCTGCTATTTCCACTAATTAGAATAATCATTCAATAAATCCCCCTATTTAACAGATCAGAGAGTAATTTTGCTTTGTGATTTACTGGTTTGCTCAACTTAACAAAGGTGTCGAAAAGTGCTCTTGAAGTTTACCGTCCAGCACGATAGCTAAATCATCCAGCGTCCCCTTAACGTCGGCACCTTCGAACACAATACGGGCCAAAGCAGGATTCACATAGTCGTCCAACAATGAATACAGTGAAGTGTTCCCTGACGAGATCGGAAGTTGAGCACTATTCTCGAGTTCCGCCAGTATGGCATTACGCAAAGGATCACTGTCTTGACTTACCTCTGAATATACGGAGCGAAGCGGAGTAATTGACCCTTCTGACACAAGCCGGGTCAATTCATTGTTGGTACAAGTCAATTCACATAGGAAAGACCAGGCTAATTCAGGGTTAACGGTTTTGGACGAAATGCCGAACCCGCAAACCCATGGCTCGTTCACCCTATGTCCATCGATAAATTGCGGCAATCCCGCGACACCAAGATCTTCCTTCAAATGAGGTTGGATTTCATGCAACATAACGTAGTAATCAAGAATCATCCCGGCTTCGTTACGAATCAAATCGCTGTTCGCAAAATACTCTTGGGTCGCCCGTGCAACTTGGTGTTTGCGGACAAGATCAACTGCCCATTGCACAGCTTGCACAGCTTGCGCATTGTTAGCGTACCCGGAGGCTCTTCTTTTATCGGGGGACAGCCAATCTGTCCCTGCCGTGAGCAGTAGAAGACCAATATACTCGCGGTGAAACGAGATTCGAGCTGCAAAACATTCTTCTTTGTGCACATTCGCACGCTGTAGCCTAATCGCTATCTCCATAAAATCATTCCAAGTCCAACCTTCTTCTGGGTAAGGAATACCAGCCTTGTCAAACCATTGCTTGTTATAGAAAATGCCTTTCATACTGGCGCTTAATGGAAGCACTGCAACTCGTCCGTCAGGCTGTATCAGGCGGAAGATCGCAGGGTGAAACAAACTTTCTAATTCATGATTCTGTCTTAGCCATGCTCGAAGATCAAGCAATAGTCCATCCTTACTGCAATCGACGATGTCTCCGTTAAACAATTGTACTAGATCGGCATTGGATTCCCCCGTGTAAAGGGTTGTACGGATATCGTCGTTAGGAACAACTTTAACAATTATTTTCACTCCAGGGTTCAATAATTCGAAGCGGCGCGCAACTTCTTCCACTGATTCTTTTTGCCACGGTTCGTCGATCTGCACTACGAGTTCCGTTTTCATGAATCCATCTCCTTTTTTGGTGTTTCATTCTATATTCTTTATTTAACAATAATCCCCTTTTTTTATTGATATATCCTACCAATCCGTTAGCTTAAACTATCGAAATCCGCATCCTTATTTCCAACTTTGGATTGAAATATCCTTTCTTTACATATCCTCAAGTGTCAATTATTATAAGGATAAATAAGGATAAGGGTGAGGCTAATGAATGCAAAGGAAGCATCGATAATGCTCGGAGTTCACTACAAGACGATTCTTAACATGATTAATGACGGTCGTTTAGCGGCAACCAAAACCGATTCTGGCGATTGGGAAATTAGCGAAAGTGATCTTGCTGCAAGAGAGCAGCACATTGAGGATAAAGAATTTTCAGCAATATATACACACATGGCCGTCAAAATGATAGAGAAAGAGCATGGCCGTGCTATCAAGGCAGCCCGTGAGGATCTAATTTTTAACGCACGTATGTTAGTAAAATATTCTGAAAGTCCAAACGAATTTAACCAGCATATCAAGCGTCTTGAACAAGCTCTCGATGCCTACAAAGCAGCTGAATCTTTCATATACACAGTTGAGTCGATTCGAAAGCAATTAGATGCAGAAGGCCAGAAATAATTCTTTGAACTACAAGAGATGTAAAACCCGGAAAACAGCCACTCTTTTTTCAAAAGTGTCTATCTTCCGGGTACTAGAGCATGGTTTATTTTTTGTTATCTACAGGTATCGATATTTTCTTATTGTAGGTTTTAATATATTGGTACCCGTCCACCAGGAGGAATTCCGGCTTGTCCATGGTGTTGAAAGAATACGTCTGCTCCCACATTATATTGCCATTCTTCAAATCCCAAGGACGTTCTTCAGAGATCGATGATACCGGAACGACGTGACCTCCGGCTTGGATGGATAAATTATCCTTTTCCAAGAACGTAAACTGATTTCTGGCAATGACGATATCATAGCCTGTTTCGGTTTTCGTCACACTGCGAATCCACAACTTTTCATCTCCGACTCTGATCGATCGATCGGAAGGTGACGCAAGCAAGATGGGTTCATTGATTTTGTGATATCCTTCGAAATTTTCGAGGACAAGCTCAATGGAATGAATATTATCCGTAGGGAATGCGGCGAATTGAAGTTGAAAGTCAGGATTACGTCCCCCTGCTCCACTCCTGCCTACTTCTGTTCCATTCACATACAGCTTGGTTTCACCTGAAAATCTCGGATACTCTTCTAATTCATAGTGTCCCTTCACGATGGTTGACGTTGGGGAAGCTGTAATATAATCATAATGAATCGTCCCTTTATCAACAGCGATGGATTCAGAAAGATCCTCTTTAATGATACTCTTCATTGCTTTATTTGCTTCAAAGTTGAAGGTGATCGGATAAGATAGCTTTTTCCCATTATCCAACCATTCCGTAAATGTCACAGTAAGGGTGCGAGCAAATGGGCTAACAGGCTTGAAATCATGATCTCCGACGAACTGGCTCTTGGTCTTGCCTAGTCCGCCGCCGCCTCTTAGCGAATCTGAATTGGTTAAGAATCCTCGCAAGTTCTCGAATCCATATCGACGAAAATCATCATCCGTAAACGCAATGCCTGCAGGTCGATCAATGGTGTAATACATGCGAAAAACATTATCGTCAGCAATGACTCCTTGAATTGTAACGACCGTGCCGTCTTGAAGCGTTATGCTTTTGTCAACAGATTGGCCGTAACCCTGCTCCACCACTTCAGCAAAACTAAGCGTGTTCAAGTTGATGTTAAAGTAATAAGCTAATGCAGGATACTCGTAAACGCCAACCATGAGTATTATCGCTGCAGCTGCTGATGAGATCCAGGCCACCAATTTCGTCTTGCTTCTCTTTTTCTTGGGAACACGAAGCAGCGCATTCCGTAGTCTCTCCTCAAGGTCGGACGGCACATGCATCTGATTCACCGTTTGCTCCTTATATTCCTCTAATTTCTCCTCGATCGTCTCCATAACGATCACCTCCGATCATGGCTTTCAATTTAAGTATGCCTTGTGAGATTCTTGATTTGATGGTACCGAGCGGCGCGCCGGTCATGTCTGCAATCGTCTGGTACTGTAGATCATGAACATATCGAAGTTCAATCGCTTCCCGCTGCTGTGCATTGAGATGAGATAATAGAACCTGCATGTCCATCTCAGACTCTGTATGGCGATATGGATTATCGTCAGTGAATGCTGCAAGGGAACGTTCTTGTTCGTCATCAAGTGGGTAAAACCGCCCTTTTTTGCGGAGTAATGTTTTGCACCGATTGACGAGAATGGTTTTGCTCCAGCTGTAGAATGCTTCGCCCTTTTGCAATTGATCGATCTTTTCATACAGTGTAACAATCATGTCTTCCATGGCATCCATCGCATCATGCTCGTTTCCCATGTAGGTATACGCAAGACGATAATAAGCGTCCTGATCAGCCATGATAAGTTGTAATAAAGCTTCTTTGTTGCCCTTTTGGGCTCGTCTGACAAGATGGCTTACGTTCATGTTCTCTCCCCTTTTCATAGATAAGAGACCCTAGAGGTTATAAAAGTTCAATTTGTACAACAAAAACTTTATACCCGGAGGGGAATAAAATTCCGGTAAAAACGGTAAAGTCCCCAAGATCCTGTCGAATAAAAATGACAAGAACTTGAGGACATTAAATAAATAAGCCGCATTTTCGTGGAATGAAGTGTCTTTCAAGGCAATCCTGGCGTTTAGCTTTTGATGTTCGCCTAGTAGATATGTTGTGATCTTGATTCTAGGTGTCCATCGAAATTTCGTCCCACTGTTCATCCCGATGGCCGATTATCCAGAACAGTCCCCTACGTCGCTCTATCACGATACTTTCTTGCATGCCGGCAGGAGCTTCTTCTCCTTTAATCCTGCTATTTACACATGCCCAATGGAGTCTATACATTTTATCTGCCTCATCCAAAATTTCTTGTCTGCTGCGCATCGTCGTTGTCTGGTAGAACTGTTCGAACGATTCGCAGTTAGAGACGATTTGAATCGCATGATCACAGTCGCATACCTGGTCAGGGAATTCAAGTGTATCTATAAGACCCAATGCCCAAATAAGCGTCCAATATGCTTCATATTGCCAGGCAAGATTGACTGCATCCTGCACATCCGGTTCATCATCGTGCAAAAATCTTCTTTCATTCTCAGTCAAATCATCTTCAACACCATATTTTTGCAGCATGCCTATAAAGAAATTTTTGGACTCATGGATATCCAGGGATTGAGCCACATCACAAGCGTATTGGATCACAATTAATAAGGCGACAGCTCTTTTTGCTATCTCTTCCTGCGTTTTAATTTGACATTCTACTAATGGTGGCAGCTGAGGCATCCAGGTAATATACGGAATACCCCTTTCATGTAAATAGGCTATACTCCTGTCTTTTCGTTGTTCGCCTTCCTCAGATGTGATCTCTGGCCCCAGTACTTTTCTAGAAGCGGCATGAGGTCTGAAGTCAGCCGAACCTGAGCTGCCGTCAGGATAAACAATAACTTCTCCTTCTTGATCGAGTAAAATTCCGTTTATCAAAAAGCCGATCCCGCCAATTTCCGATAGCAGCTTCGTAAAGAGTTGCATCAGCCCGTCATTTATTTCCTTCTCCGATTCGATGGCAAACATCGTGTTTAAGACAGATATTTGTGTCATCACTAACCCTTTAAGATGCTCGTCTTCAAAAGGAATCCGATCATAGAACCCCATCATTCCTGGAATATTTCGCGAGAAATACTCGGGACTTGTTTCTTCAGTTGCGACTCTGATCGTGATTTTGTGTTTGTTGAACAACGTCTTGGACTTGATAAAATATTCATTCTCGTTAACCTTAACGTCAAAGCCCTTAACAAAAACGTCTAGTATTTTCGCTTCAATATCGTCAATGTCGTTCCTCGATGCAAATATCGTGAAATGATTCAAAACTAGTTCCTCCTCATTACCTTGTAAGCATTTTTAATAGAATGTTCATCCAACAGATACCAGTCTATATAAACATCTATTAAACTGCAACAATCGAAGAACTACTCCTTAACACCACCTGGAGTACATCCAACTCCGATTCAATTGTCTTATGAAATAATATTTCGATATTTAAATTTTGTTCATGTTTTAATTTCATAAAAATATATTAGAAATGGAGGTGCGAAATCAATCGGAGTCATCATCATCATTATTATTTTGGAGGGAAAATATTGAAACTGCTTCGAACAATCCAATGGAACAAGCTGTCGCTCGCTCTTGCAGTCGCCTTACTGGTGGCTGCCGGATTCATACCTGGAGTTCCTGTTTCTATCAAGTCCGTGCCTTCTGTCTATGCGGAGCAAGACCAGACGAATTCATTGCAGGAAGCCTTCGAATCCGCTGCTAATGAGTTTGGTGTGCCAGTGAGCATTTTAATGTCCGTTTCCTACAACCTTTCCAGGTGGGAGCATCATCATGGTGAGCCCAGTACTTCAGGCGGATACGGTGTTATGCATTTGACCGACTATACGCAACAGAATAACGAAGACTATAAGGGAACAGGCGACGGGGATAGAACATCGACTTTGTTGAACGATCCGAGCCTTCATACGTTGTCGGAGGCGGCCCAGCTATTGAACGTCGATCCGGAATTATTGAAGCGGGATCCTGTGAGCAACATTCGGGGAGGAGCAGCATTACTAGCGAATTATGCGCAAGAAACACTCGGTGAACTTCCTGTGTCGGAATCCGACTGGTATGGTGCTGTTGCCGAATACAGTGGTTCTCAAGAGTCAGAGGCAGCCATGGAGTTTGCCAATAATGTATTTGATACGGTTCAGCAGGGAATATCGCGGCAAACCTCGGAAGGACAACTTCTCAGTCTGACATCCAAAGAAATAAAGCCTAACCCTGATTCCGTGAAAAAAATGTATCATCGCCCAACGAAGCCCGAAGCCGCCGAGTGCCCTCGTAATCTCCATTGCAGTTTTGTTCCTGCAGCCTATCAGCAGAACGGGGATGACCCTTCGGACTATTCCAATTACGATCTTGCCGACCGTCCTAAATTTGGTCCTGATATCCGTTATATTGTCATTCATGATACCGAAGAAACCTATCAGGATACGCTCAACATATTTACCAATCCGGACTCTTACGTCAGCGCCCACTATGTTATCCGTTCCTCCGACGGACAGATTACGCAAATGGTCAAGAACAAGAATGTAGCATGGCATGCAGGCAATTGGTATTTCAATATGCATTCCATCGGCTTAGAGCATGAAGGCTTTGCTATGGAAGGAGCAACCTGGTTCACAGAAAGACTTTACCGTTCTTCAGCTGCATTGGTTCGTTATCTGGCGGAGAAATACGATATTCCACTCGATCGGGCCCACATTATCGGTCATAATGAAATACCAGGTCTAACTCCGGCGCGTCAAAAGGTTATGCATCAGGATCCCGGTCCATTCTGGGATTGGGAGCACTACATGGAGTTGGTTGGAGCACCGATCCGCTCCAAGCATGGGTCCAAAGATATTGTGACAATCAAGCCTGACTTTAAGACCAATCAGCCAGATATCAATGATGCTCCTGCTCAGCCGTCTAACTTCGTTTATTTATACAAAGAGCCTGACTTTAACGCTGAACTGATTGATGATCCTGCCCTTGTCGCACAAAATAAGAAAGACGGTTTCAGCGTAGGCGCCAAAGCTACCGTAGGGCAGTCCTTCGCACTTGCCGACAAGCAGGGAGATTGGACTGCAATCTGGTTCGGAGGACAGAAAGCCTGGTTCTATAACCCGCAAGGAATGAATACGGTTTCAGGCAAGGGAATGTTAGTCAAGCCGAAAGCCGGCACCGTTTCCATTGCGGTCTATGGTGCTGCTTATCCGGAAGAAGCGGCATATCCTTCGGATCTCACGCCGAATGTCTTGATCCCGCTTCAGTACACCATTTCTCAGGGACAGTCTTATATTGCTGTGGAGAAAGACAAAAGCGATTATTACGATGCTCCGATGTTCACGACTGACCCATATGCGACCAGTAAACTGGTCAATGGCAAAGAAGAGTTCTACCAAATATTCTTCAACCACCGCTTCGCCTTTGTGAAAGCCTCAGATGTCGAGAAGGTACGGATGCGGTCTATGAACGAAGAAGAGAATGACGATTAAACGATACGTCAGGATTTCAAGAGGCTGTCATTTGGGATAGCCTCTTTTTTGCTGAATGAAGAATGACAATTTTATATGGTTGATAAGATTGTGAAGAATGAAAAACGAAGCGGTCCTCCAACTAAGTTGGAAAGATCCGCTTCGTAATATAAGTCTAGTATAATTATCCCTTAACGAACAGGTTACTTGTTTTTTCCTTCAATGATATTGAAAATGATTTTTGCATTATCCGTGTTATCAATAAGTCCGGCGAACTTCTCTTTACCAGGCCCAAAAGCATAGACCGGCACATCTTCTCCAGTATGGCCGCCAGTAGTCCAGCCCGTATTGGAACGCGTATTAAAGATGGCTTCGATCGCATTGTCAGTCTTGGTTTGATCTTTGGTTGCAGCTGCATCTTTAACGGATTTGATTTCTTCATCTGTCAGTTCTAAGTTAATATATTTTTTCAATGTTTCTTCAACTGTTGCACCTGCAAGAATTTCTGCTGCCATGAAATCTGGTGTGCGTTTAGCAGCTTTAATCGGAGCTACATCAAAATTGTAGATGCCATTGGCGCCAATCGAGAATCCACCAGTTGAATGGTCAGCAGTCGCAACAACTAACGTATTCCCATCTTTCTTGGCAAAATCAATCGCTTCTTTAAATGCCTTCTCGAAATCGGCCATCTCGCTCATGGATGCGACGACATCATTATCATGTCCAGCCCAATCGATTTGGCTGCCCTCTACCATCAAGAAAAATCCGTCTTTATTTTTGCTAAGACGTTGAATGGCCGCTTTCGTCATCTCTTGTAGTGAAGGGGTCTTTTCGTTGCGGTCAATCATTTTATCCAATCCACCAGGCGCGAATAATCCGAGGATTTGGCTATTTGTGTCCTTCAACAAGCTTTCACGATCTGTTACATAGCTGTATCCGGCTTTTTTGAATTCTTCAGTCAGGTTTCTGTCCTTACGTACAAAATTGTTCAAACCGCCACCTAGTAAGACATCAATTTTGTGTTTCTTATTGACGAGTTCGTCGAAGTAATCATCTGCAATGGCATCCATATTCTTGCGATTGATGTCATGTGCTCCGTAAGCGGCAGGTGTCGCATGTGTGATTTCAGATGTAGCTACCAATCCGGTAGACTTACCATTTTCTTTCGCTGCTTCGAGAACCGTTTTAACTTCTGTGAAGTCATTATCAACGGCGATTGCAGCATTGTATGTTTTTACACCTGCGGACATGGCTGTTGCGGCAGATGCGGAGTCGGTAATATTCTGATGTTCGTCCTCAGGATAAGTCATTTGTGACCCAACGAGATATGTATCGAATTCTGTTTTTTCTTTAACGGGTGTTTTGGGATCATCTTTCATATAGCGATATGCAGACGTATACGATTGCCCCATGCCATCACCGATAAGGAAAATAACGTTTTTAACCTTTTTATCTTCTACTTTTTTAGAATCTGCTGAACTCGGTGCAGCACCCGATACCAAAGCTGTAATCGCCAGTGATGACACGACAGCGAAAGGAATTACTTTTTTAGAGATTTTCTTAAACATATATACCCTCCTTAGTAGTTAACGCTTTAAAATAATAATAGATTATCATTATTAGGAGAATATCATCAGAGAGTAAACCGAATGTAAATACTTTCGTGGTTAAGTTACAAGAGTTCTTCTCAAGTTCGCCATAAACAGCAGGTATCCCCCCATGTATTAATAAGTCGAAACACGAGTCTAAACAGCGCTTAAAGTCCTCTGTTTCGTTTATTCGGATTTCCCTCTCTCCGTTGCCCTATACTAGAAAATTTCGCAGATCCCCACCACTTTAAACGGCTGCTATATTGCAGCCTTTTAGCATTGAACTATCGTCTCCCATCCTGCAAAAATCTCCTCTCTTCTTTCACATGATTCATGACTAACCACACTGTCGACGTCCTGTTAATCTCATTGGATGTTTTCCAGAAAAATCCTTTATAGCGAATCTATCCGTCTTTTTTTATTCAAATTCGGGGTTGATTTGAAAAGTTCATTAGGTTACTATTATAGTAGTAACTCTAAACTGTGGTTCGTGACATAATAAAGAGATCTTATTACAGATGAAAAACTACAAGTGTCTTTGGATGAAATAGGAAAATATGCATATAACTAATTCAAATCTCAGGAAAGGAGCATAAGAACATGACCGATTCGATAAAGCCCAACGGTTCACAGCATGCCGCACCACCATCGAATGATCCGAAGAAACAAGGCAGGTCTGCAGCAAAGAAGAAATCGAAGTAACTCTGATATTAAATGATGGATAGGCCGCCGGTTTGGCGCTTTGGATCATCCGACAGCTTGCGTTTTTTGAACTCAAGTTCCTCGTTAACGTAACAACAGGCTACGCTGACATCCTTAATGGATGCACCTCGATTAACTGAGACCCCCGATGGTAAATCCAACGGGGGATTTGACATTGAAAGTCCAAGCATGTGACTTACAATACAACTAGCATTATGAAATCAGATTAGCAAAATCATAAATACTCGCATTGAAGGAGGCCAGTCCCGTATGTCAAATCATTCGTTAGAGCTTGAACACGTATTGCACCAGCTCCCCAAGGTTGAATTACATTACCATCTGGATGGAGGCTTACGCGCCTCTACCGTACGTGAGCTTGCTATCGAAGCTAATATTTCCATTCCCGAAGATGAGGCTGCATTGCTAGAACTCATTCAAGTGCAAGGTCACTGCAACAGTTTGACACAATATCTTGAAAAATTTCAGCTCCCTGTAGCCGTTATGCAAACATCAACTAGCTTACAGCGCGTAGCCTATGAAGCTGTTGAAGATGCTGCTAGCGCTCAGGTCAAATATATAGAGATCCGATTTGCCCCTCAGCTCCATCTTGAACAAGGATTAACATTAGAAGAAACAGTAGATGCCGTGCTACAAGGCATGCAACTTGGTGAAGCGAACACTGGAACGATTGCTCGACTCATCCTAACCTGTATTCGCAACCATCCCGTAGAGATGAATTTACAGGTTCTTGAGCTTGCGAAGAAATTCTATCTGCATGGCGTCGTCGGTATTGATCTTGCCGGCGATGAAGCAGGATTTCCTCCGTTGCTCCACCAGGCGGTATTCGAAGCTGCCCATCAAGCAGACATTCCGATTACCATTCATGCCGGAGAAGCTGCTGGTGCAGACAGCATTCGTGACGCAGTAGATTCTCTACATGCTAGGCGCATTGGCCATGGCGTTCGACTAGAACAGGATCTGGAGTTGCTCGATGAAATTCGAGCATCAAGAATTGCTCTCGAAATGTGCTTCACAAGCAACATTCAGACAAAAGCTGCTTCAGATGAAGCATCACACCCAATCCGCAGATACTACGATCTTGGTCTTGCTGTAACTATAAATACGGATAATACTACGGTATCCAATACGAATTTGTCCTACGAATATGCACGTTTGGCAGAACACTTTCATTTTGAACCAGAAGATTTTCAGAAGATGAACGTAGAAGCCATCCAAGCCTCTTTTGCCGAGGATGCAATCAAGAAAGAGTTATTGCAGCACTTTATCGGGTATGGTGAGGAGAAGAACGATGAATAAACAGCCCGGACAGATCGTCGTGGTCGGTAGTCTGATATGGACATTGTTGTGAAATCGCCACACTTTCCTGTGAACGGTACTTACGACAAGAAAACCGCAACCAGCACGTCTTATCAAGACATACCGCTTGCGGTTCAGAATTATTTAATATTGCTACACGGCGATCGACTGGATCTGCTGCACCAGCAGTTCAGTAAAATGCGCGGCATGCTTCGCAACGTCATTTAGATTATTATCGAAGCTGTCGGCCGAATCTGCGCCATGGCCGGTAATATCGGATACTGCCTTGACAGCTATCACCGGAATGCCATATTGAGCAGCAGCTTGTACAATCGCGAGCCCTTCCATGTCTGATACCTTGACGGTTGGAAAAGTCGATTTAATCCATTCCACTCGCTCGGATTCACTCATGAAGGAATCCAGCGTCAGTACTAATCCGAAATCTAGGGCATACGGCAGCTCTGCTTCGGCAGCAGCTTGTCTCGCTACATCTACCCAGTCACTGTTCAGATCGTATTTCGCCGGCATCTGCGGAACCTGGCCATGCTCATATCCAAAGCAGGTCGCATCGACATCGCCATATCTGTACTGTGTAGCGACAACGACGTCTCCCACCTTTAACCCTTCAGCAAAGGCACCCGATGATCCAGCATTGATGATCAAATCCGGTTGAAACCGTTCAATGAGCAGCGTAACCGCAACGGCTGCATTGACTTTGCCAATACCGCTCTCTACCAGAATAAGAGGTTTATCCCGGTAAATCGCTTCTTCAACAATGACCTTGCCCACCTGTGATCTTGATGTAATTCGTGATTCACTACGAAATGGAGCCATTTCCTCTTCCATGGCAGTGATAATTGCAATTCTCATAAGCTGCCTCTCTATTCTTCCAGGAATGTAACCGGCTTACTGACTGGTACTTTCGTGCCGCCGAATTCCTGTTCGATATATTTTTGCGTATCTTCATTATGGTACAACTCGCCTAATTTCAAGATGCCAGGATTGTCCTTTTTATCGGCGCTGGTCACAAGCACGTTGATACTGCTTTTGGTATCGACAGAAACTTCCTCATGGAATAAGGAGTCCTTCAATACATTCAGTCCGCCTTCCATCGCGATCGTATTACCGATCAATACAAGATCCACATCTTGAATCACGCGTGGCCCGGTCGTATCGTCGATCAACTTGAATTTTAGATTCTTGGGATTCTCAGTGATATCGTTCACCGAACCTGTTCCCTCATTGAAACCGTCCTTTAACTTGATGAGTCCGGATGCCTGCAACAGTTTTAATCCTCTGGCTGTATTGGCCGGATTATCTGCCAAGGCGACGAGTGCACCGTCCGGCACATCATTGATATTCTTGATCTTCTGAGAATAAATCCCCATCGGCTCAAGATACGTGGTCGCTACCGCTACGAGATTGGCATTGCTTTCTTTATTGTAGCTGACCAAGTAACCCCAGGATTGGAAGGCGTTCACGTCAACCTCTCCCTCTTTGGTCGCGTTATTCGTCACGACGCCCCCATCGATCTCCTTGACTTCAATATTGAGCTTGGCATCTTTAGCCGCCTGAGACTGCGCGATATGCTTCCAAATCTGGGCATCAGAGCCCATGGAACCAATGACGATTTTCTCGCCGTCGCCCGATGTTTTGCTTCCACAGCCTGCAATCACCAGTGTCAATGTTAATCCAAGCGCTAATCCGCCCCATAATTTTTTTATATTCATATGCTTTCGCCCCCCTCGATTCAATAAAATATCATTGCCCTAATGCATTGTCATGCCGCCGGTTACATTAATGGCCTGTCCTGTCATATAGGAAGATAATGGACTAGCCAGGAACAACACGACATTCGCAATGTCCTGAACCTCGGCGGTCCTTCCCAGCGGAACCTGAGAACAATCCTCTGCGTAGATCTCTTCTGCGGTCATTCCGCGGATGAGTCCACCTTCAATACGCTCTCGATGCTTCATCGACGTCTCCACAATACCTGGACATACCGCATTGACCAGAATGTTATGCCGCGCCAATTCAATTGCCATGACTTTCGTTAATCCAAGAACAGCATGCTTGGACGCGCAATATCCGCCCATAGCCCGATAACCGTTCTTTCCGGCTTGTGAAGCCATCTGTATGATACTCCCCGGCTTCCCGGCCTCGACCATCGCTTTCGCGAATATTTTGGATACCAGATAGAGCCCGGTTGAATTGATAGAGAATACCTTTTCCCAATCTTCCAGCTTACTATCAATTACATAATCCATCGTGGAAATGCCGGCGCAATTCACGACGATATCCGGAACACCTGACCGCTCGAGGATGAGATCTGACCAGCGATAGATATCTTCTGATCGGGACAAATCCAGTCTGCTCTCGGACAAGCGCCCGTCGATGTCCTTATAATCATCTGTATAGACGAGATCGGCTGAGATCACCTTGGCCCCGCTCTGCAGCAATATTTGCACGATACCTTGCCCTATGCCTGAATGGCCGCCAGTGACAACCGCCGTTAGATGCGATAAATCCAGCGTAATCATCGTCTATTACAAGACTCTCTCAAACGGGTCTCTGCTAATGCCGGCATCGAGTACAATCTTCGCATATTCTTGAGCCGAAAATAGCGAATGATCCTTGTAATTGCCGCATTCTAGCGCGGATACCGCCGGAACCACTGTCGTTTCGAGTACGCGCTTCAACGTTCTCTCTAGTGCGGATGCGATCTCTTCCGGATCACGCTCATTCCAGAGAATCAGATAATATCCCGTTCTGCATCCCATTGGTGAAATATCGATGATGCCTTGAATCTCATCCCTCATATATGTAGCCAACAGATGTTCAAGCGTATGAAGCGCAGCTGTCGGTATCGCATCTTGATTCGGTTGCAGGAAGCGCAGGTCGTATTTTTGCACGGTGCTGCCTTTCTCGTCATGCTCGACCCCTGCCGCTCTGACATAAGGTGCCTTTACGATCGTATGGTCCAATTGAAAACTTTCTACTTTTGCCATTGTTCTTCAGTCCTTTTTGTATAGTATTGTATATTTAATTCAGCACGTACCCGAAGGCAGCATACTGTATTAACCGTTACAAGTCTGCTATTAACGCATTGTCTTCTTGGTGAAATAATCACCGATGAATTGGCACACAAACACCAGAATCAGGATCAAAATCGTTGCTACAAGTGTGACATCCGTCTGGAATCGGTTATACCCCTTATTAATCGCCAGACTTCCCAATCCTCCTGAGCCAATGGCGCCCGCCATCGTCGTCAGTCCGATCAGGTTAATGATCGTAACCGAAGAAGCGCGGATAATCCCTGCCAAGCCCTCCTTGAGATAGACTCGGAAAATAATCTCAATCGGCCCCGAACCCATGGACTGAGCCGCTTCGATAATACCGGGATCTACTTCTACCAACGCATTTTGTATCTGTCTAGCATAGAAAGGTACGATTCCGATGACCAAAGGCACGATAGCTGCATGCATACCGATCGATGTCCCTACGATGAGTCGGGTAAGAGGAACGACAACAGCGATGAGTATGATAAACGGAATGGATCGGAACAAGTTAATGATTTTTTCCACGACACTATAGATCGGTCTGTTCTCCAGAATACCTCCCTTATCTACCACAACCAGGGTAACGCCAAACAAAATGCCGAATATCACGGAAAATAACGAGGTCACAGCCACCATATAAATCGTCTCATAGGTGCTCAAGAGGATATCCTCTCTTGAACTCCATATATTCGGGAAATATGTCATGAAAAATTCGCTCATACCGGATCACCTACTTTACTGTTCTGCAGATAACGGGAGTCGATCATTTCAACCGCCACCTGAATGGATTGCAAATATTGCAGCGCTGCTTCCAGATCGCTGGCGGCGCCCGACATGACAACGATCAGATTGCCGATCGGCGTCTGTTGCAAGATTTCCACATTCGCGAATATTAGATTGGTGGTCACGCGATATCGAGCGGTAAGCGCCGAAATGACCGGCTCGCTTGTACTATCGCCAACATAAGAAATCTTGCACAAGATATCGTTGTCCTTCAGATGAACCAATGACGGATGGAGCGCGAGCTTCTCCAGCGTCTGCTCTACATGTGTCGCCGTATTGATGAAATCACGGGTTAGCGCATTTTGCGGACTGCTGAAGATGGAGACGATATCGCCCTGTTCAATGATACGACCGGCTTCCATCACGGCAACCTTGTTGCATATTTCTTTCACCACCTGCATTTCATGCGTAATAATCACGATCGTCAGGCCGAGGTCTTGATTCAACTTCTTCAACAATTTCAGGATAGATAACGTTGTTTTGGGATCCAGCGCACTGGTCGCTTCGTCGCATAATAGAATTTCCGGATCATTCGCCAGCGCTCTGGCAATGGCCACCCGCTGCTTCTGCCCACCTGACAATTGAGAGGGGTATGCATTCCGTTTATCCGATAAACCTACCAGCTCGAGCAAGTCATTGACCTTCTGGGCTCTTTCACGCTTGGATAGCTTGGAGCTTTTCAGAGGGTAATCCACATTATCATAGATCGTTCTGGAATTCATGAGGTTAAAATGTTGGAAGATCATCCCGATCTTCTTCCTGGCGGCGCGCAGCTCTTTAGGGAGCAAGGCCAGTAAATCCTGACCGTTCACTTCAACGTTTCCTGATGTAGGTCGTTGCAGCAGGTTAATGACGCGAACCAGTGTACTCTTCCCTGCCCCGCTGTAGCCTACTATGCCATATACGTCACCGGCATCAACCTGCAGATCGACATCCTGAACGGCTGTCACTGTCTGAGAACTAGATTCAAATGTCACGTTAATATTCGATAAAGAGATCATGATGCCCAACCCTTCCTAAAACTTCTATGTACGAAATCTCCAATAATTTTTATATCAGTAATTGTACATCAGAATACTCGGAATTGAAACTAAAATTTTTAAATAGGATCCTGACACCATTTTAAGGCATTGTCCTAACAGTATTCTCTTTGAGACATAGATTGCTTCAAACAGTAAAGTCAGAATTAAGGACACCCGATCGGGTGCCCTTTGTGTGTAACGTCATATTCTACCTGGAAACTTTAGTAAAAGTTTTTTACTAGTGGCCACGATGCTTTTCTTTCGCCTTTTGTGCGACTTTTATGTTTATCTTGAGGCAGGCATTGTATGTTGAATTTCAAACGTCGACTATTCGGTTCGGTATAACTGTCCGCATGCAGCATGAATGTCCGATCCGAATTGAGTTCGGACTGTAACGTTCACACCATTTTGCTTCAATGTCCGGACGAACGTTTTGATCCTTTCGGGGTCAGTCGGCAAATAGCTTTGAGGCGTCACTTCTGTCGAATTATAGGGAATGAGGTTCACGTGGTAGAGATGTTCCCAAGATCCCCTTCCCTTCAACAGAGCGGCAACTGCTCTTGCATGCTCCGTCGAGTCGTTGAACCCTCGAAGAAGAATATACGCGATGTACACCTTTCTCCCCGTATGCTGGATATGGCGATCCAATGCATTCAGCACGTCGCGAAGCGAAAACTGCTTATTAATAGGCATCAGTTCGCTCCGTTGATCGTCGAACGGCGAATGCAGCGAGAAGGTTAGATTGACCTGCGGAAACTCCCGCGCCAACCTATCGATTCCCGGTAACAGGCCGATGGTGGATATCGTAATTCTTCGATGTCCTAAACCGAATAGATGCGGGTTGGTCAAAATCGCCAGTGCATCGAAAAGGTGCGGGTTGGCGAGCGCCTCCCCCATGCCCATGAAGGACACACTGTCCAAGGCGTGGCCGTTCAAGTGAAAGTGTAGCAATTGGTCGGTAATTTCGTCGGCGGTCAAATTACGTTTCAAGCCGATAGTACCCGTGGCGCAAAAGCGACACCCGAACCCGCAGCCGCACTGCGTGGAAATACAATACGATTTCCACCCCCGTTCATAGGTAAGTCGTACGGTCTCTACGCGTTCGCCACCATCGATGGCAAACAGCACCTTGCTGACTTGTTGCGAAGTGAATTCCTTCACTGGCATAACGCTGGAGACGTGCGGACCAAGCTTCTGGACCAACGCTTCTCGCAAGAATTTAGGAAGTATGGTGATCCGTTCGTATTCAGCAATTTTTTGATTGAAAATAGCGTCCATTATTTGCCCGTATCGGTACGCAGGCTGTTTGAAGTCGTTCAAAATTTGCCTAATCGTTTCATATTTCGAGGTTGGTTTCATGTGTTCTCCTTACCGCCGGAGAAAATGCAAAAAAGCAACCGTCATCCGTCGCTTTAATGCATCATTAACCAATTACGCAGGAAAAACACGATGCGTTTGCGGATAGAATCGCTACGTGCATCTGTCGATAGATTGGTAAACCTCCGGCAACAGATCTATTATTTTGTGAACCGAGTCAGCCGGCAGGAACTGGTTCACATTATCATCTACAATCTCAAGCTCATTGATCATCACTTTCATCCCCCTTGAAATGAGTTAAACGTTCAGTTCCACCATTTTTGTTGCGATATGATTGCAAAACTCGCTATCGTGCTCCACGAAAAGAATAGTCGGCGAATACTCAAGCAGCAGCTCTTCGATTTGCATCCTGGAAATGACGTCGACAAAATTGAGCGGTTCATCCCAAACATGCAAATGCGCGCGTTCGCAGAGGCTTTTCGCGATCAGAACCTTCTTCTTCTGACCGCCGCTATAAGAAGCGATGTCCTTTTCGAATTGCAGGCGCGAAAAATCGAGTTTTCTCAAAATCGCTTTGAACAAGCTCTCGTCAATCTCGCTGGATCTGGCGAATTCCGTCAAATTGCCCTGCAACTGCGAGGTGTCTTGTGAAACGTAGGAAATTTTCAACTGGCTCCCTTTTCGAAACACGCCGGAATTAGGTATCTCCTCGCCGCAGATCAGTTTGAGCAAACTGGATTTGCCTGAGCCGTTCGGACCGGAGAGCACGATGCGATCCCCTTGCTCAACCGTAAAGCTGATGTCGCGGCAAACGTTCTTTTCGCCAAAATGAATTGAAACGCGGTCAAGCTCGACCAATTGGTGTTTATGATAAGTCATTTGCGAGATTTTCAGACTTTCCGAGCTATCGACGTTTTTCAGAAGCTGGGATCTATCCTCGATCGCGGATTGCTGTCTTTGCTCGATCGACTTGGACCGCTTCATCATTTTGGCGGCCTTATGACCGATGTACCCTTTGTCGACCTTGGAGCCGGAGTTACGGGTGCCGTTTTTCGTTTTTTCTACTTCGTGAGACCAGTTGCTCGTTCGCTTAGCCGCTTCGGACAGCCGCTTTATATCCTTCCTCAGCTTATCGTTCTCAGCTAGTTCGAAATTGTCCTGTCGTTGTTTCATCTCCCACCAGTCTGAAAAATTCCCTTTCTGGATTTCGATATTGGTCTTATTGATCGAAATAATGTGGTCCACACAATTGTCGAGAAACGCCCGATCGTGTGACACCAATATAAAACCGCTCTTGCCATTCAAATAATCACTTACCAGCTTCCGAGCATGCAGATCCAGATGATTAGTCGGCTCGTCGATCAGCAAAAAGCTGTTTTCCTTCAAAAACAGGACTGCCAGCATCACCTTCGTCTGTTCACCGTTGGACAACGAGTCGAACGGTCGGTACAACACATCTTCTGACAACTTCAGCAACGTAAATTCGCGCATGAGTTGCCAGTGCTCATAGTCCGGAAAGATGTCGTCGATTACCTCGAATGTAAGTTTCTCCTTGTGTTCGACATGGTACGGGAAGTACTCGAAACTAACGTTAGAGGAAATGGTTCCGCTATATTCGTACTTACCGAGCAGCAGATTCAGAAACGTTGTTTTACCCCGGCCGTTCCTCCCCGTAAAGCCCAACTTCCAGTTGGTATCGATCTGTAAGCTTACATCCTCAAAAATGTTGTCGTAGCTGCCGTCATAGGCAAACGTCATATTCGTAACCTTGATCAATGCCATTTCAAAAAACCTCCTTTGTTCTCAAATAAAAAAAGAGCTGCAAGAAAGTTAACCTTTCTTGCAGCTCAAAAAATAAGACAAATCCAACCCTGCGCAGAGTCAGATAAGGATATATTTTTAGAGTGAAAAGAATAAGGTAACTTTCTTGCCAATAAAGAATAAAAACAGCGCAAAAAGAACTTGTTTTATTCTTTAAACTTCAGCAAGAAATTCTACATTATCCTCTTCAACTCCAATCATCAGAATTAGCGTAATCTTATCATACTCGCTATTTCATTTCAACTAACTCTTCGATGAAGACACCATTGATTTTGAGACTTCGACTTTGCTCGTCAGCCAATTTCATTTTCCATTTTTTACGTTATCCTGCCCGGTAGCTTAATAGGGCCTTTCAACTAATTAAACCCAAATTTAGTTTCTTTTTAACTAAATTTCATATTACTTTAAGGAATATATACCAAAATCAGGATATTCTGTTCACCGTAATTTAGGAGGAGATTTTTTGACGATCCGGTTGCGAATTACGCTTTGGTATATGTGTCTCATCACATTGATTCTAATTATTTTTAGCACAGCACTTTACAGTTACGTCAGATACAAAACAAATCAGGACATTGAATCTACCATAAATAAAACTGCGATGGGTATTCATATCGCTCCATCGTTAGATTTCTGGAATAACCTTCAAATCAGTATCTCCCCGAGCATTGCTAACAATCAAGTCATCATCCAAGTTGTAGATTATATCAATCAGCAAGTCCGCTACTCCAGAAACCTCGTAGAAGCAGGCATTAAGCTTCAGTATCCAGAACCAAGATTAGACTTTAAAAAAAATTACAGCAAGATCAGTGTTAATGGAGATCCATTCACTCTCCTCAACATTCCAATATTACTCGATGACCACAGCTTAGTTGGGCTTCTACAGGTTGGAATCTATACAGGAAAAGAAGCTAAAATTCTCCAGAATCTGCAGTGGATTTTGGTGTTATCATCGATCACGGTGCTGGCCATCGCCTTTCTATTGGGCTTATTGGTAACCAAACGAGCGCTGAAGCCTTTACACAATGTCATCCATGCCTCCAAGCGGATTGAGAGCGGGGACGATCTGAAAAAGAGAATCCCAAGAGATGTGCCTAACGATGAAATTGGACTTCTAACCGATACGCTTAATAGCATGCTTGTCCGATTGCAGGAGGCTTATCAGGACTTAAACGAAGCTTACGACGTACAGCGTCGGTTCGTTGCCGATGCATCACATGAGCTTCGTACGCCGCTTACTACGATCCGGGGTAACGGCGACTTATTAAAGAAGCTTTGGAGCACCATTGCCTCAAATCCGAATCATCATTTAGAGCCGCATCATATGGACTTGTCTCTGGAGGCAATTTACGATATGAACTCAGAAGCCGAACGTATGACCCGACTTATTAACGATTTATTGACCCTGGCTAGAGGCGATTCCGGTATTGTCATGGACAAAAAAACTGTAGCTATCTATTCCGTTGTTACCGAAATCGTTCGGAAGGCGAATTTGCTCCCGCGGACTGTTGAATGGCGAGTTGAGAATATAGATGATCTCATACCTGTTCAAATCCATGGAGATTCAGATTATTTGCAACAGCTATTGCTCATTCTGATCGATAATGCCTTCAAATACACATCGAATGGCTGCGTCGAATTATTTAGCCTGCAAAAGGATGGCAATGTTGGAATATGCATTTCGGATACGGGAATAGGCATGAATTCGGATGAGCTCTCCAGGATTTATGAGCGCTTCTACAGAGCGGATATTTCCCGAGGTAAGACTTCGGGGTACGGACTTGGGCTCTCCATTGCCAAATGGATCATCGAAGAACATGCCGGCTCAATTGAAGTGTCATCCAAGGAGAATGAAGGGACGACATTCATTGTCTGGTTACCAATGATATTCTTAAACAAATCTAGCTGAATTTGAGCATGCAAAAAAGGCTGATTCCTCCTCATGGTTCAAGTTGGAATCAGCCTTTGAAAGCTTATCAAGTGGTTGTCTAGTTAGTGTTTAACCATTTGCTGATATCATCGCCTTCTAACCTTATTGGTTTCTCTTCTGTTCCAACAAATATATATTGGGCAGACACTTCATCCATCCCTTTTGAACCTTTAAAGCTGGTTCCATAGAGAAGTGCTCCATCAAGTATAGCGCTTGTTAAATCAACATCAGAAAAATCTGCGTTGCTTAAATTCGCTCTTCGAAAGGATGCTCGCCTCAGGTCTGATCCAGATAAGTCAGCAAAGCTAAGATCTGCATCATCAAAAGACGCCTTTATACCTACGCAATTTCTCATATTTGAATGTTTTAAAGATGCGTAATCAAATACTGTTTTACTAAGGATACTTTCCGAGAGATTCGTTTCATCAAACGATGTACTTAAAAAATAGCAATCACTCATATCATTATTCGTTAAGAATGAATGATTCATATTTGATTCTACAATTTCTAAACAACTTAGATTCACCCCTGTAATGTGAAGTTCACTTATTTCTCCTTTTACAATTTCTAATTTCTCTCCAGTCTTACCATCCGATTGTATCCATTGGTGATGTTTCAAAAACATATTTTCTATATCCATTCGATACTTCCTTTCGGTTTTTTTATGGCCACCACAACACTTTATCACTTAAACCTAATTTTTTAACTGCCTCGCTTACTTCTTTGATATGTTCTGGAAACATTTTTGTTGTATCAATGATTACATTTTCGCCTTTTGAAAGAGATTCTTGTATGTCAGTAATTGCCTTTTCAAGGGTGTAGCCCTTTGGTGCGAATTTAGAGTACCATCCTTTTACGTCCCACTTTACACCATTAGCATCAATAAACTCTGCACCAGCAGGATTAGGGTCCCTAGCTATAGGACCAGGTAAATCCCCTCTAGCTTCTAACTCTAAGCCTGCTTGTCGCTCGATTTTTGATTTTGCATTAATACCAAAGTTTTTAGCTGGATCTTTAGCCAAACTCTCATACTCATCATGAGACCTTTCGAAGTATTTTCCTTTGTCCCCATACTTGTCTATTATGTCTTTATAGTAATCTGGAGCAGATTCTCTAATTTTGTCTAAGTCTGCTTTTGAGGTCCCCTCATCGGTTTTATCCTTATTCGGCGTATCGTCATCCGGTTTATTGGGATCGTCCGGATGCTCGCTCGGGCTTTCGACGTCATTCTTCGGAGGTTTCGGTTTATCCGGAACGTCGATATCCGGCTTCCGGGAACCTAGCTTATCCAGAATCTTGCGCACATAGTGACGCCCTTTACTCCCCAGCCATGTTAGCACTTTACCAAACGGGATTCGGTTAAGAGCAATGTTTATAGCGACGGAAAGCGCATTTTCGGGAGTCAGCAGCTTCTTCGGATCTCGGATATAGCCGGCAATCTCATGCCCGCTCCCGGCGATTCCCATCCCCGTCATTACGATACCAAAAGCCGGCCAGAATCCGACGAACAGCAGTGACAAGGCAAGGGCTCCAAGCAGGATCGCGCCCTGTTCATACCATTCCAGTCGATCCCACCAATCTTGCAACGAGTCGAACATGCAGGCGAAACATGCCGGTTCTCCACCGCTCGTATGTGCCCCTATGCCTGCGAACAGACCGGCCACGAGAAGAATTATAGCGAGTCCGGTTAACGCCTGGCAAAGAGCTTTTACCCGAGCATCGATAGGCTCCTGTCTGCTGGCCGCTTCGTCATTTCCATAAAGCATATGAAATCCAAGCTCCCTGCGCTCCCGGTAAAATCCAAGCCAATAGATGAATTTCCCCCGGTCGAGGCAAAAAGAGCGGCCCATATTCCACAGTTCGGTAAACGGATTAAGAAGCCGCTCGTTCGGCAGCGACGGAAGTCGGTTCCGTATTTTGTTCAGCGACCAGTAATCGGCAAAAAGCGATGCAGCCAGCATCAATAGGAAGACTGGTTGCGTTTTATAACCGCTGCCGGTCCACTCATGCAGCCGGAACACCCAACCCGGCAGTTGGTGTTGACCATTATAAGCCGCGTGATCCAGGATGGACCACAGCAAAATGATTACCGGGAACAGAAAAAACCATTTCGTCAGTCTTCTTCGCAGCCGGTAGGCTATTCCGCACGCAAGCGCGATCATTGCTGTATGTACGGGATGACCGACGGTCATTAGCGTCGGAAACAAACTTTCCTCGAAACGCCCCGGAAACAGCGAGAATAAGTCCCAATGGATCGTTTCGCCGCCCAGCCATGTATAGCTGTAGCCGAACTTTTCTTCAAGAGCACCGGAACTCAGCCATCTTCGGGACAACTCCTCCATCAGCTGGAAGCCTACACCCGTTGCCGCGCCGATAAGCGTGTAATCGCTCAAGCTCAAAGCGGAAGCTCGACGCGAGAACAACAGGAATATGCCGAGCGGAAGCAGCTTCCACAACTCTTCGAATATCGGCGTGATCACGGCAATAGACCAAGTGTCGGAAGTATTACCGCCGAAAAGCACGTGGAGAGCATTGACCGTAAACGTCGTGAACGGTACGACTAGAAAAACGCCAGCCAATACGAACAGAACGATCGGCTTCCACGGCATCGTCTTGCTGCGGCACAGAAACCAAAATTGCAGCAGCACATAAAACGACCATAAATATTGAACCACCATGGTGCGCGATTCTTTAACGAAAAACAAGCTTAAAACAAACATGATTAGCGACAACCAGGAATAAATCGTATACATCGATTTAATAAACGGATATTTCTTAATCCATGCTTGGCAAGTCCGGTAGATGGCCTCAAGAAAATCCCGAATTCCGGTTCGAATGGACCAGATCGTATTCACTACGGTCGCCTCCTTTGAAAGCCTGCCGCGTGCGAGCGGGACGTCTCCCCTGACGACGGCACGGCCCCATGAGTACAAATGAATTCATGAAAACATGTATCTAACCTTAATCTCACAGGATACCAGTATTATAAATATTCATATAAAATCTGGCAAAAGTCGTTGGTCTCAAATCTTGATGGATTATTTCGATAAAAACCGGGAAATTTCGGAAAATAATATTATATTTCATTAACAAAAAGACGCCATCCCGATAATACGGATAGCGTCTCTTTTTAATCTTATTAATTCACTTTCACCAATTTCCAGAGCTGGTTAGATGAACCACGCCCGGTGTATTGGATAATTGAAGCTGAATCAGAAGTAGATTCACCTTTAACATCAAGTACTTTATCGCTATTGATATTCACAATGGAGTAGTAACCTCCACCTGCGTCAATAAGCTTCCATTCTTGATTGGCACCCCGCCATTCCGTATCGTGGTACTGGACAGCCTGTGCTCCGTCTGACGTTGATTCACCTTGAATTTCTAACATTTTAACGCTATTACGGTTTTTGATTTTATAAATGCCTCTGCCCATATCTACAAATTGCCATTGCTGATTGGCTCCACCGTTATCTGCGTATTGAACGACACTCGTGCTATCGTCAAGATAGGCACCTTTGACATCCATTACTTTTCCGGAATTTTTATTCACAATTTTGTAGTATGCGGATGTATCAATTGCTGCACTGGACGTGTGATTTTTAAGGTTTATACCATCGACTACATAAGTAGTTACGGAATAAGCAGGCACTGTATTCTGGAACGACTTGTTGTTCATTACCACATTGATATTTGCAAAATTTTCTGGCGTTACACCATTGGATGGAGCTACGGTGCGGTACGCTGTTACTCCCCCGGTAATATCACCGAATTTAGACAGATCATAAGTCACATCGTTTGAAGCGCTGCGATCGTTAACCGTAACGATGACTAGTTTTTGTGAAGCTGCATCATATGCCGCAACGGAATCGCCATCTTCGATATCGATGATTCTATACCCTGGACGAATGAACTTGCTCCATTGGGCCATGGACCAAAATTTTTGTTTAACATTTGGTGTAAAAGCGTTGTTATTTGCGTCGTTTAGATCGGTTTCAATCATACCCCACCCAGGAGCGGCATTTTCCTCTACGGCTTGCCAATATACCCAAGCGGAGTTTTTCATGTACTTGATGTCCGATACGATGGATCTCGACATTTCGATCCCGTTCGCTTCGCCATCGCCGTGCTCAGACATCCAAATCGGTTTGTTACCCGCGGCATAGAAGACTTGTTTTCGTTCTGTATCATTCCCGTAATACGTATGGACATTATACTGACTTATCATAGACTTCGTTATATCTGTATAGGCATTGATCGTGTCTCTCGCTAGAAAAACGGCGTTCGAATCCGCGGAGCTTTGGGTTGTTGGCAGACCTTTTTGCACTAATGCATCATGCACGTGTTGGATAATCGTTCCTCTGCTGTACTGCGAGTAGAAGGCTCCCTCTTGACGGTTGCTGTACACCCAGAGCCCGTCCGGTTCGTTGATCGGAGAAAGTGTTCTGAATGTAATCCCTTCATTGTCCTTAAAATATTTAACGACAGTAGTCAAATAGTCCGCGAAATCATCGAACATATCACCTTTCAGGTTATCCGTCAATGGTAATACTGGACCTGTAACACTGCCGCTATTCGTCATCCACCATGGAGGCGAGTTTGCAAAGGCTTCGGCGATAAAATGCTCAGGAGTATTTCTTGCTTTGGCGGCTTGCAGCATCCAACGTTGATTGGCATCGCTGCTCCAGTCATAGTCCGCCGTTGAGCTTGCCTTAAATCCTGGCACGGCTGCACGAAGTTCCAAAAAATGATGCTGTGGATTTTCACCGCCACCGATATTGTAACGAACAATATTAAAGCCTAAACCTTGGTTCACATCAAATAATTGATCTGCATACCAGTTGCGTGTTGCATCCGATGCGCCTCCGATCCGGTTCGCAAACCAAGCTAGTGAGGTACCCCAGCCTTCCCAGGTTTGATACTGCTTGTCCGGGTTTACGATGGCCGTGTAAGAAGAAGCGTTTGCAGTTCTTTGGAGAAAAGGTGTACAAAGCGAAAAAATTAGTGCAGAAACAGCTACCAGAACAGTAAATCTTCGTTTAATCAACTGCTTTCTAATGTCATTCACCCTCCATTCTTGAATTTTAAATTTTGATGTCATAATCCGTATGCAATATGATTCATATCATGGCTGATGAATTTCAGTAAAGTGAACTATTTAAACCTTAGTGAATAATCGAGATGTTTTTCGTATTTATTGTGTTAAAAACGAAAAAAGCGCAGCTATAAGCTGCGCCACAGGCTGTTGCTAAAGTCGACAGCCTTCTTTAAATCTATTTAGGTTAATAAAATACCGCGTTAATATGATTTAAGGCTCGTCCTTATTTCCAGCCCCATTTTTGAAAGATTTGGTGAGATTCTTCCGTTCTTAAATAATCAATAAATTGCTGTGCTTCTTTTTTCTGATCGGTGATTTCCGTCAGGGCGATCGGCGTTCCACGATAGAGCTTTTCTTCTTCGGGCAGCTCGACCAGGTCGGTCACATCTTGGAGCCGGTAATGCCACGATTCATAGGTAATCCAGGCGTCCATGCTGGAATTCGATTTCCATTGTTCAATGGCTTCGGCACTGGATTTTACAGAAAGGTTAATATTTTGGGATATGCCTCCGATGAGCCCTTTTCTGCCTGCCATGTCTTCCCACAAGCCAAGCTGGCCAGCCCCATTCACATCGAGTATTTTTACTCCATTCTTCGTTAAATCCTCCAGGCTTTCAATCTTCTTAGGATTTCCTTTCCTCACCAAGATTCCTGCAGCACGCGTGTAAAGCTCCGTTCGTGATTTAGTGTCGATCATTTCAGGGTGGTTAAAAATGAAGTCCTGCAGCATATACTCGGAGCCACCGAAAATAATATCTGCATCTTGTTTTGCCTGGCCAATCCATTTGCCCTCTGGTCCGGCTGTTACTTCCACCTTGATTCCTGTTTTAGCTGAAAAATGTTCAGCAGCTTCCTTGATTGGTTCAAGTGGCCCGCCCGGTCCGTACACCCGGATGACATGATCACTTTTGCTAGAAATTGTTGTCGCCTGGGACGCCGGCTTATTGTCCACTTTTGCATAGGCTGACACTCCGGCAGTAGTAATGACAGAGAGCAGTAGAGCTGATAGGAGCACGACCTTCTTCATAATTATTCCTCCATTTTATACATGATTTTTACCGGTACTATTAAAGGGAACGAAAGAAGGCCGTAAACGGTTTGATTATAATTGCAAAATAGTTAGAAAGATTCATAACCTATTCCTTAAAACAAAAAAGCCGCCAATTTGGCGACTTCTAAAAAGCGTATATGTTCTTGGCCATTCAAAGTTCTCGACTCCTCGCGGGCATCCAACAGAATACAAACGGGTCTTCAGTACCATCGTCCAAAAAGTTACGGACTTTAAGTCCTCTCTCTTTAAGCCAAGAACAATGCATTTCATATTTTGTCTCCCAAATCCCTAAGGTCACGTCGTTAATTTAGCATATACAACAAAGAACACCATTACTTCTCCAATGATTATGTAATTGGGTAGAAGGAAGAACAAATCTACTGTAAAAAAGACTCCCAATAACCCTAATAAGAACGCTAAGTGTGATATCCCTAATCTTTGATGGATATGTCGAAATTTATGAAAAACCAACGAGGTTGAAAAAAAGTAGAGCAATACAGATCCAAAAATAAAAAATAACATAAATGAATAATTCAGTTGGTTCAGAAATAACAATTGAATCGAAGCTGCGATCATACACATGGATAAAAAAATGAATAAATGACCATAAATAATAGTTTGCCCTGCAGTCTCGATTGTTTTGTTGACTTTCTTCTCCACGTTGTCAAAATATTGCCACCACATCGCAATAATTAATATAAAAGTTAATGACGCAAATAAAATAGATTGCCACATCCATTGGCTAGACTGCAATACGGCTAGTATACTGATTACTGATTCGCCAAGAAGAATAAGTGTAAACAGTGAGAAGCGTTCTAATAGATGGTGAGTATTTATTGGGCTTTTCACCAGGTATTGCCGACCGATTAATGGGAGCAATATGTCAACAGCAATTCCCGCGTACAACACTGCATAACGAATCCACGAGTCAAAGAATAGTGATAAAGAAGATATCACCATACCAATCCAAAAGCGGCTCCCTAAATAACGGGCAGTGCTCTTTCTATGTGCCTCTTCTTTCTTATGCACCGCAAGATATTGAATAGCCGTCATAGCTCTTAAACCAACATAGCCTATTAAGAATGAAACATAGTATTGATCAAAATCAACCGATAGGCTGGCCGTCATGATTAATACAAAAAATAATTGTAGAATCAGAAATATTCGGTGAGATAAGATATCTTGTCCAAACCGATTTACAAAGAGCGATTGCCCTACCCAAGCCCACCAAATCGGAACAAATATTAGGATGAATTTCGTTAAGTACTCTACTGGAATTGAGCCATTTTCGACATGTAACAAGACATGACTTGCTTTAGAAACTGCCGCCACAAAAAGTAGATCATAAAATAGTTCTAGCCAAGTAACCTTCTTATCAGCAGATGCTTCATTTTGTTGAAATCCCGATACGTGTTTATTCATTATTTGCTCCTTTGCTATTTATATTTTGGGAACTCCCTTACTTCCGGCTGAAACACCGGCTATGGATACATGTTCTTGACCTCCGACACTACTAGGATAATAGAGCAAAAGCAGCCTATCCTCTGACGAGGAACGAGCTGCTATTTTTGTTCATTCAATCCAACCAACTCAGATTACACATTTCCTCAAAACTGAGGCTTTTGCAACGCTCTCCATGGCACCCTTTTACGGTATTACTGACTTATTCTGAGGATGTCTTGAGGCGGCACACCAGTGCTTTGAATTTGGGAAATTTGGGAGTTCGTAAGATTGCGGCCTACCAAAATAAACGAAGATGTGACATTGTTAAATTTAAAATTACTCAAGTTCGCCACGTTTTGGCTGCCACGGAACACACGGAATGATCCCTGAAAGTTAATTCTCGAAAACAGTACAAGTGTTACTTGAGATCTCTGCACAACATTTCTGAGTTGAAAACTCGAAAGAACGTTGTTAAACCGAAACGCTCCAAGATCACGAACCGCAACTCCTCCACGTCTGAATTGGATCCGACGACCAGTAAAATTAATACCTGACCAAAGTGAAAGACGTACATCTCTGTTTGCCAACTATATCACTCCTTTTCTGAGGTTGATATAGTTTATTACTATTTTCAAAGAACGGTTAAAGACAAATATACTAGATTTATAGTTTGTTTTTTGGATTTCCGGATTTACATCTTCCTAATAATCCATATTATCCGGATAATATGACTCTATGCTATATTTCTTAGAAAAATTGAAACATATTCCGTAGAAATTCATTTCCATATAAAAAAACACCTTAGTGCAGCTATGCTATAATACTCGTAATAATACTCCTAAACTGTTATATACTGGAGTGACCTCTGATGCAATCGAAACTAGGCAAACCCGTTGGACTGTTAAATGTAAACATAGAAAATCCCAAATTCTCAGTCTCCCAGTACTCACCCTCCGCCGATCTCATCCATTTCATTGAACATTACTGGATTGTCTGTTGGGATCTTCGAGGGCAGGAACCGTACCTACAGGAAACCTTGCCTCATCCTTCCGTTCATCTTGTGTTTGAAAGAGACAACTCGCGAATTGTGGGTGTTGTTAAAGGTAGATTTTCTGTGCTTCTCCAGGAACAAGGAGCCGTTTTCGGCGTCAAATTCCGTCCTGGGGCCTATTATCCCTTCCTGAAAAATTCCGTTTCAACCATAACAGACCGTACAGTTCCTTTCCAGGATGCCTTCGGAATGAGCAGCCAAGCGTTGGAACAACGGATTTTTTCCTTGGAATCCGCAGAACAGATGATTCCTCTAGTAGAATCTTTTATTCGGGAACGGCTCCCTGAACCAGATACCAATGTCGAATTCATTAATACCATCGTTCAAAGTATTATTTCCGATAGAAGTATCGTTAAAGTTGATGACATTGTTCGCCGCTTTCCTATTCACAAAAGGCAGTTTCAAAGCTTATTCCGTCAGTATGTGGGGATCAGTCCCAAATGGATCATTCAACGCTACCGACTTCACGAAACGGTAGAAAGGATGGCCGACGGCGATATTCCCGACTGGTCAAGGCTTGCTTTGGATCTCGGCTATTACGATCAAGCACATTTCATTAAGGATTTCAAATCAATCGTAGGTAAATCCCCAGAAACCTACACCAAATTGTTAAATGAACTAAACTCGGGCAACGACCATTAAAGCGGGTGTTTATATAGTTCGATCACATTACCATCGGGATCGCGCAAATGGGCAACCCTGGCATTCCAAGCATGCCGATCATGAGGTTCGTTAATGAGTACCACCCCTTTATCCTTCAATCGGGCGCAAACCTCATCGACTTCATCCACTGCAAATGTGAGTAAGAATTTCGATTGTGGTGCTGCGTCGGTTGGAAGATTCTTTTCCTCGATCACTTCAGCCATATTTTGACGTGAGAAAATTTCGATTTTGGTTTCACCGGTATTAAACGATGCGAACTGCATCTCCTCTGCGAAAAATCCCATTGGAAACTCCATCACGTCTCTGTAAAACGCTACACTTTTTTGAAAATCATTAACCAACAGTCTAATTTGCGACAATTTCATGTGTTCCACTACCTTTCTGTACAAATATTGGCTAACCCTATAGTACGAAGTTTTCCTATGCTCAATATAGCAAAATCACGGAAACCGGTATTGTAAAAACACGATGAAATCTTTCGCTGTAAAAAATATGTCTGCAGGCGCCATTTTTGAACGGAGACGTCCTCTATAGCGATGAAGTCTTAACTGTCGCCATCAACTCTGACTACGTTACTGGCTAAAACGGCAGGTTTGACGCTGTGTGGAAAATGGGAAGTGATTTCTCCCGACTCCATTCACTGAGATACACTAATCTGCCGTTAGCGGAACAAAGGGCTGCCAAGTGGCAGCCCTCCCGTCATTATTTATCCGAAATGGCCTGCGTCAGCGCCTGAACCAAGGTGAGAATTGATGACTTGTTCTTATTGTCCGTCACACTACCGTTCGGCCCGAACATCTTACTAACGAAAGGAACGGCTAACGTTGCTTCGTCCGGGATAGAGGCACTCATCATCTTTAGAGTCATAATCAGCGATTGTTGAGCCGTTGCACCCCCATCTGGATGAGGAGACGCGCTTATAACCGCCGTCGGCATGTCTATGAATTCTCCCGAAGATACGACCCAGTCCAGCGCATTCTTGAGCGAACCTGGGACACCTCGCGCATATTCCGGTGTACAGATCACAACTGCATCTGCTGCTCGTAATTCCTCCCGCCATTCACGTACAGCTTCATGCGATTCGGCTTCGTCACCATCTGAGTCTGGACTGAAATGCGGTAAAGCCGCAAGCCCTTGATACGTACGAAACTCTATACTGGCTGGCATCATTCCCCCGATGGACGAGAGCAACAAAGTATTGGAGGACTGCTTGCGCAGACTTCCGGATATACCAAGTACGATATGACTTTGATGTTCCATTTGATTCACCATCCTTTTCATTCGATATCTACATTGTACACCCTGACATTAATGTCATAGTCAATGCATATCCGACGCGCTCAATCGCTCCAGCTTCTAATTTTCCCACTATCCTATTCGTCTCATGGATTCCTTAACCATTAGGTTCACGCTTTGTCATTTGTGGCAGCCCGCTCCAGGAAACTTGCCGGATTTCCGAAGCGGTTCGTCCTTTGTATTGCTTGATCAATCGGGCAAAATGATTCGATGTTTTAAAACCACAGCGCTCGGCAATCTCGGAGACGGTTAATCCGGTATTCGTGAGCAGTTCCACTGCCCGGTTCGCTCGATAGGCCCATACGTATTGCATCGGTGTCGTATGTTCATGCTGTTTAAACAACCGAATCAAATGCTCCGACGAAACACCTGCATGACCGGCCAATTCATGTAGTGTAATTTCGTCTGAATAATGCTCATTGATCCATGTCAGCGCGGTATAAAGGGCTGGATGTTTCTCCCGCTGCAGAAGGAGTCGTCTCGTTTCAGTCGGGTAAAGATGTATCGCTGCGAGTCCAAGACTGAGGATCGTTATATCATTAGAGGGCACATGCCGCAGCATGCTGAGCATAAGATCAGTCAGCTTGTTCATCTCTTCCGTGAGCGGAAGCAGTTCCGGGAGCTGATGCAGCGTATTCCTCATCTCTTCTGACAGTGGTGAGACGTGCACAGAGATCCAGCGATGCCAGGTTTCTTCGGTTTTCGAGAAAGCAAACAATTCCTCGTGACCCGGCTTCAAAAGCACGACATGCCCAGGTTGTACATGTAAGGGGCGTCCGTCGATAGTGACAGTCATCTCTCCTGTGTATAACAGAACGAGCTGAAGATCCTGCTGAATACGGGGCCCATAGCGACCGCCGGGCGGATATACGATGGATCCTGCATACGCATTTCGTAAAGAATCGAACGGAAGTGACAAAGATACCGGCATCATGCTTACAAACCTCCATTCATCTCCACTATTTTCTCATTAGATAAACATATCAATTCCAGATACAATATTGCAAATTTGAGGCATTGTTGCACGTACGAATACAAGGTAAGCTGAATAGCAAAACAACGCTCACGAAGAAAAGGGGAATTCGAAATGAACACAACAATACCACCACTATTAAAGCCGTTCAATGAGGAACAAATCGATTTTTTCAGAGAAAATGGATATATATTACTCAAGCGAGGTTGTTCCAGCGATTTAGCAGATGCCTTTAATGGACACATCTATGATATCCGCAACCAGTCACCAATGCCGGAATGGGCGGCATGCGAAGAAAGCAAGAAATATGCTGTGCGGCTGTTCAATCCCCACAAGAATGATAGTTTCTCTCGTCAATTGATGAAGCTTCCAGTAATCCGCGGCGGTCTGGCCCAATTGATGGGCAAAGAGGCCGTATGTGTTCAAAGCATGTATTTCTATAAAGAACCAGGAGCTCCCGGACAGGCATCGCATCAGGATTATTACTACATTAAGAACGATCCGATGACGATGATTGCCGCATGGACCGCGATGGAGGATTTGGTTGATGAAGAGAACGGATGTTTATGGGTCATTCCGGGCACCCACAAGCTTGGCTTACTGCCGCACGGCGCCGTCAAAAACTTGGAGGAGCATGAATCGTGGACGGAGGAGACTGAGGGTATAGATACGAGCAATCAAATTCCAGTGATCATGGAGAAAGGTGATATTCTCTTCTTCAGTGAATTACTGATACACTCTTCGAACAAGAACAGGAGCAAAGAACGCTGGCGCCGATCTTATGTATGTCATTATATCCGCGAGGATGCCAATGTTCTCCATCATAAAGATCTTCGCCAGAAATACCCGCTTTATTAATAAGTTTTCTTGATCCTCATATGTAAACTTTTGATAAAACTCGTGTTCTTCCGGCTCCCAATAGACACCTTTTGCATAAATGCCCATTCTGAGAGCCGTAAAACACAAATATAGAGTACTATGGATAGACAATAGGATTAATCGGGCTTGCGGCGACATCCCCCGGTTTATCTCCACTATTTTCTCATTAGATAAACATATCAAATCCAGATACAATATTGCAAATTTGAGGCATTGTTGCACGTACGAATACAAGGTAAGCTGAATAGCAAAACAACGATCACGAAGAAAAGGGGAATTCGAAATGAACACAACAATACCACCGCTATTACAGCCGTTCAGTGAGGAACAAATTGATTTTTTCAGAGAAAATGGATATATATTACTCAAGCGAGGTTGTTCCAGCGATTTAGCAGATGCCTTTAATGGACACATCTATGATATCCGCAACCAGTCACCAATGCCGGAATGGGCGGCATGCGAAGAAAGCAAGAAATATGCTGTGCGGCTGTTCAATCCCCACAAGAATGATAGTTTCTCTCGTCAATTGATGAAGCTTCCAGTAATCCGCGGCGGTCTGGCCCAATTGATGGGCAAAGAGGCCGTATGTGTTCAAAGCATGTATTTCTATAAAGAACCAGGAGCTCCCGGACAGGCATCGCATCAGGATTATTACTACATTAAGAACGATCCGATGACGATGATTGCCGCATGGACCGCGATGGAGGATTTGGTTGATGAAGAGAACGGATGTTTATGGGTCATTCCGGGCACCCACAAGCTTGGCTTACTGCCGCACGGCGCCGTCAAAAACTTGGAGGAGCATGAATCGTGGACGGAGGAGACTGAGGGTATAGATACGAGCCATCAAATTCCAGTGATCATGGAGAAAGGTGATATTCTCTTCTTCAGTGAATTGCTGATACACTCTTCGAACAAGAACAGGAGCAAAGAACGCTGGCGCCGATCTTATGTATGTCATTATATCCGCGAGGATTCCAATGTTCTCCATAGGGAAGATCTTCGCCAGAAATACCCGCTTTATTAATAAGTTTTCTTGATCCTCATATGTAAACTTTTGAGAAAACACGTGTTCTTCCGGCTCCCTATAGACATCTCTTGCATACATGCCCATTCTGGGAGCCGTAAAACACAAATATAGAGTACTACGGATAGACAATAGGATTAAGCGGGCTTGCGGCGACGTCCCCCGGTTTAAGTCCTGGAAACCACCTTGCTAAGTCACTTCTTCGTGAATTGCTATCCGGTTCAGCAATAGGCGTTCCATCCGCAATATAGATGATAGTCATCACTTCGCGCATGCGATCCGTTGGGTTACCGGGAGCGCTGTGGAGGGTCCAACCAGCGTGAAAAGTAGCGTCTCCAGCTGCCATAGCGCCGTATCTTACTTGTTCTAACCCTTTACCCTCAATGTAGTCCTTCAAGGTGCGATGTGACTCATCAGAAATCCCCTGCTTCGTGATATAGCCATTGAGATGGGAAGCGGAAGCAAAGGTCATAGATCCGACTTCCTCCGAAACGGGAACAAGAGGCATCCATAAGGTTATTGTTTTGTCGGTATCCAATGGCCAATAAATTTGATCCTGATGCCATGGCGTATGTCCGCCCCCAGGCTCTTTGAATAATGCTTGATCATGATAAATTCTTACTGACGGTACTCCCATCAGATCAGCGGCTACTTTTGCAAACCGACGCGCCATAACAAATTTTTTAACGGAATCGCTCATTGTCCATAGGTTTTCGATCTGAATAAAGGCTTTGCCATACGTGTCCCTTTCATGCACCGGTTTTGTATGGTAGTTATGTTCTTGTACCATCTCACTGATGATCTCGCGATAGATGGAAACTTCATCGTGTTTCGCCAGTCCTCTTACAATTGTATGCCCATCGCGCTGATAATGAAGGATTTGCTCTTCTGGTAGATGATATGCCTCGTCCAAATTAGGCAGGTTGTTTGTTATGCTCATTCCGCTCTCTCCTTTATCAATTCATCATGCTTTACATAGCTAATTGTAAGAGATTTTGACAGTTTGGTCTTTGTATGCCATAATCGCGTTACTTGTATAAAACGACTAAATTTATAGGTGAATATCATGAATCTGTTTTCATTTTCTTACACCCATCCCATTGTCCCTTACATAAGAGAGAGCGATTTCGCGGTACGTAACGCCTATTATTCTCCTTTCCGTAAACTTCTCGATTTTTTGTTTATCTATATACAAAAAGGAGAACTAACGGTCGTCGCCGATGGAACAACATATCAGCTTCAAGAAGGACAATTCTGTTTGCTTCAACCCGGAACCGTGCATGATTTGAAAGCCATTTCTGATAATGAAACACCATTTGCTCATATGGACATTTTCTTCCATGCTGACAGAGACAAAAGCTTTCCAACAAAACCTGGACAGATCGATGTACATGCCTTTCAGCATCTCATGCAGCCTAGACTTAATGACTTCGAAGGTTTATCCATCCCTGTTCTGCTAGAGCCTAGCAAGCCGTATCTTTATCGCAATTTGTTCATGGAAATGATAGGAAGCTGGCTTGAACCGAATCCATTATCCAAACTGAAGACACAAGCAATTGCCACCCAGCTGCTCCATCTCATCATTCAAGACCACTCTAATCCTGCCAACCTCGGTTCGAGCCATCCACATGATCTGGATTGGATTCCGTCTTATTTTTCGGTTCATCTTGCCGAAACACTGTGTATACAAGACTTGGCTAAGCGCACAAACCTTTCCCCTTCTCGATTTAGAACCGTTTTTCGTGAGCGTTACGGAGTTCCCCCGCATCAGTTTTTAATCAATCTCAGACTGGATCACGCGAAGGAGCTGTTATCTTCTTCTACCTACTCAATCGCCAAAATAGCTGAATACTGCGGTTTCTCGGATGTCAGCCATTTTACAAATAGGTTCCGATCCCGAGAAGGCATGACTCCAGGAGCCTTTAGAGGAAAATGAACAAAATATCCAACATGTAAATGGCGAGAAAAGTTAAGCACACGCTTACGCTGCTTCGTGCAGCCGTGCCTAACTCTTCTCGCCTGATTCTCCTTATAATCGAAATCGATACCCTGCGCCCCATAATGTCTCGATGTATTGGGATTTAGATGCATCTATCTCAATTTTCTCTCTTAATTTCCGGATATGGACAGTGACTGTCTGTGAATCACCTAGCGCATCCATTCCCCATAATTTCTCGAACAATTGATCCTTGCTGAATACACGGTTGGGATTTACGGCTAGAAAATATAGTAAATCGAACTCCTTCGTCGTAAGGATCACCTCTTGATCATGAACGAAAACTCTTCGTGACCCATAATCAATCAAAAGGCCGTGAATCCGGATCTCTTCTTTTTTTTCCTTACTGCCAATCAGTCGCTCGTACCTAGCTAAATGAGCTTTCACTCGTGCAACTAACTCTCCCGGTTTGAATGGCTTGGTAATATAGTCATCTGCTCCAAGACCTAAACCACGAATCACGTCGATATCTTCTTTCTTCGCAGTAACCATTAGAATCGGTACATTATGCTTCTCGCGTATTTGTCTACAGACATCAAAACCATTGATTCGTGGAAGCATCAAATCCAAAATAATTAAATCGTACTCCCCGCTCATCCCTAGCTTTAACCCCGACTCGCCATCCGTGGCGATATCTACGTTAAAACCATTCGCCTCTAAATAATCTCTTTCCAGCTCCGCAATGATTTTCTCGTCTTCTACAATTAGAATTTGTTTCATTGTTGGTCACCAACTTTATGATTTCGGCGTGGTAAGGTCAATGTAATACACGTACTCTCACCAACCGTACTATTTGCTTGAATCGTGCCATCATGACCATCCATAATTTGTTTGGTAATCGCGAGGCCAAGCCCGCTTCCCCCCGAGTTACTGTTCCGAGACAGATCCGCGCGGTAAAACCGTTCGAATACATGCGGCAGTGCGTCCGGTTCTATTCCCTGGCCATTATCCGTCATCTGAATAACAACGTCGTCTTTTGTCATATAAGCCTGTAAATGAATCGTCTTCTCCGGTTTGTCCATATATTTTAATCCATTATCAATAATATTCGCGAATACCCGTTTAAGTTTGTCTCGATCGATTAACACATACGTCTCCGGTTCTAATGCAATATTCGATGAATATTGTACACCTTGTTTGCCGAGATCAAATTCGAGTTCTTCCGATAAATCGAATAAAAATGCGTGAAAATCAACGATTTCAAATTGAAATGGCAAACGGTTCAAATCCAGTTTGGAATATAAAAATAGCTCATCGATCAAGTGGTCCATCTCTTCCGCTTTGGAAGATATGATATCGATATATTTCTGTCTTTTCATCGGTGTATCTGCAATTCCGTCTCCCAGACCATCAATATACCCTCTGATTGCAGTTAAAGGGGTTCGAAGATCATGGGAAATGTTCGAGATGAGCTCTTTCCGATTCTCTTCATATTGGATTTGCGTATGAATTGAAAGCTGCAGCTGATTTCGCATTTGTTCAAAAGCAACACTGAGCTCTCCGATCTCATCCCTGCTCGTCGGTTCAACTTGAAATTCCAAATCGCCTGCTTCAATACGTTTCATGGCATTCTTCAGCTTCTGAAGAGGTCGAATGATACTTCTAGATACGAAATACGTCAATAAGGTATTCGTCAGAATCAGAATAATAATACTGGTGATAAAGAGAATCGGGAAAAATTTCTGCGCGAAATTCACGACGGGATTCACGTTGGTCACAACGATGACACTACCGGGTGTTTGGTCAGCGAATCTAAAGTCAAAATGTCCGAACGAAATGAGCTCCTTGCCAATATGTTCTACTTCATCTCTTTCCACATGTCCTGATCCTTCATATGCCGGCAAATGCTCCAGAATATCCGTCTGTTGTAATGAAGGAGATGAATAGATAATGCGTTGATCTTTACGTACAATCAAATTTGATTTATTCCGTAACAGCTCTTGATCCAGATCAGACAAGTAACTCGAATCGGACAGAATGGAAGGATTCTGCTCAACGGATCGTTTCATCTCCTTCAATATGCCTTCAACATGTTGATCTTCGAACATGCGATGGGCACCTGCTCCGTATTGCTCACGGATGGTCTGAAGATCACCACGAAATACGACAGTCAATAGTATAGCTGTGAAGAATGTGATAACTAATGGAATAATTAGCATGGCTGCATACGAGAGCAATAACTTAATACGAATCGACATCGGTAGATTCCCCGTTTACACTTCTTTTCGATCAAATATATAGTAACCTAGTGTAAAAAACAACACACAGCTGGATAACAAATAAAGTGAAGTAGACCATAACTTACTTACAGCGACGGTATGGCTGATCCATAGCATATGCCAGTCGGTATAGGAAGCAGGTGAGAATGTAGACATGGCACTCAATAGAAATGGTGAAATTTTAAGTGCCACATAGAGTACAATAGCAGATACCATAAAACCACTCGCACTCTTGAAAAATTGAGATACAAAAACAAAGACAGCAGATAGCGCGACCATCGCAACGAAAGCAGCAACATAGGCCTTTAATACGCCCATTCCCTCTGCGAAACTAAGGGCAGTACCTGCAAATACATTACAAATCAACGTAACCACGCCTAGTAATACAAGTAACGCACAAATCCCCACAGCGAGAGCTGCAACCTTCGCACAGAACACTTGAAATCTCGTATTGGGCCGTAAGAAAGCAAGCTTCAATGTTCGTGTAGCCACATCACTTGGGAATAAATCTGCCGTCATGGTTAAGATGAAGAGGGGAATCCATACCACCGTATAAATACTTAACATCTGAATCGGAAAGGATTGGCTAACCGCTACAAGTCCCAATATAGGCTGTAATGCGTGAAGCGACACGGCTAGTAGAATCGGAAGAATGACTGAGAATGCGAAGAATGCTACCATTTTCTTACGGTATAAGAGCAACCATAGCTCATTGATAAATCCTGCTCTCCATTTATGCACTTTCCTTCCCCCCTTTCCTGCATTCTAATTCATGAATATAGAATTGTTCCAGCGATTGCCCACTCGCAAGTAAGTGAGATACATACCCTTCCTGAATCAATTGCCCCTCCACGATGATCCCCACTCGGTTACATAGTTGCTCCAGTTCGTGGATCATATGACTAGAGATAAGAAATGTCGTTCCATGCTCTTCAGACAACTGTTTAATAAGCCGACGGAACATGACCGTGCCTTCAATGTCCAGACCATTCGTAGGTTCATCCAAAATAACAAATTTCGGATTCGGCAATATAGCCGCAGCAAGCGCTAATTTCTGCTTCATGCCGGTCGAATAATTTTTGATTTTATCTTTGCGAACTTGGATCAAGCCTACAACCTCTAACACCTCCGTAATTCGTTGATCCGTAATATTCGAATAGAATCGACCAACCAACTTCAAATATTGCGATGCCGTTATAAAATCATGAAAATCTGCTGATTCAATCATACAGCCAACATGCTGCATACCCTCTTCAAATTGATCGATTAGGTCTCCATTAAAGAGTGTAATCTTCCCTTGATCCGCACGGATCAAACCTGTAATGAGCTTCAAGAATGTTGTCTTGCCTGCCCCATTCGGCCCAAGTAATCCATACACATCACCGGCATGCAGCTGCAGACTGATATCTCGAATCCCTCTACTGTTACGATACACTTTCGTAAGTTGATGCGTCTCTAATATCGGTTCCATCTGGATGATACCTCCTTCATATGGTGATGCAGCAGATAGGCGCTGAGTAGAAGCCTACCTGCTGCTGATCCATTCTCGTTACTTCATTTATTCATTGTCATCGTGAAATTTACCATGATGACGGTTATCCATTTGTTGAACCTTTTTACCAGAAAGATCAATCGTATCTGGTGTTGTTGTGTTATAACCCGAAAGGTTCGCCTGCAGGTGTAAAGTCACTTGATGCGCTGTGCCGCTAGCATCTTTACCGGACACCGTGATGTCAGCTTCTTGATGCTCAATATAGTTAGCAGCGTTAATATTCGCTTTGAAGGAAACCTTCTCAATCTTAATATCTTGACTCAATTGAGGTGTTGAACCTTGAAGTACATCGCGATTAAATGGAAGTTGTTTCGCATCGTTGTTGTCTTTCTTCTCCCCATCTCGCTCATGATTGGAAGCATGTTTAATCACAATCGGTGCGATCGCATTCACAACCGTTGGAAGCTGTGAATTATCAAGTTGAGCCGTAATCTCCTTGGAACCATCTGTCTTCGCATCTACAGCAACATAATCCTTCAAGTTCCCTACTAGCGCATCTATAACCGTCTCAACTTGTTGCGAAATTTGCGGATCTAGCGTTTCTTTTGCTTCGTGCTTGTTTTTTCCTTTGTCACGTTCTTGTTGGACATAATACGTGTCATTGCTATTCGTTTTAAGTACGGTCTGATCTTTCTGCTTATAGAAGTTAACCGATTGTGTTGCACCATTCGCCTTTACATTTGCACTACCGCTCGCTGCCTGTTTGTCTAGGCTGATCTTGAAGTTACCTGCCGCGCTTGCAAGAACATTGCCATTATCCTGCAAAGAAGCGGATGCTTGCACAGCTACATTCTGAATCGTTCTTGTGTTCTTCAGTGCAGATTTATACGCGTCATACCCCGATGTACTCGCAAATGCACTTACTCCTGTTGTAATCATCATGACGCTACTAATACCTAGAGTGCCGCCTAGCATTAACCATTTCTTCTTCATGTTCTACCTCCTGCAAAATAAGATTTTTGACTTACAAGATCAATCATAGGCACTAAAACTGAAAATCTTGTGAACCAATTATTAAAATCTTATTAAATCAACAAAAAGCATCAAACGTGAATTTTCATGAGAAATAGACAACTGCCTAAGACAGTTGCCCTTACATTCTAGTTTATGTAGAATCCTTCTCATTATATTTTAATCTTACTAGATTAATGTTGAAAAACAGATATTTTTATTATTTGGGAATAATAAAAAAAAGTTGTGGGAAACCACTACAAAGAAAGGAAGTTATGTATGGAAGTGAACGAAAATAAATTAAAAATTATACTTAGCAAGGTACCTGAGGTTACTATTTTCTTTTGGATTATTAAGATTTTATGCACAACGGTCGGTGAAACATTTGCCGACTTCATAAATTTCAATCTCGGATTTGGTTTATCGCTCACGACAATCATCATGGGAGTAGCGTTTTTCATTGTATTGTTCTTTCAATTCAGAGCAACGAAATATGTTCCAAGCATTTATTGGCTAACGGTTGTGCTTATTAGCGTATTTGGGACGTTGGTAACGGATAATCTGACAGACAATATCGGGATACCTCTTGAGACGAGTACAATCGTTTTCTCCGTGCTGCTAGGTTTAACTTTTCTTTTTTGGTATCTTAGTGAAAAAACACTCTCGATCCACTCGATTTATACAAGAAAAAGAGAAGTTTTCTATTGGCTTACCATTCTTTTCACATTTGCACTTGGAACAGCAGTTGGCGATTTATTCTCCGAACAACTCGGTCTTGGTTATCTTCTCACAGGAACTACAGTCATTATTATAATTGCTTGTGTATTCTTGGCATGGAAATTCCTGAAACTTGATGGGATATTAGCGTTTTGGATTGCTTATATTCTCACTCGTCCACTCGGAGCATCATTAGGAGATTACCTATCTCAACCAACAAATAATGGTGGGTTAGGTTTGGGGACAACCGTTACGAGTGTCATTTTTCTTACAGCTATTTTAGCGATCATCGTATTTCTTGCTGCTACAGAATTTGATACAACGGCAAAAAATGAACCAGCAGAAACAAACCAAGCAACTGGAAGTAAGAAAAATGTTTTGGTGCAAACCATTGTGGTACTGTGTATTTTCTTAGGTGTTGGTATAGGCGGTTATGTTGGGTTAAGCAATAATATTGCATCGCAAACCGATTCTACACAAGCTACATTAGCAGGACAATTAACTGATTTCGTTAAAATTGAAAGTGATATGCTAAACAATGTAAACGCAAATGACTTTACTTCGGCCAAAAAAGGCGCTGACAATTTGGAACTTCAATGGGATACCGCTGAGCCTAAGCTTCGGAAAATTGATAGCAACACATGGGTCCAAATTGATGGAACGATTGACGTGGTATTAGCAGCAGTTCGTTCTGGTAACCCTGATGCTAGCCAATGCAAATCTGCACTTAACGATTCGCTTAGTACCTTAAACGGAGCAAATAAATCAGCATCACAAACCGATTCTTCACAAACTACTACATCAGTTGGAAAATCGAAAACCGATTCTTCACAAAATAAATTAGCTGGACAGTTAACAGACTTCGTTAAAATCGAAAGTGATATGCTAAAAGATGTAAACTCAAATGACTTTGCTTCGGCCAAAAAAGGCGCAGACAATTTGGAACATCAATGGGACACATCTGAGCCTAAGCTTCGGAAAATAGATAGCAAAACATGGATACAAATTGATGGAACGATTGATGTGGTATTAGCGGCAGCTCGTTCAGGAAACCCTGATGCCAGCAAGTGCAAATCTGCACTTAACGATTCGCTTAGCACCTTTAACGAAGCAAATAAATAAGCGTGAACTACGGTCGGCTGATTTCAGTCGACTGTTTTCTTTTGATCCTGATAAATTTTCTGACTTGTTAAAACTGCCTTCTGGGTGTTTTGAGTAAAATTTCTAATAAATACCTATACTATCCGTATTCTATAAAGGTGGTGTAGTGTTCTCGTGACGTTCCGACCATTAACAACGATTACGCCGTTGCAAAGCGCGTTGCTTTGGATCACGGTCATCGGTGTATCCAATCACGTCCTCATCATGCCTATACTACTCGATGCTGCTGGACGCGATGCATGGATCGGGGCTTTGCTTGCATTTCCGCTGATGCTCCTTTGGTGCGGACTGCTCTGGTTTATCATGGGTAAAATCAACGATTCTCTTGTTCCCTGGATTAAGAAAAAAACAAATACCGCCATCGCCATCGGCGCGGCGCTCATCTATACGGTATACTATCTCGTCATGACCTCATTTGATGTGCAAGACACGTTGCAGTGGACCAAGACAGCTTATTTACCACAAACACCCATTTGGTTTACCAGCGCCTGTTTAATCGGATTCGCATACATTACTGCGAAAAAAGGCATTGTTACAATTGCCATCACGAACGGGATTTTGCTTCCCTTCATTATTGTCTTCGGTTTGTATGTAATGACCGTCAACTTTCAAGTCAAAGATTACCATTATTTGTTACCAATCGGAACACATTCATTTTCTGACATTTGCATGGCAGCACTCTTCACAGCAGCGGGTATTAGCGGGATGATTTTTATTGTATTTGTTAGCGATGACCTGAAAGGCAAATTAAAAAAACGCCATTATGCGATAAGTTTGCTTATCTTAATTGAACTTACGATCGGACCGCTTATTGGTGCCATCGCTACATTTGGACCTACAGAAGCTGCGAGCATGTCATTTCCGGCATTTGAACAGTGGCGTATCGCATCGGTTGGAAACGAGATTGCACAAACGGATTTTTTGTCGATTTACCAATGGCTTGCCGGCATCTTTATCCGCCTATCACTAGCGCTGTATATTTTTCAAAAGTTATGGGGGCAAAAATCGCTGCCTTATTTGGCGTTACTGATCTATTTCTCGTCTTGCATCGGGCGATTTAACATTAACTTAGAAAAAACATCGGCGCTAATCTATCTGAGTGCTTTGGTGCTCAACATGGCCTTTACGATCTTTTTGTTCATCCTGTGCCAAATCAAAAAGAAGGAGGTAAATTAGGTGGACAGACAATATCTTCAAGAATATTTTGCAAACTGCGCGGACGTTCAAATTTTAGAATCAAGCCATGGTATGCTCATCCTCTATGTCAGTGGACTGGCAAACATTGAGCGTATTTACGAGCTCATCATAAGCAACTCTCTTGAACGACTGCCAGCGAAATCCGTTAAAGACATCATGGAAATTGAAACAGCCATTTTTAATGGCGAACTGGTTGTCGTTGACTCAGAACAAGGCGTGATTAGAAGCTTTATTACATCTAAGTTGCCGCAGCGTAAGCCGGAAGACGCCGTAACGGAAACGACAATTAAGGGCGCACGCGACGGATTTACCGAGAGCATCGAAACCAATATCGCGCTCATTCGCAAACGCATCCGCACAAGTACGTTTAAATGCGAGATGTTTAAGATTGGTACACGATTCCAAACCAAAGTGGCTCTCCTATATTTCGAAGATGTTGCAAATGCCGAGCTCATTGAAGAAGCGCGGCATCGATTGTCGAACATTGAGCTTGACGTTGTTATCGGAAATACGTCCATTGAAGCGGCGCTATCCGATAAAACTCGCTCCCTTGCACCGGTTGTTGATACAACAGGGCGTCCTGATTATGCGGCAGAATGTTTGAATGCAGGTCGGTTTTTTGTTCTTATCGACGGTTCATCCATTGGTATTATCGCCCCCACATCGCTTATCTCTTTAATTAAATCGCCGGAAGATGCCTATTTCACTGCACCCATTGTGAATATGCAGCGTGCATTACGCATTTGCGGAGGGGTATTGTCTGTTTTTTTACCTGGTTTTTTAATTGCGCTTACGACGTATCATTTTGAGCAAATTCCGATGCCTCTGCTTGCCACTTTAACGGCTAATCGCATGGGACTACCGCTAAGTTTACCTCTGGAAGGTTTCTTAGCGTTAATTTTGTTTGAACTATTTAAAGAAGCGGGGATCAAACTGCCCAAAACGGTTGGACCGACCGTCACGGTTGTCGGAGGCCTCATCTTGAGTACCGCGACAATCGAAGCCGGACTAACCTCGCCAACTGTTATGCTCGCAATGGCGGTTTCTGTTATTGCCGGCTATACACTCATCAACACAACCATCAGTTCTGTCGTACCCATCATTCGGATGTTTGTGTTTATCTTGTCATCGCTTTTAGGGATGTTTGGTTTTTTTATGGCAGTTTGTTTGATCATCGCGCTTCTAGGTAGCAAACAATCGTTCGGTGTGCCCTACTTGTCGCCTATTTCCCCACCCATTAAGTCCGACTTTTTCAAAGGCGTCTTTAAACCGTATACGGTAAACAATCCCACACGACCGAAAAATTTACACACACAAGATGAGACCAAACGACCGGAGGATCCCAAGTGAAAATCGCAGCTGTAACCATCTGCTTGCTTAGTGCGATGTTGCTTGCGGGCTGTTGGGATGTAAAAGATGCACAATATCATATTTTTGTGAACGAGCTCGGGATTGATTATCAAAATGGCGCATACACCGTTAACGTGCAAATCAACGAACCGTCCGCAATGGCGAAACAAAAAGGCGGTTCACCACCTCCAAATCCGATTATCGTCGGCAAAGCAACAGCTCCTTCGTTGGCAATGGCAATGGATGAAGTTGAAAAAATAAGCCAAGTCAAATTGGTGTGGTCGCAAAATAAGGCAGTCATTCTAACGAACAATGCACTAAGTCAAGGGTTTCGCACATTAAAAGACGATTATTTGCATTCAAGAGAGACGCGATACACTGCCTGGGTCTATATCACAGACGAACCGCTGGAGAAGGTGCTGAACACAAAGCCCATTACCGGCAGCTCCTCTATGGCAACATTGACGTATCAGCCAAAATTAACGTATAACATGCAATCGCTTCTCGCACCAAAAAGATTCCAGCACGTATTCCGCTCCCTAGGTGAGAACTGGGAAACGGTTGTAATTCCTAAAATCGGAATAAGCGAAAGGTGGACAAAAGGTGGAGAGAAAGAAAAAGTAACCGTCATGAAAGGTGGCGTCGCAATCACGCAGGGAAAGGACCCGAAATCATTTACCGAGTCGCAAATACAAGGGATGCGTTGGCTCGATCCACATGCAAAAAATGCAAATCTTGTCTTGGAGGATAGCAAAGAAAATACGACGATCTTATCGTTAAGAGAGCCGAAAATAGAACGAAAATACCACCGCGAAGGCGATTTTATTGTCGCGGACTATACAATCAAAATAAAAGGATTCATTCGTGTTCAAAAAGAAAATTTGACGATTGCAGAAATCGCTAGCAAAGCTGAAACAGCCGTCCAAAACGAGATCCGCGAGACGTTCGATGCAGCAAACAAGCAAGGTGTCGACATTTACAATATAAAACTTGGTTGTTATCGACAAAACATAAAGCCATGCGATTCGATCAAACTTGGGAACATTGACGTGAAGGTTTCGATCGAAAGCACAGGGATGAGACAAAAATGAAAAATAGTGAAGAAATAAAGAGACAGTTTAGCAGCAGGTGTTTCTTTAAGGTGAACCTGTAAACTCTTCTATGGAAATTCGATCTACAATATCGTATCCGTTCCCTCGACCCTTTGGTTTCACGACAACGGTACCTAAGTACGGAATTTCACCCAACCCTATTCCTTGAGGAAATCCGTGTGCCACAATTACGGTATTCGTCCCAGATACCGGTACCTTCTCTAACTCAGCTGTCAGTTCTGTTAAAGTATTAGCCTGGTCAGCAGGCGGTACGTGAGCACCTAATTGATAAATTTTAATCCAGTACGGGTCAACTTGAATATTATGTTTCCCAAAAGCCAGTTCTGCTGTTTCTCTTGTTCGACAAAAAGGACTTGCTGTAACTGGATAGTGAACTGGAATATGCAATCTTCGAAGAGCAGCCCCGAACGACACAGATTGTTGTCTGCCTTCCTCCGAAAGATTTCTTTGGGTTGCGCAATCTCCGTATATGATATGCGGTTGGTCCGCTCCTATTGTAGCTTCTCCATGTCTAACATAAAGGACATATCCACCATGGCGAAGTGAGTTCAGTATCGAAGGATCTATTGGATCGGCGTTTACTGTACTTGCTGACACCTCTACCATTTGTGTCTGGATCGTAAACAAGAATAGAAATAACCATAAGCAACCAATCTTCTTCATATTGCAACTCCTCTTGTTGATATACCCTCTCCTATATTGTAGTGTGCACAATACCTCCACGGATTAGGCATCTGTACAGTCAATTAGTTCTTTAACCACATATATATGCAGGATAGACGAATACCCCATTGATAAGGAGTGAAGTCAAATGGCATTTATGCCACCGCCGGGATCTCAAGGATCAACCGCTCTGCCACAGTCTCCTCCCCCTACATTCATCCCAGAAAAACCTGCTGTATCTTATATGGTCGACTGCTTATATCAATACACTTATGTCTGGCTAAAGAATGGGGAACGCTTCTGGTTTTACCCAACTCGCGTTGAGTATGGTGAAGTTTCAGGTTATCGATGGAATGGGGCATACTGGATGTTTTATGGCATTGACCCAAGATTTGTTGACGCTGTGTCCTGTTATCCAATTCCTACTCTATACTGATAAAAAAAGCCGGATTCCCATAGCGAACGGGGAAACCGGTTTTTTGTGAAGTTGACCTTTAATATTTGTTTTTTCGCGTTTTACCGTCTTGTTTGAGATGTCGTTAAGAAGCTAAACCTTTATTCATGAGGTCAGATGCGGTACCCGCTTTTTTCTGTGTTGCGTACTGAATAATAATACAGACTACAAGGATACCTAGTAAAATGGCAGAGGCGATCACAGTACCATTCTCTAAACCTAGTCCACCTTTTTCATGAGGCTTAATCAAGTAATCACCAAATGTCGCTCCAAAAGGACGAGTCAAGATGAATGCTAACCAGAATAAAACGACACGATTAATATTACTAAACCAATACGCTAAAAGAACTAATAAAATTAGACCACCTGTTATCATGGCTCCTTGAGCAATCGTAAGTCCTAAACCTTCTTCTAGAAAACTTCCTCCACCGGCTAATTTCCCAACGCCTTCAGCCTTATGCGATAAGAAATCTCCTGCCGCTGTACCTAGTGTATTAGACACTAAAATAGCAATCCAATAAAGAACCTCAACTCGTTTTGTAGCTATATGTTTGACATCTAATGATGGCTCTGTAAAATACCAAAATACAAAAATGATAATCAGTAAGCTGAGTAATATAGCAGAGCCTTTCATATACCCTAAACCTAATGAACGATCCATGTAGTCAGAAAAAGCTGTACCCGCTAGACTTGTTGCTGTGATGACAACCCAATAAACAACAGGTACATATTTCTTTACGAACAATTGAATGGTTAAAAAGACTGCAAATACACCGATAAAAAATAAAAACGGTATCAAATAATTATCTTCTGACCCAGGGATTGTAACTAAATCACTTCCAGTTTCCCCTAACGTTGTTGCAGCGATTTTCATAATCCAGAACAACAGTGTTAATTGAGGAATCTTGTTGATTGATGTACTGATAGTTTTGGGGGCTGTGCTCATTAATTTATACCTCCTAATGATTGATTCATGATTAATCCTCCCTCTCAAATTTGTACGAGCTGATCTGAGTATAGTAAGCCAAAATGAAAATTTGCTGTGAAATGCACAATGAAGCAAACAAAAAAAGAAAATCCATGGTTTGCCTTCCATGACCGAATTTTCTCATCTAATATTAATATTCCCCCTCTATACTGAAGGTATCCTAGTATATAGCTTAGGAATACATAGTCAACTTACAACATCGTGAGGTGGAACACTTGAAATTCGACGTAAAAATTTTTAAAAAAATGCTATCTCTATCATTCGCTTGTACGTTAATTGTTCTCTTGGTTAATGAATCAAGTGCACAAGCAGCAGCAACAGCAGTAATTCCGGCGAATACCCATATGCCAACCATCGATCATATCGTGGTGGTCGTTGAAGAGAATCACTCTTATAACCAGATTGTGGGGAGTAAGAAAGCACCCTATTTTAACCAACTGATCAAGAATGGGGCATTATTCACCAATTCGCATGGAATTACGCATCCGAGTCAACCGAATTATTTGGCACTTTTCTCAGGCTCAACCCAGGGGATCAAAGATGATCGGTGCGGAAAGTCTTTTTCAACCGGGAATTTAGCAAGTAAGCTGATTCAGAAGAAACTTACCTTCAAAGGTTACTCGGAAGATATGCCAAGAGCTGGATACACCGGATGTTCTTCTGGCGGCTATGCGCGTAAGCATAATCCGTGGGTCCAATTTAACAATGTTCCTGCGAGTTTGAATCAGCCTTTCACCGCATTTCCGAAAGATTTTAGCAAGCTGCCAACGGTTTCTTTCGTCATCCCGAACCATCAGAATGATATGCACGACGGAACCATTCAACAAGCGAATCAGTGGTTAAAAGAAAACCTGAGCTCCTATGTCGCATGGGCTAAGACACATCGGAGTCTCCTCATCGTGACGTGGGATGAGGATGATTTCTCAAAAGCTAACCGGATTCCGACGATATTTGTTGGTCCTATGGTTAAACCTGGTAAGTATTCGGAATCCATAAATCATTATCATGTGCTCCGAACAATCGAGGACATCTATCATGTATCAGCCTTGGGAGAAAGCGCGAAAGTGCATGCCATTTCAAACGCGTGGAAAAAGTAATGTTTGAAAATTTTCTGGTTATGTCAATTAATAATCCCTTGCTTCGTAATTTCCACTTGTACCACTGGGGTAAAATGCACTTTTTGGTAGTTGCTGCCCCATTCTTCTTTCTGCTTTTTCCAAACGCGTGGATGGAACGCCATCAGTTGTCTGGCGATACCTAACCCGTCGCAGCGGGCTTTTTGCATGTGCTCAAGAGTTTTTTGAGCCAGATCAGTCATCTTTTTCGAAAGATCCTTATTTAATTCTGCGACCACTTGTTTCTTTTCTAAGCGATCTTTCGGATACTCAATTACACTCACTTTCATTTTTAATTTCAAATGAACCGTAATTTGATCGCCCGATTGAACCTTTACTTTCATTTTTTGCTTTAACTTGTCTACATTAAAGGTCAGAAAGTCATACCTGATTTGAGGGTTCTCCTCTGTAGTACTCATTTCCCCTTTAATGCTCATATTTTGGGTGAATCTCGTCACTTTCCCCTTGTTGCCTTTCAACAATAAGTACATTGTTGATTCATCAGGACTCAGTGTGCCTGTTAACTTATTGTTATGAAACATGGCAATACGAGAAACATTCACACGAGCCCCTTGTTCCATCAGGTAAGGAAGAACAAAATCTTCCCCGGGGTCCAACATCACAGGGTAGATCTTTTCAAGTGTCACCTTGGGAACGGTTGTCGTCTCTTCTTTGCTCTTGATTAATTCATCAATTTCTTCTGCGATCAAGACATTCCCTACTTTCTTAAGGGAAAGTATATCTTCCGCTGTCCCTTGGGCCACTCCGATTCTGGCGTTTAAAGAACTCTTCGGATCACGGTAGAACACTTCGAGGACTGGATAAATATCTTGTTTGGCCAGTTCTTCTCCAATGAGAATAAACCGATTTTTATAAGTACGAATATGCCGTGATACCTGATCATCTGCATGATCGCGGGCATCCCTTGGCGTATTGCCCTCTGTCGTTATAATATCGTTTTTAGGACTCTGTTGTTCGCCTGATGGCACGTCCCGGATGACAAAGGTGACCCGAAGCTTACCATTCGGCGCGGGATCATATCCCCCACCATAGATCAGACGAGCATCCTTTAATAGATCTTGATCCCAGCAACCAGCTATAAATAAGAGGAGAGACATAATCACACATAAAAAGCAGATCCTTTTCATCAGACTTACGTCCCCCTTTTTCTCATAAAATACGCGAAACAAAGCAAGATCAGAGGAAGTCCAACCACAAATGTATAATGAGAAACCTTAATTGCTTGATCATAGAAGTCAGTGACCGATGGTTCTTGCGCAATCATAGCCAGAATAAAGAGTATGCATATAGTATAGGGGACGGCCTTTTTATGTTCGCCCCGGTGAAAGAAGCGGCCCAACCCAACCGTTGCCATATATATCCAAGAAACCATAGCATTGCTAACGACAAAAACCCATAACGACAAAAAGATCAAGTCGATCCGCTGGATGATCTGAAAAGAAAAACCTTTCAGCATGTAGAGGAGAGGTTCTGAAACCGCGGGCATGACCGCCGGGCTGAAAATGACTAAACTGGTAAACACCTCAAAGGTGTAGAAAAGTGTAATCATCATATTACCGAAAGAAGCTGCCTTTAATTTTCCGCCGCTCTTCCCTTCAACGAAAGGATAAAGCACCAATATAGCTTCATAACCTACTAAAGGAAATAATGCCTCATTCGCAGATTTGATGATATTCCCCCATCCCGCTTCGGTTATAGGAAAAATATAACTGAAATTCGCATTGACATAACCACATAAGGATAATGCCACCATTACAATGATCGTTAATGAAGAGATAACGAACAGCCTGGCAATCACCCGAAGGTTTTCTTTAGCCAAGTACATACAAGTGAGAAGGGCGAGAATTAATAATGCCCATCTAGGTGTTGCTAGCAGCACCCACCTTCCCACGACATCGGCAAACTTGGCTAGAACCGTTCCTGCAGAAAACAGAAAATAGCCAATATAAAGAAAGCAAAGCAGATTCCCAAGAAACTTCCCGGTAATCTTCGGCAAGAAACCGTATATCGTATCGGAAGGAAATCGTCTGCAAAGAGCCCATAGAATCAAGATAATAATTTGTACGGCCAATCCTGCGATGAGGACAGAAATCCACCCTCCTCCCTTGGCGCTTTCTTGCAATTTATGAGGAAGCGTTAAAATACCAACCCCCACTTGAGACTGTATGATAAAAAACATGAGCTGACCTTGCGTAATTTTACTCTTTTCCGGAATCATCCTGTTCCCACCCTCTTGAATTTCTTTCTTGAACATACTTTTGGGGATGCGGATCATGAGGGCGTTGATTCAGACTCCATATCGGAAAACGCACAAATGTATCCTTCATATCTTTCATTCGAAGAGGCATGACAGGTGCAAAATAGGGTGTACCAAGGCACTCTAATTTACATAAGTGAATCAAGATGAATAACATGCCGAACGTAATCCCGATCAAACCAAACAACGCAGCCAGGATCATGAGCGGAAAGCCCAGAATGCGAGTTGCTGTACTTATCTCATTAGACGGTGCGACAAAAGAGGAAATAGCCGTTAAGGCGACGACGATAACCATAGGATAGGATATCAATCCTGCACGTACGACTGATTCGCCAATGACCAAACCGCCAACAATACCGATGGTTTGACCTACCCGGCTCGGCAGACGAACCCCTGCTTCACGCAGTACTTCTAAGGTAATCTGCATAATAAGAGCCTCCACGATAGGCGGAAATGGAACCTTGTCTATACTGCTCTTCACGGAAAAAATCAAATTTTCAGGAAGAATTTCAGGGTGAAAGCCAATAACCGCGATATATAAAGCAGGTATGAGCGATGCGATGATAAAGCTCACCAATCGAATCAGACGAACAAACGATCCGGCAATCCACCTGCTGTGATAATCGTCAGGGCTTTGATAAAAGGCAAAGAAAGTCACCGGTAAAATCAGCGCAGACGGGTCTCCATCTGCTAAAATAACGACACGGCCTTCCATGAGATGAGCTGCCGTCCGATCCGGTCTTTCTGTAAGTAAGATTTGTGGAAATATAGAAGAAGGGTTATCTTCCATCATTTCGGCAATGAATCCTGGCGCAAGTGTCATGTCCAACGAAATGGAAGCGATTCTTTGATCTACTTCTTTGATCAGATCCGGATTCGCCAGATCCTGCATATAGAGCAGAGCCAGTTTTGTTTTGGTTTCCTTTCCGGTCTGATAATAACGAACGACCAGATTCGGATTCTCGACGCGCTTCCGAACCAGATAAAGATTCGTCATGAGGTGCTCTATAAAACCATCATGCGCGCCGCGAATAACCCCTTCGTTCACTGGCTCCGAAATATTTCGAATATTCACTGCAGCTACATCGACAATAAAAACTTCTGTTGAACCTTCAAATAACAATACACAATTCCCTTGAATTAAGGCGTGAGGCACCTCGCTCAGAACCGAGTTTTTCGTAATGTCCACAGAAGTCACGACTTTATCCACGTTTCCATGACTTTTTCCCTCTAGAGGCTTGATGACCTCTTGGTGAATTTTCTGTAGATCCGCCAAGGATTCTAGAAAAACAATGAGGCCCTTAGATTGATTAAAGCTAATGCTTCGCCACTTCAAGTCACTTGCATGAAAGAGCTGATTTTTAATATATTCCATATTTTGATCTAAAGAAGAATACACACTTATTTTCATATGAGGTTTTTCTTCTGCCCGGTTGTTCGAAAAGAATTTACTTAACACATCCTTCATGTTATTCCACCCTGCCGAATTCCAATTTTAGTTATTTTAACCATTGAAACCGACATTATTCCAAAGAATACCCCTTACCCTATCTATAGGATAATTATTAGCCAAGTATCTAGTAACGATCACACAAACAAAGTGTTGTCACCTGTCATAACATAACCTGTACTTAATAATGGGAGGTGTTGAAATGTCCGATATTCGTGGTCGTTTTACAAGCACTGGAACAATCCTAGTATTGTTCATCTTGTTAGTTATTGTCTCTTGTAGTTGTTTTTTTAACTAATTAACATCGATTAAGTACTTTTTGAAGCTGCTAACCGTTTCTCGGTAATCTTCCGGGGAACGGTTGTTTGGTTTCTTATGGGAACTAATAAAATTCTACGATTTATCAAATACACTTTAGTTATGTAACTATACCGACGAGAAATATCCGGAATATACTAGGATATCTCATATTACATTTTGAATATTATTCTAGGTAAGAAAGGTGATCATTGATGGAAAAAAAAGATATCTCCAAAAGATATCCAGCTTCTGATAGTGATTTTCCCCTATATCCGGATGATGAATCCCAATCTCAGCCAATTTCTAGTCAACCTATGTCAACCTTTGAACGAATAGGTGGAATGGATGGATTTATGACAATTGTTGGACAGCTCCAACAAGCGTATGGATTGTACAAGCAAATGGTTCCTACATTTCAATTGTTTAGCTCTTTCATGGGACCTAAAGCCATGGTACAAAACGTAAAACACAAAAAGAATAGAACTAAATATCAACCAAGTGGCTACAGGAATGCAAATCGCAAATTGAAAGGAAAAAGAACGCTGAATGCGCGCTAATTCTTGCACGTGAAAGACGGGATTACTTGGTTCCCGTCTATTTTTATAATTCCATTCGCTTTGCTTGGATCTTGATATATGCCTACTTCCAGAATTTCTATAGACCACCCATTTCAATACATAACATGACCTCTTTCTGAGCAAACTTCATTTGATATTATTTATTTCCTGGATATTATATATTTACCATTCCATCAGAAATCAAAGGAGTTACTTATATGCTAAATGATCCTACACTAACTGTATTGAACGAAGAGGAACGATTTCAAACAGGGGCTAGACAACCCCAGGAAAATCGCGCCGGCATATGTTTTTTGGGTGATCATTAATGGCTAGACCCATTTTCGTTTTCATGGTTGTGATGATTCTTATCGCAGGCGGAATGAATCACCATCGCACATTTGCAGATCCTTCGTTGCCGATTGTCGCTGACCAAGGATTCTTTTCCATTGAAGTATATCCTCAACGGCACAAGCTGATCGTACGTGCGCAAGGGCAAATCATCAAAACATATACCGTAGCTGTCGGTAATCCATTAACGCCTTCACCTGTTGGAGAATACCAGATTATTTATAAAGGAAAGGACTGGGGCCCTTCTTTTGGACCTCGCTGGCTCGGATTAAACGTACCTTGGGGTATTTACGGCATTCATGGAACCAATAGGCCCTCTTCCATCGGACAGCATCAGAGTCACGGTTGTATTCGTATGCGCAACAACGATGTCATTGAATTATTTGAGATGGTCCCCGTTGGAACCAAAGTAACGATTTATGGGCATGTTCTGGGCGACAGTAATCATGATCCGAGGGTATTGGCAGAAGGAGACGTAGGTGGAGACGTACAACTGGTCCAATCTCGTCTAAAAAGTGCCGGATATTTTCTAGGCGTTTGTAATGGGAAATTTCGTTCGGATACAACCATAGCCGTAAAACAATTTCAGCGGGATCATAAATTGATGCAAGACGGGGTTATCTCGATGAAGGTTTACGAAGAACTTGGATTATTAGAGTAGCAAAACAAAAAAAGTAGCCAAGTTCCCTTCCAGGAATTTGACTACTTTTGTACATTTTAGACTGGATTTCTTAGGACAGGCTCACCCAAAATTAAAGGACTGGCATCCGGAGTTCTTTGGGTTGATATTACCTCACTGACTGTATTAAGGATTAGCCCTTTTCGTTTAATTTCTTGAATCATTCCTTTTAATGCTCTGCTCGATGAATTCGTAGGATGCATTAAAATTAATGAACCTGATTCAACGTGTTTAGCTATTTTACTAATAATTGAATCAGGACTTGGATGTCTCCAATCCACTGTATCGACCGTCCATAATATCGTTTTTAAATGTAAAGCGTCTGCAATTTTAACTGTTTCCTTCGAATAGTCTCCTGATGGGGGTGCAAATAACTTGTTGTTTACACCAAGTTGATTTCTTAACAAGTCCTCTGTCTTCTCAATTTCTTTTAATGCTTGCGCCTTACTGAGTTGACTCATATTCTTATGTGAATAAGCATGATTAGACAACTCGTGTCCCTTTCCAGCGATAATTTTGGCCGTATCAATATGCTTGCTTAACCATGAGCCATCAAAGAAAAAGGTAGCACGGACTTGTTCTTTTTCTAATACGTCTAATATCTTGGGAATGAACTCATCTCCCCATGCTACATTTATCATTAATGAAGCCATACGTTTATTAGGATTCCCTCGATAAATCGGATTAGGCCCCAGATCATGAAGATTAATCGCCGGGACGACTTCTCGACTTACGTACCGTATAGGCGAATTTGAATGATGTTGGGCTAGCTCATAAGTCTTCTCTACATCGACTTCAAGTCCGTTATAACCGGGAATCGCGTACCATACATGATCCAATCGTGCGTTTATGGGAGGAATAAATCGTTTTGGGGCTTCCTCTCTAATTTGGGTTAATAATTCAGTCCTTGGTTTAGGTTCTGGCTTGATTTTAGCTATCGATGCTTGCACTGCAATGGGTAAGCATGCGAGAACAATAGTGACAATCATCATTAGCAATATAAGCTTTTTCTTAATTTTCATAATATCCTCCACTCCGTATCATTTACGACAACTAGTATTTGTCTGTTTTAGGTGGATAATTCAAATAACTATTTCCACAAACCAAAAATGCAAACAAAAGAGGATTGCTACCAAAAAGAATATATTCCTCTAAAAAGGATAAATTAGTGTGGTATGTGCAAAAGGAGGTGGATGTAGTGACAGTCGGATCACAAGTGAAAACAACCTTAACCAGCTTGAAAAGCGCACAAGCTTGTCTAGAATCATTTGCTCTTGAGACGCAAAACCAAGAAGCTAAAAACATGTTCGAGAACGCGGCAAAAACAACACAAAGCATTGTAGACCAAGTCTCATCTCGAGTACAGCAATTGGAAAATGAAGAACCGCAATTTAAGGGGTTTTAATTGTAGATAAATGGATCTCGATTCGCAAACGAATCGAGATTTTTTAAGTTGAGTGATAAGCATGAGGTTGAAGAGATGGAGATTAGGTCTGAATGAAAAGCCCATCCCCGCCAACCACTCGGCTATAAGAACATCTTCGTATTTTGAAACACGTTGTGATAAAAGCTGCTCCTTTAACCATAATTCATTAAAACCTAAGTCTTTGACCTCATCCCACAATACTTCCCCATCGCGAATAAGAGTAACAGGGACATTAACCGATTTACCTGTAAGATTGAAATCCTCCAATGTTGTTTTTTGATACTTCGCCTTCTTAAGTATGCTGATCGAACCATTCGGTTCTAAATAGCAATATGCGACCTCCCTAATCGAAAAGGTTTCACTCTGCCGAAGTAAACTTTGTAATTGATTTAAATTCATCCGATTTTTTTTCAACTCATGCCGATCTAATATCCCATCTTTAATAAGTGCAGCTGGTTTACCTTCAACAAAACCCCGAAACCATAAAGATTTCTGCCCAATATATTCAACAATGAGTAGTAAAAATCCCCACAAGGACATGGAATAGATAATTTCCATAACCCCAACTCTAGAGTCATATAATGCATTCCCAAGGATTTCTCCGATTACGATGGCCGTGATAAAAGTGAAAGGAGTAACTTGGGTAATGATCTTTCGACCGACGATCTTAACAATAATAAAAAGAAGAAAAAAACCTAACACAAGTTCGTATGTTAAATGAAGGAATTTCATCCTGCTAATATCTCCAATCGAATCCAATTAGGTATCCGCATTATCTATTCCCAGGAAAGTGATCATTTATAATTCAATAACTTGCACTATTTACTTACATTAAGATATTCATTAATCCCTTCTATAATGGATGTGGCCACGCGATATTGATAATCATCCTTCCACATTTTTTGCTCTTCATTTGGATTTGTTAAATAACCTACCTCCAATAAAACTGCTGGCATCACTGTATCTTTCACAACGAAAAAGGCTTCCTTTTTCACACCCCGATCCTTTGATCCGGTCGCATTCAATAGATTTTTATGCATAATCGTCGCAAAAGGAAGGGATTCCTCACGATAATAGAATGTTTCTGTTCCGAAAACACTCGGGTCTGTATACGTGTTTCCATGAATCGATATAAATAAATCCGCGCCAAGATGATTAGCAAATTTAGGTCTTTCTCTATCAATCGAAGAAATAGTGCGATCATCGGTTCTTGTCAAAAATATCTGTAACTGTGTTTCTCTCTCTGCAAGTTCTTTCACCTTTCGTGCTAGCTGCAACGTAAAATCTTTTTCATATTGACCACTGGTACCTTTCGCCCCGGGATCTTGTCCCCCATGTCCAGGATCAATCACGATTTTGAAACCTGGTTTGGTCGTACTTTCACTCTTGCTACTTAAACTATCATCTGCATTGCTAATATAGTTAGCTCCCATGACATAAGTTATATAGATTATCAAGAATAATCCTCCTAACAAAATGGTATTCCTTTTCTTTTTCATCAACGGTTCCTCTCTTCTATATCTTTCATCTACAGTCGATCATCCTTCAGGAAATTCATTTGGACATGCTCAGACTCATCATATACAGCGAATTTGTACTCTTCCTGCTTATAAAAGTTGATTATGTCCGGAAGCGCCTCTAATGTTTGAGGTTTCTCATGCATGAGTACGACTTCTAGATTCGATTTTGTGCTTCTCTTGATGTTTTCGACAATTTCATTAGGCTGATCCTTATGCCTCCAATCATTTGAATCAATCGTCCAATCCCATAATTTGATCCCAGCTTCTGCGATTTGATCTCGGATTTGTTTACTAGCTAAGCCTGGTACCGATCCATACGGTGGTCTTACCAAATGAGGTTTTTCACCTGTAATGTCATGGATAAGAGACAGTGTTTCATGCATTTCAGGGACAAATTGTTTTTCTTGATATAGTTTTTTATATTGATGCGTTATGCTGTGCGCCCCAACATAATGTCCTTCTTGTACCGCTCGTCTCACATCACTTTGAAATTGAGTACGCTGCAATTGACTTCCTTGCATAAAAAAAGTTGCCTTGATGTCATGCTCTTTCAATAAGTCTAGAAATTCAGCTGTTAATTTACTTGGACCGTCGTCAAACGTTAAATAAACGACTTTCCCTTGTGTTTCCACATCACGATCTTCTTTTTTACTCGTATCCACGGGTACTCTATTTTGTGGTTCGATTATCTCTTCAGGTGAAAATGTCGTTCTAGATTGAGATATCAAAAAAATAGTTGTAGCCAAAACGATTAGAAAAGTTGAAACCAGAATGATGAATCTCCTTCTTTTCGATCTCATCAAACTTGTTTCATGTCGATATAGATCAAAGTTACTTCGTGGTGTCATATGCAATCTATCTCCTCTCACAGAAGATAGCTTACTAGATTGAAATAAAGAAAAGATGCAGATGCCATTAATATAAAATAAAGATTTTAATCAGAAACAAAACAAATACCGCCTAGAAGCGGCGGTATTTGTTTAATCCTTTTTGTACTAAAAATAAAATGAGTTTGATGTTTTCGGCCGAGGTGATTCTTTATTCAAACAATTGTCTGTTTAACAGTATCCTTATTCTTCCTTGTATTTCTCTGAATCCTACAAGACATATTATTTTTGTTAACTAATTGATTTGCACAAGCCGACCTTGAACATTTCGCTTTAGCAAATCAAAATCAGCATGCAATGAAATAGAACGTTAACCATTAGCATACAATATGACTGGAGGAACATCAAAATGGCACAACAAATTGATACAAATTCTTTGAAAAAGGCGGAAGCAGTCACATCTATCGCTAAAGACCTTATTGCACAAGCCATCGAGCAATCTGCTTCAAATCAAATTCTTTGTGAAGAAGCTCTAAAACAAGCTGCTAACGAAATCAAACAAGCTCAAACTATGATCAGTCAAGTACAATCGACGTTTCAAACAGACAAAGCTCAACAATCAAAGTAACTTGTACCTGTAAACTGAAACCTTAAGAATAACTTAAATCGTGGGTTTCCTCAGAATACACCGAGACGATGATAGAGTTGAGATTATTCTCAACTCTTTTTACATGAAAAAATCTTGATTCTGCTCCTGCTACTGCAGTTTCGAAGCAAGATCCTTTAACTCCTACCTATGAATTAAAACCCTTTAAATTGCGGCTCTTCATTTTTGTGTTTTCTGTGCCAATAACCTCAAAAAAGAGACCAGGAATATATTCCCGATCTCTTTTAAACAATTCATGAACTTTAAATTAGCTCATTTGAGAGAAGTCCGCAAATGTAGGAGCATGAATGCCGGCTTCACCATCAAGTTGAATGGTCTGCCCTATTATGAATTCAGACGCATCGGATGCCAAACAGCCATTCAAGCATTTCATCATATATATATAAATGAGCCATTTGCGTAAGAAATTCTAGCGCTCTCTAACCCATCAGAATCAGCCATAACTGTAATGTTTTCGCTCCGTTTACGGAGGATGACTAAGGCGAGACCGTTAAAAGCTTTCCTTTGATCCGCAACATCAGGTTCATGGCTGGATGGATTCCCATTACCAACACCAACGATTTCCGCATTGATCACAGAGAATTGGATATGGTTATCTGCAGTCGGGCACAATAGCCCAGACTTATCCACGATTTCAGCCTTAAAGAGATCGTTATCTTTGCCGCTGTAGATTTTACTCAGTCTTATTGCAAACGGTTCTCCTGTTGTAACCTTGTAATCCTCTGTGACTGGTTTTCCATCATTATACGCGACTACCTTCACTTCACCAGGTACATATAAAGGTTCCCATCTTGTGATTAAACCTATGGTATGTTTTTTTCGGCCCTGAGACTCGTTGTTAATAAACAGCTCTACTTCATCACAATTGCTATACACATCGATGTGTACTTTTTGCCCTTCCTTGCCTTTCCAATTCCAATGCGGCAGCATATGAACCATAGGCTGATCCATCCATACACTCTGCCAATAATAGTAGACGTCTTTCTCAAATCCGCACATATCCATTGCCCCATATTGGGAATTAATCGTAGGCCAATTCCATGGGAACGTTTCTCCACGATAGTCAAATGCAGTCCATATAAATATTCCGCCCAAACCAGGCACTTCGTGTTTATAATGATTCCAGCAATATACTAGGTTAAATAGAGAGGAGGCACCGCCTACTGTTCCTGAAGAGATTTCCACATCCGAACCTTTCAATACTTTTTCATAATAACTGCCGCTGTCATAGCTGTCGCATACCCCTAATTCCCGGTTATCTTCATAGACACCCCTTGTTGATACGAAGCTTGCATCTTCAGAAGCCATGACCAATGAACCGGGGTAATTCTCAAGCCTTGCTTTTGCATGACCTGAATCATAATTGAACCCTACGACATCGGGGATGGATTCGTATTCCGAATCGCCTTTCGCAAATTGTCCTGCGACCGTAAATAATCTTGTAGGATCCAGTTTTTTGGCGTATGCCATTAATTCGTTCAGCAATCTTTTTCCTGGAGGGAGCAATGTGATAAATTCCTCATTCTCCATACACCACATAAATACAGAAGGATGATTCCGGGATCCTTTAATCAGCTCTTCCACGTCATTTAGGCCTTCCGGACCTACATCCAACCTTCTGTTTTCATTTAAGACGAGAATCCCCATTCTATCACATGCCTGCAATAGATAATCGGTTGCCGGATGATGGGCAGAGCGGTATGCATTACCCCCCATTTCTTTAATCCGGGTTAATTTATAATCGATAATATCTGGCGTTAATGCAGTACCTACGCCGGCAAAATCCTGATGCTCGCACACGCCCTTGATTTCGATCCATTTTCCATTAAGCAGCAAGCCCTGACTTGTATACTTAATATCTCTTACACCAAATAATGTTTCATTATGGTCAACAATTTCATTCTCCCTGACAATCTCCGTTACCATCTTATACAGATACGGGTGATCAAGATCCCAAAGAATCGGATTTTCAAGCATAAAATCAAAGGATATTGTGCCTACGCAAAGAGATCCTACCGTAAGTTCCTTTTCCTGATGATACAAAATCTGATCTTCTTGAGATACTAGAGATTTTCTGACAGTTACGCTGCAATCCGAGTGAAGCTTGTTTTCAATTTCTGTATCGATCATTACCTTTGTATTGCTGTCCGTGATGTCTTTGCAATAGACGAAGGTGCCATGTCTTTTCACGTGCACCGGATCCAGCTGGTACAACCATACATCCCTGTAAATACCGGCTCCTTCCGCCCACCAGCCTTCTTCATACGTACAATCGGTCTTCACCAGTATGACATTTTCACCTTCATCTCCATAATTCAGGTACGCGCTTATATCGTAAGCAAACCCGGTGTAACCGGATAAGTGAGAACCGATGTAGCAGCCGTTAACCCATACGATGGCATCCCGCATGACGCCTTCAAATTCAATTACAATTCTTTTTCCCAAATCCTCTTTCGGCAGAGAGAATTTCTTCCTGTAATATCCCACTCCATCCGGTAAATACCCTTTTTGTCCTTCTTTATCAAGCATGCCAGAGTAGCTGCTGGGTTTTACATAATCCTGTCTAATTTTCCAATCATGCGGGAGATCGACCATGTCCCATATTCCCTCAACGTGCTCTGCGATACTATAAAGGGAGTTCCCGTCCTCGATACCAATGACATCCGCTATATGTTGAGGGTTCTTATACACAAATCCCTCTTCTCTCGTTAGATTACTGGCACCTCCGCATGTCCCTGTTTTACTTGTAATTTTTTCAACTTTTTGTTCCAGTTCACCCATGTGAAAATACCAGTTACTGTTAAAATTCATTTTCTTTCTCATGCGCTCATTTACTCCTTACCGTCTCTTGTTTCTTTTAGCATGGCAACAATCTCAGTATGTTTTTTATTGTTTAAGTCATAGAATAGTAGAGGTAGAATACTGATTAACACAGTAATCGCCGGTACGATGGACATGGATGCATGTATTCCCATCAATGTTCCTGCCTGTTGCTGTACATTCGGTACATAGTTCGTTATGGAGAGTATGATTCCGATCAACCCTGCAGAGATAGCTGTTGCAAATTTAGTAACGAACGAATTTGACGAAGTAATAACTCCTTCGTTTCTTTGACCGGTCTTCCACTCTGCATATTCCATCGTATCAGTCAGCATGGAAGAGGCAACAACCGACATGATGCCCAATTGAAGGCCCTGTAAACCAATGATAATTAACACAAACATTACACTGTTATAGCCAGCAAAGAATAAAATAAGCCCTAAAATTGCGGTATACAGATTGCTTACGATCAGAATCGTTTTCTTCTCAAAGCGCTTACACAACGGCGCTGCCAGCAAGGATCCGATAATCGTGCCAGGCAGTAAAACCATGGAGAGAAGCGCAACATAATTCAATGAACCAAGGTTATATTGGGCATAGTAATTTTGGATATTCATCTTGGTCAATATCGTTGTCGTATTAAGTAAATTAACTAAAGCTAGCAACAACAACGGTTTGTTAGAGAAAACGGCCTTAGCAGCTTTTTTGAATTCAATTTTTTCTGTTGCAGGTATCACATGCTCTTTGATTAATATAAATCCCGTAAGATATAATAACCCTGCAAGGATCGCAATAATAATCGCAACCATCTGGTATGCTTGTGCTGGATCACCATGTCCAAAAGCAGTCAGCATAGGAGCAAGCCCGATACCTACTGCCAAACCTGCAACTGTAGTAGCAAGCCTGGAGGTGGCAATGATGCTTGTTCTGGCATTGGGATCTTCAGTCATAGCTGCAGGTAGGCTCCAATACGGGATTTCAATACAGCTGAACATGACACTCATAATAAAGTAGGTTACAGTCGCATAGATCATAGCCGGAACGCCTGTTAAATCAGGGACTGAGAAATTAAGAACGAGACCTATAGCCATTGGTACAGGCATAAACAGCAGCCATGGTCTGAACCGTCCCCATCTTGTTCGCGTACGATCCGCAACAAACCCGACAATCGGATCCACAAAAGCATCGGCGAGCCGTGTCACAAAAAGTAAAGTACCAACAAAAACCGGACTAAGCTTAAAAACATCTGTAAAAAAAATCATAATGAAACCGTTCCATAAGCCAAAGACAAAGTTTTGGCCGACACCTGCGATCGCGTGACCTAATTGCTGTGTTTTTGTTACTTTTCTGTTCTGCTTCTCTACGTTAGCATACAAGGCAATCCCTCCACTTAAATCAAGCAAATCGTACTTATGCATTTAGACTCCTAAGTGTTTAGAGAGCGCTCTCACAACACATCGCCTGTTCAATAAGAATAAAATAAACCGTCAATGAAAGCGTTGCCGCTTCTCGATGAATTATAATAATGCTGTATCGATTTACGACTACTTATATAAAAAAAACGAAAGAAAGCAGAGCTCTCTTTCGTTGTGACTATGGATTTGAAATCCCTCGGGATTGCCTAAACTCCTTGGGTGTCATGCCGTATTGTTCCTTAAATAAGGTATAAAAGTGATACCGATTTTCATAGCCTACCGTTTCTATAATCTGGTTAACGGGCAAATTCGTATTTAGAAGCAATTCGACTGCCTTGGAGAGACGAATATGTCTAAGAAATTGGGAGAAGGACATGCCCGTTTGTTTTTTGATCAGTCTTGTATAATAGTCCTCCTGGAAGTGAAAATGGTTCACGAGTTCTTTAATCGTGGCATCTTTATAATGTTTTCGAAGATATTCCTCCACTTTGATAAATAGCAGTTGATTCATTTTTTTCGACTGCGTTGCATTTAAGCTTAATTCATAATGCTTCGTCAATAGATCGAATATCCGTATCATGAGACCCTTGATGATATGGGAAGAGCCTTTCCTGTTCTCCTTCTTCTCCTTGGCGACCTGTTCGATGATCGGGAAGAGGACATCTTCCTTGCCTCGCGGTGTGAATTTAAGGAATTGTTTGAAGCTTTTTTGTTTTAGTAACGCGGTTCGAATGAATTTTTGAAATTCATCTTCTTCGATTTCGGATATAAACAACTCATCGAAAAATTCTTCCTTCATGCAAATGCTAATCATGAAATTATCCTGATCTCTTGCGGAGTCCGCATGTTCGCTATTCCTGTCTATAATACATACGTCTCCCGCTACAAAGGTATATATTTGGCCGGCGATTAACTGATTCAATTCTCCTTTGGCAACATAGGTCAACTCAATAAAGTCATGTTTGTGCATAAGGGACCAATCTGTATCATCATTGTATAAATTTGCAGTCAATTCAAAATTTATAGATAGGGAGAGTTTATTACTGCTTGTTTTTTTCCATAGATTGATAGTTAATGGCTCATTAATACTGTGAATATTACTTTCGTGAATGCTGTTTACGTTTGACGTATATAATTCTAGGAGTTGTTGATCTTTCATGATCGGATATGAAGTTGAATTGAATTTAAATTCTTCGATTACGTTCATTTTTCATCAGCCTTATTTGTTAATGTGATATGCATGCTTTTATACACTAAATACTATTGAATTAATAGTTGCCTAGTTCCATTGTAACCAATAGTAAATGTAAAATATACAATCAGCAACTCTGAGGGCTTACGGTAGTAGGGAAGAAAATCATGAATTGATTTTGACTATAAAAAAAGGAACACTGTAAATTATGCTACAGTGTTCCATGGAAGTAGAGGATTAACCTTGTCTTTGCTTGTGTTTGGTATTCACGCAGATGATCATGACGGTCCTATTTCTTCGAATGGTTTTACATTTTTCACAAATAGGTTTTACAGATGGTCTAACTTTCATCAGAAACCCCTCCTTGCCAGATTACTTTAATCAGCAATCTGCCCTTTATCAGTATAGAAATGAGTATATTAAATTAATATATGTATATAGTATATTATTCTATAATGATATATCAATTGATAATCACTGGAAATCGGCTATGAATACAGGTTCTTGTCTTTTCCGGATAACGATAAAAAAAGCCGCCACTATGGCGACTTCTTATGCGTGTACGTTCTTGTCCTGTGCTGTTCACGGTCCAACAGAACCTCAAATTGAATTTTCAAAAGGACGAGCAACACATAAAGGTGAAATCCCCCTTTGCACTACTCATCCTCCAATATCCAATCGCAAAGATTGATCCAGATTCCCGGAAGCTAGTCGAGTCTTATTATGGCCCAAATCAATGACTGAACTCGAGCTTTTTTAACGGCTCAAACTGCCCGCCAACCGCAATCGTTGACGATAGGGACCGACCGGTATAAAAATCAGCCCTGTTTCGTCCCTGGAAGCCGTTCGATAAAGCGCATCGCTGTCATTAGCGTCAAACCCGAGAAGCGGACGCCCACCCATCCCGAGGGCGGATGCCGCCAGTAATAATCGGTGCACGAGCATCCCGGCTTCCATTTGCTGAATGCGGTATCCCCGCTTGCCGAGCTGCGATTGAAAGAAACTCCTCTCCCCTGCCACATGAAAGCTGAGCGGCACTTGAAACAAATTGATATTGTGCAGCGACATTCCCCCCTGCATCCGTTGCCTGTAATCTCCAAGACTAACCGGCTGCAGCGCATGCGCGGCACCATCGTACCGATAAGCGCCATCCGGAACGTCTTCGACCCCATAGAAGCAGCCATAAAGGCATACACGGGGTTCCGACCGTTCCTGCGAACCATCCAGGTCGTTGCGATACGAGAAGGAAGCCGTCGCTTCCCGAAGCAGAGCTGCAAGCTGGGAGAGACCAATCGGCTTCAAGACAAATTCCGTCTCGGGTGAGAACCGGTTGCGGCAAAGCGTCGCTAAATCATACGACAAGCGGTCTACAGGCGGCAGAGGCAGTGCGAGCGCTTGATCCGAGATTGCTTGTTCATCCTTCAGGATCTGTCGAAACAATTGCGTCGAATCCAGTCGGGACGCTTCGCTCATCTGAAGCAGTATCGGATAATCTACGATCTTCTGCGACCTGACATAGTGATCATGCCTGACTGGCGACAACTCCCGGCATAGCTCGGAGGCGAATACCGTTTCCTCATCTTCGTTCCCGTTTGCCATCCACCCGAACGTCGGCTCCGTCGATAGTGGGATAACCGCATACACGCTCTCCTCTTGTTCTGATAGTCCGAGCAGATGATTGACGGCTTGATCGAGAAATTGAAAATGCACGCCAGACGAAAATCCGAATCGTTTCGCGACTTCAAGCAGCTGTCCGATCAAAACGCCAGCGTCCAGTCCCTGCAGCCGGTAGGCAAAATTGTTGTATTTGTAAAAATTCTTCCAGTATACCGTAGATACAAAAGCGGCGCCGAAGCAACCGTTCGCGTCGCAGCGATTCCCGAGCGACCTCGCCAAATATTCGTCGTAATTTCCTTCGCGCAGCAACGCCAACCGATGATGCGCCACATCGTAATGGTATAAGCCGGCAGGCAATTCGCCAAGCTTCAAATAGAGATACAGTTCGCTCGGATATAACCCTCCTCCGGATGGAACGAAGCGCCGGCACATCTGCAAGACGCCTCCCAATTCTTCCGATGTATTCCGCTCCATAACGGATTGGGTCAATTGCGCAAGCCCGAATACATAGTAGAGGAAATGTCCGATATCGGAAAGGCTTGGTACACCGGTCGTATCTCTGCCTTCGAGCGTTGCCGGTACTTCCCTAGATAGCGGAAATATCGGTAAGCCACGATAAAGCTTGTAAGGAAGCGGCGCGTCATCCCAATCTGTCTCCCAATCCAAGGGCTTGACCTTGTCCGGATCATATTGCAAATGGTGAAGAAAAACGTCAAGATTCATCACACTCATCGATTTCCTCCCTGGCTTCAAGCGTCGCCCCATAAGCCGTATTTATGGGAACGGGTGCGGATATGAATTAAGCTGCTCGGGCGACAAGGGCTCCAGCGAATAGGACAGCTCCGCAGGGACCCTGAGCACTCTATCCAGTCCCGTCAAACGGATGAGATGCTGCCCGAACGTCATCGGCAGCATGCCGGGAATGAGCACTTTCACACAATGAAGTCCGTTGCGACGCGTCTCAGGAGTCGTCTGGTCGACCACGATCACTTCAAGATTCAATTGGCGAAAAACATGCAACATGGCCTTCAGATCATCGGTCAGATCGGCGTTCCAGCCCCTCGGTTCAAACGCTTCGGCGAACGTTATCATCGGGCGATCGTCATTCAGCAGAAAATCGAGCCGTTCCTCCGCCTGTTTCAGCCCGTACAGCATGGAGTGGTCCTCCATCTGAACAACCTGGTACGGATCGTGAAGCATCCGTTCATACTGCTGACGGTTTTCCTCGAATTTCTCGCTGACCGTGAGCAGCATGCCCGCCACCTCGTGGATCGCGCTCTTCGCCGCGCGGATCGGATCCGGATGGGCGCCCGCAGCGCAAATGAGGTTCACGCCCCGCTCTTTCTTGTTTTTCGCGAGCGCCCACACGCTCGGTATACCGTGCTCCATTGTCGATTTATACAAATGCACCTCATAGCCCGCCACGGTCTCCAAACGATCCGTCATCCATCGCAATTCCCGGTCCTGGACCGAACGGTGGTCCAGGCGCGGCAGGGGCAGCCGCGCATACCAGGTCATGAGGAAGGAGTCGCGCTCCACCACTTCCAGCATCCCATAGAAGATCGCTTCCTCCAGACTGCCGCCCAGCGCGCAGCCATTGGACGTTTCGTAGACGAATCCGTGACCGCAACCCGAACTGTAATAAGCCAGCAGTTCCGGTACGAGAATCGGGCGCTGCTGCAGGAACGAATAGCCCCATACCCAATCGATCGGCCGCTCGGGATCGAATGGCTTGAACGGGAAGTCAGAACGTTCATACTGTTCCTTCGCATGGACGCCTACGCGGAGAGGATCGAGCGCCTGGTCCTGCACATTGCGGTAACTGTCATGAACGACGGATCGTTTGCCGCGGGGCGACAGACCGCAATAACGCTCCAGTCCCTCCAGGATGGCTGTCATTTCGCTATCCGCATAGCAGTGTGTCCGACCTGCGCAAGCCTCATCTCCGCCAAACAAGGGCAAATTGATGCTTGCATCGGCGAATGGGGACACGAGATCAACCATTTTCCCGTTCAGAAAACCGGTCCTAGCATCCAGGTATTCTTTGGCCAAAACATTCTTCAGCTCATCCATTGAACGGCTGCGATACGTTTTGTCGCTGATTTTCAGGCTTGGCTGCAACGCAACGCGGGCCGTCTCCGCATCGTCTTCAGGTAACGAGCCGCAGATTGGACATAGCGGATCGGGCAGGAAGAAGTGCGACGAGCTTTTCAACGTACGCAGATCGATCAAGTACATCCGGCCTTCCATCTCCGGCTGCCCGCCCTCCAATATCTTCACGGCTTCTGCCACAATAAGGCATGCCACCTGCAATAATCCCGTGCGTGACGCCCAAGCGTCCCGGGCGATTCCTCCATGCGACGCCAGCTTCTGCTGTAGGTCCCACGATTCCCTGCGGTCGCTTTCCGCCAGCAGGCGCCGGGTATCCGCGCATTGCGAGCATCCTTGCCCCTCCGGACGAACCAGCGGACCGACAATTCCCTCTCCGAATGCAACAAAACCGCGCAGCCAGGGCGTTCCCGACTGTCGGAAACGCTCCTCCGCCGCAGGATGAACGGAAGGATCCCATGCATCGTTCAACACCAGCGCCAAGTCTCCTGTTGTCGCCTCTCCAGATTCCATGCTCTTCTGCCGAATCAGCCGATAGCGGTCATCGGCAGACAATTGCTTGCTTACCAAATCCGCGAGCTGTCCTTCCCCAATGACCGTCACAATCGCGCTCAATGCGTCTCCTCCTCTCGCAGCGACACGCCAAACACGCCTGCCAGCTCTTCTTTCATAAACGGTTCTATCGACAAATCAACGACCGCGATCCGCTTATGGTTCAATTGCAGGATCTGCCGGACGGACTGCAGCGTCTTGCCGTATTCCGACTCATCGAAGCTGGGAATCGTCAGATTCTGCGGTAACGCATCTTCCACCTTGACCAATGAGCGCTCCAGGATTTGGCCTTGGATGTCCGCCGCATCGTTTTGGGTTTTCATCAGCGCCTGTCGGAGCGCTTCTCGCAGCGCCATCGTGCGGTTGACTCCGACTCCGCCATACCAGTACCCGTTCGTACCTACCCAGACGACCGGGAAACCCACCGCTTCTTGCCCCAGTCCGATTACCGGAGCGTCTCGCATCGTAGTTAATGCGCGCAAGCAATAGTGGCAAATATCATCCTCAACCTTGCTTAACTTGATTCGATGAACGGAGGGCAGGCTGGATTCGGAACGGCTTTTCAGCTCCTCGAACAGATAATTCCGCAGACCGCGGAAGACCGCTTCCTCTATTGTCTCTCCCGCTCCGATCCCTACATATTCTTGTGACTGCGAAGGTCTGGTAGCCTTCAGAACCCCGGCCAGTCGCGACACGTACGATTCGATGCCGACCAAACCCGCTTCCTTCCTTGCTTCATGATGCGTCATTCCTGAACAGACGATCTGCGGCAGCAGCTCGGCGGGGCCTTCCGACAACGGGTCGACTGCCTGGACACGACACTGCGAGAGCGGAAGCTGCTTCGAGTCCCCTTCTTCCCAACGGTGAAGAATGCCGGTCTTCTCCGAAGTCAAGCGATTGAAATAGGAGAGGAGACGGTCTGCTCCCTGCCTCTCCGTACGCTGATCGATCGGCAGGTCGAACGGATCCGTAGGCTCGGCCGGACGAAGACCCCTGACCAGCGGATGGGGAAGTAACGAATGCCACTCGCCCTCTAATGTTTCCGGATTCAGCAGAAACAGCTTTCCGTTCAATTCTGAAGCTGTCGTCCCCGTTACAGTCTTAAGCCATTCGAATACGACCACATTCGCGAGCATGGCTTCTGACGTACTAGATACGTCAGTTGCCCGCTTCTCATCGCCAAGGGCGGTTCGATGAATCCTGCGCCATGCGGATTCGAAGCAGATGTCCGAATCCGGGTCTACCAATGGCCCTACTATGCCCGCATGCCGCAAGTAGATGGCAGGTAGCAGTATCTTCTTCGCATCCTTGCAGGCATCATGCAGCGCTCTGAGCTCTCCGGGATCGTCATCCTGAGCGACGTAGAGAACGGAATCCGCCAGTCGTACGACTTCAGGCCAATTGAGGGAGCCGTCATGCGACGGAAAGATCTCCTCGATCTCGATCTCGGAGTCCGATAGCCGCGCGGTCGCTATCAGCTCGGAGATCCGCTGGCGATCCGTGGTCGCCTGGTTCGTGATCAACATACGAAACCGGGGCAATCCAGATTCCAACAAAGCCGCAACAAGCGAGACAAATATCGGACCGGAACCGACCGCAATCGGATTAGCCTGGCGATAGGTTTGAAAGCGGTGACCACCCGAACCGCCCAAGCTGTCCAGAAATTCGATCTGTGCGGAATATTTCCGTTCGATTGCTTCCGGGAGGCCGTGCGGGCGGTCTTGGCTGGTATCCCGGACAAAGCCGTTACTCAGCAGTACTTCCGCGATTTCATAAACCCGTTCCCTGTACGGTTCAGGCAGCCCATCCGTCAGATCCGCCATGGAATAATCCCCACTCCACATGGGCATCAATTTATCGATCCACTGATCGATCATGTCGCCTTCCATTCGGAATGAACCCGTATTATTGCGAAAATAGACGCCTCCATTCGAATCGGGGAGAAAGAACGTATCCCCTTTCACTTTCAAACGCATAGAAGGATTCAATTTTTTATTCCTCCTTAAGGTTTTGCCTCCGGCAAAACCACTTCGTAAGCATAAACTTAGGTTTTGCTGGAGGCAAAACCGCTTCGTAAGCATAAGCTTCGGTTTTGCTGGAGGCAAAACCATATTGTACGCAGGGCTTCATTTTCCCCCTCATTTTTAAGTTATGTAGAGCGGATTGTCCGTCATGTCTGAAACTAAAAAAGGAACAGCCCTGCAGAACGAGACATCTGCAGGGGCATACCTTTTACGGATCGCCAAACGGGCTTTTCGATACTCAGCGGCAGCGAGCGCAGCTTCCGCAACGTGAGCAGTTAAAGCAGTTGCTGCAGTTGAAGCAGTTACTGCAGCGGAAACAATTGCTGCAAGAACAAAAACCGCCGCTGCAAAAACCGACGCAAAAAAAGCAAATGCCAACACATAACCGGGAATCCCCCGGACCGGTCTGACCTTGCCCCGACGTAGGTGTCATCCCCGTCGCATTGAACTGGCCGACTTTCAAGTTTTGCAGATTCTTCTGGAAATCGCTCATTCTATACCCTCCGTATCATTCATTTCGCTGTCTCTGGATGGGGCAATCGATATACGAGAATGTTTAGATCTGGATCCGACCGGCATGCTGCCCATCCCATAATCGACTAGATATTTTATGTAATTGGATACGCTAGTGTTCCTATGACAACCGAATACAAAAAGAGGTGTGTAGTGGTGAATATTCGTGAAAGCAACGATCATGAGTTTAAACGTAAGACGGTTGAATATATGGAAACAACAGTCTACTCTCTGCATAATCCTAACTATGATGCGGTTCATCGAACTGTATCTAAGCACAAAGTAACGTTGACCAGAAAAAATACATCAATATAAAAAAGACAAAGCCACTCCTGCAACAATGGAGTGGCTCTGTCTTTATTGATTCTTTGTATCCCAATCAATATTATTTATCCAATCAATCCATAATGACTTTAACCCTTTAACTAGCGACTCTCCCCCAAATGTTATTATTCCTTCATGAGAAGCATAGATAATCCAATCCAAATTATGCGAAGTCCAAAACCCCTCACCGCCTGTAAAATCACCATTGTAGCAGTATTAGGGGTACAGATTTGAAACCTGTATGTTGTAGGTCTGACCTGTTTCTAGAAATTCAGTCACCTGCTCCACTCCATGTTGCTTAAGCAACGTAATAATATCATTTAACTTCTCTTCACTTTCAATATATTCGGAATTAAAAGCAATTAGGTCTTCTCTGCTGCAATCAAATAGTGGATACCAATAAGGTTTTCTTATATCCCATATGCGCTCCATATCTTTTCTCAAATTTATAGAAACCTCTTCTGGAATTATCTCCTTTTGCAAAAGAAAACCACCTTCACAAATGTAAGGTTCGTTTCGCCAACTGCTACTGTGAACGAACCATCATCTTCTTTGATACCCGTTAGAATTCCTGTAAAATGATTTGCTTATCAATATATTTACCTATTTAGTTGTATTATCAGGTGCAAGCAAATCGAGCATTGGTTTACGAGCTTCAGGTCCATATGCAACACTTCCGATAGGAACAGCATAATCTATAGCTTCGCTTACTTTAGCAATCCATATTGGCCCAAAACCTCCGCATAGTTCAATCATTTGAACGCCATCTTTCACAAGCTGCTGGGCGATTTGAATTACACGCTCTTTCTCTTCAAAATCAATTCCGATCGCAGTAAACGTGCAATCTTCGTTTCTGGTAGTAATTGTATTTTTTTCTGGGCTGAATTTTGGAGATAAATAGATATAAGCCCAATTATGAAGTGCCATAGAAACATTCCCCCGGTATATTTTAGTAATTACTCATACAGAAAATTATAAAAAATTAAAAAAATAATAGCAAATATGTCGGATTTCGTACCACTGCTCGTGATGCCTAAACAAAGAAGACGCCATCCAAAATACATCGGATAGCGTCTTGATATTTCGAATAGTTCTATTAAGGATTCGTTGACCAAAGTCCAGCATGTTTTAATACAACACGTGGATGAAGTTTTAGCTGTGCAACCATTAATTCTGCTAAATCTTCTGCTTGCATCACTTTTTCTGGGTTGCCGTCTGTTAAGTTTAGCTCAACAGCCATATCTGTTGCAACCGTACTTGGCGTTAACGTTGTAACGCGAATATTTTTCTTACGCACTTCAAGCATTAATGACTCACTTAGTCCAATAACAGCAGCTTTTGAAGCCGAGTATGCACTTGTAATTGGTGCACCTTTTTGACCAGCTGTTGATGAGATATTAATGATGTCGCCTGTGTTTCGTTCTATCATTTCCGGTAATACCGCACGTGTTGTGTAGTACACACCTTTTACGTTGACATCGATAATATTGGTCCATTCTTCAGGGGTTAAGTCCATGAAGCTACCGAATTTTGAAATGCCGGCATTGTTTACTAAAATATCGATTGCACCCAGCTCGCCACGAATTGATTCAACAGCTGTGGTGATCGAGTCTAAATCCGCTACATTCGCTGCAGCGATTGCTACTTTCACATCATACTGTTTAAGTTCCTCTGCTACTTGTTGTAAATTTTCAAGCGTACGTCCAACAAGACCTACGTGAATACCTTCTTGCGCAAAAGCTACTGCTGTTGCACGTCCAATTCCACGCCCTGCTCCTGTAATTAACGCCACTTTTCCTGCGATTGTTTGCATGTTTTTTGCTCCTTTGGATGAGATAGTTTTATTATAGACATCTTTAAGAGTAACTTCATCCTAATTACGGTTTTCCACATGGTGAAGATTTATGGATAACCAACTCCTCACAGATTCATTCCATGAGGAGTTGTCTACATTTATGAGAAAACCTCTACCCTCGGCCTTTCGAAGATGAGTGACCTATAAGTTTTGCTTGCAAAACTCGCTTCGAAAGCAGGGTAGGTTTTATCGCCAATCAGAAAGTTGTTTTTGCATGCCAAAAACTTATACTTTCTGATGTGGTAAGAATATCTTCTGTCCGCTCTTCGCACTCTCTATGGCACCCAGCACCATCGCCATGCTATGTATGTTGTCTCGGCAATCCGTCTCGGCACGGCGCCCGTGTTCCAGAGCCAGGAACATCTCATCCAAACAGCCTGCATGCCCCGTGTTTCCGTCCCACAGGAACGGTGCTTCCACGCGGACCATCTCCCGCATGAACTGGCCTTCCTGATTACCGGGAGACACCGCCTCGGCATACGGTGCACCCGCTCCGTCCCAGATGGCAGTTCCCTTCTCGCCCGTAATCCGCCAATCAGCTTCCCAGGATGTTGCCGCACCTTCCGCACACCATGAGCCGCGGTAACAGAATACCGAGCCGTCCGACATTTCAAAGATACAGATGGCGGAGGCGTTGCCTTGATACCAAGAACCTGGCGGATTGAATTCGTGACAGTACACCGATACCGGGTCTGCACCGAGTATAAATCGTGCTTGATCGAAGGTATGGATCGCCATGTCTAGGATCAAGGGGCTCTCCATTACATCGCGGAATCCACCGAAATGAGGGCCTAAGAAGAAATCTGCATTGATCATCCCGGGCTTCCCGATTGTCCCTTGTCGGATCAATTCGCGCAGCGCGCGAATATTCGGATCGTACCGCCGATTCTGCATCACCGCTAACGTCCGCCCAGTCGCTTCTGCCACCTGGATGATCTCCCGCGCTTGTTCCATCGAAGCCGCCATCGGCTTCTCGCCAAAAACATAACATCCCTGCTTCATTGCTGTCGTACTTATATGAAAATGACTGTCTGGTATCGTTACATCCAACACGAGATTGGCTTTCGATGCTGTAATCGCATGCTCCAAATCCGTATATAATCCACACGATAATTGGTACGTGTCTTTGATCTTCTGAGCATTCTCTGCATAGAGGTCTACCAGCGCAACAATCTCAGCATCTGCCCGCTTCATTACTTCCTTCACCCATGCGTGAGACATTCCACCGCAACCTGCGACAACGACTCGATAGGACTGTGTCTGCATCCCAACCCTCCGCTTCTATACCGGGTTCGGCACAAAAGAACCGCCGCGGCACTGTTTCAAATAATGTAATGCGTGAACTTGTCCTGTCATTTCCAGCTCATCCCGATAGACCGGATCATGCCAGCCCTCTATATCTATCGTTCCTTGATATCCTGCTTGGCGCAGGATTGTAATAATATCCGTCCAATTCGAATCCCCGAATCCAGGCGTACGGTGCCACACGAATTCTTTGGGACCGTGAATGCCATGTTCCTTTACGATGTCCCAAGCAATGGTCGCGTCCTTGCCGTGGACATGGAATACTTTACTTGCCCACTTCCGCAGCTGTGGAATCGGATCAATCAAACTTACCATCTGGTGGCAAGGCTCCCACTCCAGACCGATATTATCAGCCGGAACCGCATTGAACATCATTTCCCAAGCTTGCGGGTTATGTGCGATGTTCCAGTCGCCTTTCCACCAGTTGCCACCCATATCGCAATTCTCAAAGGCAATCCGTACGCCGCGATCGGCGGCACGTTGTGCTAGTTCGCTGAACACTACCTGAAAGCGGGGAATGGAAGCATCAATCGGTTGATCTGTTAGCCTGCCTGTAAAACCGCTTACGACATCGGCGCCGAACAAATGCGCGTGATCAATGACCCGCTCCCAGCTCGCTAACGTATCGGCATTGTCTCCTTCGGCTGTCAGCGGATTTCCGAATACACCCAGACTTGAAATTACAACACCATGTTCATCCACGATCTCTCGTACTCTTTTCGCCGTCTCTACCAGATCAATGTCCCCCGTGGACTGCCAGAATGTAAGGCTAAATGACTCAAACCCATGGGGTAAAATTTGCGGAATCATACGAACAGCATCATGCCCGCTGACCAAGGTACCTATACGCAAAAAATGATTACTTCCCATCATTGTCTACCACTCCTAAATTGAGTATAGTGTATTGCATAAGCCCATTTTAACGCCGTGAATTTGATAATTCTCTATACAATCTTGTGCTTTTTCGGTTCTATTTTGCGATAAGGAGCTTGAACGATGACCTATCCTCAAGAATTGCACGAACACACTTATTTTAGCGATCCCTCTTATCCGATTAACATCTTCAGGATCCATCAGGAGCCTTCCCATGTAGGTGCCCCTTCACTATATATGCACTGGCATGAACATTTCGAAATTTTACTGATGATCGAGGGTCGAGCTATATTTCATATCGACAGCAAACCCTTTGAAGCAGGGCCTGGAGACATCGTCATCGTCCCCTCAGGCGCACTTCATGTCGGATACAGTGCATGCGCAGGTCCATTAGAATACTATGCCATCGTCTTTAATGCCTCCCTGCTCAAATCCAACAAGGCAACAGATTCGATGCATGCCGTCTATATCGCGCCTTATCTGGATGGAAGTCTCTTGTTCCCCATTATGCATCGCCACATGGATATGTCGAATGCGTTGTTCAAGTCCGTGTTGGAGCAAGTGATTCAAGAATTCGAAGGGAAGCACCGCGGGCATGAGCTGATAGTCAAAAGTCACATGTATATCCTTTTCACCCTATTGTCTCGTCAATTCATGCCTAACCAACTACCTGAGAAAGTAAAGGCAAGTCATTCGAGAAATGTCGATCGGTTCAAAAAGCTTCTGCTTTATATCGACTCCCATTATCAAGAGCCAATTACGGTGGAGCAAGCCGCCTCGATTGTGAATCTGAATCCTTATCACTTCTGCAAAACGTTCAAGAAGGCGACTGGATCGACGCTGATCGAATACGTCAACTTTGTTCGCATGAATGCAGCCGAGCGACTGCTGCAAGATAGCGATCTTACCGTCACTGAAATTGCCGAGCACATCGGATGCAGCAATCCGAACTATTTTACCAAGCTGTTCAAACAATATAAGGGCATCGCTCCCTCGCAATGGAGGAAGGACGCCCTTCGATCTAAGTGTTGATGATCCCGCTTCTGCATTTCATGCATTCCCATTATGACGGCCACGAGCTCGTAATCAAGCAAGGGAACATAATGTTATTTGGGCCATATACTAGTGATTATTTGGAGAGGAGTATCCCCCAATGTATTATTATCCTTATCCTGGCTACTATCAAAGGCCAACGCCTTCAACTGATCCTGCTAATGTAGATCAATTCAAATACTCTGCGCAGCAATTTCTTGTACCTGCGACGGAAATGACCCATCTCTTGCATACGATTGCTTATAATCCTGGATACGCACAACAAATGAAGGAAGCAGCCTCAAAAAACAATGCGGAGGCGATTCGCGAATTAATTAAAGCCGCAGGTGTTAAAACACCTCATTCTGTTTATTTTACTCCTGACGGAATATTCATTACGATTAAGCCACAGGAAAACAGTGCATGTTCCGCTATACGTTTATCTCTTTGTTGGTGACGCTCTATGATAGAATAAACTCCTCACAGCTATAATCCATGAGGAGTTGTCTACACATATATAAGAATGCCTTCTATCCGCTCTTTAATCTTAATGATGATGCCGCTGTTGAATTTCATGCATTCCCATAATGACGGCCACGAGCTCGTAATCGTCAAGTCGGGATGACTGGTTATCCAAGCAATACGCTCCTGATTCGAACCAACTGCTGGTCTGCTCGAATTTCGCTACGAGCCGCTCTTGCATATCGTATATTTCATATTCCTTGGAAAAGGCCTCTGAGGTGATATCATACTCGCCCCGTCCATCCGTTTCATACGTAAACTTCTTGGAGAATAACGTCATTCGCTCACGCAGCAGGCCCAGTGACTCACCATGCGGACCTGTTACTTCCCATTTATTAGACAACATCGGAAACCGACCCGAGCAGCGAATCGCCCCCGTCTGGTCATACACATCCACAGTTGACGTGAATGCGCTCCGCAAATCCAATGTACCTAACAATTTCTGTGATTCGCTGAATATCTCCGTTTCCCCACTGCTAAAGAATCGATCTCGAAACATGAGCTTCATTTTTCATACCTCCTATAACCAATACGAACCATAAGAATGAAAAGGTGCAAAATAATTCCATATGTTCATTTTAGTTGCTCTACTTCGCAGCATAAATTACCAAATGAACCCTCGATGTACAAGAGCATATCTGCAATCCAAGGAAGCGATAGCGACCGGCCGCGACCGGTTAGGCAGTGCAGGGTTGTCGGTCCGGACCGAGGGCCGATTGGCCCGAAGCGTGAACATCGTGTTATGTGATGTCCTATGCCATCAGTGATCTGCCCACACTTCCTTACTTCTTAACAATAGGAAAATATATATCTGTTATTGATTCTTCTGCTTCTGGCCCTTTAAATCTTTCATCATATATTTCAATGTTGTATTGATTTGCTAATCTGTATTCATTGTTTTTAAGCCATGTTGTATATAGGTAATTGTGAACTTGACCCGCATTTTCTGCAGGTCCTTTAAAGGTAAATACAATATACTCATGCTTTGGTACTTCTCTAAAGACCATATCTTTTGGCAATTCTGTAGTTGCAGAAACCTCAACCCCTATAAAGTATTCAAATTTATCTGTTTCAGGATTATAATTCTCCGGATCAGTTGATAATCCAAATACTTCTCTTGTATTGATGATATTATGTATTTCTGATTTTCTAACCATAAATTGTTCAGCAAGATCAATTATCACTCTATTTTGTACATCCTCTAGAGTTACATCACATACCAAACCTACCAGTAATAATTCCTGTTTTTGAATCATTTTTGCTTCCATGAACATTCCTCCATTGAATGAGTTTTATATTAATTTGCATTGGATTTCATATACCGTTAATGTGTTCACGACGTCCCACCATCTCCGAAGGTCCGCAGCGTGATATCGGATGTCTGTGCCATCCTGATGGTTCTATCACTTATTTTATTTACTTTAATCTTAATCCTTTTAAAAACTTTTCTGATATCTCATTGGTTATACTAATTGCTTCTATTCTACTACTGGCTGGAGCAGTTATCATTTGACCCCTCTCCGAATTCCATCCAATACCGCTGTTATCCTTTAATTGATTTTGATCTGAAACTAATATTGTTACCTTAGTGAAATCGTTATTTATCACTAGTGATCCATATTGATAATTATGAGAACTTTCTGTTGCATTATCCTCTTTTCTATATTTAAAATACGGATAGTTAATAGCACCCCAACCTTCATTCGTAATTAATATATTTAATTTTCTCTGATCTAATGGAACAGGTATTTCTTCACCCGCTATGTCAATAGTACCTTCAAATTTTCTTTCCCCGAAGATGTTTTTGTATAACTTTCCTTCAATATTTACATTTACAAGTTTTTCTGACTCTAAAAGTTCAGTTCCTAATCTGTATTTTATACCTTGTGCATTAATATTAACTTTCTTGGGATAAAAATATATAAACATAACAATTGCCAAGGTTGTTAAAATTATTGTAATAACAGATAAAACAAGTTTCCTCATTGTGAACTCCTTATTTGTGCAGATTTCAGCTAACGTTGTATTCATGGACTTGTAAATAATCCCATATCTAGAGTATTCGCGAAATTATTGAGCTATCCTGCCCACTAGCTTAATAAAACAAGGAGCAGCTGCCGCGGCAATCTACTCCTTGTTTCGTTTAACTAACGGTCATATTCTTCCTCCTTTTTGTATGCCTCCATTTTTCCTTTGAACTATCCTGTTCGTTCCATTATAGAACAAACCCAGTACCGGTGTGGTACTGGGTTGTTTTTTACAAAAATTATATTTGTTTTACAGGATTCTCTCTGCGGCCCTTTGTTGATTATTTTATGATAGAGGGAAGTTTGAATGTCCAGAGCTGCGTACCATTCTCCGCCGAAGTGCTTCCTACACCAAAATCATTATCATTGATTATGACGAGTGTCCGTCCATGCAGCAACGTAATCCCCTCGATTTTCTCATAAGGGTATTTGAAACTCACCGCATCCAATACGGATCGTTTCGTCGGCGTAACAATCCCTTGTTGTGCTAAATCGGACGCATTCATTTGTTCAAGGGTTTTCCCAGATGTATCTGCCGTATCATAGCTTCCCAAAATATTAGTCGCAGCGGAAAGATCTGTCGCATAAATTTGTTTCAATTGTGCTTTCGTTCCGACATTTTTATCCCGCTCATCGATGAGCAGGGTATGTTCATTGACGGCGAACAAATCAGAAATAACAATATCGGATTGTTTCAAATCTTTGAATTGAGCGGCATCCTCCGTGACATAAGCATATTCAGCGATAGGTTTTAACGTCTTCATATCGATTTTCAAGATGCGTAAATTTCTAGAGTTGTCGACGGTTTTATCGGGATTACGAAGCGGGCTCTGCATAGCTGCGAACATCCATTTTCCATCCGGCGTGATGCTAATTGCTTCAATGCCACGATTCTGGCGTCGACTCAAGTAAGACGCTGGAAGTACTTCTTTAAGCGGAACCGCTGGAGATTGCAACATCGCGCTCATGCCTTGCGGAACAAGTCGTTGTAGGATGGTCCCGTCCTTCTTCACTTGTACAATACTTGGACCGTATTCTTCAGATAACCAGAACGTTCCATCTTTTGGATTGTAGGCTAGTCCTTCTAGATCCAAGCCATAGGGGTCATAGGACAGAATTTTAGTCGCTGCCGTATCATAAGGGATTTCATCATGTTTAATAACATTCGGTAGACCCGTGATTTTAGAGGTTCCTGTGACAGGATCTTTGCCTTTGACTTGTAGAGGGATCGACGAGAGAATGGAGATTTTACCTTTTTCTATTTTGATTTTATAGATGGAAGGCGTGAAATTCGGTAACGGGAAGGTACGTCTTGTTTCACCGTCGATTTCAACCTCACCGTTCGGTCCACGGTCACTGCTTGTGTAGAATACATTGTCAGGGTCGCCTGGTAAATGAACTAGCGATGATCCAAATCCCATTTTAATGCCTTTCGACAAATCAGGGGATTGAAGTATGTACTTCCCAGTTAGTTTGGGTTGGGATGTAACGTTGGTTTGATCAGCGTGGGCCTGCGGAATGGCTGTCATCATGATCCCTGTTCCGATCGTTGCTACAGCAAGCATGGATAAAAGAATGTTCTTTGCGTTCATGTAAGTTATTGCTCCCTTCGACATGTTATACCTTATTATGACAACAGCTTGTTCGCGAGGCATTAACCAAGTGTAAGAGTAATGTAAAAATTTTCTTGTCTTGGGCCTTTGATAAGAACTTATATCCATAAATTAAAAAGCCCGCTTATGCGGGCCTTTAATAATAGAATTTACAGCCCCGTACAATTCGTAGCCGAGGTTACTTCGTGTTAAGCCGTACATTCTTTATTGCGCAATATACGAAATATCTCTAGCAATATCACATTTAGACTAAGCCATGCCCCAGCAAATATATACCCGGCTGCTACATCGCTTGGATATTGTACATTGAAGAATATTCGGCTAATTCCTACCAGTAAACAAAGGATGAATACGAATAACGTTGCAGTTATCTGCATTTTCACATTACCATAATGGCGGACCAATAAAAAAGCTGCAAATCCACAAACTGTAAGCGAATTTAAAGTTTGTTCGCTTGGGAATGTATAGGGAAACTGAAGCCCTACTAGTTCAGGACCTGTTCGATGAAACAACATCCGCAGTCCCTCCGCGAGTATTTCTCCTCCAATAATAACAAAGGCAAAGAAAGAGATTTCAAGAAATCGGTCTTTTCCCTTAAAAAATATCCACACACTTGTGAGGATGATTACTGGTGCATACACGTAATAAGAACCCAACAAAGCGAAATTGTTCATCGAAGCCGTCCAACTTGAATCGAATATCTGATGAATGACGTAAGATGTAACCTCATCAAATTGTGTAAATTCTTTCTCAAAGAAATCTTGGATTATCCCAATCATTAAAGAAAAAAACAAGACAAATACTACAAAGACAGAAAGCACAAAAAATCTAACCTTGCCCATGGATTGGAATCGCTGTACCCATTTATTCAGGCTGCTAATGAGCTGATTTTCGATTTGCTGCTTATTTTTCCGGTATATATAAACCAATATAAAAATAACTGCCGCAATGATTCCGCCTATAATCAGATATCGATTTATGGTGTGATGATACTGCTCCCATTTAGGGCCTAATACTTTACCTAGTGATATAAAAACACTGACCCAGAAAAAAGCCCCAATATAAGAAAAAATGGCATATTTCCGAAATGGTATGCGAGTGACACCTGAAAAGTACCCAGTTATATGGCGTACCCCGGGGATAAAATAAGCGATGATCAATACCTTATTTCCGTATTTTTGAAACCAATGTGAAACCTTGTCAAGCTTGTCAGGTCCCAGATGAATGCGGGTTCCATACTTTTCAAAGAAAGGAGTTCCTAACCCAAAGCCGATCCAATAAGAAATCGTCATTCCAACAGAAGCTCCGGCCCCAGCTGTTAGTATTGAGAGAATCCAATTGAGTTTTCCTTGAAAAACAAGGAGCCCGGCATAGCTCATTAATACCTCTCCTGGAAGTGGTAATGCAAGCATCTCAAGTAATAAAGAAAAAAAGAGAACCCAATTTCCATAATGCTCTAGCCAGTTTGTTAAAAAACTCAATTTCCATTCCCCCTCCATATCTATTTTAAACATTTAAGAAAAAAAATAACCCTTGATTCGAATCAAGGGTTGCTCGCTGGTAGCCTAGCTTAGCCTGGACAATAAGTTATAAGCAGGACTTACTTCCCATGTTTCATACGGAATAATAGACCTTGCTCGCATAGCATCGAGTGTACGAGATCTTTGGTTTGGACGCGTTATGTATTGGTCTATATTAGATTCGTTTAACGCAATATATCTAGCTTCTTGAATTTCTTCTGGTTGAATTTTTATCTCATCACTAACGTACTCTGCTGTAAAAACTACTGATAATACATGTTTCGTTGCATTATAATACACACCTGTAATTCCAAGAGGTCGTATGACAATGCCCGTTTCCTCCAGGTATTCCCTACAAACAGCAACGTCCAATGGTTCCCCAGATTCAACGTTTCCTCCTGGCATTTCCCATGTATCCGATCGCCAATGTGTCCTGAGTAATAAGACCTCGCCCTTTTCATTCTTAACAAAAGCTGAAACAGAAACTACATGTTTTGGTTGTTCGTACTCCACTCGATATCACCATCCATATTTAGTTACACTAATTTTACCAGTTAGTTCCTCGATTAATGACTTTTTAGCCTCTAATAGACAAAGTATAATAAACAAAATTAAAATTCTGACCATTCATTTCAAATTCTTCGTCACTTGTAGCAACTTGATCAAATCCATTTTTCTCTAAAACTTTTTGAGATGCTATGTTATTAGTTGTAGTTTTAGCTATAATCTGGTTTATTTCTTTGTCAGTTATTGTTTCTAACAATAATTTCAACGCTTTATTTGCAATACCTTTTCCAGTATGTGCTTGCCCCACCCTATATCCAAGATGACCGATTTTTTGAAATTTATCGATATCTACTAAATTTATTCTTCCTAGAATTGAACTATCTTTATCTTTAATTAAATAAAAATACGAACCTCCTTGAACTTGTTCTTCTAGTAAGGATTCATGTCTCTTTTTAAAAATCTCGGGATTATAGTAATCATCTCCACGAGTTGGTACCATCTCTTCGAAAAAAGTTCTGTTTTCAAGTTCAAACTTATACAAATCTTCTGCATCTTTAACATGTAGTTTTTCAATAAATACATCCATGTGTAATAACCACCAATCCATTCTCAATATTTACATTGTTACCCTATAACTGCTTATACTATTATTATAGAGTTAATCTGATAGCTCCTTCTGATATTTGCTATGACCATCTTCAGTTCTGCCTAAAAATTGAAATCCACTTTGTATGTAATATTCATTCAATTTTAAATTATCATTAACACAATCAAGCTTTAAATATCTCTTACTTTGGGGAATGTCAAATCCATGCTCGATCCAGTTTAGTATTTCCCTTCCTAATCCTCTACCCTTTTCCTTATGTGATATTGCAAGTCTATGTATGAATATAGAGTCTCTAACATCTAAATCTGCCCATACATGTTTATCCCAATCATCTGGGTCCAACTGGATTGTCACTGTACCGACTAAAAGATTATTCTTAAGAAAAACATAGGCAGTGCCATTACTGATGCTGTCTAGTACATCATCCCTCCCATGATCATCAAGAAAATGACTCCATTGATTTAAACCGAGATTTCTGAGCCATTTAGAGGATTCAGTAAAGAGATCAATCAATGTACTAAAGTCACTCACATATGCTTTACGAACAACTAATTCATTAAATTCTGTTTGTTCCTTCATTTTCAATTGTCCCCCCTTTAACAGATAACTTGATAACACCAATCACTTAACCCTTATTCTACCATGTTAAATATGGGGGTGTCTTATTTGCTTCAATCAATCAATTAGCCACCACAAAAAAGCCGCTTCACAGAGAGATCCATGCGAAGCGGCTTTGCTTTGGAGCAATACGACTAAGTTTAATGAATGAAACGATAAATACGATACAACATCACTGCTGCTTCGGCACGCGTTATAGTTTCCTTCGGAAGAAAATTGCCGCGTTCGATTTGGATGAATCGTTCACGTAACAATGCTGCTACATTCTCCGCGGCATATGCTGCAAGTGATTATTGAATCAAATGTTAAAGCGCTTTACAATCGATTTTATGATCATGAAGCGATTAAGACATTTTTCTTTTACGAATTAGTAAATAAAGTAAAATCAGGCATCCAAACGCGAGAAGTGTATATACAATGTTTGAGTAAACATCCATATATGCAACAATAGTTCCCCATGAAGATCCTACAGCAGCACCAATGCTAACGAGAATAACATTCCATATCAATGAGCCGAGGGTTGTTAAGAGTATGAACACCCCGAAGTTCATGCGGGTGCTGCCAGCCGGAATGGAAATTAGACTCCGGACTAATGGAATTAGCCGGCATAGAAATACGGTCCAAACACCATATTTCGAAAACCAGGCATATGCCTTATGCACGTCTGACGTAGTAAGACGCATCAATCGTCCCCATTTAACAATGATACGTTCCATCCTCTTGGCATCAACTAAATAACCGATGTAGTACAATACAATTGCCCCGACTGCTGACCCAATTGTTGCTGAAATGACAACGCCAGCGATACTAAGATTGGAGTAAGTCGTCATAAATCCACCAAATGTCAAAATGACTTCAGATGGAATCGGTGGAAACAAATTCTCAAGAGCGATCAATAGGAAGACACCCATATAGCCAAACTCATTCATGATGTCCGTAATCCAGTTTTCCATTTACGACACCTCTCATTATGAATATGATTATAATTCATGTTTTTGCAACTTCTGATAGATCAAGACATCGAGCACTTTATAAATAAAAAATAAGAAGATAAATGAAGTACCATACACGGCAAGAATCGTTTCAATGATGAGCGTCATTAACGAGTTTAAGACAAACAATCCATCCGTTACGACAAGTAAGCTAAGGAGTGTAAATGCCACCGCACTCCATCCGAATAAATAATAATGAGCGTGCAGATGGAATAGAGAAGAATTCTTCGATAAAGATAGTAACTCTTTTACTTTGAATTGTGAGATGGCTTCTGCTATCGCCTGAGCTTCGGATATCCCCTGATTCATTAAATCCTCCGCGTAGTCCTCCAAGTAATTGCGCAATTCGACCTTGTCTTCACTGCTCATAGCTAACTGTTCGACATAGGCTTGAATATCATTCTGCTTCCTGTACATCGCGTTAATCCGAATATGACCTATATAGTTCGTTCCACTCCACAATACCGCCATTCCGAATGAAACGCCGTATCCAACAGACAACCAGAATTGGTCGTCAGGATTGTACGAACGATCCAAGTAGAAAAAAGCGCCGCATATTGCCAATGAAACGATTAACAGCCAGCAATACTTGATATCATATAAACTAAATGCTTTCCTTAGCAGGTTCATATTTGATCCGTCTCCTTATATAAATCGGTTAACGATTTCGTATGTATTCCGCCAGTCTTCAATATATCGATCCAAAAGTACTCTTCCTTCGTCTGTAATCGAGTAATATTTTCGCCTCCCTCCATGCGTCTGATCCCCCCAGTAGGAAGAGACTGCGTGCTGTTTTTCCAACCGCTTTAAGGATAAATATAAAGTTGCCTCTTGTAGTTCTAATGCTCCTAATGTCTTTTCCTTGATTGCCTTTGAGATTTCGTATCCATAATTATCTTGTTCCTTAATAATCGAGAGGATGAGAAGATCGACGGTCCCCTTTAACATTTCCGCATTCAATCGCTGTACCCCACCTTCTAATTACCTAACTATTTTCAGTACTTAACAATCATAAGTTAAAGTACTTAAAAATGCAAGGTAATTTAGAAAATGCGAAAAACCACCCCGAAGGATGGCTTTTCGATAGATAAATCAATTGTATTAGTTGTCTTATTACCGTAAGTTCGCATTCGGTTCGATGCCTTCTGTATGCTTACGATTTGGTAATCATCCACGTGACACCGAACTTATCTACGACTTCGCCATAATAAGCACCCCATGGCTGAAGAGCAAGAGGATACTTGCTAACGCCGCCCTCGCTAAGCTTGGCATATGCCGTTTGAGCTTCTGACACTTCGTCATAATTCAAGGCAAGACTGATGCTTCGGTTATACGAGACCGGTTCGAAAGAGTCTGACATCATTAACGTATTCGTACCAGCTACCGTCAAAGCCAAATGCATGACTTTATCCTTCATTGCCTCGGGGATTCCTGGTGTCTCACCGAATGTGGTGAGAAACTGAATTTCGCCACCGAGTGACTCGACATAGAAATTCGCCTGACCTCTTGCATCCTCCGACATCAGATAAGCGTGAATTTGTGCTCCCATAAAAGTTCAACAACCTTTCTACTTGTTTTTGTCCTTCTATGAATACGACGAGTGAACGTTGGTGAAATCGACAAAAGAAAAAATATTTTTTATTATTTTTCGTTTCCCTGCTCATTCAAGCTTGATTTTATGTATCAAAGTTGCATTACGATCTATTTCCCGTCTCAGCTTCCCACTTGGTAATTTCCTCTCGAACCCGTGGTGCAACCTCTGTTCCTAGCAGCTCAATAGCTCTCATCACTTGGTCATGCGGCATCGTACTCAACGGTACATACATCATAAAGCGTGTAATGCCTACATGTTTGCGAAGGTGAATAATCTTCTGGGCAACCGTGTCCGGATCGCCAACATACAGTGCGCCTTCAAAGCTGCGCGCGGCATCGTAGCTAGAGCGGTCATAATAAGCCCAGCCCCGCTCCTTGCCGAGCTTATTCATACCTGCCTGGGTAGATGGGAAAAATGTATCTGCTGCTAGTTCCGTATTCTCTGCTATAAATCCTATTGAATGCGATCCAACCTTAAGCCGCGATTCGTCATGACCAGCGTGCGCTGCCGCCTTCTTATACAGCTGTACAAGCGGTTCAAAGTGCATCGGACTCCCCCCAATGATCGCCAGCATCAAAGGCAGTCCTAGCAGACCGGCACGGATTGCTGACTCCTGATTCCCCCCGCTGCCGATCCATATCGGCAAAGGATCTTGAACGGGCCGTGGATACACGCCCAAATCGTCAATCGCTGGCCGATGCCCGCCCTTCCAGGTTACTTTTTCGGAATTCTGTATTTTCAGGAGTAATTCCAAATGCTCTTCGAATAGTTCATCATAGTCATGTAAGTCATAACCAAACAAAGGGAAAGATTCGATAAAGGAACCCCGGCCCGCCATAATCTCCGCACGTCCATTAGATATCCCGTCCAACGTAGAGAAATCCTGAAAAACGCGCACCGGATCAGCTGAAGAAAGCACCGTCACTGCACTGGTCAGCCGAATCCGGCTCGTCTGTGATGCCGCCGCAGATAGCACAACTGCTGGTGAAGAAGCTGCATAATCCTTTCGATGATGTTCGCCTACTCCGAACACATCAAGACCCACCTGATCGGCAAGAACAATTTCCTCGACTACTTCACGCAATCGCTGTGCGTGACTTATCACTTCACCCGTCTGAACATCCGGCTTGGTTTCTACAAACGAAGTAATCCCTATTTCCACAGCCACTCTCTCCTTTTTATTAAACATCATATGATAGAAACTTATTTGACTTCGGCAGCCGTAGCTCGTCTGGTCATTGCCCAGAATAGCAACGCTACAGCACTGACAGAAGCCCCCAGCAAACATACTCCTTCCCAACCATAATGCGCATAGATATGGGTCGAAGCGATTGAACCGCTGGCACTTCCAATGGAATAGAACACCATATACCCAGCAGTTAGTCGGCTGCGCGCCTCCACACGTAACGGGAGGATCATCGTTTGATTCGTGACATGTACAGCCTGCACTGCCAAGTCGAGAAGCACAATGCCAATAACCAATGCGAACAGTGATTGTTCGGTATAGCTAATGAACAACCAAGAAATCAACAATAAGATCAGCGCAATACCTGTCGTTCTCTGTCCGTAACCTCGATCAGCCAGCTTCCCTGCTCGTGCTGCAGCTAACGCTCCAGCTACTCCTACAAGACCGAATGCTCCAATCGCGCTATGCGATAGAGAGAAAGGCGGCCTGCTTAGGGGCAATACGAGCGAAGTCCATAAAATGCTAAAATCGGCAAAAATAAGCAGGGCCAGAACAGAGCGGATACGTAACATTCGTTCTTGCACAAACAGGATAAGCACGGATCCCAGTAACTGAGGATAGGACAGTGTTTTGACCTCGCGTTCCACTTGAGGCAATAACTTAAAAAATATAAGAACCATAACAAGCATCAGCGCAGCAGAGACCAGATATACGGAACGCCAACCCGCAAGATCTGTTAATATCCCTGAAATGGACCGCGCAAGAAGTATGCCGATGACAATCCCGCTTGTTACTATACCAACGACACGCCCACGTTCGGCCGGGGCAGCCATCGTTGCCGCGAACGCCACAAGTGTCTGAGTTACTACGGCAAGGATTCCCACCAAAGCCATACCTGCAAATAGAAGTGTACTGTTGGGGGCAGTTCCAACGATAACCAAGGCTATCATGGACAATAACATCTGACCGATAATCAAGCGGCGCTGGTTCAATATATCCCCAAGCGGTACCAGCAGCAGTAGTCCCAATCCATAAAAGATCTGCGTGATCGTAATAACCATGCCAATCATTGAATAGTCAATGCCGAACTCACTCGACAGCTGGTCGAGTAGCGGTTGGGCGAAGTAGATATTGGCGACCGACATCCCGCAGGCAACCGCAAATAATAGTGTCATATAGCGAGACATGGAAGTATGACGGCCTGTATTAGACGTGATCTGCTGCGGCTGTGACGAATCAACATCGCCTGCTGCTTTTTCTATAACCTCCTCCATTTGTGTACCTTCCCTCCATTCATGTTGACCGGCGGAAATCATATTTTATCGATCGGTATGTTATTTGCCAAGTAAATATATCCCATGGTTAATGATACTGTCAACCCATTGGAATAATCCAACCTTCATTGACAAAATGAACGACTAATTATAAAATTATAATATACTATTCAGTACATAATATGACATTAAATCATGTCCGGAATCATAGAGCAATAAAAAAAATCGAGTTGAATGAGAGGTATTCATCATGGCAAGAACCCGTGAATTTGACGAAGAGAAAGTATTGGATGCAGCGATGCAGCTATTTTGGGAGAAGGGGTATGAAGCTACTTCGCTTAGCGATCTAACTGCCAGAATGGGTATTCAACGCCCTAGCATATACGCTGCCTTTGGAGATAAGAAAGAACTGTTCGAAGCCGCGCTTCGTAAATACACGATGTCCCGTGCTTCCGATATACGAGCTAGACTTCAAAGCCATTCTTCTGTAAAAGATGCATTTTCCACTTTTTTTGATGACGTAGTTGCTGAGGAATATTCAGAAGATCGCAGTCGGGGCTGTTTTTGTATCAATACCCTGGTCGAACTTGCGCCTCATGACGAGAAATTTGAAATTCTGACCAGAGAACATCAAATGTATCTAACAGTCATTTTTCAAGAAACCATTGAACGAGGGGTAAAAACGGGTGAGCTCGAGGCCAACACAGACACAAAGGCTGTATCACGTGCACTAATTATAGCGTTAATTGGAATTTCAGTAATGATGAAGGCTCGTCCACAGCGATCATTTATTGACAATGCAATAACAACGACACTCACTTTACTCAAGTAAATCAGAAGAGTTCAATCACGTCATGCTGATTTATTAACACCCGTCATATGAATAGCGCTTTTTTCGTAAAATAACAAGTTATTTTAATGTCTTTTTTACAAACAAAACAAAAATAAGCAGACTAATTAACCCAGATACAGCACAAAGAATAAATAGCATATGATAACCCATGAGCTGTGAGACAAATCCTAGAATCATAGCCCCTAACCCAATCCCTAAATCAAAAGCAGTAAAGAATGCAGCGTTTGCCACACCTCTTTTCTCTTGTGGAGCTAATCGTATCGTTGCTACTTGAAGAGCGGGTTGTGCTGATCCAAATCCAATTCCGTACAAGATAGCTGTAATTACGAGTCCAACAAGCCCATTTGTCATTGCTAGGACTATTAGTGCGAGTATCAGTATAAAAAGTGCAGGGACAATAATGAATCCTTCCCCATATTTATCAGATATCTTCCCTGCAAGCGGTCTAATTACTGCAAGTGTGATAGCATAGACTAAGAAAAAAGTACCAGCATTAACTTGGATTTGTGCTGCGAACAATGGTAAAAATGTTGTAATCCCACCAAATGTAATGGATAGGAAAAATGTAGAAATACCTATGGGTAAGACTGTTTTTTCATAAAATGATATTGGTTTTTTGGATGTATTTTGAACCACTGGTATTTTTGTACCAAGTGCACATATAAATGCAATCATTGCTAATGCTGTGCATAGAAGAAATAGATAATGAAATGAAAATGATTTTGCTACCCAAAGACCTAAAATGGGTCCTAAAGCCATACCTAAGGTCATTGCAAGTCCATACCATCCCATTCCTTCCCCACGACGTGACTCTGGAATAACATCAGTCACAGCTGTTCCTGTTGAAGTTGTAGCAACTGCCCAGCTAATTCCATGAAGGATACGTAAAATCACTAAAAATAATACTCCTGTTACCCAATCATAAAAATACATTGTAATTGCAAAAAACAGTAGTCCGGTTAATATAAATACCCGTCGACCATACCGATCCATTAATCCCCCAATAATAGGACGAAAAATGACTGCCGATATCGTAAACACTCCAATAATAAATCCAACTTGAGATTCACTTCCACCTAATTGCTGAATAAACATAGGTAGCGTTGGCATTAGTAAATAAAATCCACCAAATAGTAATAACGCTGTAATTGTCAGCATGATATAGTTTTTTGTCCATAAACGTTCCATTGTAATGTAATCCTTCTTCCTATCGATAGAATAAGCGAATAAAAAAGCAGTACCACCGCTAAAAAAGTGTTGGTACTGCCATTTTGCGTGTCAAGTATCTTGTTAATTAGAATGTACTTGCTACTTTAACAGCCTTTTCAAGTCCAGTGGCAATAATTTCTTCTGCTTGATCAGGGAATTGGTTGTGACCTTCAATGACTATTTTCTCGATATCTTTTACACCGAAGAAGCCCATCATACTTGCTACATATTTAACAGCCATTTCTATTTCAGCGGCTGGTCCTTTAGAATATACACCACCACTCGCGTTTAATAATGCCATTTTCTTATTTCCAATAAGACCTACTGGACCTTCTGGCGTATATTTAAATGTTTTGCCCGCGCGGTTTAAGTAATCAATATATGTGTGTAGTACAGCTGGGATTGTTAAATTCCATAATGGGAAACCAAACACAACTTTATCCGCTGCAAGGAATTGATCTAAATATTTATCAGCTACAGCTACGGCTTTTGCTTCTTCTTCTGTTAAATCAAGTCCTCTACTCGCCTTAAATGTACCGTTAATCATATCTACGCCTACATATGGCAATTCTTCCTTGTATAAATCAAGCTCTACCACGGTATCATTTGGATGTGATTCTTTATAGCACGCTAAAAATGCCTCATATAATCTCACACTAACCGCTTGATTTGCTGGACGATTGTTTGCTTTTACGAATAAAACTGTTGTCATTCTCTTTTCCTCCTGTTAATCACTCATGTTGTGATTTGCAGTCAATCTGGTTGACTGCATTTTATAAAATTTATATTTCACCACTAATTTAATCTAGCATTAACAATCCCCATCTATATTACATTGCAGTCCATCCAACTCATTCTCTTTATTCTTTTCTATTTCTTGATCAATTGCCTTTGCTAATTTTTCTTTGCTAGTAAAACCTTGAATAACTTCGTCACCAATAATGAACGTTGGAACAGCCGTAATTTGTGCTTCAACATGGGCATGCTTTATAGCTTCCCGATGCATTTTTTGGTACTTTCGTGATACTAACGCTTCTTTAAATGCTTCCTGAGAAAGCCCCACTTCGTCCGCTAATTTTGTTAACACTTCGATGTCTTCAATACTTTGTTCCTCTTGGAAATGTGCAATAAACACTCTATGGTGAAACTCATTTCCTTTGCCATGTTCCTTTGCAAATTGGTAACCTTCAAACGCGAGGTGCGTATACGAACGCAAATGAGGTAGCTTTATATCTAATCCTAATTTTTTAGCAGTAGGATAAATAAATGAATTCCAAGCTTCCATTACACGAGGTTGAGTCCGTGGATCAATTTTCGGAGATGGACTAGGACGCAATTCAAATGGCATCCATTCTACTTTTACATCTTTTTCCTTTACAACTTCATCTAATGGACCTGTCCCTAAAAAACAAAATGGACATATAAAATCAGAATAAACTTTAATTTTCACAGTCATATATATGCTCCCTCACTTTTCTTTTTATCTCTCAAAGGCGTAGAGAACCGTTGGAGAGCCAAGACTGACGTAATAACCATAATGAGAAAACTTCGATTATGAATACAAATTTATCTTGGTTCGATTACAATGTAGCAACACATTGACCTTACAATATTTTTGTAAAACGATATTCCATTTCTCCAGCTAAAGCTTCAGGTGTATCACCCGTTTCTCTAAAATCATGTGTATACAGTTGTTCAAGCGGACCAAAATTTACTTGCTTATAAAATTCAAAACAAGGGAATCCATCATGTGCACCTTCTATCTCGACAGTACCATCTTGTTTGACATGTAGATTTAATAGATAGTCAACGGGAGGTGCATATTCATTTAGTGGGTTGCTAGCACTTGCACTCATTTGAAACTTGACGTTATCAGAACTCCATACGATATCAGTGCACAAAATACCTTCAATACTAGCTTTTCCTGTCCTCTTATGAACGGAACCATCTGGCGTTGTGACTCTTTCTGTTGTTATGCCAGTATTCGCATATGTGAAGATCTCTTTTTTATCAAAATCTACAACGACTTCTTGTTCAACTCTGGAACGCATCGTGTTGACTGCATAAGGTGTAAATTCACGTGAGTCGCCTTCGAATTGGATTACATTCCCCGTTAGAACATCCTTCCTCGCTTCAGTCCAAGACATTGGAATAAATACGCTTGCTCTTATTTTAACAATGTGAATCATATAGCACCTCCATCGTATTTTTTAGCGAATTCCATTTTGTTCATGAGAAAAACCGTATAGTCAACTTGATTGACTATATGCCGTATAGTACAATGAAACTTAAATAAAGTCAACTTAATTGACTATATTTTTAGGAGGTTTTACGTATGAATCATTCAGGATTAGATCTTACATCACTTTTGTCTTTATCCTTCAGTGCATTGATAGATGAACTACATGACAGATTGAATGAGTTGGGGTTTGGAGATATTAGACCTGCACATGGTTTTATGTTTAAACATATCATCCCTGATGGAGCAACCGGTATAGAACTAGCTGAGCACCTAGGAATTACGAAGCAAGCTGTGAGTAAAATGGTGGATTATCTTGAGAAGAGTGGTTATGTCATTCGTCAAACGCATCCCAATGATAAGAGAGGGAAAATTATTGTTCTGACCGAACGTGGCCGACAAGTAATGAAAGCAAAAGAGGAGATCATAGCTGAGATAGAACAGCGCTGGATTGATAACATAGGTGCTGAACGAATGCTAATGCTCAAAGAAGATTTAACAAAATTAGTTTATGAAGCAAATGAAGGTAAAATATCATCGAGGTCAAAACCTGTCTGGTAAATTGGTCGTGATTGACATTCGCATACAATGGTTTCCAGTTATTTGCATGGAAATTTTGAATAATATCGTTCTTCATTACAATAAATATTTGATTTGAGAAAGTACAAGTAATAAATTAAAAAAATTATAATATGAAATGCCGCGCATAAAGTATTAATAAGATGATGCGAGTGGGAGGTTATTTCATATATGCCAGATCCTTTTGTAACACGATCCCTCGATGAAATACGATTCTGGTCACGTATTATGAAGGAACATTCTTTATTTCTTAAATTAGGTTTTCGTTGTGATGATACGCAATTGATTCAGGAAGCCAACCATTTCTACGCCGTATTCGAAGGGATCGAAAATAAATCACATGCGTATACCGACGATACTGATCCTCAGACGATTCGGAGATTCAATGAAGAAGTCTATGTGGCAGCCTCTAATATTTGGGTTTTCAAGCGTAAGGTTTTAGGTCTCATTATTACATGCAAATTGCCTGGTGGTAATAACTTGCCATTACTAGTAGATCACACCAGCAGGGAGGCCAACTATTTCAGAAACAGGCTTTCCGAATTAAATCTAGGCAATCTAGAACCGCTGCCCGATGCAATCATTGATGAGAATGTATTTTTCCTACGCATCATGGCAGATCATGCCAAATTCATCGGACATCTATTAGATCCGTCCGAACGTAAGCTCGTTGAACAAGCCAGGAACTTTAGCCATGATTTTGATACTTTATTATTCCAAGCGATAGATCTCGACTCCATGCGTCCACAATCTCAAACCTATCCTCTACTTGATCAATTCCTTGACGAGAACAGAGTATCGGTGAAATCCCTCCGCGATTTTAAGAAAACAGCACGCGATCTGATCGATGCGTGCCGAATCAAAAGCGTCATTCATCCCTTATTGGCAGACCACGTCTTCCGAGAAGCCGAGAGATTCCTCTTCATTATCGATGCGTTCGATGCTTCACTCAACAAACAAAAGCATTCCTGACCGCGCAGTGACCTATTTGATACCTCAAGCAAATGGATTGAACCACGATTTGATTTTCATACACAATCGTCCATATGTAAAATTGAGAAGGCAGCTTTTAACCGGCTGCCTTTTTCATTTGCCCTTATTTCGAATACTCGGGTACTTTTTGATCTAGTCCATGATACTAACGGACAGCAGTTTGCCGTCTTCCTTAGATTCCTTATATGTGATTGGCAGCATTCCGTCCGGGAACGGCACCTCAAACCGATAGACACCGATCTTCGCATCGCTTTTGTCCACTAGTTCTTTTCCTTCATAGCTCCCTTGAACGCCAGCCTTTGTCAGTAGCTCCAGCGTCTTCTGCAAGCTGGCACCTTTATATCGGCCCTGCAAGTGCTCTGTCCACGTCATGGCATCCCAGTCGGGAGCTTTCACGTTTACGCCGTCCTGCCGCATCGTCTCCAGCAGATTGACGACCAATCGCCCGTCTCCTTCCTGCATTGCACAAGCAAGCGCCACGTAAGCACGGTTCATCGTCGTGATGTAATTGGTTTTGTTCTTGGCGGTCAACAATTCGAATAGATTCTCTGTACTCTGCTCCGCGGTGAACCAATAAGTATGGAAATCAAATGGATTTATCTGACTTGTACCCGGGATCAAATACCGCCCGTCATCCGAAACTCGGAATACCGATGAAATATCAAAGCGCGTTGGATATTGCATGACAAAAATATGACTGCCGTCACCGCTAATCATCATTTGAATGGATATTGGCTCACGCGGCCTCTCCCCTCCCGGCAGGATCGAAGCAGAGCCACTCATACTGGAGTAGTAGAAGCTGCCATCGTTAGCTGTCTCCCGAACAAGTCGATACAAAATCCGGCTCTTGTGCATGATAGGCTGCACGTCAATTTGAGTTGAATACCCATATGAAGTGCGGATTTCCTCACTTACCTGCCACGTAATGTCGGCTATCCCACGCAGTTCCTCTGGCTTCCGCTCGTTGGTTAAGTCCGGAAGCCTTATAGCAAGACGGTAATCATTTGTCTGCCACTCGTATGCTGTATACTTTTGATCTGATGTATGGAATACGTCAGAGAAATTCGTATTGAAAGAGATACCGTCGAGCCGCTTTTTGCTGCCGAAATCCAACTCACTTAAATGGTTGCCAGAAACTGCAAAAATACCTGCCGAGACGAGTACCGGCACGAGCAGTACGATCATAGCGTTTACAATCCTAGGTGTGCTGACCTCACCGTATGGCAGATCCGGAACCTGTTCGCCGTCCAGCGTTAGCTTCGCTACTAGCAGCCTCATAAGCCCGTAGATCAGCAAGGTACCAATGCATGCATAAGCGAGCAACGGTACCGCGTATCCCCAAGGGGGTGGCAGTGACCGGAATAGGCTGACGACTAGGGTACAAAACATGGCTAACAGCGCAAGCGGCAGCAATGTGCCGAAATAGCGGCGAAACATGCGAGGCGCCTTTGCTAATGCATCACTGAAAGAGATATTTTGGAGGACTATCAGATATGGCGTCAGCGAGTAGAACAGTAAAGCAATCATCAATATGATCCCCAACGGGAAAAAGATTGCAGCGAGGAAAACAATCAATACGCCTATCACGCATTGAAAGATTGACCAAGCGATCATATCACCGAAATACCTGCGTCCACATGCAAATAGAGGGCCTACCTTACGGTTCAGAACCCATCCTTTCAGACCGCCGAGGTACATGCCCCGGACAAAACTTTGCAATCCCATGACAGCCGCAGATACAAGGAATGCCATGATTCCCCATGCCTGTGGGCCCGTCTGTAGATACGTATATGGGACTTTCAAATCCGTAAGCGATGGCATATATAATGGGATGGTTACGGTAATGCCGAATGTCTGCACAGCAGTACCCGTTGTCGCTAACAGTGTCTGAGTATAAGGAAATATTGAAAATCCAAAATAAATGCCAAGTCCGACTACAGCCGTGACAAGTACTTCAAAAGCTAACACCAAAACAATCAAACGTGTGTAGGTCATCGTTACCTCCTCTGAATGATCAACTCATGTTCCCTTCACTCACATCTTCTAATATTTGACGAAATTGGATAGTAATTGTTGCACAAACATTGAAAAGGCAGCGATCATATTAGCTCATAATTGAAATAAAAAAGTTATTCAAAACGCGAACTTTAATGGTATATTATTACACGAAATGAATATTAAATTCGTATGATTAAGGAGGGTATTATGAAAAATTTTCGATTAAGAATGCCGTACTTGCTCATTGTAAGCTTGTTGGTCATGCTTTTCGTTCCCCAGTTTGCCTATGCGGAAGAGCACGTAGGCACTCGAGAAACAGCTGATTCAACAACCATTATCGGCGGCGTGAGTCCGTCGGACGGAGCAATGATTACCGAGAGCTTTACGAACATCAGCTTTGCGCTTGGGATTCCAATAGCAGATACGGGTTCGATCATGATCATGGTGGATGACCAACAACTTATAGAGCCGAATTATATGCATGGAATGGTGTTTACGTATTGCTCTAATTTGCAGAACGGTAACCATTCCTTAAACATTCGTGTCTTAGATCATGATAAGAACATCTTGCAGGAATACAACGGAAGCTTCAACGTCCGGCTTTCGGTATGGAAAGACAGTATCTTGAAAGCAGAGAATATCGAAGCGACTTCAGTCCGTTTATCCTGGACACCCGCCAAAGAGAGTTTGGGTTACAGAATATATGGAAACAGTCTTCTCCTAGGTTTTGTGAACGGAAATATAAACACATTCGATGCAACGAATCTGACGCCAAAAACCACATATAACTTTAAGGTAGAGGCTGTGCGCTCAGACGGAAGATGGACGACGGACGGCCCTGCCCTTACGGTGTCAACATTCCCTCAAGATCGACTAAACCCGTTTATTGAATCGGTGTCTCCCGCTGATGGCGATAGCTTAACAACGGCCTGGCCGAAGATCACAGCCAAAGTATACGATGTAGACTCCGGCATAAATGTAAGCATGAGTATGGTCGGGATCGACAATAGGATAGTGCCGTTCAGTTATGACGAAGCATCTGAGACGCTGATCGCGATCGCTCCCAGATTGCCGAGCGGTACGCATTCCCTTCTGATCTTTGTCACAGATAACGACGGTAATCAAACGCGGTACAACAGCAGCTTTACCGTAAAATACGAGGCGGGAATGCCGTTCCTGGAACGGAGCAACACAATTCGTGCCGCTCTTGACGCAGGTGATCCGGCAGATGTTGAGGATGTGCGCAGGCTAAGTTCTGAATTTGCCGAACTGGACGAGATAACCGACCAGTCCTTGATTGATCCGATCTGGAACAAAATCAAACTCAAGCTGCCTGCATCTGTTGACAAGGTTGAGTTGAAAAGGAAGCTGTTTCATATCATTGTGACGATTGGTTCGCTCCCATACGATCAACAGGAATCTGGGATAAAAACCATCTTGTCTGATCCCGAATTTTTATGGACATTGAATACGATAGCTGTGGCAGGTGGAGAAACAAACCTCACGATGGAGGATATTCTTTCGTTCATTTTCGGGGATGGCGTCGATCTCAGAGGTATCGAAGGCCATGTTCTATATTATCTCTCGGAATTGTCTCCCATCGAACTGTCTGGTCTTCTAGGCGATCATCAGAAAATGACGGACATCCTGATGAAAGCAATAACGAATCAGCTTAGTCAAACAAGCTATTACAAAATCAGCAAGATATTAAGAAATCTTAACGTCACTGCTTATGATGTTCAGTCGACTTTACTGAATTTCCAGAAAAGGCTGAAACATGACGGTTCCGCCGTTCATGCATGGACAGTTGCTTATATCCGCTTAATGGCCCAGGAATCCGTTAAAGTTAGTAACGATGGCTATCAGCACAATTACAGCTTGAAGGTAGCCTCCGTTGACATTCCGCCGCAAGCGCTAACATGGAAGAAGGTATCCGGAAGCTCCCATCTCACTATCACGCCAGACGGCATCGTCTCCATTCCTGAAGAGGCGCATATTGCGACCGCGGTTATTCAAGCGGCGCTCATCAATCCCTCTAGTGGAGCGAATAAAGTTATTTTCCAGAAAGAAGTGACCCTAATCGCTGGCAAAGATCCAACCGTCATTTTCCAGAGCATTATGAAAACTTTCGAGGGCAAGCTGGGTGAAATACAAAGCAAGCTTAACGTCGCGACAACACACGAAGAGCAAAAGTTGCTGCTGGTGGACTTGGTGAATGCAGGGAAACAGGCGATCAAGCAGATCAAACCGTTAAATATATCCGAAGAGGTCAAAACGAAAGCCATTGACACGATCACTAACGGGATTGTGCATGCGGCTAGCAGTTTGCTATTCTTCTAAAGCTGCTTTGTAACATTGTGTAAAATAACGAAAATGTAGGAACATTTGTGCATTTTTCTTTGACACAAATGTTCCTACATAAAAAAAGAAAAGCCTGGTTTTTTTAATATGTTCTTGTCCTTCGAATGATTTACTCTTTCGGCCCTTCAGTCTACCCACTCTATTTCACCTTAATGGCGATCCGAGTGACAAATTCATCTGGATTACTTGACGACAGATAACCGAGTAGCTCAAGCTCAAACGCATCACCGCAGATACGCATTTTTTTAGCATGAATGTATGCCTTCAACTGCTCGTAGGATGAATCCATGCTCTCGTAAGTGCCTTTGTGATTGATCATCGCATAGGCTCCTTTGGGCTTAATAAATAGCTGATCGCTTTCATGCTTTTCCTTGATCTTAATAAAATAATTCGTCTCTCTATAATCCCCTGCTTCCACACGACTTTGATCGATGGAACAAATGGCAACTTCAAGTTCAACTAAGTCTTCCTCGAGTTCATGAAGTTGTTCATAATACTTACGGATGGATTCCTTCTCGCCATCTCCTTCAGCTACGCGTACAGCAATAAAATATTCTTCCTCGCATTCTTCAATCCACGGCACTCCAATGACAGCGCGCAGTCCTTGATCCGTAATCTTGATAGCTCCTTGCAGTATATTTTGCATGCGCGCCAATTTATTTTGCTCTATGGTTAGTTGCTGTTGCATTTGTGTAAGTATGGATAAAAAATGTGACGAATTCTGATTTTGAATATAGTCCCTTATTTCTTTTAGTGCCATTCCCCCTTCTTTTAAAACTGAGATAATTTCATAGGTATAGTACTGTTTGATATCGTAATAACGATAACCATTGGGATTCGTTATCCTCGGCTTCAAGATGCCAATTTCATCATAGTAAAACAACGTATGTTTGCTTACTCCGCATATTTTTGCAAAGTCACTGGTAGTAAGGTATGGAGTATTCTTTTGATCTGACATGATGTTCATCCCCCTCTTGACTATAGGGTTACCCTATACTGTAAAGTATATTTTTGCAAGAATCCGATGGAATTTGCTGAGATTTTTAAAAGAAGGATGAGAATAATGATAAGACAAGCCACGAAGAAAGACGTCTCCCAAGTAAGTGAACTCATTTATATGATTATGGATGAAAAGGAGTCTTATTTCACTGAACATTTCAATAAAAAAGAGGTCATGGCGTTTATTCAACATGCTTTTGACCAGGAAATAAGTTTTTTTAGTTATACCAATATCATCGTAAAAGAAATAGAGGGTCAAGCTGTGGGTATTGCGTTAATGTACGACAGCCAAATGACTGATGCATTCTGCGAGCAATGGGAAAATGATGTGACGCTCTTCTTTGGTGAGGACCAGGATGAATTCGAGACGAGCGAAGCTCAGCCTGGAGAATTTCATTTGGACACAATTGCTGTTTATGAAGCATTTCGAGGACAAGGGATCGCTAAAGAACTTCTTGAGGAGATGGATCAGTTGGCACGCAGACAAAGCCATAACAAGCTGTCATTAAATGTTTCTGCTAAGAACATCGCCGCTAAGCGACTTTACGAGCGCCATCATTATCAGGTCGAGAGTCAATTTCTAATTTCTGGACATACATACTTTCATATGACGAAAAGCTTATAGTTAAAGCGGACCAATACGATATATTTTGTTTATGGCTCATGCATCGACTTCATTCCACTCATACGGATGTGTGAAGAGCGCGATAGCGACTTGGTGTCATGCCGGTTAACCGTTTAAATGTGTTGCAAAAGTGAGAAACATCTTGAATACCAACGCTCCCTGCAATTTCCGTTATGGGTAGATCCGTTCCTTGTAAAAGATCTTTGGCCTTCGTCATTCGAATAGAAACCAGGAATTCTTTCATCGTGACTCCCGTATATTGCTTAAATATTCGAAAGAAGTAGGAACGTGATACATGGAAATGTCCACATAATTTCTCCGCACTGAGAGACTCATCGTAATGCTCCATCATATAGCTGAGAATACCTTCGACCATCTGTTTCTCTACATCATTTCGAACTTGGACGACTTCCGGAGATTCAATCTGATAACGCCCTAACTGTGCAAACAGTTGTAAGAGCAGACTTTTAACAATGATCGGATAACAAGGCTGTTTCCTCTTCGTTTCCCATTCTAATTGAGCTAGTATTTCCTGCAATCGCAATATTTGCTGGGTATTTAATTGCGAATGAATTGAGTCATTTTCTTGATCCGGAAGCCATTGTCTGACCGTCATCCAACATTCTCGATCTTCTACATATAATTGTTCTAAATAACTCCTTTCTACCGCTAGGATATAACGATGAAAGGGAGCATTCTGATGTGGTCTAGATCGATGTAAGGCCATTGGCTTAATAACGGTGAACGTCCCCGCTCCCAGTACATGCATCCGTTCACCAACGATAAAGTGGCCCTCACCCTGTACACACAGATAAAGCTCGTAACCACGATGGGTGTGAAACGTTGGCTGCTCTAAGCTTGTTGTTCGATACACGCAATGAACCGGGAAATCCATGAGTGTTGCATTCGTTAATTCATCCTCTACAGATACAATTCTCAGCTTCTCCAACTCCAAAGTTAGGTCCCCCTTCCACAATTCCAAATCTTAAAGACAATATCCCAAGCCAAAAAGACGATCGACCAAGATTTACTTCACCTTGCATTGTATATTCAATATATACATTCTCACGTTTATGGAGGAGCGAATCGAATGCCAAAACCAATTTCTCACGATTCTCTGCGACATACTGCAGACCAAGTTTATCGCTATATGGTATCAGATCACACAGGCAATTGGGGAATGGATATTCAGCATTGGGACTGGGTTCCCGGCGTAGGTGTCATTGCAATACTGTCTTATTATGAGAATACGCGCGATGAGGGAGTTCTCGATTATCTAATCAAATGGGCACGCACAAATATGCCGACGTCGGAACAAGCAATCGTTATCAATGCTGTGGCCCCCTTTGCCATCTTTCCCACACTTTATGAATACACACACGATCCCTTATTTCTAGAGGAATCCCTGCGCGTCGGACAATGGATACTTACAGAAGCCCCACGTACTCGTGAAGGAGCTTTCGAGCATACCGTCACTGAAAATGTCAGTTTTCCTGAGCAGGTATGGGCCGATACGATCTTTATGGCTGTGCTCTTCTTAGCTCGTCTCGCACGAGTCACGGGAGATGATTCCTACGCTATTGAAGCTGTTAGGCAGGTGGAGCTTCACTTGGAATTACTAGAAGATAAAGAAACCTGTGTCATGTTTCATGGATGGAATTGTATAGCGCAAGATCACATGTCCGCAGCACGTTGGACTCGGGCGAACGCTTGGATCGCCGTGGGTACGCCAATGATCATGCAAGAGCTGGAAGGCATCGCAACCCTATCGCAAGAAGCAATGAAACGCTACCGCGCAATGATGCATGGATTGATTCGCTTTCAACAAGCTAACGGTCTATGGACCACGGTGATGGATCGACCCGATTTCTATCCAGAAACATCGGGCAGTGCTGGAATTGCCTGCGGCATGCTAAAGGCTTTTCGCCAAGGCTTAATAGACAACGCTTATGAGGATTCTGCTTTTCGGGCACTGAAGGCCATTGTTCAAAAGGTACTACCAAGCGGAGAAGTTACAGGCGTTTCTGGAGGTACGCCGGTGATGCCTTCCATTGAAGCCTATCATGATATTCCTTGTCATCCTGCGCTGTATGGGCAGGGGCTTGTTCTCATGTTATTCTCTGAGCTTCTATGAGTTATAACGAATCAAATGATTTGGAGAGCCCCCATGCAAACGCCATGGAGGCTCTTTTATCATGCCTAGATTTTTTAGACGGGATGGATATCATTCGGTTTAACTGCGATAGATATCTCATGTGGTAAACGATTCCACCGATTTGTTTCAACTCGTGCTGTGACAAAACCGGCTTCTTCGATGACCGATATATCTGGCAAATTCTCTACCACTTCTCCAATCGCTAATGAGAATAAAAAAGCTGCTCGATTTAACGCATGGAAGTCTATTGTTCTTCGCCCCCCCGAATATATAACGAAATCTAACCCAATACGTTGTTCCAGTGCTGTCACTTCCCAATTCCAGCCTCGTTGCTCGCCGCCGCTATCCATAGCCAAAAGTTCGTCGAAAGCAGCATATACGTTATCAACTCGTAATGGTAATCCGTTGATCTCTACTTCTGCTCTCGCCCCTTCCGCTACAATGCGTACACCATCTAAACAACCTCCGAATTCCATCCGAAGCCGGAAATCCGATGCCTCTATACAACCCTCAATACGATCCAAACCCGGATGTGTATCTCCACCATTCGTCAGAAATCGTACACCAAGTAGAAGATGGCCCTCTTCCTCCGCAACGTTAAGTACCCCCGAACAATAATCATAACCTTCATGTAAGCAGCGCATCTGCAAATACGTAGCTGCCCCGTTATTCTCGAAATAAGCGACGAGTCCTCGTGTTTGATTCCACATGATTTCATTTTTGAAAAACCCGATCGTATAACGCGGTGTCATCCTCGTTTTTGCCCATTTCACAAATCCCGTATCTTCATTACGATAGTAGGGCTGCTCAAGTACCTTCGTATTTGCGCTGCTCATGAACAGATTCAAGTAAGCATCCGGACATCGGCAACCACTGCCATACCACTCCGCATCATATTCTAGATCATCATCGGAGAAGAAATGCAACCTATTATCCGTAGTGATTTGTAAGAATGATTTTATTTTATTGTTCAGAAGTGTACTATAACTACGGCTATGCGGACCTGCCCATTGCTGGGAATTAGGGTGATAATGTTCTGCTACCATGTGCCAACCGATGTCTAACAGGTCATTCGCTATTTCCTTAGCTCGTGGGTTCATGGAATACGTATAGATTTTGGACAACTCGACGATGGCGATGACAGAATAATGTGGACTGTTAAATTCCTGGAAGGTCCTTAGACGTTCTGTATATTTCTTCAACTTTTCTAATCGCTGTAATGCATAATCCTCATAGTCCTGCCTACCATACAGTTCTCCGGCGATCAATGTCACAAATGCCCCCATGATCGAAATATTCGTATAGTGGGGTCCCATATCCCGTTTCATGATGGCATCACAAGCACAGCTTATTCCTTCACGGATCTGCTCTCTCAGGTCTTCAGGCAGCCGATGACCGTGAAGCAAGGATGCAAGCACAAGCTCTTTCCCACAAAAGTCAGCCCAGTTCCAGTCAGGTGGAGACATTTGTGTAAGCGGCTCTTCATAGAACCAGGGCCATATGCCGTAGGTATCTCGGTCTGGGTCGCGATCTTGCAGCGTAAGAACGCACTGAATGATATCACAAGCCCTCTGCACATATTCAGGAGATCCCGTATTTAACAAACCCACGGCATATAACAACGATGGATGTGTCGGATGAACGAGTGGATAGTCATCGGAGGTTAATGTCGTATGATATCCTGGCGTGTGCAAGGGTCGAAGCAGCATATGAACCAGAGGATCGTAGTCCTTTTCTTGTGAAATGACTTTTCGCAATAAAAACTCTTTATGATCGATAGATTGTCTATACAGGCTCATTCTTGACTCCTCTCCTTCACTTTACAAGGAACAATAATATTCGTATTCGTATTCTGTAATTGAATGGGTTTGAATAACGAGGACTGCTTACTTGCACCAATACCACTCCCCCACTCCACATATCCTTTACGACCATTCCCATCGTTCTCATTGACGACAATCGACAGACTCAGGATCCCATCACTCGGAACAATTGGCGCCAAGTCACTCCATGGGAGTGCTAGCTGGTATATCGTATTCTTTGCCGCCTCGTCTCTCGTTACTTGCAGGTTAGGATTCACAATAGATCCCGGCTCAACGCCCTGCGGGGCCATCCACCGATAGAGCTCGGGTCCTTGCGATGTCAATGCCATGCCATACTCATACCACTGCAAATTCTCTCCCGGCATCCCAGCAGATACAGCGAATTGAATGCTATCCCCTGACCAGATTTCTCCACCTTGCTTCGTCTGTGAATACACATCGTCATGTACACTCGCTGTCATGTACAGATGATCATTATCATACGTAGCCCACACCGTGCCACTGAGATCCTCGGGACCGTTATAGGAGCCTATTCTCGAATGAACGTCTGTGATGAGATCAATTCCCGCCACATCCTGTAGATCATCTAAAGAGCGAACCGTTCGATATACCAGTGGAACTCTAGATTCAGGTGGAACAAGCTTGACACTCCCATCACTTTGCAATACCGCCCCATCTTTCATATACAGTTTAAATTGATAGGATTGCAGTGTTCCCTCTGTAATACCCGACAACGGGAAGTCGATTGTATGGACGGTATTACCAGGGATAACAGCGTTATAAGCTTTAGAACCCGTAGATGACCCAATGCTCCAATCGATCCGTTTCAAATGACGTTTTGTAGGTCGTTCATTCACAAACGTTATTTCCATCACATCCGCACCATTCTTCACCACATGCTTCGAAGATACTTTCTCGGCCTGTTGAATCTGTGTGGTACCAGATAACCCTGCGAACACTCCATTCGTGGATCGAACCGTTGCGGTCGCCATTTTACTGCCAATCTGTTCAACCCCCGGAAACTGAGCGCTGTAATCTCCGGGTGCATGGATGGAAATTTCTTTCGTTATACCTTGAAAATTCACCTGAGCGGTAAGTTCTCCTTCTTGCCCGAGGTCATTGACATGCAGCGTAACCGTCACGGGGTCATTCGCAAATGAGAACGTGCTAGTCAGGGATAACGGACTGCTTTGAATAATGCTGCCCATGTCTCCTTGAACAAACAGGGGCTCTCCCGTCAATGTTAGGTATATTTTCCCCTGTACCGGTGTATAGGTAGTCTTCCTCCCCATCATATCCGTCACCGTAAGCGGAACTAGTGTATTCAAGGTGACATCTTTTTTGTCCAAGGACCATAAGACATGAATGCGATCGTTATTTTTGTCGAAAACATAATGATATAGTCCATCCGTTACATCTTGACTTACAGCATTCGCATCCGATAGCTGTCTTGTAAGTGTAGCAAGAGCAACATAGGCCGGTTTAGGGGTATAGGATCCAAGCGCATCACCCGTATTATGGATGATTCCGAAATTATGTTCATTGTTAAGCTTATCCGTTCCACTATCCATCAAGTTGTACCAAAATACTTTCTCTACACCAGCAGCGATACTCAGCACATAGGTACGGATCAAATAAGCAGCCTGTGTATTTTCATCCACACCCGTTGGGTTCAAATGCGTTGGCCAACCAACCTCCGAGAACCACAGAGGGATGGTCTTACCGTTATTATGATCGCGCACAAGCTGATTCAAGCTGTCAATCTCTTCGATCAACCCTTCGGGTGTTTGCGGATAGCGGTAGGGATGGACAGAAAGCGAATCCATATAATCCAGACCACCGAGCTCAAATACGTCTTTCAGCCAGTCTGCAGGAATTCCTGCTGTCGCTCCACCAACGACGTTCAGATCTGGACGAATCGATTTCGATGCTTCATACCCTTTCTTCAGCAGATTGAAGTAGATATCCGCTCTTGAGGCTGCAGGACCATTTCCACCGAAATAGGGCAAGTTGAACTCATTCCATAGTTCTCCCGACTTTATCTGATTGCCGAACTTCCCAAGCATGGCCTTTACATAGTTCGCATAGGCGGTATGCGCTTCATCTGTATAGGGTGTTTTGCCTTCATCATAATATTTATTACTGAACGCGAAGACGAGGAATGGATCAATATTGAACTCTTTGAAAGATTGCATCGGAAGGGTGAACTTCGGAGTAAACGTGTATTGTCCTTTATTGACTTCTACTTCTGACCAATAAAAGGAGTCTCGTACGTTTTTGGTGCCAGCATATTTAAGGAGCGGAATGGATTCTTTATTCCAGTTAATACCGTAATGGGTTTGAATGCCAAATGGAGACTTCGTCACACCAGATAGATCGAAATCAGGAAGAATGGCAAATGTCGTTTCTGTAGTCTTGACTAAGGTTTCCGCTTGATACGCTTCTACCTTCAATCTATAATATCCCTCTACAGGCATGGGTAGGTCTAGCCGTAGTTTGCTTCCGGTGACTGGAACGGTTCCCGAAGATATCGGTTCTCCCCAAGCATTAATCGTACTCCAATGAATAACATTACCTGTGGTGAGGATGTCAAAAGCCGCTAAATGATTACCTGCAAAGACATTTCCAACTTGCACCTGGGCAATCGCCAGATCAGGGGTTTCGACCTTCACTCGAATATCATCAAGCCAAATCGAGCCTATCGTTTTCCCTGATTTCATCGATGCTTTGGTCAGTTTGTAATACATTTTCTTTAACGGGCCATGCCACTCGCCATCGTTACTTCCGCCCCACTTTGTATAATTGATCCCCGAAGTGAAGGAGCTTACCGTCACTTTTTGCCACTCTGTTGTTGGATCTAATATAATCGTTTGTTGATGATTCTGATTCGAATTGTCGACCAATATTATATCGAACTTCGCCATATCCGCTGTCTTCACCCAAAAACTAAGTTCCAGCGCGTTCGTAGGAAGAACACGTTTAAATAAGTACTTTTCTAAAGAAACATAGCTGTTCGTATACGTTGATTTGCTGCTGAAGTCTAGTTGCAGCTTTCCCGAGGAACTCCCCGTGTGAAAATTCGCAGAATCTCGACTGAATTCACCGTTGCCAAGCGCACCCCCACTACCGATCAAGAAATCCCAAGATTCGTCATTACTTTCGAAATCACCTACTGTCAATTCAGGGGAATTATCATCTGCATAGGTTGTAGATTCGGGGGTTCTCATTTGGAAAGAGGCAAAGGATAAGGAAAATAGGAGAATAAACACCGTTGAACTGGAAAGAATATGCTTCCATCTAATCATGTATATCACTCCTTTGGTATAAGAAGTCTTGTGATGGAGGATGGATTCCAGCCTTATCCTTAGAATCCATCCTCGCTTAAGATTACTTTTTCACATGTAAAAATTCTTTATTTTTCTCATACCATTCTTGCGCTAGCTTCTCTACATTCTCACCACCAAGGCGTTTCCATTCCTCGCGAACCTGCTTCATTCCTTCTTCAGGACTTAATGCATTTCCGCCTGTCACGACCTTGACTTCAATTTGTGTTGCAATCGGGGCAAACGTAGCAATCAGTTGACTCACTTCAGGAAGGTCCGGACTAAACGCGATATCTCTACGATATTCATTCTTAAGTGCTACTTCTAATGCCTTAGATTTAGCAAGAGCAATTTCTTGAGAGAGAGCATCTTGTGCCGCCATGATAGGAATCCATTCCGGCTTGGTATTCCATTGACTAAGAATAGCATATTCGTTCGCATAGGCTACTTCCTGACGATATTTGTCTGAATCCAGCCTTTGCGGAACTTTACCATCCACCAGCTTATAATGGACATTCTCTTCACCGAACTTCATAGACATCCAGCCCTTTTCCAACATCCAATCCAGGAATTTAACCGCCGTTTCAATTCGATCCTTATCCATGCTGCTATTGAATGCGACCAACACGTTGGAAGGTAATTCTTGATATAGACCATTTTTGCCATATTTACTGGCTACAGACTCTAGCGGAGTGAACTTCGCGTCAGGAACATTCGCCTTAAGATCACGCATTTCATTATCCATACTCCAATTCCCGAAATAGATCCCTGCCTTACCCGTCGTCCATAGTTGACGCGCACGTTGGAAGTTACTATCCGTGATATACTCTTTATCAATCAGTCCTTGGTCAAATAATGATTTCTGGAATGCAAGTGAATCCGTAAAACGATCCAACGTTCTGCCGTATTTCATTTGGCCATCTTCCAAGTACCATTGGTTCTCATTCGTGAAGAAGAACGCACGCATAATTTGGACCGCATTACCGTTAAATACGATAGGTACTGTATCCTTTTGACCATTGCCATCCGGATCTTCGTCTTTGAACTTCTTAGCTACCTCGATCAATTCTTCCACCGTTGTTGGTGCTTTCAATTGCAGCTTATCCAGCCAATCCTGCCGAATCCACATGCCATTATTGGCAATCGATTCAATACTTCGTTCACTTGTAACCGCATACATTTTCCCATTAATCGTCATCGCTGATTTTAACTGAGGGTGCTCCTCTAAATATTTCTTCAAGGTCGTACTATATTGTTCGATATAACTATCAATGGGCTGGATCGCACCCTGATTTGCCAATTGAGCGATATAATTCCGATCGTATTCCCAGATCAGATCGGGTGCGCTTCCGGATGCAATAAGTGTACTTAGTTTCTGTTGTGCTTGCCCGCGATCAACCGGGATCCATTTCACAGTAGCTGGCGAATTCTCATCAATCCATTTGGTCCAACGATTACTCTCATAGCTTCCTTCTTCCGTAGGCACACTCCCTCGATCAAAGGCTGAAATACTGATTTCTTTCTTCGTTTCTGCTGACTTCGTATCTACCGTTGTAGCTGCGGGAGTCGTTTTTTCAGGTGATTCCGAAGGTTTCACTGACGTTGTATTACTACTACATGCTGCCAACACCATGACACATAAGCTCACCACTAGAACCGATTTCCACATACGCTTCGACATTCTCAATCTTCTCATCCCCTTATCAAGTCTTAGTCCTTACGAAATATATCAGGAACCTAGGTTCCGATGATATCATCCTTTCACAGAACCGATTAACACACCTTTGACAAAATGCTTCTGCAAAATCGGATACACAATGAGAATCGGAGTAACCGCAATTACGATTGCCGCGGCTTTGATCCCTTCCGGTGTTAGCATGACTTGATCGACTCCTTCACTTCCAGAGCCACTATTCAAAAGACTCTGATTCACTTGTAGAATCATCTGATAGAGCTTAAGGGTTAATGTCTGCAGGCTACTCTTCGTAATATATAGCAACACGTTGAAATAGGAATTCCACCAACTTACGGCATAAAACAAGGAAAGCGCAGCCATAATGGGTTTACATAATGGCAAAATAATCTGTACCAGAATCCGCCAGTCTCCCGCTCCGTCAATCGCAGCTGATTCCTCTATTTCTTCGGGTAAACCTTCCATAAAACTTTTCATGACGAACATATTATAGGTACTGAGGAGTGCCGGCAACCATAAGGACCAATAAGAATTCATGAGTCCAAGTGATTTCACGAGTATAAAATTGGGGATGACACCTGATGTGAACAACATGGTGAATATGATAAACATAAGTAGGTAATTACGACCTTTAAGCCTTTTTCTGGATAACGGATAAGCTGCTAATGTCGTTAATACCATATTCAACAGCGTCCCTACAAGGGTTACGACGATCGTATTCCCCATCGAGACGAAGAGTTGACCATCATCAAATAATCGTAGATACGCTCGTGTGTTAAACTCAACGGGCCACAAAGATACTTCACCTGCCGTTATCGCCCTACTACTGCTAAATGAAGACACGATGACATACCACAACGGATATAAGGCTGCGAGTGAAAAGATACCCAGCATGGTATAATTAGCAGTTGTCCCTACACGAGACCAGACAGATTGGATGTTATTCCGAATACTCATGGGTTACCAGAGCCCCCTTTCCCCGAACGCTCGGGTTAACCGATTGACACCGACGACCAGAATTAAGCTAATTAGGGATTGGAACAAGCCTAATGCGGTCGTATAGCTATAATTCATATTTTGCAGACCGACTCGATAGACGTAAGTACTGATCACATCGGCCACATCCAATACGGACTGATTCTGTAAGATGAGTGTCTGCTCCAATCCGACATCGAGCATACTGCCCATTCGTAGAACGAGAAGGATGGCAACCGTACTTCGAATTCCTGGAAGCGTAATATGCCAAATCTGGCGGAGTTTACTCGCTCCATCCATCTTAGCTGCCTCGTAGAGCTGAGGATCAATCGAAGCCATAGCTGCTAAATAGAGAATGGTACCCCAGCCAGCTTCACGCCAAATTCCGGACAACGTGTATGCAACAGGCCACCATCTGGAATCTGCCATAAAGTAAATCGGTTCCATACCGAATACATGCTCAAGGACCGTGTTAACAACACCTGTACTCGGGGAAAGGAGCGCGATGAAAATGCCTCCCAAGACGACCCATGATATAAAATGGGGTAAATAGAGCAAGTTCTGTACGGTCCTCTTGTACCATTCTTTACGAACTTCATTAAGTAGAAGAGCCAATACAATCGGTACCGGAAAGCCAAAGACAAGACTGTATACATTCAGTACCAACGTATTCCGTAGAACTCGCCAGAAATCAATACTTCCGAATAAACTCTCGAAATGTTTAAATCCCACCCATTTGCTCCCGAATATTCCATCTCCCAAGCGATAATCTTTAAACGCGATTACCTCGCCGATCATTGGAGCATATTTGAATAGGAGATAAAACAAGATCACAGGCAGCAGCATCAGGTACAAGTGTCGATCGCGTAGGAATCGAATACGGAAAGTGGAACGTTGATCCTCCATCTGGTTCATCCTTTCGTTTGTGGCTAAATCGATCCTACCGTGAGATCGAATGATTGGAAATAGACACGTTCTGAACACGATCACTATTCTTGCAAAATGGACAGTCACCATTCTTATACTGGGTTCATTTTTTGTGATATGGTCTGAAAAACCCTATAATGACGCGGTTTATCCGTCATTCCCTAAGAAATCAAAAAACATGTACAAGTTAATCCCTCACATGAAAAAGGATTATGTCCTATACATGTCTTATAAGTTCAATCGCATTCAAGGCTCAATTCATTCAAATTCTCCATCTGTATCTGGGATCGGTACTCTAATGGGGTCATACCTGTATATTTTTTAAAAATCCGAATGAAGCTGCGCGTATTCTGATAACCAACGGCTTCAGCAATCTCGTTTACTTTCATATCCGTACCCGCTAAGTGTTGTTGGGAAGCATTCATTCGTATTCCAATGAGATAATCAATAAAGTTGCTTTCCGTGTATTCCTTAAATTGTTTACTAATATAGGTCGAACTCAAATGGAATTCTTGAGCAAGCCTGTCCAAAGAAAGATCATTCTCTTGGAAATGGTCTCCGATATAGATGAGGATGCGTTCAATGGTATCGTTACTGCCTCTTTGGCTTCGCTTGGCTTTGATCTTGGAAGATATCTCCTCTAGAAATAGGAAAACCAATCTTTCCATCTCTTTCAAGTGCCCGCTACGGTTGATCCGCTCATACATGCTCTCCAGTTGGCTCATGGATTCATTCAGGTCGATCCCAGTGGAACTAACAGACTGCACCGACTTGACGATGAGATCAAAAGAAAGCTGACGTATCAGATCAGGGGATAAATTTCGATCCATTGCCTCACGAAAAGTTTCTTCGACATACGCTTTTAACTTCACCGAATCGGTGAGTTTCAGTGCATCCGTAATTCGATCCGCCATACGAGTGAGTCGATAATAATCTTGACTATCCAGGGGCTGCAGGTCTTCAATCGAGATGACAGCGTGCCCCCCGAATACGATTTTGTAATGAAGTGCCTTTTGTGATTCGTCATACGACTTGGGAATATCTTGCATCTCACGATAACCTCGACCTACGCCGACTGTCACGACCAGATCGAATTGCTTCTTCATCTTATCAAGGATCAGCTCCATGATCGCAAGCGCACGCATATGATTCTGCTCCGCATTCCCTTCAGCAAAACTGAAGATGACTGCTGCACGCCCTCCTCCTACATCAATCGCCATGCCTGCGTTCTCGATATTGATCAATTCCTCTGCCACATTACAGAATACATACGTGTACAGCGTTTCATCCTTCGCTCTGAAGTCCATCCCCTCTTTGCTGATCTCTGCCGTACAGACAAGAAATCTTTCTGGAAATAAATGAACGCCTACGAACTCCAAGTGGTGTAGGACGGCCAAATAATCCGTTCGATAGCCGACAAGCATGTCCATCATCATTCTCCACTTCATGACCGGCTTCGAGTCCCTGACGTGTTGCTCTAGATGTTCCCGATCCTGCAATAGCTGATCAAATACGCTTTCTAGATAGGTAAGTCCAGCATCCCTTCGTTCCTGTGTATGGGTGAAATGATAGGTTCCTGAAATTTTACCAATCAATTGATGAAGCGGTTTAAAGGTCCAACGACTCACGTAGAAGAGTACGATCAGTGCAAGAATAATCATACTTACAGCTAATACGATGAGCAGATTGCGCGTCACCCTGAGCGGTTCATAGATTTGTGACTCCGGCACAATACTGATTAGTTTCCACCCTGTATAATTAGAATCACGGTAGAATATCGATTGACGAACACCATCCAGCTCACCGGTAAAGGTGCCGCTTCCTTTTCTGGAAAGTATACTTTTGAGATGAGGAAGTTCTTTGATATTATGGTAGATTTGCGTCTTATCATCGTGGGTTACGATATTTCCGTCGCTATCGATAATGAACATATGGCCAATTTTACGATCTTCGTATACCGCATTCACCATATCATAGATGACCTTTTCATTGATATTGACAGCTACCATTCCCTTGCGATACTCGGGACTACTGATCGTCGGATAGGATCTCACCAACGTAATCACGTCTTTATTCGCGTTACCGTCCGATATCTGATGCGTTGTTAACCACTTAAAATAAACGGGCATATCTAAATAATCACCCAACCAATTATGAACCAATGATGTATCCTTCATATAAGCTTTATCTGTCAACAGGTGACCGCTTACCGCTGAATATACAAAAATAGATGAGAACTGGGGATTCGTATTAATGAAATCTTTCAGCTTTGTGTTTAATCCATAAAAATTGCTATACTTTTGGCCATCATCCATATAACTATCGTACATAAAATAAACGAACTCGAGATCATTCATTAGCGTTAGCAGATCTTTCTCCGTCTGACGAAAAGCCACTTCAATCTTTTGGTCCACTTGTTTCAATAACGCAAGGTTCGTATCATTCAAATCATTTCCTAGCTTACCTACCGTTCCTGTGTAAGATAACCCGAAGGTCAGCGTGATGATCACTAAGAAAACGGTCCCATAGATCAACATCACTTTCGTCGATAGGCTGAACTTCATCATCGATATACCTCCGTCAGTATCAATCATCTATTTAATAGATATGCTAGAATTCCCCTTTCATTCATTCAAATGGGTTGATCCTCTGACGATAAGGTTACCGGTAAGAAGAATTGGATCTGCTTCGATGCCATTCATTCGGTCAAGCAACATATTCATCGCTGCTTCTCCTGCTAGCTGACGGGGATAGTCGATAACGGTTAGCGGTGGTGAACATTGCGAAGACATCAAGATATTCTCGCAGCCCGCAATGGCCATATCATGAGGTACCCGGATATTTCGTTCACGACATGCAGCTAGACATCCTGCAGCCATTAAATCGTTGGCGCATATGATCGCTGTGAAGTCTGGATGGACCCCCTCTTCACAGTCAAGTAATCTACCAAGCACCTCTTGCGCCTGTTCGAATCGACCTGAGCCATCCAGATATCTGGATACAGCTGCATTAGTATCTAGACCTCCGAGCCGCATCACTTCGCAAAAAGCGTGATATCGAACGGCGTAATGAAGGTTTTGTCCCCCTTGAGACATAAAGGCGATTCGTTCATGCCCTTGCTGTCGTAAATGAGAGATAAGGTTCCTCATCACAGGCAGCCATTCAATGTCAACATAAGGAACATTGTTCCTTTCCCCCCAGGTTGAAGGCTGCATAACGGATACAATAGGTATCTCGAGCGAATTGAAATATTCAAATGTCTCTCGGCTAAAGCATGGGCCTAGGAGTAGAACCCCGTCTACCCGGCCCATGAGTAACCCTCGCAACTCTTCTTCCCGGTTCGGATCGTACGTCTGCACGAATACAAAATATCCATGCTGCTTGGCAGTCGCTTCGATGTGAAGCAACAAGCCTGCCTCGAACGGATTGCCGATATAATGAATCAGCACGGCAATTTGCTGTGATTTCTTCGTCTTCAGGCTCCGCGCTGTCTGGTTTGGGCGATAGCCCAACTCCCGAATCGCTTCTTGTACTCTGCGCTTGGTTTCTTCCTTCACGATTTTACGACCGTTGAGCACATAGGAGACAACGGCTACGGATACACCGGCACGATTTGCTACTTCCTGTCTAGTTACCATGACCATTCTTTCAATGGCACCATCGAGTCGTCAGGTACATAATAGTTAAACGGATTATCACTAATGCTACCTAGCAGCTGCTTGCGAATAGGGCTCGCATCCTTCAGCAGACGTTCTGAAGCAACCTTGTAATCGATTGGACGCATCCAAATGGGGCTATATCCGAGAAACAATTGACGTCTGGTTTCTGATGAATGGTTCGGTGCACCCGAATGCCATAAGTTCTGTGGAAAAATAAATACATCTCCTGGATCTCCGCAAATCTGAATTTCATCCGACAGTGTTTCCCTCACATTGTCCGATTCAGGTTGGTACACACGATTATGCGAGCTCGGGATAATCTTCGTATTGCCACGGTTCGGTTCAGACATATCGCTCAGGATATAGCAGACTTTAATATAGTAGGTCGCTGTAAGTCCTCCGATCTTTGGAAACTGAGGATGCGGTCCGTCTTGATGCCAGTTAATGAAGCTATTCGTCGCTGTCTGAACATCCCCAGGATTAGGCTTCCGAACGGTCAGGTGAGAGATATGCAATTGAATATTATATCCGAGCAATTGAACGATAAGAGGCAGCACCGAAGGTTCATCGATTAATGAGGCAATTTCGTCATGACGTTCTACACTGTTATAAACATTGTAAGAAAGTGATTCAGGTTCTTCATCCAATATTCCATCTACAGCAGCATTTAACCGTCTTACTTTATCTTCGCTCAATACACCTTTAAGCAACAGATAACCCTCGTCATTAAACTTCTGGATCCATTCAGAATTAATTGATTTAATCGTTGTCAATTTGCATTCCTCCTGATTCAAATGATTTTTAGAAAAATTTACTCGTGTAAATTTGATTTAAAATTACTATATTTTGCCAATGCTTGTCCTGTCAACATATTAGACTGCAAATAAAAAAAGCCTACAAGAGTCACAATTTATGCTCGTGTAGGCCTAAAGTATAATCTTTAAAAAAGGGTAAGCAGTCACCCCTGAATTCTGGACTGTAGCATCTCCAAATCATGAGCATTGTACATAATACCCAGAACGTTCCCAAATGGATCCGTAACAGAAGCCGTGATGGATCCCTCCCCACGATGTACGAGCGATTCATACTCTTCAGCTCCCATGGCCTTCAATTTGTTAAGTGTGGCTTCTATATCATCAACATGCCAGTACATGATGGCACCACCGGGGGCAGCCGATGCGCTTGCAGGCGCAAAACGGCGATCGATCAGACCCAGTTCGTGCTGATAGTCTCCTAAGCGAAACTCGGCATAGACGAGTTGACCATCTGGTCCTGAGCGTTCGAAGTATGGTGCACTGCCCAGCAGGTCCGCGTACCACGCCTTTGCCACTTCCATATCATCCGCCCATAACTGATGGTCGCAAATCCACGATGTTTTGTAAGCAAATTTTGAGCCATTGGACATTTGATCTGGTGGCCGTCGGGCGCTCATTGTTGTTCTACATTCTTCCGAGCTGTCACAATAGGTTGGTAATAGCCTGTATTCGCGGGGAGATGCCACTCGATATCCGTAAAACCAGTTTCACCTAACACTTTATTAATATCTTCCCGCAACAGTGCCCTGTACTCCGTTTTATTATGTTTTGTTACCCATTTCCCGTTAACTTCCTGCATAATATAATGGTTTATCGTGTAGGTTTTACCGTCATCCGCCCAATCCCACACTTGAAAAACGATCCGTTTACCCTCGTCGAAAACACGCGGCTGTGTGATTGTTAGCTTTTCTTGTACCAATGCATCGTAGTCTCTTATCGTAACGATCAACAAGCCATTCGGATTAAGCTTTACCTGAATATTTTGAAAAGCTTTAGTTAAATCTCCATCTGTAAGGAGATGAGGTATAGCATTATCCGCCGACAGGACGATATCAAATAAACCCGATACATCTTTATCCAACGAGCGAAAATCTGCCACGCCAAAGTTTATATTAACGCCGTGAGTTACTGCTTCTTTTTCTGCTCTTTTAACGGAAACAGGACTTATGTCAGTCGCGCTTACGTTATACCCGTATTTCGCCAATCCGATTGCTTGTGTACCTATGCCACACGAACAATCCAATAGTGAAATGTTTTGCGTAGTAGCAACAGGCAGCTTTGATTGTATGACTCTGTCAAGAACCTCCGCTTGCGATGAAATCGCTTGATTCCAATCCACAAATATCAGATGATAGTCTTCCGCCAGTTCATCATAGAACTTTAATACTGAATCATTCAATTCGAATCACCTCTCGAATTAGATATAATTATTATTAGCGTATCAAACCTACGTACCAGCTCTGAATTATCGCATTTGGACTTCTAATCGACCGTAAGTAACTGTTCCATGAATCCCCCGATTTCGAGTTCCCTATCAACGAAATGGATCTCCAGAATCCAGTCTCGAGGGCACCCGTTTTGATCTGACGCATTCATGGGAATATGGTTGTCGGGATGAATGTAATTTTCCACTTCTTCTCCTTGAATTTGTTCGTGAGGAAATTCACCAATAAGATGTCCCGCGTGCGGTCCTCCATATTCCCAACCATATTTTCGGGCAAGTGCAGAGACGAACGAGAATAGTTCGCTCCCCGTCATGTTAGGATGAGATTCAAAATATTGCTTACCCTCCGCCCAAGCTAGGGCGATATCATTACAAAGCTTTATCTTGATTGGATCTTCACCTAGCACAAATGTCCTGCCAAAATCAGCTTCCCAGTCATCAAAGATCGGACCAAAATCAAGAAAAATAATATCATCTTCACGAACCATTAAATCAGGAGGATTCTCTCGATAAGGATACAACGTATTTTTCCCAGCTCGAACAATACGTTTGTGCCAATACTTCTTAATGCCATACATCTGGAATGCTAGATCATAGATCTCACGATTGATCTGTTTTTCTGTTACACCTTTCCGCAAAATACCTTTTTCTTCGATGGTTTTGAATAGTTCTTCCGCTTTCCGTTCAGCTTCTCGTAATGACAAATGCCGCTTTTCCAAAAACGAATCCATTATACCTCTCTCCTCATTATGTATTTGAATTGTGTTTAGTGTATCTCTTCCAATAATCGGCTCATTCTTTGTTCTTTTTGACAATCGGTAAACATTCTTGACACAGCAGTTTAACAAGAATATGTACCGATATAATAAAAAGACCGCGATTTCCGCGGCTTCAAAAACAATTAAGCTGGAAGTTAACCACGAAGAATGTAGAAGAATCGACTACTTTTTACATGGCCGGCTCTTCTACATTAAAACCTTATAAATATTGTGACATTATGACTCTTGCGCAGTAAGTGCATTATCTGGCGCTTTTTGGTTCATGATCGGCACCATGACCAGTGAGCCAATAAGAAATAATAATCCTGCTCCGCTATAGATCGTACTCAGCGAAAAGGTGTCCTTTAACGCGCCAGCGAAAGACATCGAAACGACCATCATGCCAACGAACATCGGATTCAGAACCCCATTCACCCG
>NZ_JBHTGZ010000009.1:682059-703409 GCF_042676425.1 Paenibacillus sp. GCM10027629 | reverse complement strand
GGGACCATTTCAGAATCATCGTGCTGATCCCGATATGAATACAAGGGAAAACAAGCCCATTCAGAAATTGAACGGTCAGCGTCACAGGAATGCTCGTCGAATATCCGACAATCACTGTGCAGACCGCGCCTGCCAGCATGCCTATGGCAAGAAGTAATTGCGGAGGAACGCGCTTCGCAAAGGCGGCAACGATCCCGCCACCGATTAGCATGGCTACGCCATTCACCATTAGTAAGTATTGAAGGAACTCCTCACTCTTGCCCAGCCGCTCCGTTACGATAAACAGATTGAGCGCTTGGGCTACGCCAACAGCGAGTCCTGCGAGAATAAACGCGAGGCCGAGCATACGCAGCACTTGGCTTTGCCAAACATAGCGGAAGCCTTCCATAAAATCTTTTCGGAACTGCCCTTTTGCAGCAACCGTTTGAGATTCCATATTATCCTCAGGCAAGCGAATAAGGACGAGAGCGGAAAGAAGGAAAACTACACCCATGATCGCGATTGATGTTTCAAGGCCAAATGTGCTGTACACAAAGGTGCCAAGCATGGGGCCAAGCACCATGAAGATAGCCATCAGAGATTGGAAAAGAGCCATCCCTTGCTGCAGCTGTTCTTCAGGCACATGATACTTAAACAATCGCATGCTCGAAGGCTGTGAGAACTGCGAGAGAATAGCTGAGATGAATGCGACAAGGTAGACGGAATGCCAAGAACCAAAATGGATGGTCAGGAGTACTACGAATACCGATACCGCGGATAATAAATCACACCAGATCATCGTTCGTTTTGGCCGCCAGCGGTCGGCAAATGTGCCTCCGATGAACGAAAAAACAAAGATTGGCGCGAATTCTGCCACGCTGATTAGTGAAATGGCGTATGGATCATTGTTAGTTCTATCAGCAACGTACAGAAGAATTGCAAAATTACGTACCCAAATACCAATTTGCAGGAGCACGCTTGATAATAATATCGTCTGTAGAAACCGATTGCTGAGAAGGCTTGGTGCTTTCGTGCTTTTTTCGTGCCTATTCAATCTTTTCAACCTCCATTTTTCTATAAAGATGCTCATCTTGAATCATGGTATGACTCTCCTCTCATTTCCTAATTATACCGATCTCATCATCGATCACCTCCGACTTAAGACTGATATTACGGCGTTATTATCCCAAAATTAACCATTTTCCACATTAAAATAACCAATATATGTATAAAGTAATTCGATTTATAACCTTCCTTTACCTACGCTAATGATCTGTTCCATGCTAAAATATCCGGTATAGAGTGGAATATGGCGAGGAGGCAGAACTGTAGATATGGATGTACGACTAGCAGAACGAATGATTGCAGAGTGGGCATCAGCGAACGCCGATGTGATTGGCATATGCCCGAATAAGATCCGGGCGTCATATATATATAACCCCGGAGGCTTCGGCAACTTGTCTATCCGTTTGACGGACGGCAGCACACGGCTTCATGTCAAGTTAGCTCCACCTAGCAAAGCGGCGCGCCTGCGGCAGTGGGCGGGCGTCAGCGATTATCTTACAGAGCATTACACCGCGCCTAGGTTGATCCATACGATTGACCGCGAGATCGTGCCGGGGTATCCGTACGGCCTTGTTTTCGAATATATCGAGGATGCAACCCCGCTTACGGAAGCGCGGAATCCCGAGGCCGCGCTGACGGGTGTCATGGAGAATATCGCGAGGCTCCATCGCGACGATCGTCTTCGCGGTATGCTACCTATGATGGAGACGCGCACTTATGCGGAGGCATTCGAGGACGAGTACATATCTCGGTTTACGGATGATCTCGAAGGAATCCGCGGGTCGCGAGAGCTGCTCCGGGATTTCGTGTCGGATGAGACGATTTCGTGGTTCGGGGAGGAGATCGGGAGGCTAAGGGAAACAGTCCGGGAGTCACCTGCATTTCTACTTCCTGCTGGCGATGTTGTTCATAACGACCTGAACGGCAACAACGTACTGACATATAGCAGGGAAGGCTTCCGGATCATCGACTGGGATGACCTGTCCGGTCAGGGCGATTCGGCAATGGACTACTCGGTACTGCTTTGGCCACTAACGCATGATCCGTCATGGTCAATATGGAGGGATAAAGTGCTGGCAGGAGCAGGGGCTGCGGCCGTTGAGCGGTTGGAACTGTATTTTCGGGCGAAGCTGCTCGACGACGTGATCGACGTGCTGGCCGATTATGTCGAGGCGGAGCAGGTGCCGGAGCATCGGGAGGCGGCCCAGCGCAAGGCCAGGGCCGTCCATCTTCACTCGTATCCGCAGTATCTCGCTAAATATGGAGGCAGATAAAGAGGCCGCACCGCGTTGTCACTTACCAGCTACTTCAATAAAGCTGCCGGTGGTGGACCGCAAATTATGGCTGGTCTTATGAAAACGGTCGCGAGGTTTGTCGGAGGCTGGAAACACAATACCTAAACAACGTCACATAACACAAAAGCGCCCCTCTCAAGGGCGCTTTTGTAATATGAGAGCAAAGTCTTATACTGCCACTATTTATTAAGGCTAACGTTTTCCGGTAGTTAAGCATTGGCTTAATGAAAATTTATTTTTTTTCAATAAGTCCAAGCCCAAGTCCCGTTGGGTCAACCAAGTATGCAAGAAAGAAATCATCGAACTCCATTTTCTCTCGTACAATCAATGCACCATAGTCCTTAGCCTTAGCAATGACTTCGTCAATTGAATTAACTTCAATTTGTATACGAGTTCCATGAGGGTAGTCATTTGGTCCTTGGGCGATTCCGCCTGAAATGCCTCCAGTAGTTACTTCACGATAGCCCCATTGGTTTTCACCAACTTCCCAGCCAAAAACAGTAGAATAAAATTTCGATGCTTTTTCTGCATCCTGACTATTTAACTCAAAACCAACAACCTTTCCCACTTTCATTCCTTCTTCCTGTTCGTGTTTGGAATATTTTCCCACTAGAAACATTCTACAGGCCTAGCAAAAAATCCTTCTATTTTGTTCCACGATTCTGCCCGTTGTGTTTTTTGTTGAATCTATTGTTTGTTCTTTTCTTCTATGGGGTAGTTCTTCCTTAGCCGTCCTTCGGTTGCTGTTGCTGCCGGATCTCCTTAACCCGCTGCTCGTACCGCTCGCGGATTTTGGGTATTGCCTCATTGCGTGCCTTTTCGATCCTCTCTTCAGCCAAACGATCGAGCTTCTCTTTCTCCTCAGGAGTGATTTTGTACACATTCACCGTTATGACATCGGTTGTTTCAAACACCATCTCCGCTTTTTTAAGAGCCTTTTTCTCCTTGTCCATGTTCGTTCGATTCCCCTTATACAACGGTATTACTTATAGTCGTCTGAAAACCGTTCTTTGTAGCGGTATCAATTAACCGATTTATGGATTGTCTTGCGGTATCGCTAAACAAATACCACTCATCTTTAGATACGTCATGAATCAAAATCTCTGGGTATCCCGATAAAAGTTCAGATGGAAAAGTACGAATTAAAGAATAAATATCAAAACGAACTAAGCTGTTCCCTTTTTGATCTAGAAAATCATATTGTGCATTTTTATAATAAGACCCAAGTGAGTCAATGGTTAGGTTCCAAGAGTAGTTTTCAGGTGTTTCAACCTTTTCACCTTTGTTTTCTACAAAAATATTATAAATCGCTTCGTTATATGCATTACCATAAACTTGCTGAACTACGCCGCCCATCGTCATATGGTATTCTTCTTGCAATGCTTTTACTTGTACATCATCTATGAACAATGGTTTAGTATCGACAGTCACTACAAAGTTGCTGTAATTGATAGTGGATCCAAAGGTCTCTGCAATAAAACGAAGTGGAACAAATATTCGATTATTTTTCATGTATGGTTTTACATCAAGTAGCATCTTTTTACCGTTCTTCTCCGCTGTACTACTGTTCAGTTTTAATATTACTTTCATACCGCTTTTAGCGAGAATAACCTTGGAATCGGACCATTCAACGGTAGCTCCCAAATTTTCACTAATAACACGTAGAGGTACCATTATACGTTTATTCTTATTTTCGGGCTTCGCATCAGATGCAATAGCAACACCGTCAACTTTGATATGAATTGCTGCTGCATAAGTAGTTGACGATGAAATAAACAGAAAGATTGAAAGGAAAACAACAAAGAATGCTTTTTTCACTAATGATAGCTCCTTTTTTTAAAAAGATTGGAGAACAGTAACATTTTCCCCATAATAAGAAGACGCAATTGGATAAAATTTGTTGCACGATACAGCCCGTTAGCGGAGTATAGCTTCTTTAATAATATTAATTTTGATTAGAAAAAAAGAAAAAAGTCCATTTTTAGTTCAATATGGGCAACTATACATTCAGCAAAACTATTAATTTCATAATATAGTATTGCAAGTTATTCTACTAATGTGGAGGTGAATAAAATGCCAAATATTACAAGAGTAAGTAATGTTTCAAATTTGCGGAGTGAGATGTCTAATTTGGTGGAAAAAGAATTCAAGTTGTGACTACTAATGGAAAACACATTCGCGGAACAGTGAAATCTGTTGGTAAAGATTTTGTAGTTATTCACGGTCAGAGTTTCAACGGCAGAGGAAAACGTACATCTTCATCTTCGTTCTTTCCCTTTTTCTTCCCGTTTACCTCACTCCTTTTCTTCTCTCCCTTCTTCTTCCCCTTCTTCTAAACAACTTAATAAAATAACATCTCGAAAATTTCCCGAAGGATAAAATAACCCCTGAACTCTTCGATGACTCTTTAAGCACTAAAAAAGCACAGTGCCACAAAAGATTGGCAGCCATGCTTTAAAGAGGTGACTGTATGAACTAGATATATTATGCAAAGAAGTGTTAAGTGTCCCGGACTACTCTTATTAATAATTATCGACATTAGGCACTAATTAAAAAAACATGCACAAGAGACAATTACTAACAAGATGAACAATACTAGGATAGTACCTGTGCTTGTAAAAAAGCTTCCACGTACATCAGACATTTTTAACACCTCCCTTTTATTGACTACCCGATATGTTATGTAGGATGATCTCACTTTGTTTGGATGGTTGTACTAGTATTTCATTAAATTGGTATCAAAACAAACATCGTCTAATCCTCGGTGAAACTAAAACTGCCAGATAATAATAAAATGGAATACGACAACTCCACAATCCACAGTTAGCGCAACGAGGCTGCCGATCTATGCCGACAGCCTCGTTTTAGTTATTTATTAAGTTATAGTGTCCCGTTAGTGAACAACTATTGATTCATTTGATAAAAACCTTTACCCAGCGGTATAGAAGTTTATTTTAATCTCAAATAAACGCTCGTCCAATCAGTGCAACTTATTGGACATACTATATAAAACAAGGAGGTGATAAATAGATGAAAAACACCAACAAAAAACATGCGCGGACAAGCTCAAACAAAAATATGAATAATAAAGCTAAACAAAAAAACATGAAATCAGTACACACAAAATGTTTTTCTTGCGGTTTTGACCGTTCTGATCGGTTTGATCGGTTTGATCGGTTTGGCCGTTTTGACCGTTTTGACCGTTTTGACCGTTTCGAGCCATTCTTTTTTCCATTCTTCCTCTAAATAATAAGCTCTTGAACTTCATCCTAAAATAAACGAACTATCTGATCGGGAACCAAATTTTGCACATCATTGTAGCGTAATCCGGCAAGGTCCTGTAGATCAAAGCTCAGGCGTACGATGCTTGGGCTTTTTTTGTCTATGAATTTATAGACGATGAATCATGCCCTACGATAGAAGGTAACAAGGAATGGGGAAACGCATCTGACGATACTACGCAATCCTGCCCGTTAGCGTAGCGAGGCTGCCGACCGTTCTTTTACTAATGTGAAGCTCTAATATATCCCACGGCAACCTCATGGCTCAGGTTATTATCTCGTACTAGTTATTAATACATACATTACCGTACTATATGCTGTTTCCGGCAATAATTTGATTTACAGTTCGTAACGCAGAAGAGATCGCACCTTCAATCCAACCGGGAAAAAGACTTGTATTATCGCCAGCAAAGTAAATTCTACCTTGTTCGGCAGACAGTGTTGGGAGCATTCGAATCATCTGATTCGGCTTATACCAAGCATACGCACCTCGAGAGTAAGGATTATGGTCCCAAGAATACACCGTCCCTCCTTCATAATTATACGACAATTCAGGAAGCACCTGTTTGATTTCTGATACAGCCGAATTAAAATTACCAGCTCTAGATAGTTCTCGCGCCGATTCACCGGAGGAGTACGAACAAATTAACCCCCTCATTGATGTCGTTTGAGTGAATGTAGCATCAAGCAACCATCCAATTTTCAGATCCGTATTTACTGTAGTAAAGGAACTTAAGTTGTTCCAAAATCTAGTTCTGCTTTGTATGACGGTACGCGTAACGGAAGTTGAAAGTTGATTTTGAATGACATCATTTTTTTCTTTGCTAAGTGGCGGAGAAAAATGAATTGTTCGCAAGACTGTAGAGGGAATGGCCACAATGACCCGATCACAGCAGATAGTGAAAACTTCGCCGGAATTATTAAATCGGATAGTTACTCCTTTATTACTCTGTTCAATATGCGTCACAGCACATCCATAACTGATATTAGAGCCGATTGTAAGGGCAAGCTTTTTCGGCAGTTGATCCATTCCACCTACTATAGTCATTGCACTTCTTTCGGAACTGGCCATTTTTAGGTCAAGCAGTCGCTGTAATGCAGATACTTTACGAATACCATCACCTAACATCTGCATATATCCGATTTCAAACAGCTTAATCGCACCCGAAGATGCTCCTTGACCTTTAAGATATTCTTCCATTGTCATTGAATCGAGCTGTGCCGCTTGTTTTGTGGGCCAGCCCGGCAAAAAAGGATTACCCGTCGCGTTAAGCCCCGGCCTGAGATACTTTTCCAACATTCCCGCATATCCTAAAGTTCTTTCCTCGGCTGTAAGAGAAACAGGCCATAGTGCAGGTTCAGCAGGAGAATCTATTATTAATCTCCCGTCGATATATGACAAACTTCTATTGGGGACTGGTATATTTATTAATTGAACCCCGGCTTGCTGGGCATAACTCAATGTGAGAAAATGATGCGCTCCAATGAAGGCAGCCCCGATTTCACAAAACAATCCGTCGGCAAATTGATCCCGCATCGTGTATATGCGACCACCCGGTTGACTATTTGCCTCTAATAAACGCACGTTATATCCTTGTTTCATAAGCTCCAAAGTGCATACCAAACCCGCCATCCCTGCCCCAATAACTACAATACGCTCAGGAAAACGACCTATTACCATAAAATCCGATTCCTCCAAATATTACTTTTATATACATCATGTGTGTTTGTCATCCAATTAGTTCCTAGGCACTTCTTATTATTCTATATTGCCCGTTACTTCAATAAAAAAGGAACAGCTACCGGTCCACGGCATTCTGCTCCCTAATTTTGAACTATCGTGTTCCGTTAGCTTAATGGGGACCTGTCAATGTGCTGTATTAATCGTAATTCCAAACGAGCTGTCCTTTTCTTATTTTGGCTACATAGATGATTTGTCCAGTATGAAAATGGACCTCTCTAAACATTGAAATCATAAGATTCAGGGCCCGTCTCGTTATTTACCTGGCTATATGTAAGAGGGGGAAGATTAATGAAAGGTTGAGACATTAACAACTCAGGTGAAGATTTAAGACGTTCAAGATATTGTATTAGAATGTCAAAAGCATCCATAGTCTTTCTTATGGCTTCTTCTTTAGACATTTCTAGCCCTTTTTCAAATTCTTTATCTCTATCTCTTGTATCAGGAATATCAAGGAGAATTGTTTCAATTCGAGAGTGAACCGCACCTCTAATGTGAGCAACTAAGTTAGCAATGCTATTACTTTCCGATGTTGGAGAAGAAGTAATATCTTCTTCGGACAATTGTTCAAGCGCTTGGAGAGTCCATTTCTTCTCTGACTTGAATTTAACCATCATACTTTCAATTAGCTCTAATGCGACCTCCATTTAACATCCTCCCAGTAATTGGCTATATACAATAATTTTACTAAACAAATGTTCCATATACAATGGTAAACCAACCGCTTTTACCACGCTAAACTGCCCGTTAGCGAAACTCAGCTGCCGATCCATGCCGGCATGTGTATTCGGAGATTTGTGAAATTCAATTACTGCACTCCATAATCCATTTATTAGCTTCCTATCTTCTTCAATGATTATGGGTGTTGAGAAGTTTCCAACTGGAATAATACTTTGCCCTCCTTCATCAGCAGTTAGGAAATATATCTTTACAGTTCCTACTGTCATCATGATTTTATCAACTCTTTCATCGTACTTCAGATAACTTCTTATTTATGAACTACTCAATAAGCTAACAAAATGATCAGCAGCCTGTTTCTGGATTATGTAATGGGATTCGAACCGAACAAAGTTTATATTCACAACGCGAACTTTTGTGATATATTATTATTCGAATTGAATGTCTTTTCCTATTTTTAAGAATAGAGGAATGAGGTGGTCATTATTTTTACCGTTCGAAAGAACACATCGTATCTGTTCATTATTTGCTTGGTTTTCTCCTTGTTTTCACCTGCTTTAATTTTTGCGCAAGAGAGCAGTGAGGCAGCCAATCTTTTGCTGGAAACCGACACTACTCCCCCTATTATTAGCAATGTTTTTCCTGTTAACGGAAGTTCCATATCAGAGAACACCACGCAACTATCCGCAGGGATTGGTGATACCGGATCAGGCCTAAACTTGAATTCGATCGCATTCAAGCTCGATGGAGAAGTCTTAGGCACTGGCAGTATACCCGTCAATTATATGCACGGCCTAGCGTTCACTTATTCCCCCGTATTACAAAATGGAGCCCACACCTTTGAAATTCAAGTTGCCGACCAGGCAGGAAATCTTGCTCAATTCACAAGTGTTTTCTACGTTAAACAATCCATCTGGCCCGATGGAAGCACTTTGCATGCAGGAAATAATAGCAACTACTCCGTAACTCTCTCTTGGACTGCTGCCGAGGGGAGCAAGGGCTATCGGATCTATTCGGATCGACTAGGGCTTCTGGCAGAGCTTGATGAAACGATTCGATCGTATGAGGCGACAGATCTGGAGGCTGGTGAATACCACAGCTTTCACGTAGAAGCCCAGCTACCGGATGGCAGTTGGACAACGGATGGACCTTATGTATTTACAGAAACGCTTCCTCTCCCGCATTTCCCCCCGGCGATCTGGGCGGTTTACCCAAGTACCGGAGCTACCGTAACGACGGCAAATCCGGTCATAACGGCTAAAATACGCGAAGCTCTCTTTGGAGGATTTAGCTTGCAAAAAGATTCTATCCTAGTCAAAGTTGATGAGGAGCTCGTGCCTTTCAGCTACGATGAACAAACGTGGAACTTGACAGCTGAAGCAACCGGATTAGAAAATGGCTATCATAGCATAAGAATCCGCGCAGTAGATAATGAGGGATTTTATAAAGATTATTATGGCACATTCCATGTACAAGCTGTATGGCCAGCAGGGAGTGATTTGAGTGCAGAGGATGTTGGGCAGACATCGCTATCCCTCTCTTGGACCCCTGCTGCAGTGAGCAGCGGCTATCGGATCTTCAGAAACGGTGAGCTTATCGACACGGTATCCGATACGATTCTCTCTTATGAGGCAAGTGACCTTCAGCCAAGCACCTCCTATACCTTTAAAATAGAGTCAAAGGAGACGGACGGCGTTTGGACAACGGACGGACCGTCTGTGTCCGCAACGACAGGTATGCTGTCAAATCCGTTCCTGGAACGGCTAATTAAGCTCCATGCCGCTGTAACAGCAGGCGATCCTTCTGACGTGCGGGATGTGCAAAGTTTGCGCGATGAAATCGCCGGAATGGATGAAGCGACTAACCTGTCTCTGATCGATCCGGTATGGAACAAAATCAGCGCGAAGCTGCCTCAGGATGTAGACCAAACGGAGCTGAAAAGCAGCCTTTTTCAACTCATCAAAGCGGTCGGTTCGATCCATTACAACTCGTATGAAGCTGAATTGAACAACATACTAACAAATTCAGCTTTCCGCGAAACCTTAAATGCAATAGCGGCTGCCGGGGGACAAAATAGCCTAACGATCGTTGATTTCATGACCTTTCTGTCAGGCGACGGCGACAGCCTTGTAGGTCTTGAAGGTACAATCGTCAGTCTGCTTGCGCAAAAATCGAGGCCTGAGCTCGTTCAACTGGTCCTGGATAAACAAAAGCAGACAGCGCTTTTACTTGATGCGTTAGAGCAGCTGCTAGGCGATTCAGAGGCGTACAGAGTCACCAGCATTTTTAATCAGCTTGGCGTTACACCGCAAGATCTGCTGGCTGTGGCGCAAAGCTTCCTGCAGAAACTACAGGAAGACAAGCCTGCCATTAACGCGCTGGCCGTTGCTTACATCCGCTCTGAAACAGTAGAGGCAGTCAAAATAACAGCCAATGGGAGAAAACACAATTTTTCGCTTAAGTTGCTCGACATTAATCTTCCTTCCCCTCTTTTGAAGTGGTCGAAAGTATCCGGAGACGACAAGGTAACTGTCCTTTCAAACGGAGCGGTATCTATTCCTAATCAAATCGCAAGCGGCACTGCTGTGATTCAAGCATCCCTGCTCAATCCTTACGGAGGAAACACAAAGGTTATTTTTCAGAAGGAAGTGACATTAGTTAACGACGGCGGAAATTACCGTTGGCCTTCCGCGCCGCGCAAATGATAATACAACCAAACATAACCGAGCGCTACCGGGGCTAATCGCCCAAGTAGCGCTCGGTTTTTGCGAACTGTAATTGCCTTTACTTCAATAAATCAAAAGAGGAGCTACACCGAAGCAGGCTCCCTCCACTATCGTTTCCCATTAGCTTAATCATTTTTCCGTATACCGCATATTTTGATCCTTTACGTCTAAAGCCATTACAAATTAAAATGGAGGAAGCATTAAAAAGCCCCTCCATTTACTGAACAAAATAATTAGTCCTTTTTTTGAGTCAACTCAATGATCTTTATTAGGAGCGTGAGCAATGCAAGGATCTCCAGAAAGCTCATGCTATCTCCTCCGATCCTGATAAGATGACTCTTCATCCGGACCTCCCTCTCCCATGAGGAGTATTCTGTTCTGTATAAGGTTATTCAGGCTTATCAGAAATTAGAATACGAGCTCATCCAGATAAACCTGACTGGCTCATTAGCCCATTAGATTAGAAAACTGCAGTCGGTCATACTGGTGCGGCTACCGTAGTGTCTTTATTGAGCTATCGTGTCCCGTTAGCTCAACGGAAAACGATTAAACATTTACATTATTTCATATAATTGTTTCACATTATCTAAATATTTCCTAACAAAGCTGACAAATTCTTTTGATTTTCAGCAAGCCAAAGCATTTCCTTTGCGAAGCGAGCGGGAGGTACACTATGTTGATCCATGTTAGCATTTATCCACCATGTGCTTTCCATATACCACAACAACTTTAATGAATTTGTTAAGTAACCCTTTACCACGGTGCGTTCTTCGCTATACCCTTCAATAAATGCTGAAGCAAGGGAGACATCTAAATTATCATCTAACGCACATGATATAACAGCACGAGCAACATCAAGCTGCGGATAGTCATATTTTAGCCGATCAAAATCAAGAATTGCAGTTAATCGATTATCATTAAACAAAAGATTATCGACCCAAAGGTCACGATGAGCCCACCCTAACTGAAGTAATTCGAGTATTTCTAAATTTATATCTTCAGTTGCTCTACGTTGAGTTTCTATATCAGCAAGCAACTGAGTTTTACCAGTTTCCTTTGCCTGTTCCCAAACTGAGTTCCAATGTGCTAAACGCTCCTCTCGGCTTTGAGGAATAAATTGCGGGCTATTTTTAATACTAAGTGTCCCATCGTTTAACAATCGATGCATTTTTCCTGTTGCTCGACCTAAATCGTATATCTGATTTACATTAGTTTTACCTGGTGGAATTAGTTTGCCCTGGCAATATTCCATCACCGTGAAGCGTTCTCCATTATCAGATTCAAGCAAAATACTTTCATTGTGTGATAACAAATTGGGACACGTAAGACCTTGGTCAAATAATCTAACCTGTTGAGAGAATGCAAACAATAGCTCCTCTGGATTATACAATTTATATCTTTTTTTGTTGTATTGTTTAAGTAAAAATTGACCTGAATCAGTTGTAACTTTCCATTTTAAGTTTAACAAACCTCGTTTTATTGAAGTAGATTCAAGTACATTCAAATCGAAGAGGCGATGAAATGTTTTTATTAGGTCATCTCGGATCATTTCTTCTGATAACATTGTCTCCATCTGACCAACTCCTAAATTTACAGTGTATAAGTTTATATTCCTCGTAGGGTCCTATGTAACCTCTCTGCTAAATCTATGTTTTGCGTTATCCTGCCCGTTAGCGCAACACGGCTGCCGATCCATGCCGGCAGCCGTGTTTAAGTTGTTTTATTAAGCCATAGTCCCGATAGCTTAATCCACTAACCTGTATTGTTTATTGTTCATTATATCTTCAACAACTAGTTCAATGGCATCAACGCTATTGTGTCTTGTATCTAGAAGATGTTTGGCATCTAATCCTGCTTCCTTGAACTCATCAATTAAAATAAGACACCGTTCTCCCATTTGATGCTCTGGTTTTCTAAGTTGGTCTCTTCTTAATAGGGTTTCAGGGTCTACCCACAATACAGTATAAACAACATTTACGGATAACTCCTTTAGCCTATCCTTCAACCAATAAGCTTCACTTGGGAAAGTAACATAGTCTATTACTACGTCAATTCCATTGGAAACGAAATTTTTGGTTAAACTCAAGATATTATTCCAAATAAGGGATATCTCCTGTTCACTCTCCCAAGGTTTCTGGCGACCGTTAACATGCATATGGCTTACATAGTCCCCTGAAATATATGCACTGTTTTTTAAAGTACGAACCAATGCCTTTGAAGTTGTTGACTTCCCGACTCCTGCTGGTCCCGACAATATATAAACCGATTGCATTTGAATCCCCCTTTTTTTACGCCAATTTCTTTATGGATAACCTTACCACATAATTGAGGGAGAATCATTGATCTAAACTGCCCGTTAGCTTAGAAAACGGCAGCTGAATGGATGGCTGACGTAACTCTGTCTTTTATTGAACTATCGTTCTACGTTAGCGTTTGTAATCATTTTATCGTCAACAGAAATCAATTTTCATTCTTTCCATTTTAATTCTGTTGTCCCGATGTCTTTTTCAGCTATCACAGGCAATTTTTTTGCGTCACCTAACTTTTCAATCCGTAATTGAAACGGTTTAAGCATCTCTTTCCAATCGTTTGCAGGCTGAGAATTTGAAGCTGCATGACTGAGATAATCAGTAACGATTTGCTTTAATTGTTCATTATTTATTTGACTCGGGTCGTATTCAATTCCAACCTTAAATAATTTCTCATTTGGGACGGCAGCGAATCCAGATAATATAATGCCGGGTTGTTTATCAATTTCTTTTATGCTGTTTGACAGTTTTTGACCAACTTCAGCAAACGTATCCTTGTTGCTATTTCTCTTGCATCCCGAGATGAATGTAACCGACAAGCACACAATCATAACCATGAATATATATAGATATAAATTACGACGTGACATTTAACCTCTCCTTTTCTGCACTGTTTAACTATTAAACTAAAAGTTGTAAAGAGATTAAAATGGAATCTTTAGGTACAAATGAATTTGCCTTTGCCGCGCTTAATGCATTAAACCTATATCCATTCATGTAACCAGTAGCTGTTATTAGAAAAATTATTACAACAACTAACGATATTCTCGACTATTCATTTAATCTCTCCAAACTGGCGGGTTAATCCTTCCCAACACTTCCAATATTTATACGGTTAATTTACAGGCACACCCTGTTGGGAATAATAAGCAATTTTATTTATTAGGAAAAAGATCATTTATTATTGCTAACGTTTCTAATATTCTTAAAAACACATAAAGTCATTGCTTTATTTTAAAGTTATGCTCCGCTTTATTTGATGATACATATATATTAATACTATCGCCATCTTGTAATTCGCAATTTAAGACATAATAAACTGGAGTTAGATCTTTTTTATCTTCAGGTCTCAATTGTAATTCATCTTTTGTTAATATCCGAATTTCCCATTTTTTAATCTTCTTAACTTGATACTCTTCGAAAGCAACTAGTTTTGCTTGATCCGAGTTTACTTTTGGTCCCAGAATAAAGTCTGAAGATTCTATATAAATCCCCTTTTCTTTTTCATAAGAAATAGGTATTTCTAGTAATTCTGACATGTATCTTAATGGCAAATAAACATGATCATTATAGGAGATCATTTTATATTCGTCTGGAATTTTCACTTGCTTATTATCTAAAAAAATAACTTGATATGAACGATCTACTTCAAGTTTATTGCTTTTACTTGAAACTTGTTGAATCGGTAAACATAGAGTAATAAGCACTAGAAAAGATATTACTTTTTTCATAAATGCAGCCTTCTTTCATATGCAGATATTGATGAGAATTACTACCCAAAGCATAGTTCCATTTATATTGGAAATAAACCATCATTATACTTATACACCTAATTTTTGGATAATACAATCGTTTCACTCCCGTTTTTTTCCGCAATCCACCTACAAAGTCGCATAACACAAAAGCAAAGGTTTGAACTGCTTCATTCAGTAATGTCGTCGTCGCGATACTGACAAGAATCCTGTGTTCGGGCGAAAAATTAAAATTCGGCAAATGTCATGCATATGAATGCTCATCTGTTCATCTCCATATTTATAAGCATTCTTTCGGAAGGGCGATTCAAATAATTAATAAGTTCGCCAACCGGTATAGTTCCAGGTTCGTTCAGATTAAGGCCATTTACATGTTGCTTGGCATGTCTTATTTCGTGATAAGCAAATCCAATGGCATTTAGAACAGGGGACCCTCTTCTGAATTTTCGTGATTAAAGGGAAAGAGCTTAATTCGTCTAGTTTCATGAACACAAACACCAGGTGGTGAAAGATTTCAGACGATAAAAAAACGGCCGGATTCGGCCGTTAATCATGTATTGGAAGGCTAGGTTATTGAAGCATAGGCTGCATGTTCGCTTGCAGTTGATTCAACATCTCAGCCACCGTAAGTCGATCGTCAAAAACCTCAGCAAGATATTTCAAGGACAGCTCATCGAATTTTTCAAGGACAGGCTGCGGCAGTTTTCTCATCTGAATCATTGTGGTGTTCAACATATAATCTAGCGTGTAGAACGCGTGAAGATTACGCTCGCTCTGATCAGAGGAGGGTTCTTGGGATAATAGCTCTGACGTATGGATGCGAGAGAATATTTTCGCGTACCCTTTTCCATTCGCGAATTGAACAAGTTCCCAGGCCGTTTCTTTTTTATTGGATTCCGAAGGAATGACGAAAATCTCTTTCAATTGCATCCCGTTCCCCCGATCAGGCTGATCTGCGTGTACGGGGAACGATACGACATCCCAGTCGATTGTTTGACCCTGCTCTTTGTTCTTATCAATCCGTGTATATAAATTCGAATCTTCAATGGCCATCGCAACATTCCCATGCAGAAAAGGATATGTCGCAGCCAGCGATTGTTGTTCCTTTTTGCTGTCCTGGGCTTTTAATTGTGCCGAATAATCTCCGCATGCGCCCGTCTTTACACAATCGATTACACCTTGGAAAATATCATTCCATGACGAGGTGTTGAGCGAGAATTCCCTGCCGTTGTAGAACGAATATCCCACGCCTCCGCCGATTCGCAAAGCCATCACCATGGGATTTGCAAAAGCACGATCATACAGCCCCAGTACGGGCGTGTTCTTATCGATTTCTTTTGGAAAACGCTGCGCTAATGCGAACAGTTCATCCCAGGTCATCCCATCACGCGGTAAGGGAATGCCAAATTGATGGAACAATGCCTTGTTATAATATACAGCCTGTCCCAAAAAGGTCGGTGCAAGACCATATAATTCGCCGGTATCGTCTTGCAGAAAATTCACGACGGCCGGTGTAATCTGCTTAAGATCCAAGTCTGAATTGTTCAGAAAGGAAGTTAATGGCGTTAACTTATTATGCTCACGCAAGCCTTCATACGCGTCCATGTTAATCAGTGCTACATCCGGATGCTGTTCTTTCATGAGCCTGTCCACCGCTTCGGTTACGAGTTCTTTCGCTCGAATCTGATCACGAATCGATACGACGTCCAAATCTACGAATTTCTTCTCTATCTGATATAGATCCCCGTATTGTTGGTAGAATTGTTCCTTGTCCCAAACCAATACCTTAAGTGTAACCGGTGTATTCGATTGCGGCGTCTGCTTTCCCTGACATGACGTAAGTAGGAGTATCAGGCTTATGAGGCCAAATGCTATTTTTTTCATATTCGTCGTCCTTCATACGGAATTTACGATAGATGACATCGCCTCACCACAGTATAATGGGTAAATTTGTAAAAGTATACAAAATAAAAAACTTGTACAATTGAATTCCATAATGAGTATGAATTTCTTTGATAATTTAGAGACATCCCAAGAGTTAACACGTTCATTAATTCTTCAACGGGAACAATACCTAAAAGAACATCCTCAGGCATTACTTCACCGCCAAGATGACCCTCGGAATGCGTTTGTATCAATAGATTAACGTTCTTTAGAAACTCATCTTTTATCGTCATTGGTATGTTTTCCCTCATGTAAAACCTCTACAAGGATTTTACCATGAGTTACCATTGGTAGAATTAGCATAAACAAACAAGATCCTCATTACGCTATCCTGCCCGTTAGCGTAACAAGGCTGCCAATCGAGCTGGCAGCCTTGTTACAGTTGAAGATTGTTCCTCTTTAGCATATAGGTGAGTTTTTAGTTAACGAGTGGATTCAGTGAACTGAATAGACTGAATTATCTCAGTTGACGGATCAAATGTGATAAATACATAAACCCCAAACTGGTTGCCTTCTTTGCTTCTCAGCCATAGTTTGAATTTCTCTACAGACTTGTTTGGCGTGAGTTCAGTACGACCAATATGCTTATAATCAATTATGTCTGCTTTGTATCGTTTTTGTGTTTCCTTTACTGCCACTGTACCCCATTTTGCGTATTCAGGTGCCGCTTCCAATGAAACAGTTGAAGTAATAAACAGAACTATCAGGGATATCATCAATCTTTTCATAACAAACCTCATTTTTAAAATTTCCAAGTATTTAATCTACCTTGCCCAAGTTACCATTAAACTATCCTGCCCGTTACTTTAACAAAGCAAAAAGGAGCTACCCATGCAAGCTCCTTACTCTCGTGTCCCGTTAGTTGAACACCTATTTTTTAACTGTGATACGATTTTTTTCAACTCAATTAAGTCATCTATAACTATATCAGCCTGAGAAAGTTCGTCGTCTCGTGCAAAATCAAAATTACATCCTATGGCAACTAAACCATTATCTTTAGCTGCAATTATATCCGATAGGCGGTCTCCAACTACCGCTGCATTGGTAATACCATATTTTTTAATGATAACTTGAACTAAGTCTGACTTATTTAACGAATTAATTTGTTGGATACTAAAGGTTTCAGTAACCCAATTATCCAAATTATAATAACTCACAATTGCATTTAAATATTCCGTTAAACCATTGCTTGCTATGTAAATTGAACAATCATTCTCTTTTAAATGATCGAAAACTTCCATTACATTAGGATATAAAGCGCCTTTCCCGATTTTTATATTTTCAATTAATCTTTCTAGATAATATGCATCAGTTTGTTCTCTTACTTCATTGGAATGATTGGGTAACAGAGTTTCCCATACTTTTGGTAAAGGTACACCCATAATTTCACGGTATTTATCAATAGGCGTCTGTATCCCATTCATTTAGATCCCTTAAGTGCTTAAAAGCATCTTCGAGTGATATTTCTAAAATTTTGTCTGTTTGAAATAGTGTTCCGTCCATATCAAAGATGAGTGATTGTGACATTGCTTCCTCTCCCTTTTTTAAATGACTGATTAGTACCCATATTTTAACACAGGTCATTGAAGAATACTGGCCGTTAGTGTTTAGTATCAATTCTTGTCACAACAGTTTGACAAGAATTGCAAGGGTTGCCTTCGTTCATGAATTATATTAGAATCGTTTTTACGTGTTTTTAAAAGTACATAGAATGAAAGGAACACATCATGGAAATTTATCTAAAATACTTCCTGATCGGTCTTGCCATTGCCCTGCCGGTCGGAGCAATAACGGTCGAAATGACCAAACAAGGCCTGAAAAACGGCTTTCTTCACGGCTGGGCTGTAGGACTAGGTGGAATGACGATCGACTTTGCGTTGATTATCTTGATGGTTTTGGGGTTCGCTTCCATCCTCTCTCTTCCATTCATTCAGATCCCGCTTTGGATCGCTGGTGCGGGCTTTCTCGCTTTTCTGGGTTACGATTCTATTAAAAACGCGGACAAGGACATTACGCCTGCAGACGAAAAAACAAAAAAATCGTTCTGGAGCACATATCGAAATGGCTTGCTAGTAGCCGTATCGCCTGGTAACCTCGTCTTCTGGGTATCTGTTTTTGGCGCGGTTCTTTCTGAGTCCTATACTTCTGGTAGCAAAGGGGGGTTCGCGATTGCGGCGATTGGCGTATTAAGCGGCATTCTGGTCCATGATCTTGGCTTATTATCCATCGTTTCCGTCACGCGAAAGGTCATGAGCCGTAAAATGATTCGGGCCGTTTCCGTCATTGCGGGAATCCTGCTTATCGGATTTTCGATCTATTTCGTTTATGAGTTCATCTTGGCGTTGTGGCCGTATATTTCGTAATCGTATGCCATCATGGCCGCGACAAAGAAAGAGTTTCGCAGTTAGCGAACTCTTTCTTTGTCGCACGATACAGGCCGATCTACAGAATTCTATCTTGCTGGAGCTTGATCGCGTTCCAACCGCAAGATTGTCACCATCTCCTCGATCTTCCTTCTCACCGTACCTTCATCGCACGCAACTCAATCGGTCGACACGGTTTGAAGCCCTGTATGATTTCCCACGCATCGGAGCGGTAGGCTTGCTCGAACATAGGCACGTCGTTAGCATCGTTCCCAAAAGAAATGAATTGATTACGCTGTTCTCCCCTTTTTTGGCAACCAAATATTCTTCACTGTTTAAGTACATTTAATTGAACTATCCTGCCCGTTAGCTTAAAAAAATGAGCAGACTGCTGTAGCCTGCTCAACATTGAATTTTATTCAACTAATGTGTCCCGTTAGCGGAATTTTTAATATTATGCGGTTCGATCTGTTTTCTATGAGAATGTATAACCAAAGCGGAAAGTTATGAATATTTTTGTGGAACCTATCCATCCAATAGAGCGAAGAGTCTCTTTATTTATGTTATACTTCCAAAATAATCCATATATCTTTAGCTCTTCAACGGCGACTTTTTTACACGAATATTCATATCCTCAGACAATAACCTTATCATCCATGCATAACTAACAAAAATCCCGGATCAGTTGTTCCTTTATGGTTTCGATGGGATAATCCGGATAGATTGACATCAGAAGCATGATCCCGTGAAGTGACGAGGAAAAATACAAGGAACGGAGCTTTGGGTCTTCCACCTGCATACGTTCGAAAATAGCCGATTGAAATTCATACTGCCTAGACATTTCCTGATTTAGGATTTCGCTGTATTTTGAAAGAACCTCGTCCTCTTCGGGCTGGGTCTGAAGATGCAGAAAGAACCGGTACCCCTTCGGGTTCTCGGCAATCTGACTTAGCGCACCATCGATAATCCGGAGTAGTTGCTCCCTCGGCTTGGCAAGCGCAGATGCCGCCTCCATCACAGCTGAAATCTCATCCACTCGGTCTCGAACGCTCTCGGCCAGGAGGCCTTCCTTTCCTTGATAGTAATTATAGAGCAGCCCTTTGGATACGCCCGCTCTCTTGGCGATATCGTCGATGGATGTGGCATGGTACCCCCTTTCTAGAAAGCACTCCATGGCCGCGGTACCGATATTATCCATGGTCGATCGACGAATTCTATCGTTCTCTTCCCTGCTGCGAGGCATAATTTAGTCACTCCTCACCGTTCTGAAAACGCAGAATAATCGGGGCGAGAAGCGAGGCGTGAGTCAGCGTGATCATATGATCGGCACCTTCCACTTTGGCAAACCGTACCGATGGCACGCGCTCATATTCCTTGGCAACGCCCAGGATATCGCTCCATTCAACCGTTCCGTAAATAAACAGGGTCGGTACGGCTACTTGCTCCAACCGCTCGATGGCCGGAGGCTCGGGCCAGATGACCTCGAAGCTTTGCCATTCCATGAAAACCCTTGTCAAGTATTGGGTATGAAGGTCAATCAGAAAATCGCGGTGCTCGCTCTCCATGACGGTTTGATAATTGGGACCGTTTAACGAAAACTCTACCATGCCGCTGATATCGGGAGCTAGTGCATTTACAGATGCCATCCACTCTAGGAACTGTTGTGAGTACGGATATCCGGTCAAGGATGGCGCAATGACGATCAATCTATCCACCATGTCCGGATAGGCAAGCGTGAAATTCAGGGCAAGTTCTCCACCCATGGAGTGACCAACGAGTAAAACCCGATCCAGCTTCAAATGCTGCAGAAGCTCGAAGAGATCCCTCACCGGTTCTACCGGTTCTTTCAGAGCAGGCGACAGTCCCATCCCCCTGCTATCATACGTGATCACCCCATTCGTTTTCGAGAGCAGTGGCGCAAGTTCCTTCCACTCCCTTGAGTCGACTCCAGGGCTGTGGATCATGACAATTGACGGCCCTTTGCCTTGAATACTGTAGTGTAAATCCATTTACAAGCTCCTCTCAAAAGAAAATATGGAATATCTTTGCTTTATTATATGAATGACTGAATATACAGTCAATGATTAAATTACGGCTGCTTTAGCGCGGCATATTCTTATTCTGATCATAGCAGCAAACATAATCCATCGTGAGGCGCGGAGAACCATGTTATAAAAAACAGGTACTTTGCTGACGGGTACGATAACTATCGTGTCCCGTTAGCGTAATGATCAGCAATTCTTCTTAATGATACGGTTCGCGAATTATTTCTAAGCACAAAGTTTTATATATTGAAATTAACATATTATAATACTTAACGAGTTACTGTTATAGTTAAAGACTGTACGCCTAAGCTGGAGCACTACCTTGCGTACATTCATTTATAACTCCTGCACTGATGAATGGAGCTATTGACACCAGTGCTCTTTCACCTTCTTTCTCGAAGGCTTTCTTTGCACATTCGTCAATTACATCTTCACTAATAAATGGTGCTATT
>NZ_JBHTGZ010000009.1:648885-682049 GCF_042676425.1 Paenibacillus sp. GCM10027629 | reverse complement strand
TATACCTTCTTTTTCAAAGGACTTTTTTGCACATTCATCAATTACATCATCACTTATAAATGGTGCTATCGACACCAGTGCACCTATACCTTCTTTTTCAAAGGACTTTTTTGCACATTCATCAATTACATCATCACTTATAAATGGTGCTATCGACACCAGTGCATCTATACCTTCTTTTTCAAAGGCTTTCTTTGCACATTCGTCAATTACATCCTCACTTATAAATGGTGCTATCGACAGGAGATCGCTTGTTTCAACTCTGTTCTTTACATTCTCAAAAAATTCATCAACTTGCTCAGTTCTGAGTAATGGTGCAATTTCAGAAATCTCTTCGAAAGATATCTCATTATGTTGTAAATAATCCTTAGTTGTATTATCTAGCATATTTTGTAGTATTTGTGTCCCTTTGCCTTCGTCCAAAATCTCATCGATACTTACATCGAAAATTTCTTTGATCAGAGGAAGCTTAGAAATATCAGGCATCGTTTCTCCTCGTTCCCAATTACTCACTGCTTGATAACTGATTCCAAGTTTATCAGCTAGACCCATCTGGGTAATTCCCATTCTTTTCCTTAACTTTGCAATATTCCTGCCTACTTTTGACATATCAAACACTGTCATCACCCTTTTGTTCATGATACTTTTAGTGTATATATCACTCTCAATTTTGTATATCAAGTGATGCTTGAGTTACAGGACTACAGCTATCGTTAATATAAATTTATTTAGTTAAATTGTAATACAAAAGAACTCTTCACAAAAGAATACCCACTTAAGTTACCACTACGCTCTACTGCCCGTTAGCACAACGCGGCTGCCGATCCAAGCCGGCAGCCGCGTTTTAGTTATTTATAAGCTATAGTATCCCGTTAGTTCAACGCTTTAGAGCAGCAAATATTCTTAACTTAGTAAAACAATTTGCTTTAAGAATATTTTTATTTATCTCTTGTAATGTTTCAATTAATTCCTTGGATTTTGAAATAAGTTCATTTTCAAAATCTTCCCAATGTATTGTCTCGTTGATAATTTCTTTTTTCAATGCATTAATAATAGTTTTCTATGAGTTCGGATAGATGGATAGATGGACCACCATGAATTTCAAGATTTTACTCACTGTAAAGGCAGTATGTATACTCACAAATATCCAGTATATACACTATAGTTTAATTGTTTAAAAAATTATATTCACAGGCATTTTCAGAATCGCTTATAGGATATCCTTACCTTCCTGGATATTTTCTATTCTATTAGCACAGAACTTATTACATAACCTTAATTCATTTAATCAGTAATTTTTTTAAACTCAAAAATAGTTGCCTCAGATAACAAGATAAGCCTATCGTTATTAACAACAAAAAAACTTACACTTACAGGTATGCTAAGTTTTGTAGAAGGGTCACTTATATCTATTGCTTTTACTACATCATTTATATTTAAGTCTGGGGTATCTATTTTATATAATCTATAAAAAGAGTCAGAGTTATAGCATGTCGCTGTAATCTCATATAATGGGTTTTTTAGTTCATATTGATAATCGCTATAGTTTTTAAGTCCTTTTGATGAAAAAAAGTCTTTTTTGATTATAATTTCATCTCCAATAAATTTTTGCCCTGTTGGATATTCAGAAGCATCATTATATGAATTTGAAAATCCTAAAAGCTTCTCAACTTTCCAAGTTCCATAGAAATATTTTCCTGTTTCACTATCCAAATTTATACGTTCTCCAGTACAATATTCGGATGTGTTTTTTGGAATAATAGACTCATCCGTTTCAGGTTTAGGCTCACTAGAAGTATTTGGATTTGATGTCATTTCAACATTTCCACAAGCCGATGCTAGCATCACCATTATCATAATACAAACCAATAATATTTTTTTCATATTTCACACTCCCACTATAAAGTTATGTTTTCGCCTTTTTACTCGCTTGTTAACTGGAAGATTTGCTCAATTGCGTTATCCTGCCCATTAGCTTAACACGGCTGCCGATCCATGTCGGCAGCCGTGTCTTAGTTATTTATTAAGCTATAGTTCCCCGTTAGCTAGCTCAATGACCAATCAATCTAATTCCAAACTATATAGATATCACCGTAATAAAACACCGCATATTCAACAAGTATTTCTCGCTCTTTATCTGTAGGACTAATTGAGAGCTTATCATTTCCTTCAAAAATTACTTTAATTGAATCATCATCCCCCGTGTGAACATCTTTAACTATTTGGTTGATTAAGTCGCACAGGGCATCTCGGTAGCCATTATTCTCGTAACTGTACTCCACACAGTTCAACGTTACCGATAGTGAAGCATAAACAGTTAGACATGCATCATTTGATTCGCAATGAAAACCAAATTGAATATAATCTCGAATAAATGTCACAGAGTACAGCACAGCTCCGATAACTTTGTCTATTGCCACCCGCCACTACCCCTTAAACCCGTTTATACAGCTTTATTCGCGAAAGAGTTAACAAATCCTTTCAAGTAAACTGCCCGTTAGCGGAATAAAGGGCTGCCGAGTGGCAGCCCTTACGGTATTAAACTATCGTTCTCCGTCAGTTCAATAACGAATAGTTCGAAAACCGAGGACAATAACTTTTTAGAACGGTTTCCTTATAACTTTGATGATGCGAGTACCACCGCGGATAAGCTTATTTGCTTGTTCACGGTTAATTCTTACTAGTACAGAAACATCAGTCGTGTTTTCAACGTCAAAAACTGAAAAAATACGACCATTAGCGAACAATACACCCTTCAATTCCACTTTTTTTCCGCGACTCGGTTTCGGAGGAGTTTTTTGAAATATCGTACGCATAACACCTGCTCGAATGAGACTACCTGCTTGTTTTGCAGTTGTCCGAACGCCGAATACCGGATCAATTTCGACTCCAGGTGATTTTGCCTCCACCTCAACAATTAGAAAAAAACGGTTACCAATCTTTGCTATACTATTCGCTCCAATGGTTACCGGCTGTGTTGTTTTCGCCAAATTACATCACTCCCTCGCGCTATCATATGGGAGATGTAACGTATTGGATCTAGATAATCGCCTATTACCTTATAATTCGATTTCTTGTTTCATGACATATTCCTGAGTCTTTTCTACATAATCAACTTTTGTCTGCTTATACCAACTTAAGTACTGCTTCGATAATAATCCAGAACCCCAGAAATCCTAATACAATACCAGCAACCTTTTCGGACCATTCGCCTAAAAAACGTTTGAATTTTGAACCAAATGTAAGCCCTAGAAAGGTAAAAACAAATGCTTGAAGAGCGATAAGAAGAATAGTAAGAGCTACAGGCACCTCTATGAGTCCTATTGAAAATCCAACTGCCAATTCATCTAAGGAAATACTTACAGCAGTCACGATAAGCGTCCAACCAACAAGATTTCGTTCTAACTTTTCCCCTTCTTCATCCTCATCTTCAAAAAATATTAGCCACGCGGCAACGCCAAGTAATAATACTCCACCAATAAGGGATGCCCAGTTTCCAACGAGTATTCCTGCCCAGTTTCCAATCAAAAAACCGATAAGAGGCATTATAGCCTCTGCACATGCAAATACAATGGCAATTTTAAATTTCCCTTTGGTTTTTAAGACACCTAATGATGTTGAAATCAAAAATGTATCAATTCCTAGGGATAGAATTAATAAAATCATTTTTAATAACATAGGCAACCTTTCCCCCCCCCTCGATGGCTCACTTTGTCCATATATTACCTTACAATAATATATTGAATCGTTCCTTAACAGCAACCTACTATTAAACTATCCTGCCCGTTAGCGTAACACGGCTGCCGATCCATGTCGGCAGCCGTGTCTTAGTTATTTATTAAGCTATAGTGTCCCGTTAGTTTAGCTTTTTTACAAATTAACTCGCTAGTTTTACTTCAATTTTCTCAACCCACAGGCAATCCTTTTAAAGCCACTGATGCGTATAATATAAAGATTTCGGCTTATATAACCGCAAATTATGCTTAATTACCGATTAAAGTTTTCTTGCTTTAAAAACGAAAGACAAGGGAAACATTTTCGCATTGAAAGCAGAATGATATATCTGTTCAACTTTACTCTCACTTTCAAGAGTTTGTTTATCAGTTTCTTCTATCATTTCCTCAATAAAAAATCCTGCTTTAGATAAAGCGTTAATATACGTTGAAACTTTTCTTTTGCTGAGTGAAACATCAAAGCCGTATTTTTCAAACGTAAAAAGATTTTCATCGTAATAAGAGCTTTTAACTACAAGATTATCTTCTTCAATTTCCATACATCTCATGACAGGGTGATCCCAGCTAAATATAAAAGTACCACCTTTTTTAAAATAGGATGCGATTAGATTAAATGTTTTTTGTAAATCGGTAGTCCAACCAATTGCATATATTGAATAAACAATATCAAAATAACCCATCGGTAAACCTGGATTCACTTCCATGGGACTATTGAATAAATGTGCTTCATATCCGCAATCTTTTAAATAACGGGTTGCATTTTCAATTTGCTGAGTTGACATATCAAGTCCCCAAAGTTCTGATGCATTATGGTCACCATGATATTTAAGAGAATGCCCACTTCCACAACCAATTTCAAGAACTTTTTTACCAGACACATCACCAAACAAATGTAAGTCTTCTTCGGATGGTATTAAGCATCCGAGTTCTGGGAGTGCAGTTACACCGAACCATTTGTCAGCAGTATTATCCCAAAACTTTTTATTTTGTTCTAAAAGCCCATTATTATCAAGAGTGTTTTTTCTTGAATTTAATAATATATTGCTCATTTAAACATCTCCTTAATTGTTGGTTTCGAATGAACCTATCGTAAATTGTATTATCCTTTTTTACAAACCTCAAAAACGCACGTTCGCTATTTTTCGTAAATTTACACTTTCGCATTATAATGCCTAAATTTAGGATTTTCAGAAAATAATAACTCTGTTTATCTCTCAAAACCTTAGATTCCCTCATCTTTCCTCTTCTAGTACATTAAGCATAACTGCCCGTTAGCTTAATGAACTTTCCCTAATACGTGGTTCCATCTCCACATTAATTCACCTTAAACAGCTCCATTATTAGGTGGACTCGATGCGGCTCATTATCGTTTTTATCCCTTTCTTGTAGTAATCTATTATTACTCAAATAAACAAAATTGAAAATGAAAGTGGGATTTATTTGGAGCACTTATATATTTCTATTGGGTTATTATTAGTTGGTGCAATTCTTTATAAAATAACAGATTTTCCGTCGATTATTTATATAGGATATTCTTCTTGGTGGGCTGGGTGGGGTTGGTTGGTATCTTGGATTATTTCATTATTATTCAACATGGAAATGACAAAACTATTTATGATAAGTGTTCTTATTATACTGATGGTTGTTTTCTATGGGGGTAAATCAATCATAAAACATTTTCGAAGGGATTAAACTATCCTGCCCAATAGCTTAATAAAAAAAGGAGCAGCTGTCGCGACATCCTGCTCCTTTTTTCGTTGAACTATCGTGTCCCGTTAGTTCAACAAAAAAGGACGCTCCCGCGCCTTTGCGTGGACTACGTCCTCTTCATTATATTTTATTTCCAATTATTAATTAAAGAACATACGCGGGTAGCATGTAGTGCTTTAAAAGGTGCCTTATCCTAGCCTAAGCACTAAGAAAATACTATATTTTCTCATTCTACAACTTTATTTTCCTAGTCTGTTAATGGTTTATTTTCTTTTAACACCATTCGCTTCATTTGCGAAAGAACCGTTTATCATTTTTTCCTGTTTTCGAAATCGCTTAACCGCGAGCTGCCGATATGAGCGCAATGATGAAAGAAGCAAGTGCAGCTAAGGATGCAAGCGTACGTACAGTATTCCACACTGTCCAACTAACGACATAACGCGACCAGAGGTCAGCCCCAGCTGTACTGCCTGGATCAACGACGGCAAGCGAATCATTCAATGGCACATTGAGTACTGCCGTCACCATAAAGCTGATTAGATATAAAAGACTGCCGATGAACAGAGCCTTCGATCCTGCCTGACTCCATCTAGCGAGAGAGACGATCGCGAGTACAACACTTGCTAAAGCTGTTCCGAAAAATACGAAACTAAACCAAAAGTTGAGCACGACGACATTAATGGATTGCATGGCATTAATCCCTTGTGCTGCTGGGATGCGGGAGAGAGCTGTCATCACGAATGCCGAGAAGGCGAAGAATATTCCGGCAATCAATCCGGACCCCAGTGCCGAAGAAAAAGTTAACAAATTTAGAAAACCTTTCATTTCTGCGTGGCTCCCCAGATGCCAGCAGCGGCCACTTTCTTCGCATAGTCAGCAAAATCAAGCGGTTCACGACCAAGAGCTACCTGAACACCATCCGTCAGATGCGCATTACGACCGTCCAACACTTGAATGAATAAATAGTTCAGCAGTGATATAACATCTTTCGGTAGACCTTCCTGCGTCAGCGCTGACGTAAACGCATCCGCGGAAATTTGCACATACCTAACATCCTGCCCGCTCGCATTAGCAATCTCCCTAACTGCTTCCGCGAAGGTCAGCAAACGTGGCCCAGTCAACTCGTAAAGCTTGCCGATATGACGATCATCGGAAAGTGCCGCAACGGCGACATCCGCAATGTCATCCGCATCGATAAACGGCTCCTTCACATCGCCTACCGGTAAGGCAACCGTACCGCTCAGTACAAAGTCGAGCAAGAAGTTCTCACTGAAGTTTTGGCTGAACCAGCTCGCCCGCAGGATCGTCCATTCAGCCCCTGAGTTCTGCAGTGCCAGCTCACTAAGCTGAGCTTCTTCCTCACCTCGGCCTGATAAGAGTACCAGCCGCTTTATCCCGTTTTCCACTGCCAATCTGGCGAAAGAACCAATTGCATCGGCTGCCCCTGGCACAGCCAGATCTGGGTAGTAAGTGATATAGACTGCTCTAACATCGTACAGAGCCGCTTCCCATGTAGACGGGTTCTCCCAATCAAAAGGCACTTCACCGGAACGAGAGCCGATGCGAACTGGCAATCCTTGACAAGTCAATCTTTCCGCCACACGACGTCCTGTCTTCCCTGTACCGCCTAGAACCAAAAACTTTTCCCCTGTACGAATATTCATAAACATCCTCCTCATAATTGTTTGTACATACAATTTTTTTTATTGAAGAACCTAACCTTTTTCTATAACCTCCAATTGTTCGCTTGCCTCAAAGATCTGTAAAGTTAATTCATCTCCTTGCTTTTCACCCAAAATATCATTGTAATTGCTGCGAAGATTTGTCCAGCACCGTTGAATCTCATCTGCCAATGCTCTGCCTTTTTCTGTCGACGATATTAGCGACATCCTCCCTTCCACACGGTTAACGATCACGCCTTTAGCAATAAGCTTTTCGATTAATCGAGTCACCGTTGAAGGCTGAAGGTGAAGAATCTGCGCGATCTCTTTCTGCGAAATGCTTTCTTTTTCATACACGGCCATCAGCAAAAATGCAGAAGTCGGCGATAATCCTATGGTTGCAAATTCCCTTTCCGCCATTTTTGTAATGACCCTGCTAAGACGACTCGCGGTAAAATACAGGCATTCTTTGAAAAATATCTCAAGCATTTTTCTGCCTTCTTTCTGGGTAGAAGTTATAAAAGTTGCTAAGTTGCTTGCACATACAATTATAAGGAATATCCCAGTAAATGTAAACCCTTTTTTTTACATCACTTGCTTTAAACTGTTCTGCCTTTCATGTTGGTGAAAATAAAGTATTAGCAGGAGTCGTTGATTTGACTCAGTTTTTGAATTGAAAAAAGGATAACTTTTGAAGAATAAGTATTAGACTGCTCCATTAAAAAAACAGCGGCGGACCAAGACTTAAAAAAATAAAGTCTTAGACTGTCGCTGTTGTTATTCAACTAACGTGTCCCGTTAGTTCAATAACGGCTACTCTTTAAAATAGTGACCGATCTCATCCGGCAGTTTGCTTTCGATATGAGGAAGCCCGAACTGGCTATCCTTTTCCATAATCCCGTAGTTCTGTCCTAAGACATTTTCACCTATCAACAGAACCGTGTATCGAGGCTCAACATCAAAATGAAATTCATTGTGAGGCCCTTGCTGTCGAAATAATTGAAAAAAAGAATCTTTCTCTTGTCCTTCGAGTTCTCGAAGCAGCTCAGTCCCTCTAAAGATTTTGATTTGTCTTACGGGTTGATCTTCAATGTCGGGGTAATAAGATTTCCCATCTCCACCATTGCGTACATAGACGAGATAACCGGTAACGTTCGCTACTAAACCGGTATGATTACTTTCGGCTTTTACAACAACCACATCATGTTCCGGGTAGCTAGGGATGGAATAAGCCGGGGTTCCCTCAGCTACTAAAGATCCGCGGTCAACTTGACCCATCTCTACGATTCCCGTTGCGTCCAACAGTGTCAGTTCCCAAGCGTTAATGTAATGCTTATCCCCTACATTAATAAAATCGGGATAAGACGATTCGGACTCAGATGTATGACTACTTGGAGTTGGTTTCGCAGCAGAAGTAGGACTCGATTGCGAACAACCCGTCATCAAAATCAATAACAGGCACAAATAATAAACTTTCATCAGATCACCTCTAATCGCAATGACGGGAAATATTCTAAAAATTAGGACGCTTTAGAGATGATTAAGTTGCGCTATCCTGCCCGTTAGTTGAATAAGGATTTCCATTTTGATGCTATTTCTAATAAAGCATTAATGCTTCGATTAGAATAAGGATCTTCTCCCTCTTTCCATTCAGGCTCACGTGGTATCTCAGTACCTGTTATTATCTCCAAAGCAAAATGCCTTTCCCCAAAAGTTCCAATTCTTTTATTTTGTGCATCTTCTATTAATCCATCAATCAAAGGCTTAATGAATTTTTTGTTTTTTATTGTTGAAGCTAACTTACAAGCATTATATCGAATATCTGTATTTTCATCGTTTATCAATGTACAAATTGTCGGTGTTAATTCCTCCCAAAAATTTGGACATAATGAAAGTGCATATATCCCCCCCATTCTAACACTAGGGGATTCATCTGTAAGACAATGCGATATATCTAACGAACTCAGGATTGATGGTTGGGTCGAAAGAACAGTAATCGCAGCTGCTCTTACATTATATGAAGGATGGTATAACACCTTTTGCACAATACTTGCTGCTTCATTAGGTACTTTCTCAGGTAAAAAAGATAAAAGAATATCAATAAGATTGTGATCAAAACAGCTGATTTTTTCTATTTTTTCTGTTAAAGAACGTTCTCTCCAATGTTTCCACTGTAAATACATAGAACTCTGAATGTCAGCGTCAGTAATTTGATGAGAATCAAACGTGAGAACACTTGAGGATGCAAGCCCAGCCTTAAATTCTACCCATTCTTCATTCGACTCGGAGCTAGAAACTAGTGCTATTTTGACTTGTTCAGCTGTCAAGTTGGGTTGTACTTGCAATAAACATGCTGCCAATCCTAGAACTATGGGAGCGGCATAAGATGTTCCCCATTGTCGAGTATAATTTGGAGGAAGATTGTCGTGCATCACTGTATAATGATTTAATCGTTCTTCTTCTGACTTAAATGGGAACGGTAAAACGACATTCATTGCTGGAGCCAAAATATCAGGATTCCATTTTCCATCAAACGTAAAACCCTTACAACCTGGAATAGGAGCAGCAATCTCAATTTTTCCACTTTCAGGTATAGCAACACCTCCAACAGATAAAGCGGAAGGTGAAATGACAGAACTACTAGTAAGTTCATTATTGTTTCCGGATGCCACTACAACCAATATTCCTTTGTGAACTAACTCCTCACATAAAATACGAAGAGGATCTGCTTGCCAAGGAAGAAGTCCCGTATCTCTTTGACCAGCAACTGTTAAAACAACCCCCCTTATCCCATATTTTTCTCCATATTGATTCACCCACTCTAATGCACGCCCTACATTTTTTTCAACTTCTTCTGCCGTCCTTAGCGATCCTGTTTCAATTAAGTACATATCTGCTTCAGGAGCAACCCCAGTATATACTCCATTTGACAACAATCCAGTTCCTCCAGCAGCAGCAGCTGTCCATAATCCGTGAAGACCATTATTCAGTTGTGTTTCACTTGTAATTTTAATTGGTACAGGATTGTTTGTATGTGTTTTTACCAAGAAGGAATTTCTATTGTCGTTAGAAATAATGTCTGGGTGACAATAAAAACCCCCATCAATAATGGCAATTTTCACCCCTTTACCAGTAATGTTTTTTGGAATGCGAAGAAAATCTCTGATTGAAGTCCAATTCATTTTTATTCCTCCTATTAGTTATCCTTACAAACACAAAATAGTCCCCGGCATTAAATGCCAAGGACTACTCAAATAAACATCCATATTTTCCCACGATTTAATTATATCACAGTGATTTAATAAATAAAGTGCTTCCTTAAACTATCCTGCCCGTTAGCGCAACGCGGCTGCCGATCCATGCCGGCAGCCGCGTTTTAATTAAGCTATAGTGTCCCGTTAGTTGAGCAATGAAGCCTGCACAGTGAGCGGCTCCGATTATTACCAAACTACAAAATCTCCCAATTGGCCAGCATAATCGATTCGGCCTCGTCCCAGAGCCGCGGTAGTCGGGGATCCCCGTGTCCGTGGAGATCCCCGCCCCCGTCAACACCGCCACCAGCGGCCATTTCTCGCTCATGCCCCGGACGATACGTCCCGCAGCCGCTTCCGGCTACCGGTTATCACCGGCAGGAACGCCACCAGGTACAGCGCCGCTCCGACCGTCAGGAAGTTCAGCGACGCCCCCATCGCAAGGGTGCCCAGTAGCACCAGCACCGGGCTCCACCACGGGGCGGCGCGACGCACCGCCAACCGCACCAGCAGCGCGATCAGGCCGACGTACAGCAGCATCGGCACCACCGTGTACACCAGCGGCATCACCCCCGGCACCGACTGCACCCGCTCGAACAGCGCCGACCGGGACTCCAGGTCCGCGGAGACGGCGTTCGCGTACAAGTCGATCCCGGCCTGCGCCAGACCCGACGCGACACCGGCGCAGCCTACCGCCAGCCACACCCGGCCCCACGCCGTGTCCCAGCCGCCCAGCCGCCACAGCTCCACCAAGCCGACGCCCATCAGCACCAGCCCGGCGAACAGCGCCAGGTGCCCCACCGTCCACCCGATCCCCATCTCGCGCGAGCCCGGCACCAGCCGCACCGCACCGTACACCGCCAGCAGCCCCGCCGACCATCCCAGCGCAAGCGCCCGATTAAAGTGGGTCTTGGCTTCTAACAATTTCTCTTCTAAATACGGGGTTTCCAGGTTATTGTTCATAATCGCCATTCCACCTCTCTTCGCACTAGCCCTATTATAATAGAACAACCGCTTATAGGGAAGTTTTAACATAAATGGATTTTATGACCTTCAATATGCTTAGGTTTTAACATCGATACACATGTGTGGAAATACTTGTAAGACAAAAAAGTCTCTCCATTTTTTGAGAGACCTAGGCAGTAACGTTTATAAACACCTCAATATTCATGAATAATTCATTATCCTATGCTGTCCGTTACTTCAATGAAAACAGGGAGCAGCTACTGCAGTAATCTGCTCCCTGGCTATTCAACTATCGTGTCCCGTAAGCTCAATAATTTGGTTCGTAAATCTTATCTGTATCTGTATCAATTACAATATCAACCTGAATATCACCTTCGTAACGTAACTGCTCAAAATTATGGAGTCGACAAAATATCTCTGGAACATCTCTAATGTGTAATGCAAGCTTTTTTGCTTGAATATACTTTTGTTTTAACTCCTGCTTTGAACATTTTTTTCCTGTAATTAGAACTCGGCAATAAAATCCATCAATTTCAATTACCATAGCTCAGAATATAATCCTTGTTACACATAGTATTTCACAATCGAGCTATCGTGTCCCGTTAGCGTAATGATGGTCACTTAATTATCGAGGCGTACAAGCCAATTGGCGTTAACTTTTATTTAACCACTTCCTTCAACTCTTCATCCTTATTACGTGGCTCTTTCAAAGAATGAATCAATACAATAAGGACACCAATGCATAAGAAGGAATCAGCTACATTAAAAACGGGGAAGTGGAAAAAATGAACTTGAATCATGTCCACAACTTCCCCTTTAAAAACACGGTCAATAAAATTGCCCAGCGCTCCGCCCAATATAAGGGCTAAGCCATAAGGCAAGATCGTTTTTTCACGATGCGCTCTGGGTAAATAGAGCATAATTCCGATAAGGACAACGGTCGTCGCGATAATAAAAAATGTGATTTGTCCTTGCAAAATGCCAAAAGCAGCCCCTCTGTTTCGGATGGATGTAAGCCCAAGAACTCCAGGTATTAAGGGGATTTCTTGTCCGATTTTCATATAAGTCGACACAAGCCATTTTGCCGCATGGTCCGCAATAATCACGCACAAGGCTATAAAGTAGTAACGTAACACGATGTGAACTCCTCTCCCGTTCTTCAATCCTCTTTGACAACCGGCAATGTCAAGTAAAACTCGGCACCTGCCCCCGGTTTGCTCTGCACCCCAATATGACCTCCATGCTCTTCTACGATTCGTTTGCATATAGCAAGACCCAATCCGGCTCCCCCGAACGCACGGGAACGCGATTTTTCTCCTCGATAAAAGCGTTCGAACAAGTATGGAGTATCCTCTTCGGAGATTCCAATCCCATTGTCTCTGATCACAATCCGAATCCAGTCCGCTTCGTCTCGAGTCGAAATTGTCATTTCAGCGGGATTTCCGGCATATTTTTTTGCATTTTCGATGATATTTTCAAACACCTGCGCCATGCGATCGCTATCGACTTGAATAGGTCTGGAGGGAAAGGGCCGTTCGACAGTCAATACAACCGCAGCATCATGAAACTCCATTTCGAATGGTGCTATCATCGCTTCGAGGAACTCTCGGCTGTCTTGTTCCCGAATGTCCATCACCAGTTGTCCTGACTCTAATTGCGAGAATTGAAACAGATCTTCAATCAAGCGGTCAAGTAGATCGGTTTTGTTTTTGATAACCGCAAGATATCGGGTGACCTTCTGCTCATCCCGGGCTATGCCGTCCTGCAAACCTTCGACGTATCCGCGAATGGATGTAATCGGTGTCCGTAAATCGTGGGAAATATTCGCGATCAGCTCATTGCGGGACCGTTCGTAAGCAGCTTGCCGATCCAAAGATTCCTTTAACCTGGCTCGCATGACATCGAAAGCGGAACTGAAACGGCCCATCTCGTCATTGTATCGATTTCGAATTTCAACATCCAAATTGCCATTCATAATCTGTTCCGCGGCAGCATTCAATTCCTTAAGCGGCAGGAGGATACGTCTTGTGATGACCCGTGCTAATAGATAAGCGCATAAAACAAACGCCACCGCCAGAATACCGATCAGGAACATGTAGTTTATTCCAATAGCCCCTTCGATTGGATCCGTATGCTTTTCTCGGACTCCGGAAATGCTCATCAAAACAGCAGGAACGATGATGATCACGGTCAGCGTTGCGATCAGCTTGAAGCGAATTCCGAGCTTCATCGCGGACCACCGTCAAGCTTGTAGCCGACTCCCCACACCGTTTTGATCATCGTCGGATTGGCGGGGTCGACTTCGATTTTTTCCCGGATTTTCTTAATATGAACGGTTACGGTATTCAAGTCCCCGCGTTCGTCGAGCCCCCATACATGCTGAAAAATTTGTACGCGAGTCAGTACCTGATTCGGATGAAGGGCAAAAAAACGAAGCACCTCGAACTCCTTAGCCGAGAATGGGACAGGTTGATTCCGGACCGTCACTTCATAAGCCTTAATATTAAGCTCCAGATCTTGATATCGGACGATTTCCGATGTCCCCACAGGAGACAAAAGCTGATTGGCCCTTCTGAGCTGCGCCTTGACCCTTGCGATAATCTCGCCTGGACTAAAAGGCTTAACGACATAATCGTCTGCACCGATCCCTAGTCCGATAATTTTATCCACGTCGCTTTTCTTGGCGCTAAGCATGATGATCGGTATTGACGATTCCGATCGGATCGTGCGACATACTTCCATTCCGTCAAGCTTGGGCAGCATGATATCCAAAATCATCAATTGCGGCCGGTATTCTCTGTATAGGTGTATCGCCTCTCGTCCATCGCTTGCGATGATGACCTCAAAATGTTCTTCCACCAGGTAGTCTTTTAACAATTCGGCGATTTCTTCCTCATCTTCCACGATCAAGATTCTGTCAAACGACACAGGTTCACCCCATTTAAATCAAAATATCTTTCTTCCTTATCATCATAACACTACCCGCGTATAGAACACCAAAATAGACGATGATGACGGCCAAACCGCCCCACAAGTCTATCGCAGCCATATCGTGTAAAGGAAGAAAGGGAATGACCCGCATTTGATAACCGATAAAAAAATCTCTAACCTGCGGGATTCCCTCGACAAGCGGAGAAACAGCTAAAAGCACGAGAGCTGCTCCGATGGAACCGCCTGGATTTGTGGTCAGCAAGGCTACAAAAATAACGATCATGCCGAACGCCAGATTAGGCGGCACAGATAGCAGAACGATTTTGGCCACAAGCCGGACCCCTTCGCTAAATGTATAAACAATTTCGTCGACAACTGTTCGTTCCCCCCACCCAAAAGCCAGAGTCCCGATAAGATAAGAGGAAAGAACCAGAAAAATAAGCAGAACCGCCACAACGGTGAACATAGACACGATTTTGGCATGAAGCAGATCCATCCTGCTTACCGGGCAAAGAAGCGCCTTTTTTAGGTTGCCGCTCCGGTATTCCTCCGCAATGGAATCGGCCGCCAGGATCGCGATCAAAATAGGGATAAAAAATGTGCTGTTATGGAGTACGATCAATGGAAACGACTGACCATTCGGCCCGAAGCCAGTGAAACCTGCTGCTTCCCAATATATTTGAAAAACAGCCGATATTTCCACAGCGGTCAGAATAAGCATGAACAAATACAGCTTTTTCTGCCTGAACACTTTGAAGAGTTCGCATTGGATAAGCTTGCTCAAGGAGCGTACCCCCTTACAGGATGAAATCTTTTCTCTTTATGATGATTGCGCTGACGAGATAGAAAACGGCGATATATCCGGCAATCACCGCGATGTTTTGAGCCGCGGCCTCCCCGTTTATCTGATAAACATATTCATGAAAAAAATACATTTGGTTCACAATGGAATAAAGTTTGAGCTGCTCGAAAGCATTCAAGTATTGCGTGGCGGTCAACACGCCGATGGATAACCCGATCGATGTGCTTATGTTCGTCGCGGATACGGCAATGAACATCACAATCATTCCGCAAGCCATATACGGCAGGAGCATGGAGAAGGACAGGCGAAGCGTCAACCACACACCTTCTGTCTGCGTATACAGCGATCCGGCATAGAGTGTTTGTTCGCCCCAACCGAAAGCGAGCGTTCCGATCGCGTATTCCGCTGCGATGGAGAAAACAAGCAGTACCGTCATGAATACGAATAAGGAGACGATTTTGGCATTGAGCCATTCGATTCGCCGGACTGGACGCAGTAACGACATTTTTAACGTGCCGGTTTTTACTTCGCCTGTTATCAGGTCGGCAACATAGATGGGAATAAATACGGTCATAAATTGAGCCATGCTGTTCAGGAGCGTCAGCGGGAGAGACTGACCGTTAGGCATCAGAATCACCGACTTCCATTCCCCGCCTGCGTTATAGAAATGAACGGTTAACCAAGCATGAATGGCCAGGATAGCCATGAAAATATAAAGTTTTTTTAATCTGAATGTTTTGTAAAACTCGTTTTGGATCAGCCTGATCACGGCTCGCCATCTCCTTCCGTTATGTCGAAAAAGAATTGCTCAAGCGTCCGAGGCCTGCGGCTAATGGTTCGAATGTGAACGCCGCTCGTCATGAGCAGTTGATTCAGCTTGAATGAGCAATCGCCGTTCGTTCGGACGATGAGTTGGTCTTGGGAGCGCGAAACGGAAATGACCTCGGATGCTGATCTTAGAAGCTGCTCCGCCTTGTCCGGTTCCGAAGTGACGATCTCTACGGTTTCCTCTCCCGAAGCAAGCAGCTGCCTGACCTCACCCTCCGCAATCAGCTTCCCTTTCCTGATAACCCCTGCCTTGGTGCATATTTGTTCGACTTCATGAAGCAGATGGCTTGAAATCAGAAAAGAGATCCCTTGCTCCGCCGCGAGCTGCGCGATCAACTCCTTGATCCCCTTCATTCCTTGCGGATCCAGTCCGTTCGTAGGTTCGTCCAGAATGATCAGCTTCGGACGGTTCAGAAGCGCACCCGCAATGCCAAGCCGCTGCTTCATGCCAAGCGAGTAAGTACCAACCTTGTCTTTAGCCCGATCGGACAGTCCAGCGATTTCAAGCACTTCATCGATCCGCTTTCGGGTTACCCCCGGCAAAAGGTTCGCCGTCAACTTGAGATTATCATATGCGGAAAGATACGTGTAAAAAGCCGGATTCTCAACAATGGCGCCTACAAGAGAGATAGCAGCCTTAAACTGCGATTTCAGATGAAACCCGCCAATCCTAACCTCGCCGGCATCGGGATGGACGAGACCCGTTATCATGCGGATCGTCGTTGTTTTTCCAGAACCGTTCGTGCCGAGGAACCCGTATATATCCCCTTCCTCAATTCGAAGATTCAGACGATCCACGACGGTCCTGGAACCGAAGGTTTTCGTCAATCCCCGTACTTCCAGCAGTATCTTGTTTCCCATAAGCTTTCCCCCCGAATATCCTTCGATGATAACCTTGCCTTTCATCTTAACCACTGAAAATTAAAAGCTACCTTTATAAAAATAAAAGTTTGATACTGAAATGATTAAAATTCGATAAAGTGTATTTCAGATTTACCGTCGTTGGTAGTACGTTTAGATAACTTGCACTGGTGCAGTTCGTCCAGTTCATGCACTAGGAATGAAATATGTTACCTTGCAAGAAAATTCTTGGTTTCTTGACGATCCTGCTCATTTCATATCTGGGACGAATGCATTTCGTCATTGCACAGCAAAAAAGGGATATCTCAACAGTCATTGAATAATGACCTTGAAGCTCCCCTTTTTAGCCTAAGTACCGCTATAAAAATTCAAGTTCAAACTTGGTTAGATAATAGACTAGAGCGACATACGGGAAGCCATTATTCGACTTCCACTTCTTCAGTAAACACCTGTTCAAACGCAACTTGGATCCATTCCCAAGGAAATTTCATTTCAAATAATTCATTTTCAAAAAATATTTCTTAGTCTATTATTAAATTTTAAAAGCCATCTTCACCAAAGGTTTTGTAACAAAGTGATAAGTAATTACCGATATTATTAGACCTAATCAAGACTATTAAAGATGCTACCGATTAGGTAAAAAACCACAAACATTGCCACTAAATCTGTTACAGGATTACACGTCCCATATGCAGACTCCTTTATGTCTACAATTTATCATCTAACAGCATGCCCGGTTTCATATGGATTGCTAATGTGCACAGTCCTGGCCCGACCGAATACAACTTTGTCATCTAACCGCCTGGTAAACGAGACCAATGGCCCCAGAATCAAAAGTTTTGTTTTCGATAAGTTTAAGATTGATCTTCTCTTTGAAGCCTTGGAATAACGGCAACCCGCTGCCGATCAGGACAGGAGAAACCGTGATCTTATATTCATCAATTAAATCAAGCTCCATAAGGTAGTGCGCGAACCTAGGACTGCCGAGGATGACCATATCTCTGCCTGGCTGCTGTTTGAGGTTCTTGATCTCTTCTTTTACATTATTTTTCACCAGTCTGGAATTGTTCCACTCGACTTTCTCCAGCGTTGTGGAAAAAACGATTTTATTTGTTTTATCGATCCACTCGGCATGATCCAGTTCATGCTGCGAAGCTGATGGGTTCGAAGGCACGGATGGCCAGTAACTATGCATCATCTGATAAGTCCCACGTCCCCAAATGACAGTGTCGGCAGTACTCAGAATTTCTTTCGCGTGTTTCTCCAAATCAGCATCGTAGGAAACCCAGCCAATGTCCATTTCGCCGTTTGGCCCTTCTACAAACCCGTCAAGCGATGAATGCAAAAATAAAACAAGTTTTCTCATTGTCAATTCTCCTTTGTTCATGTGGTATGCTTACCATTAACTACACTTTACAACATTTTAGTACAGGCTGTTTATTATGGATTGCTAATTTAACCTGCCCGTTAGCGAAACGCGGCTACCGATCTATACCGGCAGCCGCATTTTAGATATTAAGCTATAGTGTCCCGTTAGCGAAATGTAGTCTGCGGTATTATTGTAACCGTTAATTTAGTCCTTACGCTTTGCCCTGGCGAACTCCCCCAAATTTGTAAGCCCCCACACTTCGGCAATCCGTTGGTTTTCCACGCGAATAAGTTCAAGAATCATCGGCTGTTTTTCAGAATCTGCTGCGGTGATTCCCCGTATACTTGTGCGGCTTGCGGCTTTATCGTCATCAACAAGCAGGTCTTCAACAACCACTCGGATATCCGGAAATCGTTCGAACATCGAAGCCCATGCTATTTTAACGGCTTCAAGTCCAGCTTGTAAGGAATGACTATAAAATCCTTTTGTAAAAATACAATCTACTGAGTTTATATCTCTGCTATTGAACGCTTCGTACATTCGATGAATGATTTGTTCCGTTTCTTCTCTCGTCAATGAAATCCTCTCCGTTTCTCTAAACCGGGCACCGGCAAGACCCTTAACGTACAATTTTCCGGTGACCCAAGCAGTTTCGGGATCGACATGAATGTGTTCGCCACAGAGAACCTAATTAAAAATACGATCAATTTCGTTGATTTCTTCTTCTGTCAGGTGGATGTCTAATGTTTTTAAATTATCCAGCACTTGCTCTGCTCTTTTTGCTCCGGGAATGACAATACCAATTGAATCATGTCTTAAATACCAAGCCAGGACTACATGAGCAACTTCGGCATTTTTTTCATTCGCAATTTTACGGAGCTGCTCTATCTTTTCTAGATTTTTTTTAAATACATCGCCCTGGAATAGAGGCATATCTTTGCGTAGATCATTGAATGTCATATCTTTATTGTATTTACCGGCCAGTAAGCCTGATGCTAGTGGAAAGTATGGAATAAACGAGATATTATTCTCTGTCGTATATGGAAAGAATTCTTGTTCCGCTTCACGCTGCAGCAAATTGTAGTTTCCCTGTAATACATCGACATAACCATCCTTATTTGCTTCTTTTAATTGTTCAAGTGAGAAGTTGGAAACGCCAATTGCTCTAATTTTACCTTCGTCCTTCAGCTGTTTTAAGACTCCAACCGCCTCATCTTTTGGTGTATCCTGATCTGGAACATGAATATAAAATAAATCTATGTAATCTGTTTGCAGCCTTTTCAAACTACCTTCAACGGCTTGTTTCAAAAAAGCAGGTGAATTATCCATGGCAATATCATTGCCGGCAAGTGTAAGGCCGCCTTTTGTTGCAAGGATGTATTCATGACGTTTCCCTGCTTCTTTTATCGCTTCACCTACTAGCTCCTCTGAACGTCCTGTTCCATAAAAAAACGCTGTATCAAAAAAATTCACTCCATGGTTGATCGCAGCCCATAGACAATCTTTTCCTACTTCTTCATTTAAATTAGGAAAAATATTGTGCCCACCTACAGCACTTGTTCCAAGTCCGATTGGATTGACAACTAAATCTGTTTTACCAATTCGTGTTTGTTTCGTCATTCTCTTCAACTTCCTCTCATTTTTAATCGTTTAGTCACTTTTATTCAAAAAAAAGAAGCTGAGAAACGCACTTGATCCATATCCAACGTGTAAGTAAAGACAATTCGTTGATCTTAGATATTTCTTAATAATCTAGGCTGTATTCCCAGCTGATAAAATATTTCTCATTTCTCTTTTTCGTCAATTCTAATAATCGTATAAAGTCATCCAACGTAAAAGTTCTGTTCTGCTGCACCATCTCCCAAACGTGTTCGCCATACATCAGATCTTTTGCTTTATTTTTTATGTTTTATCTCAAGTGCTTTTACTATAAGACATTACGCTACGTTAGTTGCAAGAGGAATATAAAAATAAGTAATCTCCAAGTGCGGGAAATGATGATTTCCGCGGCTATTTATCGTACATTGTTCTTGTCATCCGACAATTATTATATATATGTCACATTATATAAGCTGTTTTTCCCTTCTTAAAAAACTAAGTGCCTATAATGATGAAAAACCGTTCCTCTTTTAAGGGAACGGTTTCGTTGTTTTGATATGAGTTGTTTTTCCCTGCTAAAATACTAAGTGGTAATATGTGACTTCAAGACCCATTACCCAAAAGCGACGAGCTATCAGAAACAATTCAATTTCCGATTCATCTTGAGCGGAAAAGTCTCGGGACTTACCCGTTACTTCAATCGTTGTGACAAGCTGCTACATTGTTTATTAAGCTATCGTAAGCAGTTGCAGCGGGAGCTGCCCCACTAATGTGTCCCGTTAGTTCAATCACTTACTCACTTCATCGACTTTGCCAGCTCGACCATCATCTCCTTAGTCAAAACTCCACTGTCAATTTCTATAAAAGTACCATCTTGTACCCAACGGAGATATCCACCAGGTTTGTGATTAGCCCATGGTACAAATCGCGCTTCGATTCCGTTTATGTTGATCTTCTCCCCTCTTACATCAAATTTAAATTCCTCAACAATAGTTTTTTCTGTACTAGTTTGGTTATGAACATCGATTATGGTCTCAACTCGCCTGACATTATAACCATCCGCCTTATGTTCTTCTATTCCAAACATGTAGGTTTTTCCTAATTTATCGAAATAATGAAGTCTAACTTTCGAAATTGATCGACCAAGAACAAGAGGGAAAGGTTCTTTAATTTCCAACTTAAAACTCGATGGAGAATAATAAGGGGTAAGTAATTTGAAATCCGTAGCATTCTTCAGCTTATCTTCTACTCCAATGTTTGATGAAGCCGCTAAAGGACTAGCTGCATAATTTAATCCAATGAATATCGAAAAAATAAATACAAATGAAAAAGTCCGTTTATTCAAGGATAACACCTCCAAATTTTTGGTAGTATTATGACCTATATTATTTCAACTAACCTGCCCGTTAGCGCAACGCAGTTGCCGATCCATGCCGGCAGCCGCGTATTTTTATTTATTAAGCTAAAGTGTTCCGTTAGCTTAATATCGTTAGAATAAACTGTATAAAATTGCACTATCTTTCTTTGTGAGTTTTCCGTATTTAGACTGTCCTTCAATTATTACTTCTAAAATGTCTTTCTTTGGGGAAATCCAAAAAGCATAAGTCACTGGCTCGTATGAAACTGTCAGGTCTATATTTATCGTATTGATTTTATAGTCAGGCTCACGAGACATAGATACTTTCGCATTCTCCCATTGAACATTTCCTAGGACATCCATTACTGTTTTTACCGTTTCATTATCTTCAACTTTCTTATAAACATTGTAATTCTGTCCTTCTGGTTTACTGAGATGAAGATTTAAGTTCTGTTCATTTAGGTCAGACATTTGTGGATTGTTGGTGCTGCATCCCATCAAAAGGAATGAGAATAAGACGAACAAAACAATTGATTTCCCCAAATGACCCACTGCTCCTTTTTCATGATTATGGTTATAAACGTGTTAACTATTGTATTAGTTGCTAAACAATCCTGCCCGTTAGGTGAACAAAGACTGCCGATCATTCCGGCAGTCTTTGAAAGTGTTTATTGAGCTATTGTCCCGTTAGCGGATTGGTCTTACGATTTACCTTATCTTATCAACCGAAAAAGAAATCAAGAACATTCGAACCGGCCGAAGATTGTTTATTGTAAAATTCGGAATACCCGCAATTTGCGCAGTACACGACTACAAATTGATTGTGCTGAATATCGAACATTTTGGAAAGTCCTGTGCCAGTCATTGCTACTTCTTTCGTCCTTGCGTCTCTGCTTCCGCATTTAATACATCCCTTTTCACTCATACGTCTATCACTCCCTAATGTTATGTTTCTTTTTACGTTTCCAATGCTTGGAAGGTTACGTAAAAAAACAAAATAAGTTTAGGTTCTAAATGAGGAAAATCCGGTAATTTGATCGGCAGCTTTGCTCTACCGTATATTAAACTATCCTGCCCTTTAGCTTAATGCATTCGTTAAGGTTGCCCGCTTGAACGTTATCCAAAATACCTTGGTAAAGCTGCAGGTTTTTCTCATGCTTCTCCGCCATACCATCACGTCCATATTGCTTAGCAGCCTCGATCGGGCAGGCGCTTATGCAACAGCAGGTTATGGTATTTGGACCAGCACGGGTACAATTCTGGTTCTCTTTATTCTTCTGGTAATCGTTGCTCGTTGCTTCTGTGGCTGGGGTTATGGCACGGCTGCAGCCGATGCAGTGGCTTATTAATCGAAACACCAAAAGAATTCTGACCAAGTATGGTCAGAATTCTTTTGGCGTTTCATGGCAACATGCAACAGTTGGCACACTAATCGCTGGTCGATAGAAACCTTGTGGGTTCGGTTAAGGCTGGACGTGAATTAAACTCTCACCTTGGCCCAGTGCCATAAAGCAAATCTGATGTCAAAAAAGCTCCAACAGGAGGCAGAGCACCAGTATTTATTGGTGTCCCAGTAAGTTCTTTATCAGTTGTTGCAATCCAATTTCCGTATACTCCTGCCTGGGAAGACGGTGGTTTCATTATAAACCGTCCACTTAAGATCAAGTGACGAACTTTGATTTGGGTATCGTCAAAAATTTGTAATTGACCGGAATACGAAGCGTATGGTGAATCGAAGAATAGTTGTTTGGCATTTTCGTTCCAGGTTCCATTGATACGAATAGGTGTACCTCGAAAATTAACGGTACCTATTACCCGTCCTTCTGTGACCGAGTCAATTATGAGAACCCCCCATAACACGGGTCTTCCCGAAATTTCTACACTCAGTCCCCATCTTGATGGATATGGCAAACTAGGCATAACCCTTTGCAAATGAATTCCTCCTAACGTTTGTATAGGAACAACATATGCAGTACAGCAAACACCTGCCCATGCTTACATAAAATTCAGGGAATTTTACGTGCACTCTTAGCTGCGCCTCTTGAAGCGAAGCAGCTTTTCGAAGACCTAGTCAAACGCCGTCAGCAAGACGGCATCATCGACGGTAGTCATGTCGCAATTGATAGCTCCGCCATCCATGCTTACGAAAAGAAGCAGCCTAAGCGAAAAAGCGAACAGACCGGCAATGCGAACTGAGGGGCGAAGTTGGACTCATTCGTTGGTTCGGATACAAGCTCCATCTGGCCGTTGATACGAAAAGCGAGAATTCAGTATCACGCATTTTAACCACCAGTCAGTTAGTTCGATTGACCGAATACTTATATGAAATGAAAACGGCAGCTGATCGTTAGAACAGCTGCCTCTATATCATGATTCAACTATCGTGTCCCGTTAGTTGAACGAAATGTTGGTCACTCTTGGTGATTACTTCGTGAGTGTAATGTGATACCCATCTACACTAGTAATTTCTTCTGCCTCGAAGGTACGATAGGCCATAGACTTTGTCGTATCGTTCTTTTATCATACTTTCGGCGGATTCTTTATTTTCTGCCACCGCTAACACGATATCCCGGTAACCGTTGTGAAGATAACAGGCAACCTCAAAGAGCTTCATTATGTTTATTCCTCCGACAATCGACTTTATAATGCACAATTGTCCCTCTAGTACTATAGAACAAACTCAGCGTATACTTCACCAGAAGGATGGGCATTTCCTGTTTCTACAAAACCTAGTGATGAATATAGATTTTTTGCTGCTTGATTTTCTGGTTTATATGTAAGTTCAACGACCTTTGCTTCTCCATAAAGAGATGCCCTAGAGAATTCAATTGCTTTTATCATTGCTTCTTTGCCATACCCTTTACCCTGATATCGTCCATCAATCATGATTTTAAAAACTCCATAACTGCTGTGATCGAAATTTCCATTTCCATCGTCATAATACATCATTAAAAAGCCGACCATCTTCTCTTCTTTATAAATTGCAAATGTAATAATAACTTGTCCCTCTTTTGAGGCAATATAAGCTTCTGCGAGTGCATGTTGATTGGAGGAAATAAAGCGTTTCTGTTCTTCTGTTACTTGCAGCTCAATACATTCAATATAGTTGTCCCACGTTATTTCTCTAAATTCCACTAACCAATCCCCCCCAGAAACCTTTTCTAATTTCCGATATTAATTCTACAGATATTGGAAGTTTCCTGCCCTTTAGATCAATAAAAAAAAGCCGGCTTATGCAGCCTGCTCAACAAATTATGCTATACAACTAACGTGTCCCGTTAGCGTAATGAGAAGCTTATAAAGGCAACTCTTTAAGCAATATGTTTCGAATCTCTGTGACCTCTGACACGACTGCAACTGGAGTATGTTTTGTAGAGGGTGAGACTCCCTTACCATTAACCCAAATAGCTTTCATCCCAATTTCCATTGGACCAACAACATCGTGAGTCCAAGAATCACCAATAAAGAGCGTCTCCTTTGGTTCTTTACCAAAGTGCTGCAATGCGGCTAAGTAAATTTCTGGATCCGGTTTTCTATATCCTAAATGCTCTGCATGGAAAATTGTGTCTTCGCTAAACACATCACATAACCCCATTTGGCGAATTTTTATTCTAGAATCATACAGCCCATTTGTAACAATTCCAACATCATAATATTTTTTCAATTCATTTAATAAACGTGTGACTGGCGTATTTATTTCAATATAAACTATGCTTGTTTGAAAGAAGAGTGTATCAAACTGATCTATGAATTCCAAATCAGGGTGTAAGTTAAAATGAGCAAAAGCATGTCTCCATCTAGCCCTCTTAAATTCCGTTGGAGTTAATTCTCTACTTTTAAACCGCTCCAATAAAGAGTTGGGGACATGCATCACTTGCTCGAGGAATGAAGATGCATCAAGATTTTTTGTATCAGAATGCATACCAAGAGTCTGAATTAATCCAGCGCTAAACCAAGTAGAATTAGTAAGAAGCGTGTCATCCAGGTCAAACAAAAGCAAACTATACTTGCTCATTCTCCTCCTCCCCTAGTCAAAATTCAACATAAAATGGCTGAAGTTCTGAATTTAAACAATACTCAACTCTTTGCCTGAAATTTCTAAAAGTGACCATCTCTAAGGCGACTTCGATGGGGAAAAATCCTACTTCTAAAGACTCCGGGGTCGTTGTTAATTCTCCTCCGATCGGTCTACCTAAAAATAGAGTGTTACAAATACACTCACTTACATTTTGAAAAACTCCACAAAATTCTATCACTTCAATATCTATACCGCTCTCTTCCTTTGTTTCCCTGACTGCTGCATCTTTTAACGATTCACCTTCTTCAACCACTCCTCCTGGCATTTCCCAACCTCGACTAGGACCCTTGATTAATAATATTTCGTTATGCTCATTAAGCACAATTGTTGCCGCAGAAAGAAAATGTTTGGGAGCCACCTCGTCGTCCTCCTATTTTTCAGTTAATAAAACTATGTTACCATCATTTCCTGATTGTGGTAAACTGCCCGTTAGTTCAATGCACTACAGCCTTCTTTATCTGTGCCGTTCGGATCGTGCAGGGATACGTCTTTCCGCATCTTCTTCAGCTTCTTACAGTCGCCATAAATCACTTAAATAAAACCTCCCATAAGAGCTTTGAATCTAGTTTTTGCTCTTAAGGAAGGTTATAATCTCGATGAACTATATTCTAACGTCTCTCATTCACGTGATCATGATTTTGGCAAGCCTGGTACGATGATGACACTTAATTTTTGAACAGAATGTCGCCCACCTGCGTGGAAATGTTGAGCGTTGCACTTTCGGATTGAGCCTTACCAACATATCCATGGAGTTCTTTGGAAACAACCTTTGTGGTATTTGTTTCTTTTTCAAGAGCAACCTGATTATCGATAGTTCCTATTTTTGTTGATAGATTTACGTATAGAGGTGCTGGTTGTTCAGGTAGAGCGAATTCGACGCTACCAACGTTACTAGATATGTTACTGCTTTCCATACCAATTACATCCGTTACAGTAATGTCGCCGGTACTGCTGCTCACATTTAAGTGTTGGACCGACAATTCTGACTCAACGGATATGTTGCCAATTTTATTAACTATCTTAAGGGATTTGAATTCTTTATAAGGAAGACGAATCGTTAAAGATGGCAATGGCCCCGTATTTATGATCTTTTGTTTATTTTCAAGTATAATCTGTAATGTTCCATCTTGGATCGACGTAGTCACGCTGGTATCCATTCCTTGTGAATTGCCCTTGGATAATTCCAATTCTGCTTGATTGATTTGTTTGTCGCCTATGACTGTAACTATAGCAGCGTTACTCTGAATTTTTAGGGAATGAATGTTAGTTACATCTATTTGGGAAATATCCCCTTTTATTGCATTCGAGACATTTCTAACCTCCGATGTTTCTGAATTTACATTTGTGTTTGTCGATATAGAAGAGTTTTGCTGGGACAAACTTGGTGTACTAGTGACGGAGGATTCTTTCGTACATCCGGCGAGTCCGATACTGGCAGCGGCCAGGAGAATTATAGCTAACTTCATATTGTTGTTCAAACGTTTATCTTCCTTTCTTCATATTCATATTGACATTCGAGATGACTTCCTGCCTTTGAAAAGCCTTGGTCAATCAAATCGTTCGTACTATATGCTCCATACTCTTTTCTCCTCTCGCTCTCTCATAACTATATCTTACAGGACGTAATTTTCTTTTTTCTTACTTTACTCTTACGAATTTCTTAAGCTGACTCTATGTGCGATGATGCTCATGAAAAACTTTTTTCATTTGAACGGTAGAAATCGATTCAACTATCCTGCCCGTTAGCGCAACGCGGCTGCCTATCCATGCCTGCCGCAGCTATAGTGTCCCGTTAGTTTTACTTTTCTGATTCAATGAATTCTTAATAAGAGGACTCGGTTCCCAACTAATTTCACCTTGCACCTCCATAAAATGAACGAATGAACGCAAAAAGCACCCCTCTCACTGAAGTAAGAGAGGTGCTACCCCATCCGTTTTGTATGATTTCCGAAATTATAGCATAGTTACCTATTCTCTAGTAACTCTTACCTTATTTGCGCTGCGCCTTCAAATTTTTATCCAAAAACTTGATCATTGTATTGAAGAAATCGACCAAGTTTTCTTCGTTGGTAAAGCCATGTCCTTCATCATCCTTGACCATATACTCCACTTGCACGCCGCGTTTTTTGAGTGCTTCGACAATTTGGTCGGATTCTGCTTTGTTCACCCGCGGATCATTAGCCCCTTGAGCCACGAATAAAGGAGTTACGATCTTATCGACGTTAAACAACGGCGAAACTTGCTTCAGCATTTCTTTGTCCTTTTCGACATCGCCGACACGCTCGTTTAAGAGATTTCTCATGGTCTCCCAATACGGTGGGATCGTTCCCAAGAACGAGAACATATTCGATATACCTACATAATCAACAGCAGCAGCATACAATTCCGGCGTTTTCGTAATGCCCGTCAAGGTTGAGTATCCGCCAAATGATCCGCCATAAATACCAACTCGTTTCGGATCAGCAATCCCTTGCTGAATCGCCCACTTCACACTGTCAGTAATATCATCTTGAATTTTCAATCCCCATTGTTTATTTCCTGCATCCATAAAGGACTTCCCATACCCCATGGATGAACGGAAATTCATTTGAAGTACGGCATACCCGCGGTTTGCGAGCAATTGTACTTCCGGGTTGAAGCCCCACATATCACGTGTCCACGGCCCACCATGCGGATTAACGATCATCGGCAGGTTTTGAGGCTTTTTATTCTTCGGTAATGTTAAGTAACCGTGAATCGTTAATCCATCTCTGCTCTTGTAAGAGATCGGATACATATCAGCCATCTGATCTGGTTTAAGCCATGGACTCAGATTACCTAAGGATGTTAACTCTCCGGATACGCTATCGTAAAAATAATACATCCCGTAAGTCTTGTCATTCGAAACACGAACGATCAGCTTCGTCATATCCTCGTTATAATCGTTTAGCCCGATTTCACTTTCACTGACGCCAAGCTTTTGCTGCAGCTTGCTGTACATCGCCTCGAATTTATCATCGAAAAACGCCAAATGCGTTTTATCTGTCACATAGATTGCCGCGAGCATTTTATCTTGATTTTTGTCGTAAAATGCTCCAGTCACGTCAACTTCCGGATGCTGATACAGAACTTCTTCCTTACCCTTTAAATTCAGCTTGACGAGCGCTGTCTTGTCCCGACCGTTATTGGAGACCGCATAGATCGATTTACCGTCTGCCGAGAAACCAAGCGGATTTATCGTATCCCCAAAATTTAAAGTAGCCAGCGGTTTGAACGCTTCTTCCTCCGTATCGCGGTACAACAATGTACTTACGACACCGTCGCTCTCAGAAGCGAGTCGAATCTTACCTTGGCGATCTGCTACCCATGCCATAATGTTCCCTGGGTTTTTGGCGATCAGCTTCGTTTCCCCTGTCTTTACATTCAATTTATATACATCGAAGATGGCAGCATCTTCTTTATTCATCGAGATCAGAATTTCGTCTTCCACACCAGATAATTCGCTCACGAGTTGAACATTGACCTTATCGTAAGGCGTCAAATCCACTTCCTTATTGCCATTAAAAGTGGACGAATATACATGGAAATTCTCGTCTCCGCCCTTATCTTTGCGATATAGAATGTTATCGCCTTTCCAGAAGAAGCCGGCGATATCGCGATCTTTTGAGCTTGTCACGCGAATAGGCTCGCTTTTCTCTCCGATTTTCTCTACAAACACATTGGAACGGTTCTCCCAAGTACCCGCATAAGAAAGATACTTGCCATCTGGAGAAAGCTCATACCCAAAGCTGCCCGGACTCCGAAAGAAGTCTTCCACGGAAATTTGTGACACACCTCTATCGTCCATCGTTGATAGCATTTTATTTCTGTAATTTTTAAGCACAACAGCTGCTTGAGCTACAGTCACTGACTGCTCTTCGTGTAAGCTTCCATCTGCATTCCCTTGAATGAGCCCAAGTGCCTTGGCGCTTGTCGCATATTCGGCCAAGCTCATTTCTCCCTGTTCCTTGCCGAGTGCCCGCACCATCATGCGTGCCATCTCGCCGCATTTGATTGGAGCGTCAAAGGAAGTGAATTCTCCTTCCATCAACCACCCTTTCTCGGAAGCAACCTTCATCGGATCGATGCCATGTTGATATGTAAGCGACATTACCGCATAGCGGATAAAGTCTTTAACAGAAATCTCTTGATTTTGTTTTACCCCTTTGTCAACAATTCCCTTCGTTACGAGTGCCTGTACTCCATCTTGATACCATGGTGCCGCTTGTTTCGCTCCATCCTGTGCCATGACTGACACGGGAACGGATACGGCCATAATAGCCGCAATCGCTGTGGAGACTAGTCTTTTTCTTGCATTCATGCTATAAGTTTCCCCTCTCTGCTGGCAGCGTTACCCTGAATTTTTAGGGAATGAATGTTATTTACATCTATTTGATACGTAAAAATATCAAATATACTCTACCAAGTTAACGAATATCGATTTGATCAATTTTGCGAATCGCCATGTATCCAACTGCTATCCCAATCGCGGCAAGCAGAATCGTAGATTTCGCCTTTCTTCATATTCATATTGACATTCGAACGACTTCCTGTCCTTGAAAAGCCTTGGTCAATCGAATTGTTCGTACTATATGCTCCATACTCTTTCCTCCTCTCGCTCTCTCATAACTATAACTTACAGGACGTAATCTTCTTTTTTCTTACTTTACTCTTACGAATTTCTTAAGCTGACTCTATGTGCGATGATGCTCATGAATAACTTTTTTTCAATTGAACGGTAAACACTGTTAACTCATAAGGCTTGCTGCGGAGGTGGATGGACCCGCCCATACTCTCCACCAACCGCTTCGTAATGGTAAGACCCAGTCCGCTGTATAAGTTGTATTTCTAAGCCTTTGTCTCGAGTATTTCTATCTCTGCCATTAGTAATATTTTCATTTAACATGATTTTTTCGTCCCAACGCTTTGCAATATCTCCTCCTGGAATATTTAGTCTTAAAAATTAAAAAAACAGCGATGATTGCCGCTGTTCAAAAACATATGTGTTCTTTGCTCAAGTAACGACCCACGAAGCTGATTTTAGCCTCTCTCAGACCACGATCGTTCAAACTATCCTGCCCGTTAGCATAACGAAAAAGCAACCGATCGATAATCGACTACCTTCTTGTTGCTATTGAACTCCCTCGATTTATCCGATGCCGCTATTACGCAACCGTGATGAAGTAGCAAAGCTTGATCTCCTCATGCATAAAGGTTAACGCTTTCGGTTGTTTACAGATCGCGATTTTGGATAGTATGATTAGTGATATTGCACATGATAAGCCATTGATTGCGCAGCTACCAAATTAGGAATGGGGAGAAGTCCAAGATGCCAACGATTCAAATTGAAGGAAGAGGCTCCTATGAAGTTGCAGAAGGTACTAAACTTGTGCTTGCCCTGGAGGATAACGGGGTAGACATATTGCACCGCTGCGGCGGCAACGCCAAATGCACGACGTGCCGGGTCGAAGTGGTGGATGGAGACGCCGGTCCGGTTGGTGAAGCGGAAGCCGCTCTTCTGCAGGCCAAAGGCATTGCGGAATCGAACATCCGCTTATCGTGCCAGATTCGAGTACATAACGATCTTACTGTAAAACCGGTGATGACGGTATCGTCATCCGGCCTGGAGCCAGGCAATCGGCCGCAAGACTAACCGATCGCGAACCGGCTTCCAGGCTCGTAACCACGCTGAGGCATCTCGCATGAGGTGCTCAGCGTGGTTTTTTAATTGATGGGCATGGACAGTTCATCGAACCAGCTAAGCCTTATGCAAACATGTCGCGAGCCTCGTCGTGCAGCGAACGCAGAGGTCGCCCGGCTAGTCGCGCCAAATCCGGCGATACGCTTCCCATATCGGATAAAGACAGCAATCGATAGTTTAACGTTACTAGTGTTTGGAAAGTTGCGTTAACTGCCCGTTACTTCAAAAGTTGGTTAAAATTACTTTTGATTTATAATTATTAATTCTAATAGGATTCCAATAGCCATTAGAACTGATCCAATGATTAATAAAGGTACGACCAGCTGGTTATCTGAAAGTGTTGTACTTAACATCTCATGTGTTGGGATAATACCGGATTTGCTGGCAAATCCTCCTGCCTCAAGCCCATTGCAATAAATGCACCATATCGTTCAACTGTATAAAACACACCACCTGTAAGCACTAAAAGAGTACCACAAATGAATAGCAACCTCCCGTTTCTCAATAAACACACTATTAAAAGACTATATTCGTAAACAACTCTCCTCAAGTTAAGTTTCGTTATCCTGCCTGTTACTCCAACAAAACAAAAGGGGCTGTTTCCAAGCTCGCTCCTCAACTCTCGTGTCCAGTTAGCTTAATATGAGACCTTATTTTTTTATCGATCCTCTAGTAAAGCCTATGTAACTTCAGGCTTACATATTGATATTTGATGATAATGTTCCACTGTTTTATTGTCTGTTTTTTAGGAGAGATGCGAAATATATTAAAGTAGAGATTACCGCTAACAGGAAGCCTAGACCACCGATGAATGCAAATACAAACATAGGAACAGGACTTGGATCACTATAGAAATTGTCATGGTTAGCAATTACTTCAAGAAAATATATCCCACTACTTACGATCCCCGCTAGCCAGATTATTACACCTATAATCATTAAGTAGACTAAGGGTTTTCTTGATATTAATTGCAATATGATCGACCCCTTACTAATAATTTGTGGCAACAAGAATAATGAAAAGTATATCACATTAGTAAAATAATGGAAATTGTTAGAGAGCACAAAATTTTTGTTAAAATGTAGCTTATTACTTGTTAAATGGGGGGTTAGATGTAGATCATGCCCCAATCTTTCTTTCGCTAGTTTGTACGTTAACTGCCCGTTGTTAGCACGACGCGGCTGCCGATCTATGCCGGCAGCCGCGTCTTAGTTAATGATTAAGCTATAGTGTCCCGTTAGCGTAATGACGTGCTTGGTCGAAATAGTCCCAAGACAGATAAATACAAATAACTGCAACTACGAAAAAGATAACAGAAATTAGTGTATTTCTACGGAATTTTACGCCATATGCAGAGAAAAAAATAGCGGCTGCTAATTTAGAAATACTTTGGTAATAACCACTATACGAAAAAAATGAACTGCTAAATATTATTGTAATAAGAAAAGTTGAAGAAATTAGAACCTTAAACCATAAAGGTTCCCTTAAGAATTGTTTATACATAAACTTAATCCTCTGCATCGCGGTCAATCCCTTCTCATTTCTTTTATTTCTATAATAGCATGAGAAAACACATAAAATTCCAACTAAACTACCCGTTACATCAATGAAAAAGGCAGCTGATCGATTGACCGGCTGCCGCTATATCATGATTCAAACTATCGTATCCCGTTAGCTCAATAATTTGGTTCGTAAATCTTATCTGTATCTGTATCAATTACAATATCAACCTGAATATCATCTTCGTAACGTAACTTCTCAAAATTATGGAGTCGACAAAATATCTCTGGAACATCTCTAATGTGTGATGCAAGCTCTTTTGCTTGTAAATACTTTTGTTTTAACTCCTGCTTTGAACATTTTTTCCTGTAATTAGAACTCGGCAATAAAATCCATCAATTTCAACTACCAATACAATCACGACTGGTTGCTAACCAATCCATATAGCTCAGAATATAATCCTTGTTACACATAGTATTTCACAATCGAGCTATCGTGTCCCGTTAGCGTAATAAGAAAAAAGTGTTGCCTTATGGATTTGTATCACTGATCGTCGTCAGAAAACCGTTCTGTCCGGCAGTATCAATGAACTGAAAAATCGATTGAACTGCTGAATAGGTAAACGAATACCATTGGTTTTCAGTCGCATCATATAGCATAACATCGGGATTGCCCTTGGACTGTGATAAAGTATAAAGATTAAATCGTTTAATGCTGTTCCCTTTTTGATCCAAGAAATCAAATTGTCCACTCATGTAATAGTCCCCCGGTGTAAGCTCTATAACGCTCGAAGTGTAT
>NZ_JBHTGZ010000009.1:645752-648875 GCF_042676425.1 Paenibacillus sp. GCM10027629 | reverse complement strand
CGTTATAGGAACTCACATTCATTTGTTTTACTATGCTGCCCATTGTATAGTAAACTTCGTGTTGCAATGCTTTCACTGTCACTCCGTCTAGTACAAATGGGGCAGGTTCAACAGATACTGTTGAATTTCTGAAATCGACGCTACAGTTAAACGTTTCTGCAATAAAGCGAAGCGGAACCATGATGCGATTATTCTTAATATAGGGTGTTGCATCGAGTAGCGCGGGTTTACCATTTTTCACCGCTGTATTGCTCTTCAATTTTAAGATGACCTGCATATCGTTTTTTACGAGCGTAACTTTCGAACCCGACCAGTTGACCTTGGCTCCCAAATTTTCACTAATAAAACGCAAAGGCACCATCGTACGATTGTGCTTAATTTCGGGCTTCACATCGGAGGCGATAGTAATACCCTCAACTATTATTTGCATATTTGCCGCCGCGTAGGCAGGTGAAGAGATAGATAAAATTAATGCAGCGAAAATTCCTGTGAGAACCTTTTTTATGATATTATATTCCTTTCTTAGCATATTTTGGAGAACTATACTATAGACGAGAACTATGAAGTAATGTTGCGCTAATCTGCCCGTTAGTTGAACATGCTGCCCTTGTAATGGCAGCCTGATTTTGTACTATCTGTTCCCCGTTAGTTTAACTTTTTGTGGCATTCTACTTTATAGTGGAAATATTTGAATTGGTAGCACATTTTTTTGCTTCTTGTAATGAGTAGTGTATAGTATCACCAATTACGTTCCATTCTAGGTCGCACGAAAAAAGATAAAAACAATATATATCGGCTATTTAGTTACTGCCTCATGCGGTAAAATAGCATGTACACCGTGAACTCCGTTTACAATTTGGGTAATCCTTAAATCCACAATTAAACTTGCTAATGCAAGGGATTCTTTTCGTTCATAACCAAATAATTCATTCATAAGATCTAGCATGCCATCAAGAGCTATTAAAGTTGCTTCATGGAGATCTTTATTAAAACCAAATGTAATCCAGCCCGATGGAGTATTAGCCCGTGGCATGGATAATTTGAAGTCCGATAAAAGTTGAAATTCTAATTCAACTAAATCCATTGGACACTCCAAAGCAGGCAAAGCAACCTCTCCATCTCCTTGTGCCGCATGTCCATCACCAACAGAAAAAAGTGCTCCATCAACCGATATAGGAAGATAAAGAGTACTTCCTTTGACTAATTCCTTACAGTCAATATTTCCGCCACAAGAACGTGGAGGATTGGTTGAATGTATTCCTTCTTCTGCTGGTGGCATCCCCATAATCCCCATAAAGGGACGTATAGGTATCTTATGACCGAGTTGACTTACTCCTGTCATCGTATTTGAATCAAGCTTCCAGTGTAGAAAATATTCTTCACCTTTATCAACACCCATACGTGAATTAATCTCGCTCGGGTATCCACCTGCACCACTCCAACCCCATGAGCCAGGTAAAACCTCATTAATTTGAATTTTTAATACCATACCAGGTTCAGCACCATTTATAAATATTGGGCCACAAAGTGCATGTCCACTATCCATAGGATGTTCCCTTGGTCCAAACCTCTTAGTGGGTGCGCCTGGTTGTAACCATGGCTCTAAGGCCCATCCCATGTCCAAACAACTAAAGCGAACAATGTCCCCAGGGTTTATTCTTAATGCTGGCTCATATTCTTTTGAAAAAGAGCCATGAAGTGTTGATCGCTCTGGATTAATATGATGAATTGCTATTTAAATCCCCTCCGTTTTTCCAGGATAATAAGTTTAGGACTTCAGAAACTAATTCATCCGCACTTTTCGACCCATCTAAGGAGATATCGCATTCATTTAAAGCAAGTGAGTCAACGGCCGTGTACAAATTTCTAATGTGACTATTTAAATAAGTATTTAAGTAGTTTCTTATTGAATGATTTTGTTTTTCTAATGATTCATTAGGGTTAGACAATTGACGCAAAATTCTTCTTGCGAGTGATATTTCTAAAGGTGTTCTGAGATGTATCGATAAGTCGATTAACTTATTTTTTCTATATCGACTTTTTCCAAACGGTTCATCAAGAAGAATATATTTTGTTGGCTCTAATTCAACGCCTGTTAAAATATGCTTTATTTTTCTTCCAATTCGTAATGAATGTAAATCCTCATGTAATTTTTGGTTTTCAATTTCATCTGGATTTGCTCCGTGAGTGTACCAATTCAATAAGTTTATCTTTGAATGAGCAAAGTAATCATCGAATGAGAGATATATGCAATTATTTTGAAGTACAGATTCTAGGTTACGACAAAGAGTTGTTTTCCCAGATCCCGAAGTGCCACTGATAACGATAAATAAAGAATCTATAAAAAAAGCCCCCCCCCTTCTATGGCCTTATCAAGAAAACATATTTTAAAGTAACACACAACCATATTATTCCATATTAATGAATTGTTTTGGGTAACATTTTATTGAATATTCTTCCACTATCCTGCCCGTTACTTCAACAAAGCAAAAAGGAGCTGCCTCAAGCAAGCTTCTCAACTATCGTTCCCAGTTAGTTCAATACGGAATTCCTCAGGCGGACCAAATGGCTTTATCATTGAAGGGAAGGAACGGGCTTCCGTAGTGATCGGGAACTGTCTATTAAAGTTCCTCAATTTTAACTCCATTTACATACCAAGAATTAGAGTCATCACTTCTAGTTTTCATCTCAAGTACAACGTAAGAACCATTAGCTTTTTCCCAATACACCAAGGCATGTGACTTATCTGGACTTATAAGTAAGGCTGACATATAATCGCCTACATCTAGATTCTCTCTTTTCTCTTCGCTATTATAAAAAACATCTAGAAAAGAAGACTGTTCTTGTCTAGAGAAAGAAGGTAGAAGCTCTTCTTCAAGGTTAAGAAGATTTACAAACTTCCATTTTGTCAAATCTTGGTCTTCACTGATATCAGTACTGTTTGCAAATGACTTAGCCTCTTCACTTTTTAGTATTACTTCCTTTCCTTTAGTCCATGATTGATTTAAACGGTCTTCTACTTTTTTCACACTATCTTGGTGTTCAGAACTTACATCTGGAAAAAGAGAAGAATAAGTTTGTAATGCTTTTTCAGGGGGATTATCACTTCCACACCCTACAATT
>NZ_JBHTGZ010000009.1:633973-645632 GCF_042676425.1 Paenibacillus sp. GCM10027629 | reverse complement strand
TTTTTTTTTTGTTTTTGTGTCCAAAAAGTCGGCTACCGTATGTGATAGCCGACTTTTTGTATTGATAAATTTAACGTGAGCTGCAGCCGTACGATGGCTGTCATCTCAACAATCGTTTCCGATTTTTATTTTTGCTTGTAAGGAACGGGATTTTTAGCTTTTAGCTCTGGATCCTTTTTAAGAAGTTTTTCAGCCTTCGCAAGTTCAGACTCAGGAACCAAGCCTTGATTGTAATCGATAATAATTTTACTCATTTCTATATATTCATCTTTTGAGATGAGCTGTGATTCGTCTAGTTTAGTTTCAGTTCCTTTAGCCATATTTGTACTTAATTTACTAGAGGATTGAATGAAATATATAGTCCCACATAAAACCATCACCATCGCTACAGTTGATATAATCATCGTTTTCTTCTTCATATCATACCTCCTAAATTTTAACTTACATTCATTTATTTAGACGAGTATACCATAATGATTGTTGCTTATAAAAAAAGACCGTTTGTTCCCCGTTAGCCATCCATGCACCCTCTGCAATGCACCACAGAGCATGAAAGTTGACCCGTTCTTTCATGATAGTTGAATTAGCCAGAGTGTAAATGAATGTCAGTCTAATGCTGATTATACTTACATCCTAATGTCATAGCCAATAATTCTATTTGCATATGTGTCGATATAAATACCGATAGAGCCTAATTGGGGGTCTAAAGTAGTCTTAAATACGACCCGAGCTATGCTTTCAGGTTTATCTATGGATTTTTTCATCCCAATATCATTCCACTTAGCTAAGGTGACCATTGCTTGTTTCCAGTCACCAATAACTGTTTTTTTCTCAGCGTCCTTCAATGAATTCCAAGCGATCTCTCGCATTTTCATTTCATCTAATGACTTTGGCTCTGTTGTTCCTTTACTGCAACCTACAAGCGTCAGTATAAATACGAAACACAGTAACATTAGTTTAATCTTCAGAAACACACCTCCTGAGCTATCACGATTATTAGTTTGATTGTATCTTTTTCCATTATATTAGACGAAATAAAGTTCGATTTGTTCCGCTAAATTGCCCGTTAGCGCAACACGGCTGCCGATTCATGCCGGCAGCCGTGTTCTAGTTTATTTATTGAGCTATAGTGTCCCGTTAGCTCAATGATTCATGTTTGTCTTACTTATCCGAGATTCCATTTCATTTATACGATAACGGCACTATTAGTTGCCGGCTTTCCCGGCCAGTATCAGTTCCAAATTTTTCTCTATCTCGGAATCTATGGCCGCTCCCCATCCGTCAGGAATTTGCGGTTTGTTGATGAGGTGGAGCATGGTGGATATATCTGCAACCTTGGAAAGCGCGTACCACTCCACGGGCAAAGGTTCTCTCGCCTTTCGGTTGTAGCCTTCCTGGAAGGCGGCAACGGTGTCTGCGTCGATATAGCACTCAACTTGCGTCCTTGTCCTGAAAAATTTGCCGATGTCATAAAAGACAGGAGCAGCAAAACAGTACTCATAATCGATGAAACAAGGCTCCAATGAAGGCGTAATCATAATATTGGAGAAAATGAAATCGCCATGCGAGAACACATGCTTGTCCGCAATCTTCTCTACCAATGCGGCGTTATTCGTTAGGAATTGCAAACACTTCACTTTCGTTGAAGGTTGAATGTGGGTCCCTGCATGGCCATTTAGCAGCGAGTAATATTGGCTCTCGAAGGATTCAAGATGTTCCGCGATCTGCAAATGATTGTCTAACAGCGCCATATGCGGATATTCCGTTTGATGCAGCAAGGCAAGCGCACTGCCGATTCGATGCACAACATGGTCGGGACATCCCTCGTTCCCTGCAATAAAATCCCCTAGCGTTGAGCCTTCAATAAACGCCATGATTAAGTAAGAAAAGGGGACAATCTGTTTGCTGTCATCGAAGAAGAAAATTTCAGGGGTACGAATCCTTGCTTTCGCATACTGGTAAGCCGTCACTTCAGTCCGGCTATGGTCGTTGTTAGCGGGATAAATCCTTAATACATACTTGCTACCACTGTCTGTCTGTAAGGCATAATTGCTGGTGCTCATGCCTTTCGTCAAGGGCGACACTTGGGTAATGCCTGCCTTGGGGTCGAAAGCGGCGAACAGCCTTTTTACCATGCCTTCGTTGAGAGCTTGAAAATCGAACAATCTTGCCGAATCTTTCACCACAGGTCGCCTCCTTCACGATTCACGATTTCTAACCCTTACTAGTTTGACAACGATATGCGTTAATGAACTATCTTTCCTCAATAGCTGAATCATGCTTGAGTTTTTCGACGGTAGCCATCTTCAAGGATTTGTTTAAGGCCTTCAGTTCTCTTTTGAATAAAGGCATTCCAAAAAGTCTTACCTTTCTCAGCTAAATCCTCTTTTGAGTAGACCCCTTCTTCGAACTTCCCCCAACAGCCATCTTTTGTTAACTTATCCCATCCTAGGTAATCTGCATAAAGGCGGTTCTCTGAAGGGATGTCTGAACCCATCGACTGAGGTTTTACTAATTCTGGACAAAGCCACATTGCCGTGCAAACGGACAACAGACCGCCGTGCATTTCGTTCAGCCCTTCTAAGCCTGCTGCCTTAACTGCTTCTTCCCATGCAACATGACTATTATGATTTGCAGTGATGACTATAATTTCTGGGTATTTGTAATTAATATGTTTAACAAATGCACCTTCCCAGTAAGACCCACCATGTCCTGTGCAGACCAAGAATTTTCTAAATCCTTGTCTAGTTAAGTTACAAATAATATCCTCTAACATTGCTGTTAAGATGTTGGGGCTTACGGTAACTGTCCCCATGAAATTGGCATGCTCTTCAGAGGTATTAAAGGGTATGGTAGGTAATACGTATGCGTTCAATTCTGTTCCATACGCGATTGCATATAACTCAGCGATAAGAGTATCTAAATGCATGGGCAAGTATGGTCCAAATTGTTCCGTTGCCCCAACAGGTATAATCGCTGTATCCATTCCGCTACTTGAGATTTCACTTGTCGTGTTTCTATAGCTAAGCATATGAACACCCCTAAAAAATCAATTTCTACTACAAACCAAATTGTACCATCTTTGAGGTGATAGAAAACAACTTTAAACAAAACTATCCTATTCGATTGTGTATTAAACTAATCTGCCCGTTAGCGCAACGCGGCTGCCGATCTATGCCGGCAGCCGCGTTTTAATTATTTATTTAGCTATAGTGTCCCGTTAGCTCAATAGACTATTTGCAATGACTTTGAGATATCAATAATTTTGTAATCAAACTTTTTAATAAAGCCCTGTTTCGCGGCTACTTTTATTGATGGATGATTATCTTTCCAATTGTCCTGATAAGGTACAAGATTCATTATATTAACTGAACAAACGTACGGAAAGTAAGGCTGAACTTTTATAGAGTGATCTGATTTAGTTTTGCCGGCTCTTTATTTGCTAATTTATTTTGTCGCTTTTGCTTTGGCCATGAAGGCCTCGATTTCGTCGACTGTCTTCAAGATATCTTTTGAGAGCACCTCGCAACCGTCTTCCGTGACGAGGACGTCATCCTCGATGCGGATGCCGATGCCTTCTTCGGAGATGTACAGGCCTGGCTCCACGGTTAACACCATACCCGGTTGTAACTCCAGACCACGGTAGTCGCCGACGTCGTGCGTGTCAAGGCCAAGACTATGGCTAACCCCATGGTAGTAGACGTTACTCAGCTCTTCATCGTTCTCGATCAAACCAAGTTCCTTGCCCCCTTCGGCCAACACTTGCTTGGTGATCTCGTTCAGCTTAGTGAAGGGTACGCCTGGTTTGATCGCACTGATGACTTCCTGCTCAGCCTTCAGCACGAGGTTGTAGATCGCTTTCTGACGATCGCTAAACGTCCCGTTGACAGGAAACGTACGTGAGATGTCGGCGTTATATTGGTCGAACTCCGCACCTATGTCGACCAGCACCAGCTCGCCGTCTTGGACATCGCGGTCGTTTTCTTCGTAGTGAAGTACTGTCGCACGGGCACCGCCCGCCACAATCGGGTCAAAGGCATAATGTTTCGCACCCGACGTGCGCAAGTTGTATGTGAAGTGTGCTTCCAGCTCCGCCTCGTTGACTCCCGGACGCATTTGAGACACCATGCGCTCGATACCTTCCTTCGTGACTTCGATGGCGCGCTTTATCTTCACTATCTCATCTTGTGTCTTGAACAGGCGCAGGTGGGCGATCTGTCGGTACAGGTTCTGAATCACGAGCATCGGATATTGCTCCTGCGTTTTGCGTGCAAACATCTCCACCCGGCCTGGCAGCTCATGGAACCCTCGTCGTTCAAGGTCGAAGTACACGTTTTTGTAATCATAGTTCGTCACGGCAGCGTGGAAGAAGCGTTCGAAGGTGTCGCGATCTTGCACCTTTCCGATGCCGGTGATCGCTTTGGCTTCATCCGCGGTCATCATCTTGCCGGACCATTTCTCCAGTACCGGATCAACTTTTTCAATAAACAGCGTCTCTTCGACTTGAATGCCCCGCTTGGTGATCACCAGGATGGAGCTCGGTTTCGTCAATCCAGTGAGGTAATAATAATGGCGGTTCGGCTTAAATGGAAAATTCGCATCCGCTGATTTATGGGAAGCTTCCCCAGCAAACAAAACGGCAATGGAATCATCAGCCAAAGCTTGGACCAACTTTTGACGGTTGTTTACAAAAAAGGTTTGTTTCATGTCTTACACTCTCCCTTTTGCAATTCTTAATGCTATTCTAACTATAATCATATATTAACATATTCTGGTTGTTACTGATTAGTATCAAAAGTATAATGCGCTCAAGAAGAGTGATCTTTTGCCAACGATTCGAAAAGAAATACTAATCGATGCCTCACCTGAGCAAGTGTGGGATGCAATCAGAGACGTAGGTGCGGTCCACTATCGTCTGGTCCCCGGATACAATCGAGGCTGAAGTGCAGAGAGACGATTTCAATACAGCCCGTTAATGTGTTAAGGCAGCCAGCCTCAGCTGACTACCTTCTCCTGCTGTTAGGGAATGCTTCCGAACAAGTAATGACAGCTATCGCCCGAAAATCCTGCAATTCATCAAATTTGTTCCTTCCTCGGGTCACAATTAGTATTCATCGTGCAGCCGCCACCACGTATAAGGTGGTGTTTGCGGCCAACCCTCAGGTGAATCCTCCCAGTCTTCCTGGCGCCCGTAGGGTGTCAGGTCAAGGAAATTGAAGTCAGCTCTGAGCCTATCAACACCACGAGCCTTAGTGTAATAGGTACGATAAACTTGTTCGTCATCACGAAGAAAGACACTCAGGCCGAATCCACTACCTGCACCACAATCCATGTTAAAGTTATCGCCATTCGAAGAGAACCAGGGTACAGTCCAACTCATGCTGCTCTTGTAGGGCTCGATCTGTGATAATGGTGCAGGGGAGACTAGAACAAAGGTCGTATCACGAGCATACAGATGAGCAAGATGGCCAATATTGTCTACGAATGACGAGCAGCCTCGGCAACGGTGGTCCGATCCCGGAGCCATCATAAAATGGTAGACGATGAGCTGCCGTCGTCCGTCGAAAAGATCAATAAGATTCGCTGTACCGTTCGGGCCCTCGAATACGTAATCTTTAACGATCCTTACCATCGGCAACCTGCGACGTTCTGCGGCCAGTGCATCCAATGCACGAGTGAGTTCCTTCTCTTTGACGAGCAGTTTTTCTCGAGCAGTCAGCCACTCTTGTTCTGAAACGATTTGTGGAAGTGCTGTTTGGTTCGTTGTCATTTGGCTCCTCCCTGAAATTATTCTGAGTATCTCTTATATTATAACAATTTGAATATTTGTAATTTCTTATGAATTGCGCATTTAATTAAGCTAAACTGCCCGTTAGTTGAGAAAAGGCAGCCGATCTCAAGAAGTCAGCTACCTTCAAATGTCTTTTATTGAGCTATCGTGTCCCATTAGTTTAACAAAGGCTGCCGGTTTTCGGCAGCCTTTTATATGTTCTGATCAGCTATTTTTATTTCCCGAACCGAAACCTATAACGTATCCATCCAAGTCTCGAACAGAGAAGTCCTTCCAATAACCCCAGTCTTGTTCGATTACTTTTGGTTCCGAGACAATAATTGCCCCATTTGTTTTAAGTTCAAGATATAAAGCATCAAGTTCGTTATGAGTTTTTACATAAGCATAAGTATTCCAAGTTCCTTTATTCGGTCTAATATCTTCAATGTCTTTTGCTTGAATTAATTTAAAGCCTAAACCAAAATTATCTCGAATTGCCCAGAGCCGAGCTTAACCAGTTGAGAACCCTGCAGATCCCTTCGGTCAGTTGATTTCTATGGTCAGGGAGCTTGTGAAATTCGCCCCCGACTCCAGGGTGATTATTCCCTCTTTAGCTTGAAGTTCACCTTCGAAGACGTCCATATCCGCTACTCCTTGCCAAGGCTCGATGCATATGAAGGGAGCGTTCAAAGGCTGCCAAATGCCCAGGTCGGGAAAACCCTTATAGGTGACAACTACGCTTTTGGCGGAGTGCTTGCTTCTAAGCGAAATCTGCCGAGAGCTCACATTTCGGAAAATCAATGCGCCTTCGGTGAACATTTCATGGGATAACGGCAGGATGGTCTCTTGTTTTAGAACGGGCTCCGATTTGCCGCTGATCAGCAGGCCGTCCGAATTCAAGAACAACCTTTCAAGGTTTTCCGATTCAGCGAACTCCAGATAGTAATCGCTCAGGCTATCGTTGTCATCAAGCGGACAATTGAACGCCGGGTGGGTTCCGAGCTGGAAGAAGATATCCTGTTCATCGCTATTTTCCACCCGGTAACTAAGTTCCAGTGTGCTTGCATTCAGTTTATATGTAATATATAGGTTGAATTTAAAAGGATAACTGGCCAGGGTTTTCTCATCATAAGAGAGGCGGTAAACCGCGTGGGTGTCGCTTTCTTGGACCAGCGTAAATTCGCTGCGTCTGGCGAATCCGTGATTGCCGATCTTATAGGCTTTGCCGTCCACCGTAATCTCTCCGTTCCGGGCTGCACCAATAATGGGAAACAGTACCGGAGAACGGCCTGTCCAATACGTGGCGTCACCGCTCCAGATGTATTCAGCTTCCGGATCCAGCTTTCTGAAGCTGATCAATTCCGCCCCAAGGGTATTAATCTCAGCTTCCGCCGAGCTGCTGCGCAAAATTTTATTCATTGTTGTACTCCCCTTTCATACTTATAGTCCAGATACCCATATTATATCAAAGTTCTTGAGGGAGTTGAGAAAACGACAGCCAATTCATCAGCTGCCGTTTCTTCGTGCTTATTGAGCTATCGTGTCCCATTAGCTTAATCAACAATAATAGCCTAACCACCTTGATTAATGGTCCAGTTCTATGGAGTCTATATTTAGCGTTAATTTTTAAAATGGCTTCCTTACAACTTTGATGATGCGAGCACCACCGCGAATAAGTTTATTTGCTTGTTCACGGTTGATTCTTACTAGTACAGAAACATCAGTCGTGTTTTCAACGTCAAATACCGAAAAAATTCGACCATTAGCGAACAGTACGCCTTTTAACTCTACTTTCTTAGTACTACTCGGTTTTGGAGGAGTTTTTTTAAATATCGTACGCATAACACCTGCTTTTATGAGACTTGCTGCTTGTTTTGCAGTCGTTCGAACACCGAATACCGGATCAATTTCAACTCCAGGTGCTTTTGCCTCCACCTCAACAATTAGAAAAAAACGATTCCCAATCTTTGCTATACTATTCGCTCCAATGGTTATCGGCGGTGTTGTTTTCGCCAAATTACATCACTCCCTCAAACTATCATATGGAGGGCGTAATGTACTGGACCTAGACAATCGCCCAAGTATCATAAATTCTCGATCAGATCGTATTGCTGCATTAACCTGCCCGTTACATCAATGAAAAAGGCAGCAGATCGTTTGACCGGCTGCCGCTTTATCATGATTCAACTATCGTGTCCCGTTAGCTCAATCTGATGGGTAACATGCGGGAATGATCCAAGTTTGAGTGTCGAAACTCATTCTTTGTTTCAACTCACGCCTCTTTCTTCGACCGCCCGAATAAAGTGCCCATCTGGATCATAAAAGGTAAAATAACCGAAATCATTAGTGAATTCTGGATTTTTATCGATGTGGGCTCCTGCTTGTTTAATCCGTCCATGCAAAGCAAGCAAATCATTTGTAAGTAATTCAATCATCGTCACGTGCCCCGTGCTGCTTGTGATAAAGAATGAACGCGGAAATTCAAACTTCAATTGTGTGACGTCTTCCGGTTTGGTTTCCATCAAAAAAATACCTGGACCGTTTCCATTCTTCAATCCAATATGCGCCTCTCCAAACGAATAGTCTGCTGAAATCAATTCATACCCCAACGCATCGCAATAAAAATCCACCGATTTTTTCAAATTTGTGACTGGAAATCTCATACAGCAGTAACCAATCACATCTGCACCATTCGTTTTTTTATTTAACATTTTCTTCAACTCTCCTTTTCAGTCTATCATCGATTCATAAATTTTCCATCTATGTACTTTTCGCGACTTCATTCAACTATCCTGCCCGTTAGTTTAATCCCATTCCTCAGAAACACAATTTGTGTGTGGCTATCAATATCTTAATACTCACCATTGTATTCTACATAGCTCGTTTGTTTGATGCGAGCAACGTGATTTGGTATATATCTATTTTGTGCATGCGGTGATAGACCTTCTATATAATTAATTGCGGCTTCAACCATGTTATCAGTTAAAAAAACTCTATCATCCAAAAAACCGCTCAATAATGCTGAATCATCACCTTTTAACTTTAAATGAAGATAGCCATAGCCTGGATCTACAATAACAAGATTCACAATTTCATCTTCATTTTGTTCTTTTGATGAATCATAAAATCTTGCTACAATATCTTGGTCTTTATAAAATATATCCACATCACAAGAAAAGTTTTCAAATATGAATTTCATAGATTTCACCCAGCCTATTCTTTTTCTTCATAATCTTACACCTATTGAAAATATTTAGTTTTTTAATACTTAATTATTCAAGACAGTCACCACGTAATCCTGCCCGTTAGCGTAACACGGCTGCCGATCCATGTCGGCAGCCGTATCTTAGTTATTTATTAAGCTATCGTTCCCCGTTAGAGTAATGTCCCTCAACAGGGTTCTTTTTTGCCAGGAATGAAGCAACTGCATGTGGTTTTACAAGATTTCCTCCGTGACTTTCAATTACTTCTCTAATTTCTCTAAATAATTCATTACGAATGTCTTCTGTAACTAATCTATGCCTGGAATTCGTATTTAACAAGGAAATATACTCACTGGCTGTAAAGAGGTGATCCCAAGTATAGTGTTTAACTTCGAGGTCCGTAAACAATCCGTCCTTTAAAGTCAATTTTGACCTGTCCTCAATAATCTGTTCCAAAGAAGGGTTTTGAGAATCATCGAGTTGGGGAGCATACTTTCTATAAAGTTCGCGAATCTCGTTATAAGGCTCATTGTATGATGGTACATGGACAGTCCAAAAAAATGCGACTGATCCTTGGTTCTCAAGCAAATCGAAGACTTTTCTGTATCCGAGTTCTTGCGGCTGAATGAAATGAAACGCTGTACCTGAAATCGCCAGATTATATTTTGCACTTTCATGGTTCCAAGTCTCAAACTGAGAATTAATAATTCTGACGCTTGGTCTATCCTTAAATTTCTCTCGAGTAAGTTCCGCCAAATTTTCGCCTAACTCAATTGCAGTTATATTGGAATATCCAAAATTCACGAATCCTCTCGTTGCTTGACCAGTACCACAGCCAATTTCAAGTATTTCATCATTCGATTTTAATTCTGTGTAATCTAAAATATCTCTGAAAAGTTGCTCAGGATATGGTGGTCTGTACTTTTCGTACTCTTTCGCGATTTCATTAAAGGTGTTTTTTCGTTCCATTTCACTAACCTCCCTTATTAAATTGAGAATAAAAAACTCCCGTCCCCCATAAAGGGACGAGAGTTAGACTCCGTGTTACCACCCAAGTTCACCAATGCTTACGCATCGATCTTTTTTCAGGTACGACAATTTAAATAATTGAATATACCCTAGCACTATAACGGGTGCGCCCGTCACATCCTACTCCCAAAGCGGTTTCAAAGTGCAGCTCAGAGACCATCTTCATTGGGCTCATCTTTACCCCCTTTCAGCATACAGGGGCTCTCTGTAAAAGATAATGTCCAACTACTCTCTCTCATCAGTGTCTTTAACAGGAATATATTGGAATTTCGGATAGTGTATCATCAATCTGCCTGGTATACAATGGTTATGTCTTAAAAGTATTATACTCCACGCTAACTTGCAGCGTTAGTGAGAAAAAGGCTGCCATGCGGCAGCCCCTAATGCAATTCAACTATCGTGTCTCGTTAGTTCAATCTGAAAGGATTAAGTAATGTGTGTGTGCTGAGTCTAAATGAAGGTAGTTAGGGATATTTTACGCTTTCTTTTTAGGGACTTGTTGTTGAGATATCACATTGAGTCATTTTTTTTCATCGATCTCTTCTTCATCTGAATGTAAGCCATTCCTAATAACCCTACTGCGACTCCGAGTCCCCCCCACACTTCATAATTTCCAGTAAAATATCCAATCGCACCACCAATTAAAACACATGCAGCCATAACTAGACCAGCATTCATTCGTCATCACCCCAAATCATCATATTGGAGGTTATACCTAAAATTAAATATACTATTCCAACTTATGAAACAGAACCACCTATCAATCTTTAAACGGTTACACACATCAATATCTTATTAGGATGTTTATAACTATCCTGCCCAATTCTTTATTATAATTGACTTATATTTTCCTAGTGCCACCTAGGATCACCGTTTTTCAAAGTGCACTTCAGGATATTGTTTTGGTGGTCCATCAAGCAGTTTTGATGGTAGATCCTTTAGGTACTTATCAAAGAACGCCAATGTGTAAGAATTAATGATATTGTTTGCCCGATCTCCATCGATTGGTCCGGTTAGGCCTGCCCACGACATCAGTGGTGAGTAAAGTGGTGCATCGGAAAAGTTTACGTGAAAAGTGCCAGGTATCAAAACTAAGTAACCGTCTTTCGGCAGTTTCTTGTAAACCGATCTCATAGTTATTTGAGTTTTATCTATATCCACTTTCGACCACCCTTCCATCTTCATCCACTTAGCTTCACGACTGATAAACATGGTTGGTTGCTTTAAACCAGAACGAACCACATTGGCAGGCATATGAACATCCATTGCTATGAAGGCACTCAAACGAGGTTCTAAGTAACTGGCTTCGGCACCTACAAGACCACCCATTGAAGGTCCAAACATACCAACGTGCTTAAGATCCAATCGTCCAGTCAGGATTCCTCTCGGATCAGATTGGTTTAAGGCTGTGAGTTGATCAAGTGAAAAAATAACGTCCTTAGCGAGATAGGGTATAACAATGTTGTCAAAGAATTTGCGATCAGCTGGTATACCACTCTGAGGCCCGGGAAGAAGGCGAGAGTCGAGGGGTATCAAACGACCATCAGGAAATACTACTCCGCTAGAGGAGTAAGGATGGTCGATGGAAGCCACAATGTAGCCATGTGACACCAACTCCTCAAACATTTGGGTACTTTCTTGACGAAAACCTCCACGT